>QIAM01000058.1 GCA_003225555.1 Acidobacteriota bacterium | reverse complement strand
TAATTCGTAAATACGATGACGTATAATTACTGGCATCGAGCGATATAAGCCAGTTAGGCTTGCGCTTGGAGGGACAATCTCTTGCCAAGGCCAAGCCCGTTTCACATCGTTCTTACCAGAAACGAGCAAGAGGAATTAGAAACGAGAGCTCGAAAATATACGTCACCGTATCGCGATGTCGTTAGAGCTAAGATCGTGCTCCTGGCCGCGGAGGGCCTGCCCAACGATATCATCGCTGCACGTTTGGACACCCCGCGCCAGATCGTGAGCAAGTGGCGCAAGCGATTTGCACTGGCCCGTCTACCGGGCCTCGAGGAACAGCCTCGGGGCGGGCGTCCCGCCCTCTTTTCCCCCCAGCGTCGTCGTGCAAGTAAAAGCTCTCGCCTGTGAGCTTCCGCATCGCCTCGGGCTGCCGCTCTCTCGGCTGTCCCTGGCCGATATCCGCCAGGAGGTGATGGCCCAAGGGATAGTCGCCCAAGTCAGCGGCTCGACACTGTGGCGTTGGCTGAGTGCCGATGCCCTTCGTCCTTGGCAGCACCGGAGTTGGATTTTTCCCCGCGATCCGGATTTCGCTCTCAAGGCCGGGCGCATCCTCGATCTCTATGCCCGGCTCTGGGAGGGGAAACCCCTCCATAGTTCTGAATTCGTCATCTCCGCGGATGAGAAAACCAGCATTCAAGCGCGACGCCGTAAACAACCCACTTTGCCACCTGCTGCCGACCGACCGATGCGGGTAGAGCACGAATATTTCCGCCAAGGCGCTTGGAGCTATTTGGCGGCTTGGGACGTCCATCGTGCCAAGCTCTTCGGACACTGTGAGAAGAAAAACGGCATTGCTCCCACCGACCGCCTCATCGCCGAGGTCATGCGTCACGAACCATACAAATCGGCCAAGCGCGTTTTTTGGATCATGGATAACTGCTCGGCTCATCGCGGTCACAAGGCAGTGGAACGCATCCGATCCCGTTGGCCCAATGCCCTTCTGGTACACACCCCCGTACATGCCAGCTGGATCAACCAAATTGAGATTTATTTCTCCATCGTCCAGAGAAAGGTGCTCACTCCCAACGATTTTTCATCGCTCTCACAACTCGAGCAGTGCCTCATGGATTTTCAAACGCGCTACGAACAAACGGCTTCCCCGTTTCAATGGACTTTCACGCGAAATGATCTTTGCGCTCTCCTCGGAAAGCTACAACCTCAAGCGGCCGCCGCTGCGGCCTGAGAAATACGTCACCGTAATTCCGGTTCAGAGCACTTAGTTACCAAATAGTAAAGCTAGATGGGAGCACTGTTTCCACGGCATTGACTCGCATCTGGTCACGCGTTACGCTCTTTATCAATGGTAGTCGCCTGCCCTTTGGGCGTGAGCAGTCCGGTTGAGTCCGTCTCCAAGCACAATCTTGTGTTGTCTGCCCTCTCTAACCGGTGGAGTGTGAGTGCAGTGCTAGGGGCAGCGAACTACGCCTCGCTGCGCTTGGCCGAACAGCCGAGGCCGCTGTCCCTACGTGGTTCGTCTAGAAACTGAATGAAGAAGAGCATTGGGATTACTCCTAACATCGAGACGTTGTTCGGCACGCGGGATGAGAATTTGCGCGTGCTGGAAGACGGGCTGAACATTACCATCAATCTGCGGTCGAACGGGATCGAGCTGGAGGGTGCGGCTCGCGATGTGGCGCGCGCCGAGCAAGTCTTCGCCGATTACGAGAGCTTGCAGCGCTCCGGCTACAGCTTCAACAATGGCGACCTGAACAGCATGTTGCGGGTGCTGGCCGCGGACCCGAATGCCACGCTGCGCGGGTTGGCCGATGCTGGTCGCCAGCGCTCCTTCGGACGCCGCACGGTGCAGCCCAAAAGTATCAACCAGCGGCGCTATCTTGAGGCTATCGAGAAGCACGACATGGTGTTTGGAATCGGCCCGGCGGGTACGGGGAAGACTTATCTTGCGGTGGCGATGGCGATCTCGGCGCTGCTGGCCAAGCGTGTGAACCGCATCATTCTGGCGCGTCCGGCGGTGGAAGCGGGGGAGCGGCTGGGATTCTTGCCGGGGACCCTGCAAGACAAGATTGATCCTTACCTACGGCCGCTTTACGACGCGCTCTATGACATGCTGGAGCCGGAGAAAGTTGATCGCTATCTGGAGAAAAATGTGATCGAGATCGCGCCGATCGCCTTCATGCGCGGGCGCACGTTGAATGATTCGTTCGTGATCCTGGATGAAGCGCAGAATACGACTTCGGAACAGATGAAGATGTTTGTCACGCGGCTGGGATTTAATTCGAAAGCGGTGATCACGGGTGACGTTACGCAGATCGATTTGCCGAACGCCCGGCGCAGCGGCCTGCTCGAGGCTTCGGATGTGCTGAAGCGCGTAGACGGTCTTGCCTTTGTGCACTTCGATGAAGCGGACGTGGTCAGGCATCACCTGGTACAGCGAATCATTCGAGCCTACGACGAGCATAAGACACGGATCGCGGAGCAGCAGTTGTTGCTGCTGAGCGAAGGGAAGGCGGCGGAATCCAGAGCGACCGACGCAAGCGAGCCGCAGCAAGACTTGAATGAGAAGGCGCCGCGCCAGGAGCGGGCGGTTTCTGCGGAAGCCAAGGGTTGAGCGGCCCGACATTGGGCAGGAGGGCTCCAGAGTGGGCCCTCCTGTTTGCTTTTGGCAAGGGAATGAAAAGACTTCGCAGAAAACGCGGAGAAGGGCCGCAGAGAGCGCTGAGAAGAAATTGGTCATTCTGCAAAAGCGGATTGCGGGACTGAGCGAGGTGGCGCTCGAACGTTTTGCTCTGCGGGCGCGACGGGTGGCCAATCTCAAGGGGACTGTGAACGTTCTGGTGACCAGCAGCGCGGCGGTGCAATCCTTGAATCGGCAGTTTCGGGGGAAGAACAAGGCAACCGATGTGCTTTCATTTTCCTCACTGCTCACCATGCCGTATAACTCCTCAAGGCTGGCGGGGGATATTGCGATTTCTGCCGACATCGCCGTGCAGAACGCACACAGGATGGGTCATTCGGCTGCCGTGGAAGTAAAGATCCTGACGTTGCATGGGATTCTGCACCTGGCAGGGTTCGATCACGAGCGCGATGGTGGAACCATGGCGCGCACGGAACTGAAGTTGCGCCGGGTGCTGAAATTGCCCGTGGGACTGATCGAACGCGAGGCGTCTGCGAGTTCCTTGAACAACTCCAGACATCGAAAGCCTAAAGCGGGAACGTGGGGGACGCGATGAGCGTTTCCGTCGCGTTCGCGCTGCTTTTGCTGGTCGGTTTGCTGACGCTCGTCTCCTATGTCGACCGCGTCTACCAGGAGATTGGCAAGTTTCTTTCGCGCGAGTTCCAGGACAACATCGACGTTTTTGAGCAGAAGGTCGAGCCTAAACTGGGCGTGAGCCGCACGCGTGCGGCACTTTCCATGGCAATTCTCACGCAGTTGACCATGGCGGCGATCTCTCTGCTGATCGGCTATGCGGTGTTCGCCGACGAACCATGGAGTATCTACGAGATTCTGCAGGCTACGATTAGCCTGGTGCTGATCGTCATCGTCTGCAATCGTTTCCTTCCATTCTTGTTTTTCTCGCGCACCAAGGGATCCTGGCTGGCCCGTTGGACGCCGCTTCTGAGAATCCTGATTTACCTTGTGCTGCCGATCACGATTGTGCTCGGGTTCCTGCAGTCGGTGGTTTCGCTGACACGGCAAAACACGAGGGAAGAGCCGGAGAGTTCCGCAGAGGCGGTGGACGCATTGATCGAAGCTGGGCAGGAAGAGGGGATCATTCAGGAAGGCGACCGCGATCTGATCCAGTCGGTGGTGGAATTCAGCGGCAAGACGGTCCGTGAAGCGATGAAGCCGCGTCCGCAGATGTTTGCCGTTCCTTCCGATACGACGGTGGAGCGCTTCATCGAGATGCTGCGGAGCAAGCACTACTCGCGCGTGCCTGTGTACGAGGGAAACATCCACAACATCAAAGGGATCGTTTATGCGCAAGACGTTCTGCAGGTTCCAGATACCGAGGCGCACACGCGCACGCTCGAGGGGTTGATGCGGCGGGAGGTTTATTTCGTACCTGAGAGCAAGCTAGGCAGCGACCTGCTGCGCGAAATGCAGAGGAAGAACGTGCGCATGGCGATTGTGGTCGACGAGTACGGAGGCGTGGCGGGCCTGGTCACCATTGAGGATCTGGTGGAGGAGATTGTCGGCGAAATCCGCGATGAACACGAGAAGCCGGAGGTCGTGCGCGAAGGCGAACGCTCGTTTGTTGTGTCGGGCGGAACCGATGTAGATCGCCTGGGCGAACTGTTTGGAACCAAGCCGGAAGGGAAGGAATCGGCGACGGTGGCCGGGTTGGTCAGCGAGCTTGCAGGGCACATTCCGCGCAAAGGTGAAATCATCGAAGGCGACGGGCTGCGCTTCGAAGTATTGGAATCGACCGATCGCAAAGTGGAGCGGGTGCGGATTTCGACGGTGCAGCCGCAGCAGTTGAAACTGATATGAAGGCAGCTTCTAGCGACTAGCTCCTAGCTTCTAGCCAAAACACATCGTGCGTTCTTCAGGTCACCTACCCCGTCCTTCCCAAGTGCAACGAGCATCGAGGTCTCGTGGGATACTTGAGTTTGTGCCTCATCACGGGCTGGTTAGCCTGCTAGAAGCTAGTAGCTTAATTCTTATGGCATTCCACTCTGGTTTCGTCTGCATTCTCGGCCGGCCGAACGCGGGGAAGTCAACCCTGCTCAATGCGCTTGTGGGCGAGAAGTTGGCGATCATCTCGCCTAAGCCGCAGACCACGCGAAACCGCATTCAGGGCGTCGTTCATGTGCCGAAGCGCAAGGGGCACGGCGGTGGCCAGATCGTCCTCATCGACACGCCTGGCGTGCACAAGCCGGACAGTTCGCTGGGACGCAAGATGATGGTGGAAGTTCGCGAAGCCCTGGAAGGTTGCGACCTTGTACTTGTGATCATGGATGTCACGCGCAAGTATGATCCGCGCGATCAGTTTGCCCTTGATCTGTTGAAGCAGTCCGGAACGCCGGCGTTCCTCATTTTGAACAAGGTAGACCGGGTTCGCGAAAAAGCGAGGCTGCTTCCACTGATTGAGGAGTATCGCAAGTTATACGACTTCAAAGAAGTCATTCCCATCTCGGCGCTCAAGCGGAATGGATTGGACGTACTGCTCGAAAAGGTGATATCCGCGCTTCCTGCTGGGCCCGCCTACTTTCCCGAGGATCAGGTTACGGATCAGCCGGCACGCTTCATGGCGGCTGAGATCATTCGCGAGCAGGTGCTGCTGGCGACGGAGGAAGAGATTCCGTACGCGACCACCGTGATCGTGGAGAGCTTTGAGGAAGGTTCCAGGCTGACGCGCATTGCGGCGACAATTTACGCCGAGCGTGAGGGACAAAAAGCGATTCTCATCGGCAAGCGCGGGCAGATGCTGAAGAAGATCGGAACCGGAGCCCGGCTGCAAATCGAGCGGATGCTCGGAACCAAGGTTTTCCTCGAGCTCTATGTGAAAGTGCAGCCAGGTTGGCGGGACTCTCGCAGCTTCATCGAGGAACTTGACTGGAGAAGGCAGTTAGAGCACGTGATGTTGCAGCAGAGCGGGTATCAGGGCGGACATAACGAAACAAAAGAATGAAGTTGTGTGGTCTGCCGTTTCAACCCAGTCAAGTTACCTTCGGCGTTGGCAGTTTTAGCGCCCTACCGCTACAATCCTATTAGGTCAGAACGGTTGGCAGACAAGGCGCACGAGCGATCCATGGAACCTGGGGCTTCTCCCGAAGGACACTTTCCCGAGTACGATTTTGATCCCGACAAGCTGACTTTGCAGGTGCGCGTGACCCTCGCCGCGGACCGAAAGGCGGTCGACCCTGTCGTGGCGCAAGTCATGGATACCGTCCGCCAGCTGAAATGCGTGGATGGCAAAGAGGACGCGATCGAGTTGTCCCTGCAGGAAGCGCTGGCCAACGCGGTCGTTCATGGCGCGAAGGAAGATCCCACCAAGATTGTGGAGTGCCTGGTGGCGTGCGACGAGGAACGCGGCATCATCATCGTGGTGCGCGATCCAGGAAACGGGTTTGACCCGGGCGCGATTCCGACCTGTACGGTGGGTGAGAATGTTTATTCCAACCATGGACGTGGTATTTTCCTGATCAACCAGCTTATGGATAAGGTGGAATTCCGCAAGAACGGGACGGAAATCCATATGGTAAAGCGGTAACTTCGGGCTTCGGGCTTCAGCTATCGGGCTTCGGCTTTAGGACCTTGGGTTGCTGAAGGCTGAAGCCCGAAGCCCGCTTTCCTCTATTCTTTCGCCGTAATTCCCAAGGTCTTCATCTTGCGGTAAAGGTGGCTGCGCTCGAGTCCGAGCACCTCGGCGGTGCGGCTGACGTTGCCGTGGTTTTCGTCGAGCTTTTTGAGGATGTAGTCGCGTTCGTAGGCGTCGCGAGCCTGGTGCAGCGTGGAGAAATCGCTCTTGGGCATACGCCGGCTGCCGTCGCGGTAGACCAATGGGGGCAGGTGCTTACGCTCAAAGCGCGTGGTTGTGGGATTCATGATCACGATGCGCTCAATCACGTTGCGCAGTTCGCGTACATTTCCAGGCCAGGCGTAGCGCATCAGCACTTCGATCGCGTCGTCGGTGATTTCGCGCGGCCGGCGTCCGTAGGTGGCAGCGAGCTCCTTCAGAAAATAGCGCGCCAGCAGCGGGATATCTTCTTTGCGTTCCCGCAGCGCTGGCACGAAGAAGGGAATCACGTTGAGGCGATAAAACAGATCTTCCCGGAAATTGCCTCGTGAAATTTCCTCCTCCAGATCCTTGTTCGTCGATGCGATGACGCGAGCATCGACCGTGATCGGCGCCTCGCTGCCTACGGGAGTGAAGCGCTGTTCGTCGAGAGTACGCAATAATTTGGACTGAGTTTTCAGGCTCATGTCTCCGACTTCGTCGAGAAACAGGGTGCCGCCGTCTGCTTTCTGGAACCTTCCTTCTTTGTCTGCCCCTGCGCCCGGGAAGGAACCTTTTCGATGGCCAAAGAGTTCGCTCTCGATCAGATCCTCAGGGATAGCGGCGCAATTCACTTCGACGAAAGTTTCATCCTTGCGCAGGCTTTGCGCGTGGATGGCGTGGGCGACCAACTCCTTGCCGGTTCCCGATTCGCCGTAAATCAGAACGCGGCCGTTGGTTGGCGCCATCAGGCCGATCTGCTGTCGCAGGGCCTTCATCGGGATACTGTCGCCCGCGATTACGCTCTTCGCATAAAGCTGTTTTCTCAGGTCGACGTTCTCGCGGCGCAGCTTCTTCGATTCGATGGCGTTCTTGACCAGAATCAGAGTCTTGTCGAGGGACAGAGGCTTTTCCAGAAAGTCATAAGCGCCCAGCTTGGTGGCGCGAACCGCGGTTTCGATGGTCCCGTGACCGGAAATCATAATCACTTCGGGCGGATTGTCGAGTTCGCGGACTTTTCCCAGAGCATCGAGGCCGTCGATGCCGGGAAGCCAGATGTCGAGCAGGATGACGTCGAACGTCGTCTTCTTCACCACGTCGAGGCAAGCCTCGCCGCTTTCGACGGAAGAGACGGTGTATCCCTCGTCGGTGAGAACTCCGGCGAGGGAGTCGCGAATTCCGGCTTCATCGTCAACAATGAGGATGCTAGGCATGCTGAACGGACGCGGCCACGGCGGCAGGCTCGGAAACAACCGGCAACTCCACGATGAACCTTGCGCCTACAGGCTGATTCTCTTCTACACGAATGGAGCCGTGATGATCTTCTACCACCCGGCTCACGATCGCGAGGCCCAGGCCGGTGCCACGCTTCTTGGTGGAAAAGTAGGGCAGGAAGAGTTTCTCCTTGAGTTCACGAGTGACTCCGTGACCAGTGTCGGAGACCGTGACCTCCACCGCGTCGCGGCTGGCGACGAGTGCGGTCGCAATCTCGATTTCTCTTACCATGGAATCTTGCAGGGCTTCGGCGGCGTTATCCACCAGGTTGGCGACGGCGCGTTTGATGGCCTCACCATCAGCCATGACCATGGGAAGGTCTGGCGCCAGCGTTGTCTGCAAGGTGATGCCATCCAGCCTTCCGTCAAACAGGGAGAGCGCCTGCTCGATGAGGTCGTTGATATCTGCCGGTTGGGGATGCGAAGTGGGAAAACGGGCCAGGGTCGAAAACTCGTCGACGAGGCGCCGGACAGTTTCGACGGCGCCTGCAATGGTTTCGGCGCAGGAACGGACCACGTCCAGCGAAGCCGGATCGTTGGGTGTAGCGCGGTCCAGATGACGCTGGATGCGCTCAGCGGACAAGGCGATTGGGGTAAGGGGATTCTTGATTTCATGAGCCACCCGCCGCGCCACTTCCCGCCATGCCGCCTGCTTCTGCGCCTTGAGCAGGTCCGAGAGATCTTCAAAAACGAGTACGTATCCGGACTGCTGGCCCTGGTAACGCAAAATCGCCACCGTGACCGCCACGTTCACGGAGGTACGCTGCAACGTCATTTCCATTTGGCTGGTGGTCATGCCCATGCGATCGGCGCGGCGCAGCAGAGGCTCAAAATCCTCGAGCACCTCGGCGGGGAACACATCCGCCAAAGCGGCTCCTTGAAGAATCTGAGGAGCGGTACTACGAGCACTGTCGGGATGAAACATCCGGAGCAGCGCCTGGTTGGCGTGCGTGACGCGCCGGTTCGCATCGAGGGAAAGCACGCCTGTAGGAATGCTTTCCAGAATCGTTTCCGTCTGGCGGCGGCGTTGATCAAGTTCGGCATTGGCGGCGCTCAGGTCGCGGCTGGAAGCCTCGATTTGAAAACGGCTGCTCTCCAGTTCTTCGGCCATGCGGTTGAACGACCGCACCAGGTCGCCGATCTCATCGGCGGCACTGACGTCGACGCGATAGTCGAAACGTCCCCGCGAAATTTCTTGTGTCGCCTCGGCCAGAGCTGCAACCGGACGCGTAACCAGTTTCGAAAGAAACAGTGCGATCCAGGTAGTGACAAACAGCACGATCATGGTGAGCAGCAGCAATAGGCCCATGTAGGTCCGGCGCACGATACGGCGTTCATGAGCCAGTTCGAAATAACGCTGCTGGCTGGCTTCAACCTGCTTGACGGTCTGCGAAAACTCGGGCGGAAGGGGAATCGCGACCAGGATCATTCCGCCACTTCCGACCGGGGCGCTGCCCAGGGTGTAGTCGGTCTGGTTCCAGGTGAACTGCGCCGGACGTCCTGCCTCGGCCTCGGCAATCGGCAGTTTGGGTTTCAAAAGCACCCACGGGGCGGGCGCATTGAAACTCGCATCGGCACTGCCATCCTGCACGGCGAGAGCGAATCCGCCCTGCAGCGTCAGTTCGTGGTTCTGGAGTTCATCGACCACGGTCGAAAAGCCGTGTCCGGCAAAGCCGCGTTGCACGTCGGGGGAGGCGGCAATCGCGAGCGCCTCGGAGCGGGCGTTCTGCGCCGCGTAATTTGCCAGGAGCGTGACCATGGCATGGGTGTCGGCGCGAACTTGTTCCACGGGAGTCGAGAACCAGCGCTCGATGGAGCGGTTCATCAATCCGTAGGCGAAGAAATACATCACGATCAGGGGAACGGAAGATAGGAGCAATCCACCGATGACCATGCGCGTGCGGAATTTCGAGCCAAGAACTCCTAGACGGCGCTCGGCGAACAGCTTGAGCAAATTGCGCAGGAGAACGAACGTCAAGGCCACGAACAACAGAAAGATCAAAGCCGACAGCGCGGCGAATACGACGATCTCCTGATTGTTTCCCGGCTGAAGGAACTTGAGTTCGAAGGCCGTCTGCGAAACCAGAATGGCCAGGAGAAGGAAGACCGCGATTACAAGCAGAATCATGTACAGCTTGCGGCTGGAGGCCTTCGGAAGCCGGGTTGGAGCCGGTTGCGTCACTGGGAGTTGCCGCCCAGGGGTCCGATGCGGTGCGAAACTCGCGCGGGCTTGGACGTTGCAAGTCATTATAGATGCACCGGCAGCGTGAAGGGCGCGTCGGATTCAGGGCTTGGTACCTTGCTGGAGACGGCTCCGCCCGGTTGAAAGTTCATGGAGAAAGGCCCGGTAGGATTGCTTAGGCTGGTAGCTGCGATCGAAGAGCAGGGCCTGGCCGTGCGCGTGATGTGAATGTGAACCGATCCACGAGTACTTGTCAGTGAATCCCCAGGTCTGAATCGCAGTACAGACGGGAGTCTGCAGGCAGGCGCGCACGATGCCGCGGTAGATTTCAGCCTGACGAGTGAGGTCGTCCGGGTGAATGAGCTCTCCTCGGGCATCGAGTGGTAAGGAAACGTCAAGCTCAGTGATATGAACTTGCACCCCTAAGGCGGCGAGATGCGCGATATTCGTCGCCACTGGATCAATATCGAAATTGAGGTTAGAAATGTGTAGCTGCAAGCCGACTCCGTCGATAGGAACGTGCCGAGTTTTGAAATCCTTCACCCTGGAATAGATGGTGTCGGACTTGCGATTCAAGCCTTCGCCTTCCGCTTCGTGGTAGAAGAGCAGCGCTTGCGGATCAGCTTCGTGCGCCCAGCGAAAGGCTTGCTCGATGTACGCTGTGCCTTTGCCGGCCAGGCCGACGCCCGGCTGGTTGTACCAGAGTGAATCGCGCACGTTGCCATTCTCGTCGAAGGCTTCATTGACTACGTCCCAGGCGAAGACCTGGCCCGCATAGTGCTTCATCACGCTGGTGATGTGTTCATGTAGCAATTTGGAGAACCGGGTTGGCGTGAATTGGCCTTGCGTGAGCCAGGCTGGATTGTCGCGTCCCCAGACCAGGCAGTGACCTCGCACCTTCATCCCGTGCGCCTGTGCAAAGTGGACAACTTCGTCGCCCTGACGGAAATCGAAGGTGTCCGCATTTGCGCGCACCACCCACCACTTCATCGCATCTTCCGGTTCGACCAGGTTGAATTCGCGGGCCAACGTTTTGGCGTAAGCGAGTTCGGAGAGTTGCGAAGGTCGAACGGCGGTGCCCAGCAGCACGCCCGCTCGATCGCCGGCCTCTCGGAGCGACGGCGCGGGGCTCGTGGAGCCGAATGCGGCAACCACGACCGTCGATAGCATGAGGCGGAGAGTTAAGCTAGACATGGCATCATGGCTCGATCTTCGGCCGCTCTCTTACTTACGATGTGGAAGGAAAGACTGTAAAGGACACTCGTCACATTGAGGCTGTGACTTTCGGCAGAATTCCTTCCCCACGCCGACAATCAGGCCGTGCATCTCGTTGTAAACCTGGGCGAGCGCGGTACGAGGAGCAGTGCTGATCGGAGATGGCGTGTGCGGTGCTCCACGAACTCCAGTCTCCAGTTTCGGTCGTGCCTCCCAAGGTTTTTGCTGCTCCTCATCCACAATCGGTGTTAAGGCACGCTGGAATAGCTCTCGAATATCTTCATAGTCGGTATCGGCAGACAAAATATTGTGGCGGCCGAGAATGCGGCGGGTGTAGGCATCCACGACAAAGACGGGATGGTTTCCCGCGTACAACAGAATTGAATCTGCCGTCTCCGGTCCCACCCCATTCAGAGCGAGCAATTCCTCGCGCACCTTGTTCGTCGGTTGTGAAAATAACCGCGCCAGCGAACCACCGTATTTCCGATCGAGGAATGTAATGAAGGTCTTCAACCGGGTGGCCTTCTGGCGAAAATAGCCCGAGGGTCGAATCAATTTCTCAAGCTCCGGCAGGGGCACTCGCCGGATGCCGCGCATGCTTAGCAGCCGTGCCGCACGAAGCCTCGCCAAGGCTTGCTCGACATTGGTCCATGCGGTGTTTTGCGTCAAGTAGGCACCGACAATTACTTCAAAGCGGGTCCGCGCGGGCCACCAGTGCTGCGCCCCCCAAGCGTGATAGAGAGTGTGGTAGTAGGAGCGAAGTTCCGCTTCGGGGGTGGGTGGTGGCAAGTTAGCAATTCCTCAAAGGAAAGTTTAGCTGGAATGTCCCGTGGGCCGTAACCGGGGCCGTGCGCCCGGGCTGAGACTTACCGAAGTGCAGGGTCCTGCGGTCCGAGTCGTCCCTCGAATTCCCGAAAACCCGCAATTGGCGTAGAGTCCAGCGTCTCAGCGACTTGAGAGCGTCGCCCTGCGTCAGGTCCAAGTACCAAAGTTACTGGTACGGTAATGCGCTTGCGTTGACAATTTGTGTCAACGCGAATGGGCTGCGTTCCTCTCCCGACAAAAGGCCGCTCTTCGCGCCAAGGCCTGCAAAAGTTTCGGGCATCGTTCCGCTACGTGGATAGGAGATCGAGGTATGTCTCAACGGCTGGGTGACCTCCTCGTCAAAGAGAAGATCATTACCCCAGAGCAGTTGGAACAAGCGACCAAGGCCCAGAAGGAGCAGAATTGCCGCCTGGGCTCCGCACTGGTGAAGCTCGGCTTCCTCACGGATGAGGACGTCACGAACTTTCTTTCCCGCCAGTATGGCGTGCCTGCCATCAACCTTTCTTATTTTGAAATTGATCCTGCGGTCGTCAAGCTGATTCCGTTTGAAACCGCCAAGCGTTATCAGATTCTTCCCTTGAGCCGAGTAGGAGCTTCGCTCACCATCGCGATGGTCGACCCGACCAATGTGTTCGCCATGGACGACATCAAGTTCATGACCGGCTTCAACATTGAGCCGGTAGTCGCCTCCGAAAGCTCCATCCAGACAGGCATCGACAAGGCTTATGGAGCGACGAAGGAAGAAGATCTTGAAGCCGTGATGCAGACGATGTCGGAGCTGAACGAGAGCGACGTCGAATTGCAGGCGGAAGAACAGCAGATGGAGTTGTCGGAGCTGGAGAAGGCCGCCGACGAAGCTCCCGTGGTCAAGCTGGTGAACATCGTTTTGGGAGACGCTGTAAAACGGGGCGCTAGCGACATTCACATCGAGCCTTACGAAAAGGAATTCCGCGTCCGCTTCCGTATTGATGGCGTGCTGCAGTCGATCATGTCGCCGCCGATGAAGCTCAAAGACGCGATCACGTCGCGTATCAAGATCATGGCGAAGTTGGATATCAGCGAGAAGCGGCTGCCGCAGGACGGCCGCATCATGCTGAAGATGAATATTGGCGGCCGCAAGAAGCAGCTCGACTTCCGCGTCAGCACGCTGCCTACGTTGTGGGGCGAGAAAATCGTGCTGCGGTTGCTGGACAAAGAAAACCTGCGGCTCGACATGACCAAGCTTGGATTTGAGCCCGAGTCACTGGTCAAGTTCGAAAAAGCCATTCTGAAGCCGTACGGCATGGTGCTGGTCACGGGGCCGACGGGATCGGGCAAGACCAACACGCTGTACTCATCGATTGCGCGCCTGAACCAGCCCGACACCAACATTATGACGGCCGAGGATCCGGTCGAATTTCAGTTGGCCGGCGTCAACCAGGTGCAGATGAAGGAGCAGATCGGATTGAACTTTGCCGCCGCCCTGCGATCGTTCCTGCGGCAGGACCCGAACATCATCCTGGTCGGCGAAATTCGAGATTTCGAAACGGCTGAAATCGCCATTAAGGCCGCGTTGACGGGTCACCTCGTGCTCTCGACCCTGCACACCAACGGCGCTCCCGAGACCATTACCCGCTTGATGAACATGGGTATTGAACCATTTCTGGTTGCGACCTCGGTTCACCTCATCTGTGCCCAGCGACTGGTCCGGCGGATCTGCAAGGAGTGTACGGAAACAGTGGAAGTTCCGGTGCAAACCCTGATTGAGGAAGGCTTCACGCCCGAGGAAGCCAAGACGGTCAAGATCCAAAAGGGTAAGGGATGCGGCACATGCAACAACACCGGTTACAAGGGCCGTTGCGGCCTGTACGAGGTCATGGAAGTGGACGACGAGATCAAGGAACTCGTGCTGGTGGGCGCCTCGGCACTGGAATTGAAGAAGAAGGCCATCGAGCGCGGCATGCTCACACTCCGCCGTAGCGGATTGATCAAAGTTGCGGCAGGGATGACCACGCTGGAAGAAGTTGCGCGCGAAACGATTCACTGATTGGCGCAAGAAGATTGGCGAGGGAAAGAGGAAGGAACTAATTATGGGTCTGTCGTTAAGCGATCTGCTCAAGAGAATGCTGGAGATGAGCGGCAGCGATCTCCACATCACTACCAACTCGCCGCCCCAGATTCGGGTTCATGGACACCTGGTGCCGCTTGATCTGCCGCAGATGACGCCGGCCGAGACCAAGCAGTTGGCCTACAGCGTGATGACCGACTCGCAGAAGCATCGCTTCGAAGAAAGCCTCGAACTGGACTTCTCTTTCGGGTTGAAGGGTCTGGCCCGCTTCCGTGCCAACGTTTTTAATCAGCGCGGCGCGACGGCGGCCGTCTTCCGTCTGATTCCTTTTGAAATCAAGTCTTTCAACCAGTTGGGCCTGCCCGCGGTAGTGAGCAAGTTGTGCGACAAGCCGCGCGGCCTGGTGCTGGTAACCGGGCCTACAGGGTCGGGCAAATCGACCACCCTGGCGGCCATGATCGACAAGATCAACAGTGAACGGCACGATCACATCCTTACCATCGAGGACCCCATCGAATTCGTTCACATGAACAAGAACTGCGTGGTCAACCAGCGCGAGTTGCACGCCGATACCAAGAGTTTCAGCGATGCCCTTCGAGCCGCGCTCCGTGAAGATCCAGACGTGGTGCTGATCGGCGAAATGCGAGATCTGGAGACGATCGAGTCGGCCCTGCGAATCGCGGAAACCGGCCACTTGACTTTCGGAACGCTGCACACCAACTCGGCGACTTCGACCATCAACCGTATCATCGACGTCTTTCCGGCACACCAGCAGCCACAGATTCGGGCCCAGCTTTCGCTGGTGCTGGAAGGCATCATGTGCCAAAGCCTGCTGCCAAAAATCGACGGCAAGGGCCGGGCCATGATCATGGAGATCCTGGTGCCCAACCCGGCGGTGCGCAACCTGGTGCGCGAAGACAAAATTCACCAGGTTTATTCCGCCATGCAGTCGGGGCAGGAAAAGTTTGGCATGCAGACGTTCAACCAGGCTCTGGCTACTTCTTATTTCCAGAAGCAGATTTCGCTGGAGGTAGCGCTGCAACGTTCCAGCAATGTGGACGAGTTGCAGGAAATGATCAATCGTGGCGCCAGCTTGTTGAGTCGGACGCCTGCGGGGGGAACGGCCATGGCCAAGGGAGCGGCCACAGCCAAGCGTTAGCAATTGCAGAACCAGCGTGCATCACCGTCGGCGGCTGACGGGATGGGCGAAATGCAGTACAGAGTCGCCAGGGATCGACGACACGTCAGTGAGGAGAAGCTAAAACCATGCCAGTCTTTACATTTTCCGGCAAGGATGCATCCGGACAGAAGATCTCCGGGGAGCGGATGGCGCCGAACAAACAAGTGCTGGCGCAGAACCTTCGGCGCGAGCGCATTACCCCAGGGGCAATCCGCGAAAAAGGCAAAGAGTTCGCTTTGCCCACGTTTGGATCGAGCAAGGTTAAGACCAAGGACATCGCGATTTTCTTCCGCCAGTTCTCGGTCATGATCGATGCCGGTCTGCCGCTGGTGCAATGCCTGGAAATCCTTGCGGCCAACCAGGAGAACCAGTCGTTTCAGAAAACGCTGACCGGGGTTCGCACCACGGTGGAAGGGGGCGCGACGCTGGCCAATGCTATGCGCCAGTATCCCAACGTCTTCGACGACCTCACTACCAACATGATCGAGGCTGGAGAAACCGGCGGTATTCTCGACATCATTTTGCAGAGACTGGCGACCTACGTCGAAAAAGCCGTGCGCCTGCGGGCGGCGGTCAAGTCGGCGTTGATCTATCCGGTGGCCGTGGTCTCGATTGCTGTCTTGATCGTGGGCGCGTTGCTCAAGTTTGTGGTGCCGATCTTCTCCAACTTGTTTGCCGGCCTGGGAGTCACGCTCCCTCTGCCGACTCGTATCGTCATGGGGCTCAGCGCGTTTGTGCAAACCTTCTGGTGGATCGTCCTGGTCGCTGGTGTCGGCTTGGTTTTCGGCATCAAGCAAATCCGCAAGCACCCGCGGGGCCGCTACTACTTCGACAAAATGCTGCTCTGGCTACCCGTGGTTGGTACGCTGCTGCGCAAGATTGCCGTCGGCCGTTTCACGCGTACGCTGGGAACGCTGATTACCTCTGGCGTACCGATTCTGGAAGGCTTGAGCATCACTGCCCGGACTTCGGGAAACGCGGTACTGGAAGAGGCACTGATGAAGGTGCGCAAAGCCATTGAAGAAGGCCGCACCATCGTGGATCCGCTCAAGGAGTGCGGTGTCTTTCCGAACATGGTGACGCAGATGATCGGCGTCGGCGAAGCTACCGGTGCTATGGACAACATGCTGCAGAAAATCGCGGACTTCTACGAAGAAGAAGTCGACGCTGCTACCAAAGACATGTTGGCGATGTTGGAACCGGCGATCATCGGCGTGCTTGGCATAACGATTGGTGGCATCGTCATCTCGCTTTACATGCCGCTGTTTGCCATGATCGCGAAACTTGCCGGCTAGCCGAGATACAGAATCGGAAGACCAGAGTACAGAAAAAGGCCTGGTCTTCCGGCCTTAACCAGTGCCCGCCTGCTTTGCGGGACTTAAGCTGACCGCCAGGCCGAGGTTTACAACGCGAGCGCTACTTTCAGAACACCGGGATCTCGATGCAATCGACATTCGATGAGCGGAATTGGCTGGCCTGGCTGGTCAAGGTCAGAATCCTCATCCTAACGGTTCTTCTGGGGATTGAATTGGCGGTGGCGCAGTTCACTCCGACGCCGCTCCCCCTGCGTCTGTTCATCAGCACGATCCTGCTGTGGTATTCCATTTCGCTGTTTTACGTGCTTCTGCTTTCCTTCTGGCAGGAACATCGTGTACAGGCGGCGTTGCAGGTCGTGACGGACCTGATTCTGGTCAGCTTGGTGGTGCATGAGACCGGGGGATGGGACAGCTCACTCAATTTTCTCTATCCACTGGTCATTATCGTGGCCAGCATTCTGTTGCCGCATGTATGGGCTCGCCTGGTTGCCGCCCTGTCGTTCATCCTGTACGGGACCGTCATTGAGCTGAACTACTACGGACTGGTTCCTTCGTATTGCAGCACGCATCCCGAACTGAAAGCGCTTCAGGCGATCATCTTTGTCAATCTGTTTGCCTTTCTGGCCGTGGCGTATCTTTCGGGTTTGCTCAGCAACAAGCTGCGGCAGGCGCGAGTTGAACTGAGAGACGCGAGCGGCGCGCTGGAGAATCTGCAAGTCCTGCACGAGAACATCATCCAGTCGATCAGCAGCGGGCTCATCACTACCGGTCTGGATGGGCGGATTACCCTGGTCAATACCGCCGCCCACAAACTGCTGGAACGTACACCAGAGGAACTGGTGGGCATGCCGGTCCACCAATTGTTTCTCGATCCTTTGCCTAACGTGGAGTCTCCGCAGCCGCATGGTGAAGTTCGCTTCGACAGTCCCAACAGCTTTCGCAAGACGGTTCGTGTTCGAGTGGCGGTGCTGTCAGTGCCGGAACGCGGCACCCTCGGATATGTTTACGCGCTGGATGATCTGACTGAGATACGCCGCCTGGAGCGCGAAGTGCGCATGCAGGACCGCCTGGCTGCGGTGGGAAGGCTGGCCGCGGCCATCGCACACGAAATTCGCAACCCGCTGACTTCG
Organism: Acidobacteriota bacterium; assembly: GCA_003225555.1. Lineage (GTDB taxonomy): Bacteria > Acidobacteriota > Terriglobia > Terriglobales > Acidobacteriaceae > Sulfotelmatobacter. The sequence continues at coordinate 16,012 of QIAM01000058.1, read as the reverse complement.
ATTGCGGGCTCGGTGAGTATGCTTTCGGGCATCCCGGAAATGAACGAGGAGCACCGGCACCTGCTCGAGATCGTGACCCGTGAGTCGCAGCGTTTGAACAGCATCATTACCGACTTCCTCGCCTACTCGCGCACCAAGCAATATCGCTTTGACAAGGTCGACCTCGTGAATCTCGTCGAAGATACGCTGACGCTGCTGGAACATCGCATGACCGCGGAGAAGACGGGAATCAGCATCGAGCGCCGCTTTGCCGTGCGCCAGGCCTGGGCCATTGCCGACGGCGACAAGATCAAGCAGGTGTTCTGGAACTTTTGTGAGAACGCAGTTCGCGCCATGAAGAGTGGAGGCACTCTCACCGTGTCCCTCGAATCGCTGGGCGACGACTGGCAAATCGGCTTTGCCGATACCGGGGCCGGTATGAGTCCGCAGCAGACGGAAAAGATCTTTGAGCCCTTCCAGTCTAACTTCGAAGGAGGCACCGGGCTGGGTCTGGCGATCGTCTACCAGATCGTGCAGGCGCATGAAGGCAAAGTCTGGGCGCGCTCCAAGCAGGGACAGGGGACCACGTTTGTGCTGAGACTGCGGCGCCTCGACGCGGAGCGAGCAGTGTCGACCAGCGAAGCCGCAAGAGCAAACATCGATGTAGATGCTGGCATGTTCGCAGAAAAGGCCGCTGCCGCGGCCGGAGGGAGGTTGCATGGCTAACATCCTGGTCTGCGATGATGAGCGCTCCATCTGCGAGATGCTCGACATTGCGCTGCGCCGCGACGGGCACCGAGTGGAGACCGTGCAATCCGGGCAGGCAGCAAAGAAAAAGATCGATGGCGCGCTCTATGACGTGATTGTCACTGACATCAAGATGCCGAATATTGACGGCATCGAGGTGCTACGCCACGCGCATCGCATTTCTCCGGATTCCGCCGTCATTCTCATCACTGCCGTTGACGACTACGAAGCCGCGGTGGAGGCCGTGAAGGCGGGCGGTGCCTCCGACTACATCCGCAAGAACCCGGGCCTGGTGGATGAAATCAAGCTGGCCATGAACCGCGTGCTGGAGAAGCAAGTTCTCAGCAAGCAGAACTTCGCCCTGCGCCGCGATGCCGCTACTCGTAACTCGCTCGACAACATCATTGGCTCCAGCAGCGCCATGGACAAGCTGAAAGCGACGGTCCGAACGGTTGCTTCCACCGCGAGCACCGTGCTGATCCACGGAGAGAGTGGCACGGGTAAAGAGCTGGTAGCGCGCGCGGTTCATGTCTGTTCGCCGCGAGCTACCGACGCGTTCGTGTCGGTGAACTGCGGCGCTTTTCCGGAAACATTGCTGGAAAGCGAACTCTTCGGGTACGTGAAGGGTGCATTTACGGGCGCGAACCAGAACAAGCGTGGACTGTTCGAAGTTGCGGACGGCGGGACCATCTTCCTCGACGAAATCAGCGAGATGACGCTGGCTATGCAGGTGAAGTTGCTGCGCGTTTTGCAGGAACGCACGGTCCGCCCTGTCGGAGGTACAGCCGAAATTGCTATCGATGTGCGCGTGATTGCCGCCACCAACCGCGATCTCGACAAAGCGGTCGCCGAGAACCTGTTTCGTGAAGATCTCTACTACCGGCTGAACGTCATTCCCATCCGCGTTCCTCCTCTGCAGGAGCGCCGGGAGGATATTCCTCTGCTGGTGAACCACTTCCTCAAGAAGTATGCGAGTGCCGCAGGGCGCAGCATCCTGCGTGTGCATAAAGCCTCGTTGGATACGCTATGCGGCTACGAGTGGCCCGGCAACGTCCGGCAGTTGGAAAATACCGTGGAGCGCGCGGTCGCTCTCGAAATGACCGATGAATTGCACGTGGAGTTGCCTGCCGAACGGCCCAAGGCACGGGCAGCGGCGGCGGGAGTTGGAGCGGCGGGCTTGCCGGAAGTGGCCTCGGCTGCGGTGTTACCCGAAGGAGTCAACATGGAAGGTTACGTGGCCGGCATCGAGCGCTCGCTGCTGCAGCACTCGCTTGAACAGAGCAATGGGGTGCAGACCAAAGCTGCCGATCTGCTCGGAATCTCTTATCGCTCTTTCCGGCATTTGATGAAGAAGTATGAGTTGTAGCTTTCGGCAGTTAGCTCGTGGCTTCTAGCTCTTTCCCTTCAGCTGTTGCTTCCATCCAAGAACCCGGGCCTTTGCACCCTCGGCCTCCGCTTCGGGAATCATCCCTTTTTTCTGGTAGAGGACTGACAAGCTGGTGTGCGCCAGCACATCGTCCGGATCTACCTCTGCGATGCGCTGGGCTACCTCGATCGCTTCATCGTAGCGTTGCAAATCCTGCAGGGCGCGGGCTAGCCCATGCATGGCTTCGGTGAACGTAGGATCGGCGACTAGTGATTCGCGGTAGGAGGCGACGGCCTTATCCAACTGACCCTCGGCCATCAGGTCCAATGCGGCATAGTAATGACCTTCAGCTGTCTGGCGGGAGTTGGCGTCGGACATGAAAGGAAATCCCTGGCGGAGCTTGGATTCTAACACGAGGCGATCAGACGGTTCGTTGGCACTAGCTTCTGGTAACGTCCCAAAGTTCATTAACCACAAAGGATACGAAGTCACACGAAGGTGAATCTTGAGGGTTTGCTTCGTGCGCCTTTGTGTCCTTCGTGGTTAATGATCCTTCCGATCATCAGCGTAGTCGGAAAGCGCGGTTTGTGGTTATGATGGCTCGTGCGCTACTCGCTCCGCTTCCTCTGGAATGCCACCAAGGGGCATCGTCTGGCTCCATGGCGGAGTCCCTACCTTCTGTGGCGCATCGAGACCTACACCGGCGTGAAGATGACGCAGATCGGCTTTCTGGAATTCTGGGAATTTGTGTGGCGGGAGCGGGGGAACCTCTGGCGCTTCCTCAAGTGGACGGGCGAACTGGAGCGCTACGTCCATCCCAAACCGAAAAGTTCGTAAGGGGCTGGTCTACGCGCCTTTGCCCGCGGCTGCCGCCTCGCCCAGAATGATGTTTACCTCGGTGCCTTTGCCGACGGCGAGCACCTGCGCTGCGGCTCCGCGGTTGGCGGCGATTTCGAGGAAGCCCATGCTGCCGAGGATTCCGAACACCTCGCCCGGTGCGCCTTCTGAATAAGTCTTGCGAATGTCGCTAATCTCGCGTTTGCCCACGACAATCTTGAACGCTCCCGGCTGATCTTCAAATAGCCTGGGCGCGTCTTGCGGGGTGATGTTGGTGATCAGATTGCCGAAGCGATCGACTTTCAGCACTACGCCGCGCATCTGATTCTCATTCACGGCCTTTGGCTTAGGGGCGGAGAATTTTACAAAGTCTTCGATCTCGTCGCCGAACTTGTGGGAATCAACCTGCTTGGCAAGATACGCTGCCACCGGGGCGAAAATGTCGCGAGCGTGAAACGTGTTGCTTATCGGCTGCAGAAAATAGTGATCGGAAGTGATATGCCGCACGTGGATGCGCTCTTCCCGGGCGTACACGAGCGAGAGGATGCCGTTGTCCGGCGCCACGAAGTGATAGCCGTCGCTGGATGCGATGATGGGGCGTCGAGCTGTGCCCACACCTGGGTCGACTACGACAAGATGAATCGTCCCGGGGGGGAAGTAGGAGTACGCCTGCGAGATCGCCAGCGCTCCATCGAGCACGTCGAATGCCTGTACCGCATGGCTGATATCGACAATCGCGGCCTCGGGCACGATGTTGAGGATTACACCCTTCATAGTGCCCACAAAATGATCGTTTGTTCCAAAGTCGGTGGTTAGAGTGATGATCGGGCGGTAGGCCAACGTTTCCTCGCTGAGAGACAGAACACTCCCTGTGATTGCGAAGTTAATTTGCGGAGAGGCGAGGCGTCAAGGCACGGAGGTAATGGGGACGAATGTGGTGCCACCTTTCGAACCTGCGAAACGTGGGGGATACTGGCCACCGTTATAAGGGCCGAGGCGATTTTGCAATAGTCGAAAACTGGCAGATAATCCACGGTGGTCCCGACATGGGCAGAACCTGGAGAGATGATGCGCCTCATTCTCGTCGCCTTTAGTGTCGCAACGCTGTTCTCTGCTGTTGGGGCGGCGCAAAAGGTCCGGTATATCGACCTGACCGGCGTTGAGCAACGACAACCAGATACACCTTCTAATTCGAGATTCGATACTTTTAGTTCTTGTGGTTCACAAGAACCCTTTCCGCATCAAGCAAAGGTTTCTCTGGAATGGATGGACACCACGGATTTATATCCTCATCAGCGGATCGGACTGGAGATACGAGTCGAAAACGTTGGAACCGTCTCTTTCAAGTTGCCTGTACATCCCAATCTCGCGGATTTGCAACCGAAATCTCAATCCGAGCGATTTGAATACTACAGACTGAGATTGCCGGTCGCCGCAGCATTTTCGACCCGAGCCGTCGGGGTTGCATGGCTTGAGTTGTTCGGATCGTTTTCAAATCCCGATACATTTGTGACTTTGGAATCGGGTGAATGGATTCGCGTGAGGGGCGAGATTGTGGCTCAGCGATGGTACCGAAATGACCGACCCGCCATTGCTTCGGCGGGAATGAAACTCTTCAAATATGTTCTTCCGGTGAGAAAAAAGGACAGCGCCATCCCCTCCAATGTGCGTTGCATTCTTGGCGTGAACGGGGCGTCGATTCCCATCCAGATGCATGCCCAGCCGCGACCCTGAAGTATCCGTGTAGAACCGGGTTGCGTCGCTTTGAGTGTTTGGCGAGATGGCGGGCTTTAGCCTAAGCGCAACAGGGGTCGGCGAAATCATGCGTTATCACTCAGAATCGAGATCGCGGTATGCGCCATCAAAGGCAATTTCCTCGATGCGAATATCCTGATTAGACCTTTCGCCCGGAACTTATCCGTGCTTGCTGGTGTCCAACCAGCATAAGGACGCATGAAGTGTCCACTCCCCTTACTAACCGTTTCGTCGCGTTAGGTTTCATTGGGGCGGTTGTGGCGACGATTCTCGGCGCCGCGGTTTCGCCAGACTACCCGCTTTCCGCAGTCACCGTGTTTGGACGGGCAATCTTTTACATATTTCTGGTCTTCGCTGCGGCAGCGATTTCAACTTACTTGGGATTTCTCGTCAGGGGCGAAGGACGAACGATCCGCGCCAAGGAGATTGCAATTCGCACAGCGGCAACCACTCTTTGGCTGCCGCCGTTGCTGATGTTCTCCGATCAGAAGTCATCTTTCGTGTTGGTCATCTGGGTAGTGTTCATCGTCGAAGTAGCGCGTTTGATCGCGTTTGTTAAAGCGACGTCGCGCGACGATGCACAGACCTTACGCAAAACGGAGCTGGATGGCCGTATGTTCTCGGTCTTTAAACGGGATTTCCCATCCGGAATTAGCATTCTCGGGATGCTGATGATCCAAGGCGCCATCTTCGGCGTCGCCGACGGCCACGCTGTTCTGGCCGGCCTTCTCTATTTCACGGGCACCACAGCGATTGGCTACCGTACCCTGCAGATGTTTCAGAATTGGCCAGTAGCCGATAACCGTACCCTGGGGCAACGGATCCTGGCAGCGCTTGTGCCTGCGATATTCCTGCTCGGGTTTGCATGGCTGCCGCACATGGTTGGGTCGGGCGGTTCGGGATTGGGCGGAGACTTCACGGGAACTGCTGCGAGCGCTCGCGGACGCGCGCCGGCGCAGACCCTAAATGGAGGTGACTCTCGCAAAGACAAGCATGTCGAACAAGGAACCGCGGCAGCGTTGGTCCGGCTGCAGAATCTTTTGGTCTTGGGCCGCTCGGAGTCTCGCGGGAACTCATTTGAAGTTGCGAGACGTATTGTCGATTCAACGTTTGCGCAGCAGCCAGATGGTACCAGAGCTCGCTCGACGAGCCGCCAGAATACTGAAATAGTCTCTGCTGTCGTGGTAGCAGGTCCCGTTTTTGCCGGCGTAGAACTTTACCCCGAGATCAAGCCTCATCCCACGCTGGTGGCTCCGCCCCTACCGGGAACCAGGGGCTTCGGCGCACCTCGCTCCGATTTACTCAGTATTCCTTTTAACGGCGTTTACTGGTTCTGGCGGGGACCGTCGGATCGGCCGCCGTCGAATTCGGTAGTTATGCATGGAACTCCGTCAGCGCGATTCTTCCGTTCCACAGACGGGGATGGAATGTCCATGGAAGCGCGTCAGAACCTGGGATTTGCGGTGGATCCGAAACGCTTTGGCGCCATCGAAATTTTTATCGAAAACGCCGACCCTTTTCCGAATAGCGTGAGTATTTTGCTAAAAATTCGAAACACGACAGGCCCTCACAATCGCACCCTGACGCTCGGCATGGAGGATGTTTCTACACCCGCGTCCTCAATCGGCAGCGGCACAGCCACGACCCAAGTGCTGAGATTTCGCATTCCCAGCGCAATCCCAATGGGCAGTTTTGACGAATTGACGGTGAGTTACTACCTCAAAGGAGCGCGTAGCAATAGGAGCGCCAGGATCGCGATTGCCCGATTTCGACTTGTCGCAAGGGGAGCGTAGCCGGTGTTTTTCGGACTTGTTGCTGTTTCTTGTCAGCCCAATACTTTGGGCCGCATCCACGGCTGCGATGCTTGCGACTCATACCGCAGCGCTTCAACGGGATACAGCCGCAATGCCTTCAGCGCGGGGAAGAATCCGAACACGATTCCTACAAAGAGACAGGATCGTGAACGACGCGAACGCTCGGCACGTTTGACAACTATTTAGTTCTACGTCATAAACGCTGTATGAATGTGGCTTTGCTGATTTCCGTTGGCTTATTTGTCATGGCTATGCCGCAAGACGCCGCAAGGGCCAGGTTCCGAGCGTCCGCGGAGGTGGCGGCGCTAATCGCGAAACTGCCGGACTGCAGCAGGCTGGGCCACCAACTACAGGAGGGAAAGTTTGGAGATGGAACGGAGAAACCGTACATGCGGCGGATGCTCGATCACGGAGTGCAGCGCGTTTACTTTGAAGTTGCAGGGGAGTGGCGACTTGGACGCGCGGCAGGTATTCGGATCGTGCGGCGACTCTACTACAAGCAGCTCGATGGAATTGACGCACAGAAAACGGACACGGCGACCGTCAAAGAGATCCGAGACAGCGGCTTAGAAGCCATGCTTGATGAGGCCGTGCTGGCACGTGCTACGACGGCTCACTTACGCCGGGGTTGACCGATGGGCCGGATTTGGCCAGATTGGTTTCTGGGGATGGCGGCTTCGGGGGGGAAAATTTATGGATCTACCGAGTTATTTGCGAATGCCTGGCTGCGTCCATTTGCTCCAGACTTGGTGCAACCAGGCAAGTACCGGGAAGATGCTGCTCATGCCGCCCTGGTGGGGGATGTGATCAGTCTTTCAAAACTTCTCCGTGCACACAAGTATTCGCAGCCAGAGCTGAACAAGGCACTAAGCTTTGCAGTGATGTCGTTCTGGGACAATACAACTGCCATCGAGCTGTTGATCAGGGCCGGCGCTGATGTGAATGCCAAGTTCGGCGAAGGGACAACGCCTATGATGCTCGCATATGAGTGTTCCTGTAATATCCCTGTCCTGCTTGAGCATGGCGCTCGCCTTGACGAACGCAACCGATGGGGTCAGAACGCCTTGGATCTAGCGCGGCAAAGGCACGACATGGTTGCAGTTCGCGTTCTTGAGACGTCAGGAGCAAAGCCATAGACAGCTTCTGGCTGCTGTCACCAGCCCTACTCATACCGCAGCGCTTCAATGGGGTTCAGACGCGACGCCTTCAGGGCGGGGAAGAATCCGGACACGATTCCCACGAGGGACAGAATCGTAAACGATGCGATCATCACGCTCGTCGAAGCGTGCAGGAAGATCGCTCCTTCGTGGTTGGCAGTTTTGTAGAACTCGTCGTATAGAGGCATGGGCGGAATGGCCCAGGTAAGGAGTACAGCGACCGCCATGCCGATCACGCCACCGGCGAAAGTCAGGACCAGAGCTTCCAGCAGAAACTGCACCAGGATGTGCCTTGGTCGAGCGCCGATCGCCTTGCGCAGGCCGATCTCGCGGGTTCGCTCCGTGACTGAAACCAGCATGATATTCATCACGCCGATGCCGCCCACGGCCAGCGTGACAGCTCCGATCAGGCCGAGCACCGCTTGCAGGCCCAGCGAAAAGGCGTTGATCATGGCGCGATCTTCGATGGTGTCCCATTCCGGCGTTGCTTTGTCGTCTTTGGGATCGAAATGGTGGCGCCGGGCAATAACTTCGCGAACCGCGGCCAGCGCCTTCTTGTTGAGTTCCGGCGCGGTCGGCTGAATAATGATTTCGTCGGGATCGCGAATGTTTTTCAGGTCGCGCATCAGCCCGAAGGGAATGAATGCGTTCTCGTTGTCAGGACCCTGGTACATCGAATCCTGAATCTTGTTGCGCATCGTTCCGATGACTTCGAAATCAAGTCCGCCGATGTTGACGTGCTGCCCCACGCCCGGCGCCCCCTGAAAGACTTTCTTCGCAGCCTCGTATCCCAGGATGACCACACGGCGATGGTCGGAGAAATCGCCCTCGTTAAAATAGCGGCCATCGGCCAAATCCAGCTTTCGCATCTGGCCGTAGGGCATGTCCACGCCGCGCGTCATGATCGATACCACTCGGGTGCCGATCTTGAATCCAAAATCTCGGTCGATCTCGCCGCTCACCGCGCGCACGATGGGAACTTCGTCGCGAATCGCTTCCACGTCCTCGAGTTCGTAAGTGACTTTCTTGCCCGCCCGCTGGCCGCCCGCCTGCGTGCTGGTCTGTCCCGGCCAGAGCACGATGACGTTGTTGCCCATGTTCAGGAAGGCATGCAGCACGCTGCCGCCCAGTCCCTGCCCGTAGGCCAGCAGCAAGACCACCGACGCCAGGCCCCACACGATGCCCAGCATGGTGAGCGCCGAGCGCATAAGGTCGCGCATCAATGACTGCCAGCCTTGCAAGATGAGCTCTTTCAAAAACATAAACGCAGTGACCAGTGGTCAGTGACCAGTGGCCAGTAATTGCGAAGTTGGGTCACTGGCCACTGACCACGGTTATTGAATCCGAATGTCGCCCGAACCGGTGCGTACTGAGAGCAGCGGCCCGCCTCCACGAACTTTCCCGTGGATGGTCTTACGCGATTCCTGCACTCGGCCCTGCACCGTCATTTCAATCGGTGAATCGACGTCGATCGTGCCTGAACTGGTGGAAATGTCGGCGTCAAAAGCGGAGTTGCTTGGCAGGCGGACGTGCACGTTGCCTGACCCGGTGCGAATCTCCCACGCGCCCGACTGCTTGCCTTCGGCCGTGATGTCTCCGCTGCCGGCATCGGCACGGAACGCACCTTGAATACCGCGGACGGTGACGTTGCCTGAGCCGGTGTGCAGATCGATGTCCCCTGAGCTGCGCTCGTCCACTTCAATGTCGCCGCTACCGGCCCCACCGCGAACCGAGCCGGAGATATCATGGGCTCGTACATTCCCGGAGCCGGTCTGTAGATGAATGGCTCCGGTGAGGCCGGCAAGTCTCATATCGCCTGATCCGGTCTGCAGGTCGGCGTTTCCATGGATACCTTCAACGGTTTGATCTCCTGAGCCGCTGCGCGTTCGCAGGGTGGTTTCGGCCGGTACGGTGATTTCGTAGTCCACCGAGATGTCGCGCACGTTCACGTAGTCGATGTGAATGCTGTTGCCGTCCTGGCGCAGAGGCGGATGTTGCTGAATCTCGCTGACGTCCGCCTGCCGCTTGCCGAACAGCCAGTGGTCCCCAACGAAGATCTTGCCGCGGATGGAGACGGAACCCGAGGGCCCGGTGCGCACGGTGATGTCACCGGAGCGCGTCAAAACCTCCAGATCCACGGGACCACTCACCTGAAAGGTCTTTTCAAATGTGCCCTGCGGGGTGGAAGCGAATGCTGTCGCTGAAGCGAGCAGCGCAACCAACGCGGTTGCCAGCAAAGACCGCGTGGCGAAGGGAAGGGAATTGCGAGAGTTATTCATATCGTAGCGACTCCACAGGTGTCATTTCCGCGGCGCGCTGGGCGGGATACATGCCCGCGGTCACGGTGATCAAAGAGAGTGTCAGAACCGAAGCAATTATCGAGATCGGCGAAACAATGGGATGGGGAACGAAATCCGGCATCGGCACGACGCTCATCGCAACGCAGATGCCAACGCCAAAGCTGAGGCCCAGGATGCCGCTAACAACCGTGAGCATGGCGGACTCGGCAAAGAACTGGCGCAGGATGTCACGCTTGGTCGCGCCCATGGCTTTGCGCGTGCCGATTTCCCTTGTTCGTTCGGTCACTGAAACGAGCATGATGTTCATTACTCCAATCCCGCCCAGGCACAGCGTCACAATGGCCACACATCCGAAAAATATCGTCACCACGCCGAAGACTTTGTCGAGCATCTTCGCGCCCATCATCGTGTCCCAAATGAAAAGGGCATCCTTGTCCAGCGGATCGAAGTGGTGTACGCGGCCTAACGCGCGCCTTACTTGCAGCACAGACGCTTCATGCTCTTCGGGATCTGCCACCTCGAACACGATATCGTCGAGATATCCACGCTGAATTCCGGCGCCGGGTTTGGTCGGAGGGGGGAAATCCCGAGATACGGCGGAATAGGGAGCAAACAAGTAGTCGTTGTCGGGACCACTATAGTTCGAATTCTGCTTCTTCTCCTGAAGGACGCCGATTATGGTATAGGGGACGCTCTTGATCAACAGGTTTGCCCCGAGCGCAGGTTGTCCCGGAAACAGCTGACGGTAGGCTTTCGAGCCGAGAACGATCACGCGGCGGCCTTCGCGCTCATCGTCAGCGGTAATCAGGCGGCCTTCGGAGATCAGCAGCGACCGGAAATCCTGGTAGGAAGGCCACATGCCGACCACGCCCCGATTGGCCGAATTGTACTGGCTTACTTCGGGAATTGTGCGCCTCAGCTCCGGGCTCACATTTTTTACCAGATAGCACTCATCCCGAATCAGAAAGGCGTCATCCACATTGAGCTGAATTTCGCGCCCGGCAGCTCGGCCTCCGACTTGCGAACTGGTGCGCCCGCCCCACAGGATGACGAGATCCTTGCCAAGGGTCTCCATGTGTTTCTTCTGATCGACGCTGAAGCCGCGCCCCAGGCCCACGAGCAGAATTACAGAGGCGATCCCCCACACGATTCCGAACATCGTAAGGAAAGTGCGCATCTTGTGAGCTCGGAATGTGGCGAACGCCTGGCTCAGGATTTCGGAGAGAGTCATGGAGAACCGGCTTTCGGGCTTTGGCTATCAGGCTTCGGCTGTGGGCATTCGTCCAAATTGAAAGCCGAAGCCCCTGAGCCGAAGCCCGAAGCCTGCCTTACTGCAGCACGACCTGATCGCCTTCTTTCAACCCGCTTAGCACTTCCGTCTTCGCGCCGTTGGAGATCCCGATATTGACGGCAACTTTGTTCTTGCCTTCCTTGCCTTTGGGATCTGGGATCTCGACGGATGCTTTCTTGTCTTTGTCGTAGAGAATTGCGCCTTCAGGTATCTGGAGGACGTTCTTGTGCTCTTCCAGAATGATTTCGGCGTTCGCGGTCATTTCGGCTTTGAGTTCGCCGCCGGGATTCTGGATTGAGACGCGCACCTCAAACGTGGTCACGTTATCTTTTTCGACGCCCATGGGCGAGATTTTCGTTACCTTGCCGTTGAAGGTCTTGTCCTTGAACGATTCCACCTTGATGCGCGCCGGTTGGCCGAGATAAACCTTGCCGATGTCACTCTCATCGACCTTGCCCTTCACATAGACTTCGCTCGTGTCGCCAAGGTTCATGACGAGCGTTGCCGAAGATCCCAGCACGAGAATGGAACTGACCGCGTCGCCCATCTGCACATCGCGCGAGAGCACGATTCCATCGATCGGCGAAATGATATCGGTGTAGCTCAGTTGCTCCTGAAGTTGCTTGAGATTTGCCTGATCCTGCGCTACCTGAGCCTGGGCCTGCGCCATCTTCGCCTTCAGAACCGTAACCTGCGCCTTGGAGACGTTTTGTTTGTTCAGCGCCATCTCGTAATTCTTCTGTGCATCATCGAGTGCGGACTCAGAGACAACTCCACTCTTCGCCATGCCCACGGCACGGTCATAAGCGCGCTTCAGCAGTGGCACGTCCGGACCTTCCGCGTCCACTTTGGCGCGCTCGAGATCTGCCTGGGTGCCCTTCAAGTTGGCTTGCGCCGCTTCCAGCGCCGCTTTCGACTGTTCGACCTGCGCCTCAATCTCGATCTTGTCGAGCTGCGCCAGCAGTTGGCCCTTCTTGACGTGATCGCCGTAATCCACCAGAAGCTTCTTCACGATGCCGCTGGCCTTGGATTTCACCTCGACCTTGGTGATGGGCGTCACCTTGCCAGTGGCCACCACGCTCTTGGCCAGGTCACCCTTCTCTACCTTGGCCAGCTTCGACGGATCAATCTTGGTGCCGCCGCGGGTGGCCGCGAAAACCCCGATCGCGATCAGAAGGACGATTCCCAGTCCAATGCCGCCATAGATGAATAGTTTGCGACGTTTTTTCTTATGATTTCCGTTACCGTTCACAACTGCCTCCTGTGGTGATGCTGACCTGGAGATTTGGGGCCCTTTATGCCCTCACTGAGTAGTACGCGCGCCGTACATCTTTTGTTCCTGAGATTTCGTGCTGATCCCGGAGAATGCGGTCAGGCGGTAACTCGATTGCCGCCTGCTACTTAGACCTCCGGGGTCGAAAAAGGATAGCGGTTCCACAAATCGAAATTCTTAAATTCTTACGCAGCGCCTGGCCGTGATACTCAGTAGCTGGGAACTGGCCACTGGCCACTGGCAACTGCTTTTGAAATGTTAGAATTAGCCTTCAATGATTGCCTTTGTGCTGCTCCGGGTGTTTCTGATCCTGCTCCTGGTGGCAGCCAACGCCTTCTTCGCGGCAGCTGAATTCTCGCTGGTAAGCGTGCGCGACACCCGCATCCAGCAGCTGATCGAATCCGGACGTATCGGCGCCCGCATCGTCCAGCGCCTGCACCAGCGGCTCGACGAAGTGGTGAATGGTGTCCAGCTCGGAATCACGATAGTTAGCCTGACCCTGGGATGGATCGGTGAGCCCATGGTGGCCCGTCTGGTGGAATCTTCCCGCTTCGTGCACGAGGTTCCCCATGCAGCGGTCTACGCTCACAGCATTGCCATCGGCATCGCCTTCACTTTGATCACGTACCTGCACGTGATTCTGGGCGAGCTTGTGCCCAAGACGCTTGCCTTACAACGAGCCGAACAAATTGCTCTCGCCGTAGCCGCCCCCATGGAAGCGTTTCTCACCATTACCCGGCCATTTCTGTTTTTCATGCGCAAGTCCGGCGGGTTGGTGCTTCGAATGTTTGGCGCCCAGGATTCGCGCCGGGGAGGGGCCGTCCACTCCCCCGATGAACTCAAGCTCATCGTGACCGCCAGCCGCCAGTTCGGGCAGATTCCCGAATTTCAGGAGGAAATGATCCACAACGCCATCGAACTCGACACCGTCCGCGTGAGCGCAGTCATGGTGGCGCGACCAGACATTTTCTCGCTGCCCTCCGACCTCACGCTCGATGACGCCCTCGTCCGCGTGGTCGAAGGACAGCATTCGCGCATTCCCGTCTACGATCCCCAGCGCGGGCCGGAGCACATCGTTGGTGTGCTCTATTACAAAGACCTCATGCGCTACATGCGGCTCCGCCTCAGCAATCTGGGCCAGCCCACCGCCAGCCGCATCACGCGGATGCAAATTGGGCAGATCATGCATGACGTCCTCGTCGTCCCGGAAACCAAGGTGCTTGCGGAATTGCTGGCCGAATTCAAAGAGCGCCGCCGCCATCTTGCAGTGGTCGTCGACGAGTTCGGTTCCACTGCTGGGGTGATTACGGTCGAGGACATCCTTGAGCAGCTCGTGGGCAATATTGAAGACGAATTTGATGTGGCTCCGCCGGAGCCTGCATTGGAAGGTGAGTCCGCGGCGGTGCTGGAAGGGGCGTTGAACATCCGAGACTTGGAGGCGGAGCACGGTCTTGTTCTGCCGCGGGATGCGGGCTTCGAGACGCTCGCTGGATTCATCATGGCCCGCTTGCAAAGGATTCCGAGCCTCGGCGAATCCTTCGAATATGAAGGTCACCGCTACACCGTCGTAGAAATGGAAGGACATCGCATCGCGAAAGTGAAGATCGACAAGATTGAGAATGTCGAGGCCAGGGCCGAGTCCGCGAAGCAGGCGGGAGACTGAAACTGTGAGCGACGAAGAGCAATTGCTTGCGCGATTCATCGTTCGCACCAAACGCGAGCGTTACGTCGAAATGATTTCAAGGCCTAAGAAGAGGCCAAACTTTCTTCGTGAATTGGCTCACTTCAATGCGTTGGATCCGCGCTACCTCATTTCGATCCCACCAAGTCAGCAATATCCCGAGCAGATTGCTTCAATCCTAACGCAGAAAGGCGCCCCTCGAAAATGTTGGGTCACATCCGAGGATGCCGACCTCGATGGGAGGGAGATGCCGCTGTTGCACGCTATGAAACGGGTGGTAGGCCGCCAGATGGGTACGTTTCTTTCGTGCATCCCCGGAAGATTGGCCTATTTTGAGAGTGAAGAAGCAGGATTCTGCTGGATTCTGGAACGACTTAACTGACAACCGACAACCGAGAACTGAGAACTGAGAACTGAGAATTGTCCTCCAACGCGTCTTCTACACCCTGCCGGTGATCTGGCTGGTGGTGTCGCTCGTTTTCCTGCTCATTCACCTTGTTCCGGGAGATCCCATCCAGCAGATGCTCGGCGAAGGTGCGCCGCCGGCAGATATCGCCGCCATCCGCCACGCCTACGGCCTCGATGCTCCGCTAGGCGAACAATATATCCGGTACTGGAAAGGCGTGCTGCACGGCGATCTTGGCCCATCGTTCCGTTACAACCAGAGCGTGACCCGGTTGGTCGCGCAGCGTTATCCCTACACGCTGAAGCTCACTCTGGCGTCGCTGTTCGTTGCGATCGTTCTATCGATTCCCGCCGGCGTCCGCTCCGCCCGCCGCCGCAATCTTTGGGACGACCGCTTGCTCTCAGTGGTCAGCCTGTTCGGCCTGTCGTTCCCCAACTTCGCGCTTGGACCAATCCTGATCTTGCTTTTCGCCATCAAGCTGGGATGGCTGCCCGTGTCCGGCGCCGGCTCATTCGCCAACCTAGTGCTGCCCGCGATCACCATGGGCGGCGCGCTCGCCGCCATCCTCACCCGCATGGTGCGTACCTCGATGCTCGAAGAGCTCAGCCAGGACTACATCCGCACCGCCCGTGCCAAAGGATTGCCCGAGCGCACCGTCGTCTACCGCCACGCCCTGCGCAATGCCATGATCCCCGTGCTCACCGTGCTCGGCCTCCAATTCGGAGCGCTGCTCGCGGGCGCCATTGTCACCGAAAAGATTTTTTCCTGGCCCGGCATCGGACGCCTCACCATCGACGCCATCTCCAGCCGCGATTACTACCTGGTGCAAGGATGCATCCTGGCGATTGGATTGACATATGTCGCGGTGAATTTTCTCACGGACATGCTGTACTCGGTGGCGAACCCGAGGATTCGACAGTGAAAGGCCAGATTGAAGGGCTGGGAGCAACGCATGAGCTTGTCGCTTTTAGAACGATGGTATGCGAGCCAATGCAATGGCAAGTGGGAGCATGGTTTACGGCATTCACATCGATACGCTGGATAATCCCGGCTGGAGCATCAGGATTAGTTTGCAAGATACGCGAAGACAGGACTCCGTACTGGAAAGAAAGAGTATAGAGCGGACTGAAAACGACTGGATTCAATATTGGATTGAAAAACAGAAGTTTCACGTCGCATGCGGTCCTCTAAATTTGTCAGAGGCGGTCGAAATTTTCGTGCGGTGGTGCGAGTCAGAGTAGGGCTGAACGGTCTGGGTACCTTATCCCTTGCCCGGGCGCCCATCCTTCGCGTTGTTCGCGAATGGTGAGTTGCCGGAAAGAAATGGGAGTATCATCTCGTCCGTGACGAGAAGGAAAAAGCGAAAGTCACACGTCCGCTCGTGGCTGCGGAGCAAACCCCGTCCT
>QIAM01000057.1 GCA_003225555.1 Acidobacteriota bacterium | reverse complement strand
CGAACCCCAACGCCTTACGCGTTATTACGTCAATCGCCTCCAAAAGCTTGGTCATAAGGTCGTACTCGAACCTAACGTCACCGTCTGACCGAAATTTTCAGGGCAGGTTGGGACGGGACTTGCACCCGCAAGCTGTCGAACATGCGCGGCGTACAGAAAAAAGGCCGCGTAGTCACGCGGCCTTCGGGAACTTCCCGGACACTCGCGGTGTCGGGTAATCGCTACTTGGGCGGCTGAGTCGGCGGTGGCGCCGGCTTGGCAGGCGTGCTCGTGCTGGGTTTGGGCGTTGCGGTACCCGTCGGCTTCGTAGTGCTGGGCTTCGGCGCGGTGCCCGTAGACGCTGGCGCGGGCACGCCGGATTGCGCGTTGTACGCGTCAACCACCGGCTTGGTGATGTCCACTTTTTCGACGTCGGACCACAGGATTGGACTCTGCGGCCAGGGCTTGGTCGTATCTACGATCATGCCAAACCCATTGTCCTGGGCGTACTTCATGATCATGGGCGCCATTTTCTGGAGAATCCGCTGAGCGATATCGTTCTGCTGGTTCCCTGCTTCCTCTTGTGCGTCCTGGACGGAACGATCGAAGGACTTCTGCTTGGTTTCGATTTGCTTTCGCAAATTGCCCAGAGCCTCTTCATTCAGCTTGTCGCCCTGCGTGCTCAGTTGCTTCTTCAGGGCTTCAAGTTCATCATTCTGGCTCTTGAGTTCGTTTTGCTTGGGCTCGAGCTTCTTTTGCAGAGCCTCGAAATCACGGCGGCCCTCGTTTGTGCCAAAGATGGCGCCCTCAATATTAATGGTCCCTACCCGTGTGCCTGTAGTCGCCCCAGTGGCGGGAACAGAAGCCGCAGGCGAGGTGGGCGTGGGAGACGAACCCGGGGGAGCGGCAGCGCTGCCGGTTTGGGCCAGAGCGGTAATCGCAAAGAAAACCGTACTGGCCAGAAGAATTCGTAGCAACTTGCTTGTCATTGGATCAGTTAAACTCCTTGTCAAAAGACTACTTTGGAGCCTGGGTCGGCTTTGGCGCTGCCGGTTTGGGCGTCGTCGTGCCCGCCGGCTTGGTGGGGGCAGGCTGCGCAGCCGCACCGCCGGAGGCGGGCGCTGGCACGCCGGATTGTGTGTTGTACGCGTCAACCACAGTTTTGGTAATATCGACGCCCTGTCCTGCCCATAAGATAGGGCTCTGCGGCCAGGGATTCGAGGTATCTACGATCATCCCGATCCCGCTGTCCTGCGCATACTTCACGATCACCGGGGCCATCTTCTGCAAGATCCGCTGGAAAATCTCCTTCTGTTGATTCTGCGCATCCTCCTGCGCGTCCTGCACCGATCGATCAAAGGATTTCTTCTTCGTCTCGATCTGTTTCTGAAGGCTGGCCAGCGCCTCGGGACTTAGCTTGTCTTGCCGAGTCTGCAGCTGCTTCTGCAGCGCTTGCAGTTCATCATTCTGGCCCTTAAGTTCATTCTGCTTGGGCTCCAGCTTCTTGCCGAGAGCCTCGAAGTCGCGACGGCCCTCGTTGGAACCGACGACCGCCTGCTCGATGTTGATGGTTCCCACTCTCGTTCCGGCACCGGTGGTGGACAGCGAAGGCGCCGAGGGCGCCGGAGTCGCAGGCAAGGCGGCCGAGGCAATCGGCGTACCCGCGCCGCTGGTTTGGGCGAATGCGCTGATGGCAGCGAAAACTGCAGCACCCACGAATAGTCGTACCAACTTGGTTGTCATTGGATCGGTTGAACTCCTTGGAACATGGTTCCGGGAATGAACTCAGATTTCTCAGTCAAACGCTGGGCCGTACTCAAAGAGGTCTCCGCCGCGAACGGCCGCCGTCGGAAACGGCGCACTAGATTGCCAGCGTCACACGCCGAGGCTGAGGGCGTCCCTTCCGCCCTGGCCAACTCCTGCATTGGCGTGGATCAAAAACATTATAGAGACCTGAGTTCCGGCCCGTCAAACCACAGTTTTGAGTGGTAGTGGAGCAGTTTGAGGGTCCGCTTTTCAGGCGGAGCGAAGGATCGTGCGGGTATCGCTACCGCACTCAAAGGCAAACTGCACCACTACCTTTCGAGTTGCCGATTGCCGATCGTCAATCCTTATCCCTGGAGCCAGCTTCTACCTAACCGTCGGCAATCGGAAACCTCAAACCCCCTCAGAAGGTGGTCGCCACCGTGAACCGGAACGTCTTGCGCGGCTCCCGCAACAGGAAGCTGGGAGCATAGGTAGTCTTGGCCAGGCCATAGGTGTAGTCGCCTGCGGCTCCTGCCGGGAACATGGCGCGTGTGATCGGAATTGGGGGATTTGCTGGGGTATTCAGCCGCAGCGGGTTGTACGCCCAATAGATACGGAACGGCGCATTGATCACGGGCAGGAACATTTGCAACTCCAAGCCGGTCGACATTCTAGGCTTCCAGTTCGTCGCTCCCAAGACCTGCAAGTCCTGCGATGGACGCGGACTCAACAGACTGCCTTGAGTACAGCCGTTAGCGGTGGTGGGATCCAGCGCAGGACAGCCAAACAACGTGCTCACTACGCCCTGGTATTGCTGCGTGGCAATCTGTAATTGGGAACGACGGATAATCGGGTCGACCCCAATGTCGACGAAGGGAGCGAGCACGACGGGTCCGGCGATCGTAATGCGATACTCCACGTTGCCCCAAGTGCTGAAGTCGCCGCCTGGAAATACAATCTGGTCAACCGGAATCGGCACCGTTACGTTCCCTGCCCGGGGATTCGAGGGATCCTTGAGAACGGGGGTGCCGTCGGGGTTGGTCAGAGTGATGGCACCGGCGCTGGGCAGGAACGCCACCGGCGACACCGATCGGATGTCAAAGCCGCGAATATCGTTCTCGCCGCCCATATAAAAGCGCTGGAATGGCGGCGCAACCAGACCGCCGAAACCACTGATAAACGACGCCGACCCGTTGAAACCGATCGCATTGCGGTGCTTCTGCACGGGAATGAACTTCTTGTACTGAACGATCGGACGGATCGACTTGACGGTCCCGCCGAGGCCGGCGAACTCAGCACCGATCGTCAACTGATGGCCGCTGTGCGGGTACAATCCACTGTCCAAAGTATTGAAGGAAAAGTTCGGGAAAATCTTGCTGGTAATGATTCCCGACAACGCGTTCGGCCCGGAGATACCCCGGAAAGCCAGGAATTCGAACAGACTCTTCGACGCCGTACTCAACGCCAGCAATGACGAGCGGTCGAACGAGTAAGTAATCCCCACGCGCTTGAACGACCGTCGCAAGGGATAACTCAACGAGGTGGTGAAGCCTTCGCTGGACTGCGTGTAATTCTGCAGGTTCTGTAGAACGGCGTTGGGAAGATTCAGGTTCTGCCCGCTGAAAATCGAGAGTTGCCGCGCTTGGTTGTAGCTGATCTTGTTCCCGTAGACGCTAAAGCCAAACTGCAGCGGCCGGTCAAACATGTAAGGCTGCGTGAATGCAAACAAGACGCTGCGCGCCAGGTTTCCGAGGCTAATCTGGACCTGCAACGTCTCGCCCAATCCCAGAAAGTTATTGGTCGAATAGCTCAGCCCGACGAAGGCGCCCTCCAATCCGCTCACGCCGCCATTCAACCCAATGCTGTTCTTCCCTTTTTCTTTCACCCTCAGGGTCAGGTCGACCGCTCCGGTTTTCTCATCCAGCTTCTTATCGGTGGTGTTGGGATCATCCGGCTTGAGCTGATCGAAGTAGGAGAGCTGGTTCAAACGCAACAGACTCAGTTCCCACAGGTGAGAGTTGTAAGTGTTACCTTCTTCGAGAGCCAATTCGCGCCGGATGACCTTGTCCCGTGTCGTGGTATTTCCCTGGAACTCGATGCGCCGGACATAGAACTGCTTGCCCTCATCGACGTCGATTTCCAGAAACGCCAGCTTCTTTTCGTCGTCAAACGTCGTGCCTGGCACCGGCGTGAAGTTAATGTAGCCGGACTGGCCGTAAGCCTTGCGCAGGTTGTCGATCCCTTTGGCCACCTTTTCGCGGCTGAAGACATCCCCATCCTTGATAGGGAACAAAGACCGCAGCGCGGCCACGTTCTGAATCGCTTTGTTGTTCTTGAACGTAATCTTGCCCAGCCGATATTTGTCACCTTCCTCAACCGGCATGGTGATGTCGACCGCTTTGCCCGGACCGTGTTGCACCAATGGAATGTGGAAGCCCTTGTGACCCGTATCGTGGATTTCCGTCTTGGGATCCCTTACTACGACTTTGAAGTAGCCGCGGTTCTGGTATTCCGCGCGCACTCGTTCGGTATCTTCTTCCAGTTTGGTCGCGTCGTAGGTCTTGGCGAAAATGTTCTCCAGGAAAATCGAGTGCGGAACGCCGATCGGCCGCAGGTTTTTCATCGCCGCCCGCAAAGTGCGGGTATTGATGTTCTTGTTGCCTTCGAACTTGATCTTGCCTACCTTGACCTTCGGCCCCTCTTTGACCACAAACGTGATCCCCACCGCCGCCGGCGGAATCTGCCGCACCTCAGTGCGAATCGTGGCGAACTGCCGTCCGTGCTCCGACAGCAACTCCTTGATGGTTACTTCCGCCTTCTTGATGCGTGTGGGATCGTACTGGCTCTCCTGCGTAAGGCCCACTTTGGCAAGCTTGAAGCGTTCGAGCACATCGCTGGTCGAGACTGAACTGAGGCCAACGTAGAGGATCTCGCGAATGGTCGGCTTTTCTTTCACCTGCACGATGATTCGCCAGCCCTTCGGCGTCTGCTCGCGCAGAATCTTGATGTCCTCAAAGTAGCCCGTGTTCCACAGGGAGTTGAAATCGCGCTCCAGGCTGGCCGGATCATAAATATCACCGGGCTTGGTGAAGATGCGCGCCTTGATGGTGTCGGTTGGAATCCGGCGATTTCCTTGCACGTCAATTTCGGAGACGACATCGTTCTGCGCCCAGATCAGAGATGTGGCGAAGATCGTCAGAAGAAGCGCGAGGCAAACACTCAATGCGCGCCAACGCTCTGTAAATGAAGGAGATGGCGAGACGCAAGGGCACACCGCGCAGTCGCGCTCGGGCACAACAAGGTTCTCCGGATGAAAGCGAAGATGAATCGCTACGACCTCAGCCTCTGGGATGTAAGAAAACTGACATTATACGGTAGAGCGTCGGAAAGCGTCCAAGCCGCGCAACTCTCATGACCGATCCGAAGTTGCTTTTGTGCAGTCTGGTGGCCAATTGGCTCAGTAATCCACTGGCAACTGACTACCGGAACTAACTCTTGGCTAGCTCTACCTCCACCAAGACGGAATAAAACGTAGCCGAGTTGCCCATGTCGGTAAGTTTTTCTGAGGTCAGGGCGTTGATACTCTGGAAACCTGGGGAAAGCTTTGCCCAATGCAGCCTGGCCGCGACCACACCCGGCTGAACTGTGCCGTCGACTCGAGCCTTCAACCGCATCTCACCCCGCTGGTTGAAGATCCTCACCCAGTCGCCGTCCGCGATGTTGCGCGTGCGGGCGTCACTGCCATGCATTTCGAGCAAACCCACTTCCTCCATTTCCTGAACCGAAGGAACATTGGTGAACGTGGTATTGAGGAAGTTGTCGGCCTTCCGAGCCAGCAGCTCAAGCGGGAAGCTCCTCTTCGGACTTCCATGCCGCGACTCAACGGGCGGGACAAACTCTGCAACCGGATCAAGTCCTTGCGCCTTGAGCGCCTCGCTGTAAAGCTCCGCTTTGCCCGAAGGCGTGCGGAAGTTCCCCTTCGCAAACGGCAAGAACGCTGGTGCCATCTTGGCTTGTGTGGGGACAGCCGCCCCCGGCTGTCCAGCGGAGCGAAGCTCCGCTTCGAAGTTCAGCCGAACATGCCCCTCGGCTTCGAGCCGATCACGGCTAATCCCACGCAGCCACGGATCACCCGAATCCAAAGCAGTGTCAATCATCTCGTCCACACTCTCGCGGAAACACTCATCTTCGAATCCCATCCTCTGCGCCAGCGCGCGGAAAACTTCCACGTTCGAGCGGCATTCCCCCAGAGGAGTAATCGCCTGCTCTGACATTTGCAGGTAGTAATGACCGTACGACTTCTGCAGATCCTTGTGCTCGAAGAACGTCGTGGCCGGCAGCACAATATCAGCGTAGTCGGTCGTGTCGGTGAAGAACTGCTCGTGCACCACGGTGAACAGGTCCGCACGCTGCAGCCCGCGAATCACCTCGTTGTGATTCGGACAAACCGCCGCGGGATTGGAGTTGTACACAAAAAGCGCTTTCACCGGCGGATCGTTGGTCGTGTTCAGAACCCGTCCCAACTCCACCATGTTGATGACGCGCGCTTCCCGGTCCAGCGCGCTCTTCATGAGATCAGGACGCTTCAAGGCATCGCCATTCAGCTCAAAGGCTTCGCTGGTCGACATCTGCAGACCGCCACCCACCTCTTTCCAGGAACCGATGACAGAGGGCAACATGGCAATCGCGCGCGTCGCCATCCCACCGCCCTCTGACCGTTGCACGCCGTAGTTCAGGCGGATCACCGACGGCCTTGTCGTTGCATACTCCCGGGCGAGCTTGCGAATGTCGTCTGCTGCGATTCCTGTCCACTGCGCTACGCGTTCCGGCGGATATTCCTTCACCTTCTGGCGAAGCTGCTCGAAACCGAGGGCGTGCATCGAAACGTAATCGGCATCGTGCAGGTTTTTGCCGATGATGACATGCATCATGCCGAGCGCGAGCGCCGCGTCCGTGCCGGGATTGATGGGTATGTACCAGTCCGCGCAGGCCGCAGTCCGCGTCCGGTAGGGATCGATCACCACGAGCTTGGCCCCGCTCCTGCGCGCTTCCGTGATAAAAGGCCAGAGGTGGACGTTATTGCCGTGGATGTTCGCCGCCCAGGCGATGATGTACCGCGAATGCTTGAACTGCTCCGGCTCAGTACCGAGCTTGACTCCGTAAACTGATTTCAACCCGGCTTCCCCAGCCGCCGAGCAGATTGTCCGATCGAGTTGCGACGCCCCCAACCGATGAAAAAATCTCCGGTCCATCGACGCACCGTTGAGCGCTCCCAACGTTCCACCATAGGAGTAAGGAAGAATCGCCTCGTTGCCGAACTCGCAGGTTATGGCGCGAAAACGCGCCGTGATTTCGTCCAGTGCCTCATCCCAGGAAATTCGGCGCCATGCCGGGGCCGACTCTGCCTGTGTGGGGACGGCCGCCCTCGGCCGTCCATGCGGAGCGAAGCTCCGCTCCCCCGCCACTGGACCCTTCGGTCCAATCCGACGCATCGGATACAGAACCCTGTCCGGCGAATACACACGGTCCAGATACTTGGCCACCTTGGCGCAAAGAAAACCGCGAGTCACCGGATGAGCAGCATCCCCCTGGATCTTCGTCGCCCGTCCGTCTTCCACGGTAATCAGCACCCCGCACGCGTCGGGACAGTCGTGAGGACATGCCGCATGGACAACTTTCTTCATGGTTTCTGATTATAAAGGTTGTCGGCTGTTGAAATGTCGCGAGTGCGACAAAGCAGGTGTGCGCCCCTGATCCACGTAGGGGCGGACGCATTCGTTCGCCCCGCGAGCGAAGCGAGTGCTTGAGAATATCCTGGCTGCGCCAAGTTCCCAGCATTCCGCACTTTCGCGCGAAACCCCGGACGAATGCGCCCGGGGTTACGTTTCTTGTGGACCAGCGAACTCCTCAGCGAGCAATTGCGGGAGCAGTTGACTCAAAACGGGCTACTAACAACCTATTTCAGTTCCAGCACTTCCTTTTCTTTCGCCTTGCTCATCTCTTCCATTTTCTTGATCTCATCGTCGGTCAGCCGCTGGATTTCTTCCAGCGACCGCTTCTCGTCGTCCTCCGTAATCTTCTTGTCTTTTAGCGCCTTCTTGATCGCATCGTTTCCGTCACGCCGGATGTTGCGCACCGCCGTCCGATGTTCCTCCAGCGCTTTGTGGAGATGCTTCACCATCTCCTGACGGCGTTCCTGTGTGAGCGCGGGTACCGGTACGCGGATCATCTTACCGTCGTTCATCGGATTCAAGCCAAGCTCGGCTGAGCGGATGGCCTTCTCGATCGCTGCCACCTGGGACGGATCAAACGGCTGCACCGTGATCATCTGCGGTTCTGGCGCATGCACCTGTGCGATTTGGTTCAGCGGCATCTGCGAGCCGTAATAATCGACGCTCACGCTGTCCAGCATGTGCACTGAGGCTCGGCCGGTGCGCGTGGCCGCCATCGCCTTGCGAAAGTCTTCGACAGCTTTTTCCATGCGGGTCTTCAGCTGCACATACGTCTCTTTCAGACCGCTGATCGACGCCATTGTTGCTTGAGCCATGTTGTCAGCTCCGTACGATTGCAGGATCAAAACGTTGCATTATAAACCCAACCGAAGGCTGGCCACGGGTTCTCAACGATCCGCACGGCTCAGCAACGTTCAAAAATCCGAGTGAATCCGTGAAAATCCGCGGCCAAGTTCCTAAGCGCTCACCATCGATCCAATCTTCTCCCCGGTAACTACTCTGCGAATGTTGCCACGCTCATTCAAATTGAAGATGATGATCGGCAGATTGTTGTCCTTGCACAAGCTGATAGCCGTAGAATCCATCACTTTCAACCCTTGTTTCAGGACTTCCATGTAGGTGATCGCGGTGAACTTCTTGGCATCTTTGACGATCATGGGATCAGCGTCGTAGATACCGTCGACCTTCGTGGCCTTCAGAATCGCATCCGCCTTAATTTCCATCGCCCGCAGCGACGCCGCTGTATCGGTAGAGAAATATGGATTCCCCGTCCCGCCCGCAAAGATCACGATGCGGCCCTTTTCCAGATGGCGAATCGCCCGGCGCCGGATGAAAGGCTCCGCCACCTGGTTCATCTCGATGGCCGACTGCACGCGGGTATACACGCCCTGCTTTTCCAGCGCATCCTGCAGCGCCAACGCGTTGATGACGGTGGCCAGCATGCCCATGTGGTCGGCGGAGACACGGTCCATGTCCTTAGCCTGCTGGGCAACCCCACGAAAAAAATTCCCACCGCCGACCACGATAGCAATTTGCACGCCCAAGGTGTGAACGTCCGCCAGTTCGGCGGCGATCTCGTGGATACGCGGACCATCCACGCCAAAGCCCTGGTTCGCAGCCAGCGCTTCACCGGAAATCTTGAGCAGAATGCGTTTGAAGGCAGGGGTCGTCATAAAATCAGTGCCAGTCCTGTAGCGCCGGCGTCCCGCGGGCTGTCGCGAGGGCTTGCCCGGAGCTTTCCGAAGGGGCAGTCCCGCCCTCGCCGCAAGCATAAAAAAGGCGCCCTATCGGGCGCCTTGAATTACTCGGCTTTCGGTTCTGTCGGCTTGGTGATGGCGATGGTCTCGCCGACGTCGCCTACCTTGAAGCGAGCAAACCGCCGCACCGCGATGTTCTCGCGCAGCTTGCCGATCTTGGCCGCAATCAACTGCGAGATCGAGACGGTTTGGTCCTTGATAAAGGGCTGTTCCAACAGGCAGACCTCCTCATAGAACTTCTCCATCTTGCCCGCGACCATTTTCTCGGCGATATTCGCAGGCTTGCCGCTGGCGATCGCCTGCGCAAGATAGATTTCCTTCTCACGTGCGAACGCCTCCGGCGTCACGTCTTCCTTGCGAACATATTTCGGATCGCTGGCCGCAATGTGCATGGCGATATCGTGCACCAGTTCTTTGAAGTCGTCGGTGCGCGCCACGAAATCGCTTTCGCAGTTCACTTCGACCAGCACACCAATCTTGCCACCGGCGTGAATGTAGCTGGTTACCGCTCCTTCGCTGGTCACACGCGTCGCCTTCTTGGCTGCAACCGAAACGCCCTTCTTGCGCAGGATGACCACCGCCTGCTCCAGGTCGCCTTTGGCTTCGGTCAGGGCCTGCTTGCAATCCATCATCGGAGCCCCGGTCTTCTCCCGGAGATCCTTCACTTGCGCTGCTGATATGTTCACAGTAGTAGTGCTCATAAATCCGTTTCCAGTTTTTGGTTTCTAGTTTTCAAGTGATTAGATGTTGTAGTGGTTCCAGGCCACCCGAAACTGAAAACCTGAAACTCCAAGTCGCTTCTTATAAACTATGACCCGCGCCGGACGACCCGCGCGGGTCTGATTCAATGCCCGGTTTTTCCAACGACCAACGACCAGCGGCCAACGACCGCTTCTAAACCGTCTGGCTCTCGACCTTGGGCACTTCGGAGTCTTCGTTCGCAACCGGCTTCTTGTGCGTGCCCGGCCCCAGCACTTCTTCCATGCTGATGTCTTCCGAGCCATCCACCGCAGCTTCTTCTGCGTGGACTTCGCCAGCGGCTGCTTCCGCCGCCTGCGCCGCGTCTGAGGCGGCCTGCAGGTCGGCAACCTGCTTGTCGGTCATCAACTGCGCACCTTCAGCAATCGAGTCCGAAATCTTCGAGGTAAACAGCCGGATCGCACGCAGGGCGTCGTCGTTGCCCGGAATCACGTAATCCACTTCGGTGGGATCACAGTTCGTATCCACAACCGCCACAACCGGAATCCCCAGCTTGCGCGCCTCGCGGACCGCAATCTGCTCTTTGTTCGAGTCGATCACGAAGATCGCGTCCGGCAGCCGGGTCATATTCTTGATGCCGGCCAGGTTGGCCTGCAAATGTTTGCGCTCGCGCTCGAGCTTGATCACTTCTTTCTTGGGCAGCAACTCGTAGCGGCCATCGGTGGCCATCTCATCGAGTTCCTTGAGCCGCTTCACCGACTTCTGCACCGTGACCCAGTTGGTCAGCAGTCCACCCAGCCAGCGCTGGTTGATGTAGAAGCCGCCGCATTTCGTCGCCTCTTCGGAGATCGCATCCTGTGCCTGGCGCTTGGTTCCCACGAAGAGCACAATCTTGCCTTCGGATGCCAGGTCCTGCACAAACTTCGACGCCTCTTTGAACATCTTCAGCGTCTTCTGCAGATCGATGATGTAGATCCCGTTGCGCTCTCCGAAGATGTATTCCTTCATCTTGGGATTCCAGCGCTTGGTCTGATGCCCGAAGTGAACGCCCGCTTCGAGCAACTCCTTCATGGTGATAGTAGCCAATGAACCTCCTTGTTAAGTCTGCATCCTTCGCGTAAGTTCCGCTTGGGATTGCCATTCCCTGCCCCGCGCCGCGAGGCACAGGAAGAATTGAACACCAGCTATCAGCTTCCAGCTCTTAGCTTCTAGCCAAACCCAAAAACTTTGTCATTCCGACCCCCGAGCGAACACGAGGGGCGGAGGAATCTCACAGCCGACAACGCCTAGCGCTTGCTGAACTGGAAGCGCTTTCTCGCGCCCTTCTGCCCGTATTTCTTACGCTCTTTGCCGCGCGAGTCACGAGTCACCATGCCCTCGGCCTTCAGCTTCTTGCGCAATTCGCTGTTGAACTGCATCAACGCGCGCGCAATCCCGAGTTTCACCGCGTCGGCCTGCCCGCGCACGCCGCCGCCCAGGACGTTGGCAACGACGTTGAACGACGCCGCCGAGTCCGTCGAAGCCAGAGGCGCCTTCGCCGCCGAGCGCTGTGCCGGTGTCACGAAATACTCTTCGAAGGCACGCCCGTTAACTTTGAAATCACCGCTGCCCGGACGCAAATACACGCGGGCAATCGCCCGCTTACGTCGTCCCGTTCCGTAGTATTGAACTAACTCTGCCATTTAGCCTCTAGCTCCTAGCTGCTAGCTTCTAACTGAACCAGAAGCTGCGCCCTGTTTCTGAATATGAAACTTTTCCCGGGGTCATCCTGAGCGCAGTCGCTTTTCAGGTGGAGCGAAGGATCTCCCGCTTACCGGTCGCGGGTGGTCTTACGAAACTGCGGCTTTCGCCGCCTTATACTCCCGAACTTCCAGCTTCAAATCCTGCGGCTTCTGCGCCTGATGCGGATGCTTGTCGCCCTTGTATACGTTCAGTTTCGACAGCATGTGCGCCGCCAACTTGTTCTTGGGCAACATGCGCTTCACGGCCGCTTCGATCACCGCCTCGGGCTTGCGAACCAACCGCTTCTTGTAATCTTCCGTACGCAGCCCGCCCGGATATCCGGTGTAATGGTGATACTGCTTCTGCTCCGCCTTCACGCCCGTGGTCCTGATCTTCTCGGCATTAATGACGATCACGTGATCGCCGGTGTCGAGAAACGGAGTGTACTGCGGATTCTCTTTACCCATCAGGATGCGTGCCACTTGCGAAGCCAGGCGCCCGAGCGTCTGCCCGTCAGCATCCACGACGAACCACTTGCGCACAATTTCCCCCTCTTTGGGGAAATAGGTTGACATCGGAACTCTCCCAGATTGAAAAAAACTAAGAAAGAAGACCGCTCGTTGATTCCCCGGCGAGGACGCCAGGCCATCAGGCGGGCAACCACACGACCACCAAGTCTTTAATTTACCGGAGCCTGCAAGGAATTGTCAACGACCGTCCAGGCGAAACGCCGGTCCCTCCAACCGTGTCTCCCAGCATCAATCAAGCAGCCGACTCTAGCCCGCCCGTGCTAATATTCCGCCCCATGGCAGCGCCATCACTCGTCCTCCGCCCGTTGCTCATCGCGATTGTCTTGACTTCCCTGATCGCTTTCGCCGCCGATGAGACCGGACAACCCGCCCCGCGTTTCCGCGCTAAGACCATGACCGGTGAGCAGTTCAACAACGCCTCCATCAAAGGCAAAGTTGTCCTATTCGAATTCTGGACGACCTGGTGCAAATACTGCGAAGAGGAAGCCGAACTGGTCGACGGCATCGCCAAGGAGTTCTCCGACAAGGGCCTAATCGTCCTCGCGGTCGACGTTCTCGAACCTGATCAAAAGGTTAAGAAATACTTAATCGAGCATCCGCGGTCCGTCCCCATCGTGCTCACCAAGGATACGAACCTCGCCGCCATGTACAACGCGCAGAGCTACCCGATCTACGTGGTCATCGACCGTGACGGCAACATCGCCGCCGAGCAGCGCGGCGCGGGCGGAGAGACCTCGTTGCGAAGGCTGCTCAAGCGGGCCGGAATCGAGACGAAAGACGAGGACTCGGACAATTAGAACTCGCGGGAGCAAATGTTTTGAAAGGGCACGACTTCTAGTCGTGCCGCTCCGACTAGCTAAGAATGTGGGCTTCTAGTCCCTAAGTGAGATTGCGTCGCCTATTCATACGCCAAGGCATCAATCGGATCCTTCTGCGCCGCTTTGTACGCCGGATAGAGCGCACCCGCTGCAGACCCCACAATTGCTATGATCGTCGCCCGGATCATCCAATCATTACTCTGGTCGATGTGCACCAGCGGCCAGCGCTGCTGAATTCCAATCCGCGCCGCCAGACTGACTGCGATGCCCACCAGGATTCCTACCACCGCCAGCAATACGGTCTCGCGCAACACCACGTTGACGATGTAGAGCTTTGAGGCGCCCATCGCCTTCAAGATTCCAATCTCGCGCGTGCGCTCCATGACCGCCGTGTACATCGATTGAAAGATCACCAGAAAGCCGATGACCAGGCTGACTCCAATCACAACTCCGATGAATGGACGGAACCCCGGCAAATGGCTGGGCGTCATCATGCTGAGATAGTCCGGCGTCGAGAGCACCGAGTATTTTTCCATTCCCGGCTGGCTCTTCACCGCCGCCACAACCGCATCCGCATTCGCCGGATCATCGAGTTTGACGTAGAAAACCGAAGCCTTGTCCTTTGCTCCGATCAGATCCTGGAGTGTGGCCATGGGCACGAACTTTCGCGCGCCCCGGCCATTCTCGACGATCCCGGAAATTCGAAAGGTATGGTTCAGAATCTCCATGGTGTCGCCGACTTTGACGTGCCGCTGGCGCGCCACGTAGTCATCCACCAGCGCGTCATCTGGACCCTGAAACGGCCCGCCCTGCACATATTGGAATGGCCCGCCCAAAGCCTCGAAGCTCGGAAGGTCGATGCCGTCAATCACTTCCAGCCCGCCCCCGGTCGCAATCTGCCAGATCACCGGGCTGACCACCTTTACATGGGGCATGCGTCGCAGCACGTCGGCAATCTTCACCGATACCGGCGCCCCGCTGATTCCCGCCAGAAACGACGACCCCGGCGGCTGCACAATCACATCCGCTCCAATGCCGGCCGTCCGGTTCTTGGAGTCGTTCATGATCCCGTAGCACAATCCAACGATGAGCAGGATCAGGGTAACTTCCAGCGCGATCGCGACAATACTAATCAGCGACCGGATCGGCCGGTGCACCAAGTTGGCGACAACCATTTTGTTCATCATGGGGAACCCGCCTTCACAGTTTGCTGAAAAACCAGATTGCGGTTCTGTTTTTAAAGGGCGTGGATTCTAAGCCGCGCCAAGGGCCGCAAAATCAACCGTGGCTTCAGCCACTGGGGTCACATCCGGTCCACGAGTCGCCTTTCAGCAATTTGTTACCGCGCACCATCAGGAGCGGCAACCACCACGGAACTCGACTGCGGACGATCCAGATGAACCACTTGCGCCCCCGGCGGCTGGGACAGCGCGAACTGCTCATCTTTCAGCGCCTTGTTCAGCTCCAGCTTCAGAATATTCATCTTGATGTCGTACTCTTCTTCCGGCCGGTAGATTTCAATCCGCGACGGGAAGCTGATGCCGTCGTAATCCTTGTAGTCGGCGTAGCGTGCATCGGTCGCTACCCTGCCCTGCTCGTCATAGATGTATTGCCGGATGGGGTGCAGATCGGTGCGACTGAAAATAATCTTGCGCGACAGCACACCGTCTCGTTCGCCCCGCTTGCGGATCACGACCAGTTCGTAATCCTCCTGCAGAATGGGATGTCCCTTGGCATCGTGCAGGGTCTGATAACCCTTTTCCATAACCGCAAGCTCGGAATCGTCGATGGGCCGGATAAGCAGCGCATCATAAATGTTTTGCGGACGGATATTCTCCATCGGCTGATCCACGTTGGGATTTTTCACGTCATTGCGGCCAACCACGAAGCGGTTCTTGGGCGGAATCCAAAGCTTGAACTCGTTGCCGTCACTCACCATGTCGAACGCCGTCGTGCGCACAATCGGCATCAGGCCGATCATGTGCAGCATGGCGGGCTTTCGCGCCAGCACGTAGCCGCGGATTTCCTTGTAGTCCGTGACATGGCCCTTCTTGGCACCGCCGGAGGACGAATCAATGTCAACCGTCGCCTGCAGGGAGTGAATCTTCTCGGCCTGCTGGTTAAGGCCGTCGATCAAACCCTGCTGCGTGGTTTCGAGCAGCGGAGCCTTCGAGTACTGCTCCTCGACCGGACGTGTGCGGAACAGACAGCCCGCGCTGGGCAGCACTGCGAGGACCAGGGTTAAGGCCCAAAAGGGCGAGTTACGTCTCATGCAGAGTACGAAGCATCTCCAACCATTTGAGTATACCGCGAAGAATAAGGATGCAGGAGTCGGCTGCAAGGCATCCTTGCCCGGAAAGTGGCGGATATTGGCGCTATGGGGCCTGCGCACGCCTCTGGCGAACCCAAGTCGTCAACCTCAGATCGCAGCCAAAACCAAGCGACAGGTGCGAGACGCCATATCATCTAAACGAACAATATCCATCGTGCGAAAACTTCTTTGGCTCATCCTGGTTGCGATTCTGGCGGCTACCGGCTGGTTCGCGTGGGCTCTCCTCAGCCCGACCACCCCTCCCCGGAATACCTTCGTGATGCTTCGCCCCGGATACTCTACTCGCCGCATCGCCGCCGAACTCAAAGCTTCCGGAGTGATTCGCAGCGAGCGTGCTTTCGTCTTCTGGCATTACCTTCACCACCGCCGCTCGCTGAAGGCCGGGGAGTACCTGTTTGAAAAGCCGGCAAGCACCCGCGACATTCATCGCCGCCTCGCGCGCGGCGAGGTCTACTTTCACACCGTCGTAGTGCCCGAAGGCTACACGATGTTCGACATTGCCCGCGCCATTGAAGGCGCCGGACTAGGCTCCGCAGCGGATTTTTTGAAGGTCGCCCAATCCGATACTGCCCTCATCTCCGACCTTGCCCCTGGGGCGCATTCACTCGAGGGATATCTTTTTCCAAACACCTATGAATTCACCCGCATGATGACGATGCAGGAGATGGCCGCCGCCATGGTAAAGCAGTTCCGCCAGGTTGCGCACCAGATTGGATTAACGTCAGGAACCGCGACGGGTCCTCCAATTTCGGAAGGTGCGGAGAGTTCCGCAATCGCGGAGGTCGGTCGCGGCAGCGTTGACGTGCAGCGCATAGTGACGATGGCATCAATCGTTGAAAAGGAAACCGCAGTGGCCGAGGAACGCCCGCTGGTCGCCAGCGTTTACTACAACCGCCTCGCCAGGAACATCGCACTCGACGCCGACCCCAGCATCATCTACGCCGAGCTCCTTGCCGGAACGTACTCTGGCGCGCTGCATCACGACGACATGCACTTCAAGTCGCCTTACAACACCTATCGATATCCCGGCCTGCCCCCGGGTCCAATTGCAAATCCCGGCAAAAGCGCCCTCGAAGCCGCGATGCATCCCGCGCAAAGCGACTACTACTACTTCGTCGCCGATGCCGCCGGACACCATCGCTTCGCCCACAGCATGGAGGAGCACAACCGCAATGTGGCGGAGTATCGGCGTGCGATGCGAGGACGCTGAGAAGGGGCGTCGGACGTCAGACCATCGAAGTCCGAGATCTGACGTCCCCTAACCACCGACTCCCCGCCGCTCCATGAATCCCTGCAAGATCAGAACCGCCGCCATCCTATCCACCGCCTTGCCACGCTTCTCGATGGAAAGGTCAGTCTCTCGCAGCAGCCGGTTGGCCTCCGCCGACGTCAGCCTCTCATCCCACAAATGCACCGGTAAGCCGAATCGCTTACGTAAGTCAGCAGCGAAAGCCTGCATCTTTTCTGCCTGGATGCCTTCCAGTCCACTCATCCGTAAAGGCAGGCCAATAACGATCTCACGGACCTGATAGTCGCGAATCAGGCGGCCCAATTGTTCCAAATCCGACCTCTTATTCTTGCGTTGCAGCGTCTCGAGTCCTTGCGCCGTGATGCCGAGCCGATCAGAGACGGCCACCCCGATCCTTCTCGCACCGACATCAAGCCCCAACAGCCGACCTTGAGGAGGCAATTCTGGACGTAACACGTCTTCCCTCGTTTTGGGTGCGTGTTGGCGGTGCCAGTCGTCGCTCACGGCGCGATTATATGCGTGGCCGCCCTGTACTGTGCGAAATCCCTAACTCGCTCCATGTAACTCGCTTCTTTGTAAGAACTTAAGCTCTAGGAAACAGCTCCATCGCTCGGCATCTGCAGGTTCGCTCCTTGCTTTCAGTAACCCATCGGAGTAATATAGTTGTAGGACGTTCAAAGCTTTTCCCCCACGAGCCCTCTGCCTACCCGGGTGCATGATATGAGCAGTAGCGACTTGAATTTCCACATCGGCGATAAAGTTGTCTATCCCAATCATGGCGTGGGCGTTATCGAGCAGATCAGCAGTCGTTCCATCGGCGCGACCGTCGAGAAGTTCTACCTGCTCAACATCAAAGCCAGCAGCCTCAAGGTGATGGTACCCTGCCATAACGTCGGCAGCGTGGGCCTGCGGCGCGTTGTCCGCAATGGGGAAATCCAGAAAGTGCTTGACTTTCTATCGCTTAGCGACACGGGCAGCAACGGAGACTGGAAGGACCGCTTCAAAGAGAATTCCGAGCGCATGCGTACGGGCTCATTGCTCGAAGTCGCGGGAGTCCTGAAGAACCTGATCGCCCTGCACGCCGCCAAACCACTCTCCTTCCGCGAAAAGAAGATGCTGGAACGCGCCCGTTACCTTCTGGTCAGTGAGCTCGCTATGGCCCGTAACTGCGAAGAGACCAAGGTCGAAGAGCTCCTGACCGAGGCCCTTGCCAAGAACAAGTTGCGCTTCCCGGAAGCCTCTGAGTTCCAGGCTTAGCCACCTCAAGTACGAAAGCAAATCCCATATTGGTCTTGGCTGTCCTGTCGTCAAGAACGACTGCCAGGTCTCGCCCTTTTGAGGCCGGTTCCGACCCACGGAGTTATAATCCCCTAAGCTGTAACGCAATCAATGACCGACCAGATCAAGCGAAAACTGCGGGACGAGATCGAAGCACTCGAACACGAACTGATCCACGAGCTCCCCAAAGAGATCAAGAAGGCCGCGGCCCTCGGCGACCTCAGCGAGAACGCTGAGTACCACATGGCCAAGCAGCGCCAGGAGTTCGTCAAAGCTCGCGTCCGCCAGCTCGGCAAGCGTCTCGCCGACCTCTCGATGGTAAACATGAACAACATCCCTAAAGATAAGGTGGGGCTGGGTTCTACCGTCAAGGTCTACGACAGCACCAAGAACGAGGAGATGGAATACAAGTTGGTCATGAGCGAAGAATCCGACGTAGCCGCCGGAAAAATCTCCACCACATCGCCCATCGGCCGCTGCCTGCTCAACAAGAAGGTCGGCGACACCGTCGTCGTCGTCAGTCCCAACGGCAAGCGCGAGTTGGAAATCCTGAGCCTGAGCACGATTCACGATGAGGCGGGGGACGGCGTCGAAGAGGCAGGAGCCTGATGTCCGCATCGTCTCATTCAAGATCATGGACCAGCGCCTTTGGCCGCGCCTGCGGAGTGTTGCTCGACACCATCGTCCGCTGGCTTGCCCTGTCACGAATCAATCCTAACGTGCTGACCTTTATGGGCCTGGTGGTGAACACGTGGGCTGCGGTCTTGTTCGGATCGGCCAATCCCGCGAATCAGCGGCGGATGTTTTTCTACGCCGGACTGGTAATTATCTTTTCCGGGTTCTTCGACCTCGTCGACGGCCAGGTGGCCCGCGCCACCAACCGCGTCACCCGCTTCGGCGCCTTCTTCGATTCGGTGGTCGATCGCTATAGTGACGCATCGCAGTTCCTTGGCCTGCTGGTCTACTATGCCCGCAGCGACCGGTTCTTCTATGTTCTGCTCGCGGCCTTCGTAATGATCAGCGCCATCATGGTGAGCTACACACGCGCTCGCGCCGAATCGCTGATCGGCTCGTGCCGGGTCGGATTCATGGAGCGACCGGAACGCTTGGTGCTGGTCATCCTCGGCGCCCTCTTCAACCGCATGGCCCCGGTCCTGTGGGTAATTGCAATACTGTCGACGATTACCGTAATCCACCGCATGCGCTACACATGGACCCGCACGCAGGATCCACCGGCCGCACTCACGCCAGGCCAAGCCGCATAGACCAGCTCACGTAAGTGCTAGACTATCCCGTCGTTCCGCACTTTCTGGGGATAATTCTTGCCGACTGATCCGGTTCTCGTCGTCCACGGGGGCGCCTGGGCCATGCCCGATGACATGGTCGAAGCCCACATTCGTGGGGTACAAAACGCAATGGCTGCGGGCTGGCGAGTGCTCGACCGCGGTGGGTCTGCGCTCGATGCCGTTGAAGAAGCCGTCGTCATCATGGAAGACGACGAGACCTTCGATGCCGGACGCGGCAGCTTCCTCAACCGCGACGGCAAGGTGCAACTCGACGCGCTCATCATGGACGGTGCAACTCTACGCGCAGGTGGAGTGGGCTGCGTCGAGCACCTGCGCAATCCCGTGCGTGCCGCCAGGAAGATTCTGAGCGAAAGCCCGCACGTGTATTTTGTGGGAGAGGGCGCCGAACGATTCGCGGCCGAGCACGGCATTTCGCTGTGCCAGAACGAAGACCTTATCATTCCACGCGAAATCGAACGGCTGCGCCAGTATCAGGCCCCGCAGCACGGCGACGATCTCTTCGCGCCTACCATTTCGCATGACACGGTGGGCGCCGTGGCACTCGACCGCGATGGCAACATCGCCGCCGCAACTTCCACGGGGGGCACGCTGAACAAGGCTCCCGGACGCCTCGGCGATTCCTCGCTGATCGGATGCGGCTGCTACGCCAACAACGAGAGCGCCGCAGTTTCCACCACCGGTTGGGGAGAACCGATCATGAAATTAGTGCTCGCCAAATGGACGGCTGACCGCATTGCAGCTGGCAACCTTCCGGAGTGGTCGGCACAAGAGGCGATGAACTACCTTAAGCAACGCGTCAACGGACACGGCGGAATTATCGTGCTCGATCCGAGCGGACACATTGGGATCGCGCACAACACTCCACGCATGGCTTGGGCATACAAGACGGTGCAGAAAGAAGAGGCAGGTATCGAAAGGAAGGATTAGTGGTCAGTCAGATAAATTGGTGGGTGCACTGACCACGGGTCACTGGCCATTGATTTGCTACAGCCATCCCTTGGTTCTTGCAATCCGCGCCGCTTCCACGCGGTTGCCTGCCCCCAGTTTGCTGATGGCTTCAGAAAGGTAATTTCGTATCGTTCCATCCGACAGATTCAACTCAGCGGCAATGTCGCCGCTCGCCATGCCCTCCCCCGCCAGTCGCAACACCTGCCGCTCGCGGTCGGTGAGCGGATCCATCTCGCCCCAGGCCTCGGTCGCTAGTTCAGGATGAATCACGCGCAGTCCCTGCTGCACCCGGCGCACCGCTTCCGCGAGCTCTTCCGCACGCATGTCTTTCAGCAAGTATCCCAAGGCTCCGGCCTCCAGCGCCCGGCGCAAATATCCAGTACGCGCAAATGTCGTGACGATGATGACACGCGTCCCCGTCTTTCTGCGCTTGAGCTCAACTGCAACGTCGAGGCCGGTCATGTGCGGCATTTCAATGTCGGTGATGAACACGTCCGGCTTTTGTGCGAGCACCGCATCGAGCGCTTCTTTGCCGTTACGAGCCTGGCCTACGACTAAAATGTCGCCCTCAATTTCAAGCAGCGCCGCCAATGCGCCCAGAACCATGCCCTGATCCTCTGCCAACACCACGCGGATGGTTTTGCGTCCTTCTTTTACCGTGGGATTCACTAGGTGCAGCCTTCGCCTTTCGGCGTCACTTCTTTCAAGGGCAGCGTGATGACCAGACGAGTACCGGCCACGGGGTCCCGATTGAGCGTGCCGCCCAGCATTTCCACTCTTTCGCGCATACCGCGCAGTCCATTGCCTTCAAGGTTTTGGCCACCCCGGCCGTCATCATGAATTTCCAGCCGGCAGCAACCGTTCTGCTGCTCAAGCCGAAGGCTGCACGTGCGAGCCTGGGCGTGGCGTACAACATTCGTCACCGCCTCGCGCACTGCCAGAGACAGCACACTCTCCTGTACCGCAGGAAGTTTCAGAGTCGTCGCAGCATCGCAATGCACCGCAACACCCGCCGTTTCCAGCGTGGACTTCGCCAGCGCCAACTCCGCCGGCAGGCCCTGCGATCGATATCCGCGAATCGCGTCCCGCACGTCGGAGAGCGCCTGCCGGGAGATCTGCTCGACCTCGCGGATTTCCTTGCCGGCCTGTTCTGGATCGCGCTCGATGACCTTGCCCGCCAGTTCCGACTTAAGAATGATCACCGAAAGCGTGTGCCCCAGCACATCGTGCAGATCACGCGCGATTCGCTCCCGCTCGGCGACTTTCGCCAAGTGCTCGATCTCTTCATTGGCCTTGCGCAGTCGCCGGTTCATCCGATTCCGCTCGGCAAAAAAGATGTTGCTGCCGCCTACAATCAGGGGGAAAATTGCCGCGTAAAATAAACTCCAGCTCGAAATATGACCCCAACCCAGCTTCGGCAGGAGCAAACCCTCCGCACCAGCGACGAGGACGACTATGAGCAGTCCCGCAATGGCTCTCTTCTGCGTCTCCACTGCGAAGGGAACGAAAGCGGCCGCGAAGATAAAGAAAGTGGAGGCTCCGCCATTGGATGGCAGGAACAGAAGTCCCAGCACCACCATGCCGACAACGTGGAAGATCCCCCGGGGCTTCTCCAGAAGAAAGAGTCCCAGGTAAAAAAATAGGAAGGCAACGAACCCCAGGCCATTTAACAACCACTGCGTGCGGCTGAAATGATCATAAACCGGCTGGACAAAAAAGAACCCGGAGTACACCAGCCAGACGAAAGGCGCCCAACCGTGCTCTCGAGTCTTGAACGAAGTGAAATTCACTGGTGCCTTCCCAGCGGATTGCGATCGCTGCACATCGTGGCTCGTCCCTTCACGCGAATTAGTGTCATCTTCTCTATTGTCACCCCGCAGGTCAATTCCTTCCCTTTCGCAGCATGGGCGATGCGCTGTACCAGACCAGCGCGGCGGCCGGAACCAGGATAGCCAGCCACTTTGCGCCGCCGTAAAGTGCCGCCACTCCCAGGACTACGAGGACGATTGCCCAAATCATCGACTTTTCGAGTCCACCTTCATGGGCAACTCCTTTTCTCTCAGAGACCCAGATTCAGCCGTACATCTTTTCCTGGTCCCGCTGGAAGCCAATCCGCGCAATGCCGAGGCAGATCAACGTGAATGCAAACAAAACTTCCCAGTGCGTTGCCACCGATTCATGACGTCCCGCTCCGACGATCCCCAGAGCGAGTTGCGACAGATGGTAAGGCGGCAGAACCAATGCGATCTGCCGCACCACCTTAGGCAGAAACATGAATGGCACCCACAATCCGCTGCAGAATGACATGGGCAGATAAATAAGGTTGATGGTTGGAGGCGCAGACGTCGGTCCCGCAAAATAGCCGACCGCCAATCCCATGGCTGAGAATGGAAGCGAGCCCGCCACCAGAGTTCCCAGCAGCTTGGCGAAATCAGCAATCGGCATCCGCACACCCCCAAAGCTGACGCCGAGGACCATCAGTGCCACCACAACCATCGCGCTGAAGATCATGCTCATTACGACCTTCGCGATGAAGTAGGCAAACGGCGGCATCGGACTCGCCCGCTTCAGCTGTAACCATCCCAACCCGCGGTCCGCAGCAAGCCCCGCCGCAGTCCCGAACAATGAAGCTCCCATCACTCCGAAAGTTCCGTAGGTGGCAATCAAATACGTTGGGACTCGCGTGCCTCCGATGGCCTCCTTCGAATTCAGCACCAGTCCGAACAACACGTAGAACATCAGCGGAAAGCTGAGCACCGACGCCGTGTACATACGCAGGCGCAAGTTCTTCAGGAACTCATACTTCGCTTCTTTGAAGTAGACCTTCGCAGTATGGCTTGGCGAACTCTCGAGCGGTGTAGTGCTCAGTGCCACTGTCGCGGTACTCATCGTGGTTCTCCCCTTGGCGTGTGACCTCGCCGAAACTAGTTCTGTTGATTTTCGTTCTGCCCGTTGTTCCTGGTTAGGGCCAGGAATGCCTCTTCCAATCCGGCGCTCGTGATCTCGAGCCCGGACAGTTGTGGGTCGCGCGCCAGCAGCTCGCGCACCACCGGCTCGGCCTCGCGCGCGTGGATCTCCACTGCCTCGCGATCTTCCCGGACTTCCGTCACTCCGGAAATCCGTCGCAGCATCTCTATCCCCAGTCCCGTGATGCAGCGAATTTTCTTGCCGCTGGTTTGCGCCTTGATCTCCGCAGGCGTCCCCTGCGCAATGATTGCTCCCTGGTTGATGACCGCAATGCGGTCGGCGAGAGTGTCCGCTTCCTGCAGATAATGCGTAGTCAGCAGCACCGTCTTGCCGCGCTCCACCAGTCTGCGGATTTCTTCCCAAAGCATGTGGCGAGCTTCAACGTCCAGCCCGACCGTGGGCTCGTCAAGGAAAAGAACGTCGGGATCCCCGCAGATGGCAAGAGCAAACAAGACGCGTTGTCTTTGTCCACCGGAAAGGTCGGAGAACTTGCGCTCTCCTAATTTCTCGAGTCCGGCGGCGCCCAACACCTCGGCCAGTGGCATGGGCTTGCGGTAATAACTGGAGAACAGATCAATGTGCTCGCGCACGCGCAACGTCTCCGGGACGCGGCCCACCTGCAACATGGCTCCCGTGCGTTTTCGGTTTTCGGGATTCGTTGGGTCCCGACCGAATACTCGCACTCTACCGTTATGCGGCGGCATCAAGCCCAGCAACAACTTCACCGCCGTAGTTTTGCCCGCCCCGTTTGGCCCAAGCAGTGCCACCACTTCCCCGGCGCACACGTTGAAATCCACAACGCGCAACGCCCGGACCGGGCCGTAATTCTTGCTCACGCCTTCCAGACTTGCCACCATCCGTCGGGTTTCAATCGGCTGTGTCGCTGGCATGTTTTCGACTTTCAGGCTCATCTGCATTCTCCGTTCCGCATAACAGATATTCGAGCAACCACGCGGAGTTCACCAGTGCCATCCATCACGCAAAGTGGGTGACAAATGTCATTCCCGTCTGAGGAGACGACCTTGCCGTGGAGAGGAAAATCGACGCTTGTGTACAAAAGCCCAGGCAGGTTTATGGCCAGAAATCCGAGCAATGTTTTCGAAAATTTGGGAGGCTTGTTACGAATCCCGAACAGTCAGGGGAAATCCACAGACGCTGTTGAGACGCCTAGGCAGCAGCCCCAACTGAATGGAACGCTCAGATCCCCAGATAATATGCGGCGATGAGAGTGTTCGGAAAACGTAACAAACATCCATGTACAAAAAACTTGCACGACTCGATACAAAGCGTTCCCGCTTTGGTATCATGACCCCAACCTTCGGAGGCCCTGTTCATGCTGCCCGCCGGAAAGAGCTTGCGCACCCTGCGCGAGAAACTCGGACTGACGATGCGCGACGTCGAGAACTCCAGCGCTCACATCGCCGAGAAATATCGCAATGAAGAATTCTCCATTCCACCTAGCCGGCTTTCCGACATCGAGACCAAGGGCATTCTTCCCAGCATTTACCGCCTGTACACGCTATCCGTCATTTATCGCCGCGACGTGCGCGAACTTCTGGCGTGGTACGGCGTCGACTTGAACAACATGGCCGCCGATCTCGGGTTAGTCTCTCCGCCCAAGTCGCATGTCTCCGAGGCTCTGTCCGGCTTGTCGTCCGTACAAGTTCCGCTGCGCATGGATCCCGGCTTTGACGCCCGCCGTTCCACCAATCTCGGACGCATGGTCGAACAATGGGGCCTGGTTCCCTTCGCCTACCTGGCGCAGTTTGCCAACAGCGACTTCACCTATGGCTACATCGGCATGCAGGATTTCACCATGTTTCCCATTCTGCCGCCCGGCAGCTTCATCCAGGTCGATGAGGCGCGCAACAAGGTCGTCGAAGGCTCGTGGCGTTCCGAGTACGAGCGCCCCATCTACTTCGTGGAAACTCGCGACGGACACACCTGCTGTTGGTGCAGCATGCGGCGCGAAGACATTATCCTGCAGTCGCATCCATTGTCACCGGTTCCAGTGCGCATCCTGCGCCATCCCCAGGAGGCCGAAGTCCTGGGACAGGTCGTGGGAGTCGCTATGAAGTTGACCGAGTGGCACGCCCTCGACTCTTCTCTAGCATCGAAAGCGCCACCAGCACTGAATTAAGATGACTGGCCGCCGGCGAGTTTTTTCGCTCCTCCGGTAGCAACTCCTCAAAACGGCCGCGCAGCTCCTCAGCATAAGTGGCCGGCGATACGCCGCATTCCTGGCTGGACTCCTGCAAATCTTCAACGAGCGAACCAATGGGCTCGCGCAAAACCTTGCCAACTACTTCTGCGTGAGCTGTGCGCAGAGCGCGCTCAGAGGATTCGGGCCCATGAAGCAGCGACATTCCCCAGTGCTGGTAGCCGCTCGGCGTTTTCC
Source organism: Acidobacteriota bacterium (assembly GCA_003225555.1). Classification (GTDB taxonomy): domain Bacteria; phylum Acidobacteriota; class Terriglobia; order Terriglobales; family Acidobacteriaceae; genus Sulfotelmatobacter. The sequence goes on along the minus strand of QIAM01000057.1, from coordinate 20,542 downwards.
GTAGCGAGGCCAAGTACGCCAGCTTCCCCAGCAGTCCAGAGACTGCAGCCAGTGTCGTTTCCCTAACATCCTGCAAGGCTGACTTGAGCGTCATGGTTGTTACAAATTCCGAACAATTAAGGCTTTACAAAGCTTTTGTGCGCCGGGGCGCGCCCATGAAACTATCACGCTCCAACCCTGTTCACAAGGAGAAAACACAACATGAAACGTACCTTACTCGCATTGGCCGCAGCCGTTCTTTTCCTGAATACATTAGTCATTCCGGTGATTGCATACGCCGACGCCCCCAGCGGTACCAGCTGCAACGGGACAGTTTGCAAACCCTAGTATTTTAACTGGACTTACAAAAACGGAACGCGACCCACAATATTGTTGGAGAGCGGCAGCGATCGCGGTATAGTGCCCGGCGACGCCAATGTTTCAACCGCACTCCTTTCTATGGCACTATCTGTGGGTCGCGCCGAACGTTCTATTGGCCGTTCTCGCGCTCTCACTTTGGCGGCGAGGCCTCTACGGAGAGTTCCGCAGCTTCGTGGTCTATGCGTGGTTCCGGTTTCTGCAGTGGGCTATCCTCTATCCCATCGATCTCATTCCCTCCATCGACGCTAAGAACTACTGGCGCGTTCTGTGGGTGAGTTTGCTGATCGAAGCCCTCATAGTCTTCGTTTTGATTTCCGAGTTTTTCGCCGAAGTGTTCGGTTCTTATCCTGCGGTGGCTAAATTTGGCAAGTATCTGATTCGTGGGGCAGGAGCCCTTCTTGTAACGATTGCTACTGTCGTTGCCGCCTACGCACCAATCGACAACACGTACTGGCTGATTCCAGCGTGTCACATTCTCCAGGAGGCCTTGAGTGTCGTTTCCTGCGGCCTCATTTCCCTTCTTCTTCTGTCCGCGGCCTATTTCCGACTAACCTGGAAACATGGGGCCTTCGGCATCGCCTTGGGCATGGGCATATCGGCTTCGGTACATCTCGCGACCTGGGCTGTCATGGCCAATGGCGGGCTGGCAGATAAGCGTCATCTCCTTGATATGACCAACATGGCAACCAACCACGCCTGCGTCCTGATCTGGTTCTACTACTTGCTCGTCCCGCAAAGGGTTTCCACTAAGTCTGCCGTTCCTCTGCCCGAGCACAATCTCGAACTCTGGAACCGCGAATTGGAGCGTCTACTTCAACAATGACTCTGGCCGTCATCATCGTCATCGCAGCATTTCTCTCACTGGTCTGCATTCTGGGACTTACCATCTCTCGCAGCCTCCAGGTCTCCGCCGGACATGATCTGGCCGGGAAAATCCATCCCCTCGACGTGGAAGCATTCCGCAATCTTCTGAGCCCATCCGATGATGCCTTCTTGCGTCAGCATCTTTCCGCATCGGACTTCCGCTTAGTCCAACGTGCGCGTCTTCGGGCCATGGCCGCCTACGTACAGGAGGCCGGCAGAAATGCTGCCGTGTTGATACGCATAGGCCAAGCCGCCATGGCAGCCGCCGACCCCAGAACCGCGGAAGCCGCACAACAATTAGTCAACGAGGCGCTGCTGGTCCGCCGCAACGCAGGCTTCGCCCTTCTCAAGATTTATGTCGCATTGACCTGGCCGACCTCTGGTCCGGCCGCGTCCAGCGTGTTCGATGGATATCAGCAACTGAGCCGCTCCGCCATGCTCCTCGGGCGATTGCAGAATCCGGCCGTGCCCGTGCGCATGTCAGCAAGAACGTAGCCGGAAAGCTTGTACATGATGCCGGTCACAGACACGCAGGGGGGTCTTTTGCCATCCTTCTCGCGCAAGAGAACGCCCCGTCCTGGAACTGAAGTGAGGTAACTCGACGACCACCCTTTCTCGTTCCTACTTGTTTTCGCGGCAGCTTCTGGTATAAAACCAGCGGGAAACACCCTGCCAATTGAGTTTGTGTCGACTTCGGCAATCCGCCGCGGGACCAGTTCCGCCGTCCACTCGCGTTTCGCGAGTTCAAGGGAGATCTCTATGAATCGCACCGTCTCGATCCCGACCATGAAAGGCATCCGCATCGCTCTGTCTTGCCTGCTGCTCGCCGGGTTCAGCCTCGGCCAGGGCGGCGTCGCCACCGGAGACCTTCATGTCAGCGTGAAAGATCCGAGCGGCAACGCGGTGGTCAACGCCACAGTCACGGTGCGAGATTTAGCCAAGGGCCTGGAACGCGTTGCCACCAGCGACGGAGAAGGTGGTTACAGCGTTCGCCTGCTCCCTCCCGGCACGTACGTCGTTACGGTAGACGTTAGAGGCTTTGCCAAGGCGGAAGCAAAGGAAGTAAGCATTCCAGTCGGCGGATTAGTCGAACTCCCGGTCTCTCTATCTGTGGCGGGCACAACGGAAATCGTTGAAGTCACCTCGCAGGCGGAACTGGTGGAAACAGCACGCAGTTCCACCACCGACACCATCGGCCAGCGCCGCATCGATAATCTCCCGATCAACGGCCGCAACTACATCAATTTCACGCTCACGGATTCCCAGGTTATCCGCGACAATGCGCCGAATACCGGCGCCGCTCCGACTTCGGGTCTGAACATGAGCGGGCAGCGCGGCCGTTCGAACCTCGTGAACGTGGACGGTGCCGATGCCACCGACAACTCCATCAACGGCGTGCGTTCCACCGTGTCCCAGGAAGCAGTGCAGGAATTTCAGATCATCACCAACGGATACGCTTCGGAATATGGCCGCGCCTCCGGAGGCGTGGTTAACATCATCACTCGCTCCGGCTCAAATACATTCCATGGTGACGTCTTCGGCTACCTCCGCAACCGGAATTTTCAGGCGGTCAATCCGTTCAGCACAGTGAAAAACCCTGCTTACACACGTGTACAGGCCGGGGTTGCCTTTGGCGGACCGATCAGGAAGGACAAGACGTATTACTACTCTTCCTACGAGGTCACGCGACGGCACGAAACCGGATTCTCCAGCATCGGACAGAACAATTTCGGATTCGTCCCCTTTGACACAGCAACCACCGCGGGCGGACTCGAACCACTGCCCTTTGGCACGATTCAAGTAACGCCAGAGCAAGCTACCTTCCTGGGGCCCGGCCTCAATCAGCTGGCGCAACAGAACCCATTATTCTTCGCTCAGCTAGCCCCGTCCGCCATACCTAATTACGAGGTTCTGGCAGGTGCGTCTTCCGGGCAGGCAGTGAACGGAGCTTGGCCCACCGGCCTGGTGCAGGGTGCAAGTGGCGGCTTGCTTTCGAGTTGGGCAGGGTTCCCCACGACGTGCAAACCCGGAGCCGCGTGCGCCCCGGTACCAGCGTCCTACCAAACGCTGGCCTCGCAAATGGGGAATTTTCCTGTATTCGAGGGAACGAGCCTTTACTCACTACGCCTCGACCACAACCTGAGCGCCAGCAACCGCCTTATGCTGCGGGCCAATATCAGCCCGAGCACGGTGACGGGGATCGAGGTCGGCGGCCAGGATCAACCCTTCGGACAGAACGCCTATTCCCGCACCTCGCAACAGACTTATCGTGATGTCGCCGGCACGGCGCAGGACACTTGGAGCATCGGCGCTAACAAAGTGAACGAGTTCCGCTTTCAGTACGCCCGTCGCGGACTTTCGTATTTTTACAACACCGCGATACCGGGTGGCGCTGACCCGGCGGTCAACATTCCAGGCTTTGCTTTCTTTGGTCGCGAGCCCTACTCATACATCCAGCGCACCGAGCAGCGTTACCAGTTCACCGACAATTTCTCCTGGACCATCGGCCAGCACGCCACGAAGTTCGGGGCGGATTTCAACTACATCCCCCTGAAAGCGATCTTCACCGTAAATTACGGCGGCGTGTACGATTTCGGCGCGTTCAGCGCCACGTCATTAGGGTTCTCATCGGATCCAAGTTCTGGCTTTGCTTTCCCGAATCTCTCCCCCGTGCAGTCCTACGGAGCCGGCCTTCCCGGAGATTTCATTCAGGGCCTCGGCAGTCCCACCGATTCCTTCCACAACACGGCGATGGGATTCTTCTGGCAAGACTCCTGGCGCATTCGGCACAACTTCACCCTGAACTACGGACTGCGTTATGACGTGGAGATTCCTCCCAAATTCAAACCACCCACCGCACTCGCTCAAGCCGGATATAGCTATCTTGGCCTTCAAAAAGGCATCCAGACTGACAAGAACAACATCCAGCCTCGCATAGGAATGGCATGGGACCCGAAAGGCGATGGCAGGAACGTAATCCGCGCTTCGTATGGTATGTTCTACGACCATCCGTTGCTCGGCTTGTATTTTCTTGGCGACGCCTCTGACGGATCCACGAGCGGTCAACTGGCCTTCGGCGGAACGGGACTTTGCAGCAACGGTGCCGGAGATCCCAGCAATCTGAATGCCTTCCCGATTTTTCAGGGACTCATCCCCGGAGCAAACGGTTCGGTCAGTTCGCCCTGTTCCCCCACGCAAAATCCTGCCGTTCTGGCGGCATTAAATTACCTGCCGAACCAGCAGCAGTTCCAGTCTCTGAACTTCCCGCAATCCGTATTTCTAAATCAGAACTATTTGAGTCTGGACCCATCCAATCCGACATTTCTGCCTCTCGGGTTCCAGCCTTTTGGCTATCCTCAGGCGAGAAATTTTGTTTACGCGTACGCGCAACAGGCCAATCTCAGCGTCGAGCATGACTTTGGCGGTGGCTTTGCCTTGAGTCTCGCTTACAACTTCAATGGTGGTCGCCACTTGAATCGACCCATCAACGCCAACACAGTTCGCGGAGACTTACTGACCGCGAACTTCTTCGCGGCGTTAGCTGCCGGACAGAATGCCGCAAGTCCTTTCACCGTGAGTGGCTGTGGCGCCGGCTACGTGGATCCCGCGCTCATGAACTTTTTCCGGCCAGGCGGACTGAACCCATCGATTGCCGCTGCGTTCTTCCTAAGCGGCGATCCCAATAGGCTCTCTTGTGTTGGGCAGGCACAAGCTCTCCTCGCGACTCTCCCAGGATTCAACACTACGTGCAATCCTGCGCCTCCCACGTTCGACTACACCAGTTGCGTGCCTTTCGGTGACATGGACGCCAATTACTCTAACGGCAGTTCCGTCTATCACGGCTTCACTACCAATCTGCGAAAGCGGTTCAGCAACCACTACGAATTTCTAGCGTCGTACACTTGGTCGCACGCCATCGACGATTCTACCGATCTGCAGTCCACGCTCACCCCACAGGACAGTTACTTTCCCAGCCTGGATCGTTCCACCTCGCTCTTCGATCAGCGTCACCGTTTCGTTTTCAGTGGTGTTTACCAGACAGGCAAATTCGGTGGCGATGGATTCGGAGGCAAGTTCCTCAGCAACTGGACTTTCGCCCCGTTGATCGAATTCGCCTCGGGAAGGCCCTTCAACATCCTCACCGGCAACGGCGACAACCTCCAGTTGTCATCGCTGACGGGACGTCCCAATACTTTCGTAAACTCCGCGTGTACGCTCCAGGGAAACAACCCGGTCAATTCGAAAGCATCTCCCACCGGAGTATTTCAGGAGCCATGCATCTCCGGCTTTAACGGCACGCTGCTCTCCCTCGACGGCAACCTCGCCCGCAATGCCGGCCTCTCCCCCTGGACTGTCTTTGACGACCTGCGTGTAGCCAAGCGCATCTATTTCGGCGAGCGCTTCAACATGGATCTGATCGCCGACATGTTCAACGTTGCGAACCGTTACAACGTGGCAGCAGTCAGTCCACTGTTCACCAATGCCGGCCAAGCCACCTCTGCCTACGATCCGCGGCAGTTCCAGTTCGCCATGAAGTTGAACTGGTAGGAAACGAATTGGTAGTGGGGCAGTTTGGGTTCCGGTGAGCATCTACTTCTTGGCGGGCGTCATCACGAGCGTAGCAGTTCTTCAGGCGGAGCGAAGAGCCTGCCCTGAGCGAAGTCGAAGGGATCTGGCGCGCATCGCCACCGCCTTTTAAGCGAACTGCTTTGGTCTGGACTCCGTGATCCGGCGGAGTCCTAATCTCATTCCCTGCGCAAATTCCTGCAACTTCATCGGCGCTGGCCGACTCTCAATACTATGGAGTCTCCCCCATGGATCGTAGACGCTTCCTCAAGACCGCCGCAGCCACCACACTCATGACCTCTCTCAGCAAGAACTTCGCGCACGCCTCCGAAGCCTCCGTTCCCACGCGCACGCTCGGCCGCTCCGGCGAGAAAATCTCCATGGTCGGCCTCGGCGGCTACCACCTCGGCATGCAGTCCGATGAGCAGGAGAGCATCCGCATCATCCGCTCCGCCCTCGACAGCGGCATCACCTTCCTCGACAACTGCTGGGACTACAACAACGGCCAGAGCGAAATCCGCATGGGCAAGGCATTGCGCGACGGCTACCGTCAGAAGGCGTTCCTCATGACCAAGATCGACGGGCAGACGAAGAAAGCCGCCTCACAGCAAATTGAGGAATCGCTACGTCGCCTGCAAACTGACCGTATTGATCTGTTGCAATTCCACGAAGTAATTCGCGATACTGATCCCGACCGCATCTTCGCGAGCAGCGGCGGAATGGAAGCCGTGCTCGAAGCCAAGAAGAAAGGGAGAGTGCGTTATATCGGATTCACCGGCCACAAAAGCCCCGACATTCATCTCAAGATGCTCGAGACCGCGTTCGCCCACCAGTTCACCTTCGACGCCGTGCAAATGCCTCTAAACGTAATGGACGCACACTTCAACAGCTTCGAGAAAAAAGTTCTGCCCGTCCTCATCAAGCACGGAATCGGAGTGCTCGGCATGAAGCCGATGGGCGACAAGATCATTCTCAACAGCAAGACCGCGACGCCGAGCGAATGTCTGCACTATGCGATGAACCTGCCCACCAGCGTCGTGATCACCGGATGTGACTCCATGAACATCCTGCAGCAGGCCCTGGACGCGGCACGCAGCTTCAAGCCAATGAGCTCCGAAGAAGTTGCCACACTACTTGCAAAGACCGCGCCCGCCGCCGGAAAGGGAGAGTTCGAGCACTACAAAACTACGCACGACTTCGACGGCACCTTCCACAATCCGCAGTGGCTCGGCTGAAGGCGCCGCCGCAAAACCGAAGCCCGAAAGCTGAAGCCCGAAGCCCGGTGTTAAACTCTTCTTTCATCCATCCTTGGCGCTTGCCCGGAGTTCATCCCAAATGTCCCAACCCTTCACACCCACGCCCCGGACCCGTGTCGTCCGCGAGTCCGACCGCGGCGTCTACGATCGTGAAACCGTCTATAGCATCCTCGACGAAGGCTTCCTGTGTCACGTCGGCTTCCTCGCTGACGGACAGCCCTTCGTGATTCCCACATCCTACGGGCGCAAGGACGCAAACCTCTATATTCACGGCTCCGCCGCCAGCCGCATGCTGCGTCAGATCAAAGAGGGCCTCCCCGTGTGTGTCACGGTCACACTCCTCGACGGACTCGTGCTGGCCCGTTCAGTCTTCAATCACTCCATGAATTACCGCTCGGTAGTGATCCTGGGCAAGGCCAAGCTGGTTGAAGACCCGGCAGAAAAACTCGAAGCTCTCCGTCTGCTCTCCGAGCACATCATTCCCGGCCGCTGGGACGACGCACGCCAGCCCAACGAACGCGAACTGAAAGCGACATCAGTCCTGCGCCTTCCGATCGAAGAATTCTCCGCCAAAGTTCGTACCGGCCCGCCCATCGACGATGAGGAAGACTACTCGTTCCCCACTTGGGCTGGAGTCGTACCGCTGGCGATGGCTGCTGGTGCGCCAATTAACGATCCCAGGCTCGATGCAACGCGAGATGCGCCGCCATACGTGATCAGCTACTCGCGGCGGCACTCGTAGCTTGCCTCCGTCCCTTGAAAGAGTCCGCACCGCGGCAGTAGCATATGCCGTCATGACAACGTTGCAGGGCCGCATCGCCCTTGTCGCTGGCGCCACGCGCGGTGCCGGACGCGGCATCGCCTGCGCCCTTGGCGAAGCCGGAGCCACCGTCTACTGCACCGGACGCAGTGTCCGCGGCAAGCCCGCCACCAAAGGCCGCCGCGAGACCATCGACGAAACCGCCGAGATGGTCACCGCCCGCGGTGGCAAAGGCATCCCTGTCCGCTGCGATCACACCAAAGAAACTGATGTCAAGAAACTGGCCGCGCGCATCCGGCGCGAGCAGAAAGGCCGTCTCGACATCCTTGTCAACGACGTCTGGGGCGGCGACGCGCTCACCGAATTCGGCAAGACCTTCTGGCAGGTATCACTCGACAAAGGCCTCGCCATGCTCCGGCAGGCCGTACACTCGCACATCATCACTAGTCGCCACCTGGGACCACTGATGATCGAGCGAGGCACGGGCCTCATCGTCGAAATTACCGACGGCGATTCCTTCGGCTACCGGGGCAACTTGTTCTACGACTTGGTGAAGATTTCTGTGATCCGCCTGGCCATGATCATGGCCTACGAACTGCGTAAGACGGAAATCACTGCCCTCGCCGTCACCCCCGGCTTTCTGCGCAGCGAAGCCATGCTCGACAACTTCGGCGTGAAGGAAGAGAACTGGCGCGACGCCGGAAAAAAGCGGCCCGATTTTCTGCACTCGGAAACGCCGCTCTTTGTCGGCCGTGCGATTGCCGCCCTGGCTGCCGATCCTAACGTCAAGAAAAAATTAGGGCAGGTCTTCAGCTCGTGGAATCTTTCCGACGAATACGGCTTCACCGATGCCGACGGTAGCCGTCCCCACTGGGGCCGTCACTTCGCCGAAACCTACGGAACCGCCAAAAAGTTCGACGCAACCCTGTACAGCTATTTCTGGGAAAGTGCGATCTCGCTCGTCTTCCCCGACTGGCCGTGAACAACTTTAAATCGTTCAGGTCCGGCAGCACACGGTTTGACTTCGTGGGTAAAGAAGTATATCTTTACTGTAAGGAAGCTAGGTAAAGATGAAGAACTCGAGCACCATCAGCAGCAAAGGCCAAATTACCGTCCCGCAAGAAATTCGCAAGCGCCTCGGGCTGGAACCCGGCGACCGCGTCGAGTTCGTGGTTGAGGAAGGTCGCACGGTGATCCGGCCAGCACGCACGGAAGTCAATCCCTTCGAGAAGTTCATCGGAATCGCAGATCCGTTCCCCGGGGGTGAAGAGGGGATAAAAGCCTGGATCGACGATATGCGCAGCGATAAAGACTACGAATGAGGACGGCCCTGGATACGAACATCGTATCGCCAGTTTGGTCGGGAGCACCCACCGCGGGCACGATTGTCGCTCAGTTGTCAAAAGTCCGTGCAGAAGGAGCGTTGGTGGTGAGCGCGCCGGTCTTCGTGGAGCTGTCGGCAGTCCCTGGGCTTAATGTGCAACTTGTTCGGAAGGCGCTCGCGGAAATGGCCATTGCTATCGATTTCGACATGGGAGAAGACGTCTGGGAACTGGCGGCGACAAGCTTCGCCGCTTATGCCATCCGCCGTCGCCGTTCCGGCGGAGGTTCGCCAAAGCGTCTGTTGCTAGACTTCGTAATCGCGTCGCATGCTCTTCTGAAAGCGGACAGGCTTATGACCCGCGATGCCACTCGCTATGTTCTGGATTTTCCGAAGCTACGTCTGATTTGAAACTCAGAGCGGAGCTAGGGCTGTGCCGCATTCACGGAATCAGCAGCAGCTTTCCCGTAGTCTTCCGTCCTTCCAGATCCCGATGCGCTCGTTGTGCCTCGGCCAGCGGATAGACATGCTCGATCCGCAACTTGAGCTTCCCTGCCGCGATCATGCCGAACACCGCCCCTGAGCGCGCCACCAATTCTTCACCAGTTGCGATGTAGTGCCCCAGCGAAGGCCGGGTCAGAAACAGCGATCCCTTCTGGGTCAGAATGATCGGATCAAACGGCGGCACCGCCCCGCTCGACCCGCCGAAGAGCGCCATCATCCCGCGTGGCCGCAGAACATTGAGGCTCTTGTCGAACGTCGTTTTGCCCACCGAGTCGTACACCACGTCGACGCCCTTGCCGCCAGTCAGCCGCTTCGTCTCGGCCTCAAAGTCAGCCTGCGTATACAAAATGATTTCGTCCGCTCCCGCGTCGCGCGCCAGCTTGGCCTTCTCCTCGGTCGAGACCGTGCCGATCACCCGCGCCCCGATGTTGTGCGCCAGCTGCACCAGCAACAGGCCCACGCCGCCCGCCGCAGCATGCACCAATGCCGTCTCGCAACGCTTCAGCGGATGAGTGTCGTGCAAAAGATAATGTGCAGTCATCCCCTGCAGCATCGCCGCCGCGGCCTGCTGATCGCTGACTCCGGAAGGAATCGGAACCAGCCGATCCGCGGGCACAGCCGCATATTCCGCATAGGCTCCGAGCAGGCCCGCCCATGCCACGCGGTCTCCCAATTTGACCGACTGCACCTCCGCGCCCACCGCCGTAACAACCCCGGCGCCTTCCTGCCCGGGCACGAAAGGCAGCGGAGCCTTGTACCGTCCTTCGCGATGATAACAATCAATAAAGTTCACGCCCGCAGCGGCCAGCTTCACCAGTGCCTCGTTCGGCTTCGGCTGCGGGACCGGCAACTCCACCAGTTCCATCACCTCCGGACCACCCACTTGCTTGACTTGAATGGCTTTCATGATTGCTTTGGATTCCTGTCTTCTGGCGAAGGGACTCTAACGTGGAACTATTTCTTCAGCCCGGCGGTCCAATCCGACACCAGCACCAGCGGCTCGGACTGGCTCGTGAGCGGCTGCGCGACCAGGAAGCGCTGACCGTCAGCGCTCACGTCGTAAGGCGCGAACAAGTCATTCACATTGCGCAAAGGGAATAGCACTTGCGACCGGCCAACGCCCAGCTCCTCCGGGCCGGGACTGATCTCGACTCCGTGCAGCTGGTTGTCATCTCCGAGGTAATACAGTTCTTTCCCATCGCGACGCCACGACGGAAACGAGCCTCCCTCGGCCGATATTTGCCAGCGGCCCTTGCCACCTGGAAAACTCGTGACATAAACTTCGTCCCGCCCGGATTCGCGCGCGCTGTAGGCCAGCCAGCGGCTATCGGGAGAAAGCCGGTGATGGATTACGCTGCCCTGCGGCGTGTCCAATTGCACCACCGGAAACGGAGTGCGATCGGCGAAAAGCGGCATGGCCCACACCGAGCCACCCGTCGGACCCGATTGTCTCTGATATACAAGATAGCGATTGTCCGCCGACCACTCGGGCCACAGCACGTTGCGGCCGGCACTCGAGGCATCGGGCGGCAGAAGCAGCTCATCTTGGCCGCCACCATTAGACGGCTTGGCATGAAGCGTTGAGCCTGCGCTAAACAAGGCGCCCTGGGACATGTATGCGATTTTTCGACCGTCGGGTGACCAGGTCGGCATCATGTGTGTCACCGGATCAAACGTCAACCGCATTCGCGTGCCGTGGGCCAGATCCCAAACCCAGATGTCGAGCATCGGATCTCCCAGGGCGAATGCAACCCGGTTGCCATCGGGCGATATGCTCATCCCTCGACAAGCGGTCGGTTCGCCCAACGTGCCCAGGGACTTTCCGTTTCGATCCAGCCATACCACGGAGGAGTTTGCTGTGCTCGCCAGGCCCGGCTCGTAAAGCATTACGCCACCGTCAGCTACTGCAAAAGTTGTGTGCCAGGTTCCACCGTCGTACTGCACCTCGTCGACGATCAGTTGCTGATCTCCCGAGAGGGTGCCGGTCTTGGGGTCAAGCTTCTGCGCCATCACTGCATTCTGCTGGTGGAACAGAAGATACCCATTGGAGTATTGGGCGGCAGAATCGTTGGCTATTACCAGCTTGCCGTTTTCGTCCCCAAGGGAGGAGAAATAGATTCCATTCTGTCGCGGGCTTCCTCCGGCGTGGCTGGTGGCGAAGAAAAGAAAATGCTGGCCGTCGGGCAGGAACATGGGCCAGCGGTGGGTCGAGTGTTTGCTGGCATCCAACTTGGTAGCGCGTGTGGCTGCGGATCCGCCCCCTGCGCTGATCTGCCAGAGCGAATCGCGATAATCAGGAGCGTAAAGAATCACGTTGTCTTTGCCCCACGCCCCGCCGCGGGCGTTGGGCGCGTCCGCCAGAACAGTCACCGGCCCCCCGTCCGCCGGAATCTTCTTCAGCTTGCCGTCCGCAAAGAAACCGAGAAAGCGGTTGTCGGGCGACCAGAATGCACCGGAAGCACCCTCGGTCCCCGCCAACTTCTGGGCGGCGGCGCTGTCCATTTTGCGCACCCAGAGCGTGTCTCCTTGCTTCGCGGACCGCGCCGAGAAAGCCATCTGCGAACCATCCGGAGACAATACAGGTGGCCCTGAAAAATCCCCCATGAAGTCGAAGGTCGCGCCCGGCGGCGGCAGGATGTGAGCCCGCAGAACGGGCCGCTGCGGCCGCGATAGCAGCTGCCACGCGCTTACCGCGGTCAGTAGCAAGACGACGGCGCTCCAGATCACACGCTCGCGAACTTTGCTCCGCCTACGAATCGGAACCGACGCCTGCGATCCGCCACTCCCAATCCAGCGCAACTGGCGGCCAACGTCGCGCGCGCTCTGCCATCTGGATTCGGGATCCTTCGCCAGGCATCCCTCAATCACATGCTGCAACGCCGCCGGACTGAAGGGCTGGACCATGGTGATCGGATCTGGTTCCTTTTCAAGAATTGCAGCGGCGATCGAGACCGTGCTCTTGCCTTCAAAGGCTCGCTTGCCCGTCGCCATTTCATAGAGCACCGCGCCCAGCGCGAAAATATCGCTGCGAGCGTCGGCTTCTTTGCCTTCCACCTGCTCCGGCGACATGTACTGGAACGTTCCCACAATCGTTCCTTCGGCGGTCAGGGGATGACTGGGCGTGCTCAACGTCTGCGTCAATTGAGAAGAAGCCGCGGGAACGGTCATCGGCTTGGCCAGCCCGAAGTCCATCAGCTTCGCGCCGGCTTTCGTCAGCATGATGTTCCCCGGCTTCAGGTCGCGGTGCACCTGGCCGCCCTTGTGTGCGCGCTCCAGGCCGTCGCATATTTCCCCGCCATGGCGAAAAACCTGTTCCAGCGGCAGTGGCCCTTTACGCAACCGGTCGGCCAGAGTTTCGCCTTCCAGATACTCCATCACCAAGAAGCTGACGCCGTTTTGCGAACCGACGTCATACAGGGTGCAGATGTTCCCGTGCGGCAAGGCTGAAATGGATTTGGCTTCGCGCTCGAAACGTTCCTTCGCTTCGGGATTGCTGGAAAGATGGGCCGGCAGAATCTTGATCGCTACTGTGCGATCCAGGCGCGTGTCGAGGGCACGATAGACCTCTCCCATGCCGCCAGCGCCCAGGGGCGCGACGATCTCATAAGGCCCGAGTTTGCTTCCGGGCGCGAGGGGCATTGGTGCGCGATTATACCGCCTCTTCGGTAGTGGTTCTGTTCTTGATTGTCGAACCCCGAGCAAAATGTTCTTTGTGCAGCAAGGGATCTGGAAAAGCTGGCGGCCTATCCTCAGACGAACCGAGTTGCGCTTCAAACAGTCAACACCCCCGCGCGGCCCTTTTGTTACACTTGCACCTTCCTTTACAAGGAGACTCCCGCATGGCTGAGAAGGTTCCTCAGACGTTCGCCAATCACACGCGCTTCGATCCCCTGTATCACTTCTTTGCGATTCCCGTCTTCGCCCTCGCGCTCCTCGCGGCCATCATCCACTTATTTGCCCATATCACATCGAGCGACTTCCGCGATAATTTTCACGCCGTTGCCCTGGTTCTTCTGGCGAGCGCGTTGGTGGTCACTGTCCTCAAGCTGCGCCTCTATGCCCTGCGGAATCAGGATCGCATCATTCGCCTGGAAGAGCGCCTGCGCCTGGCCACGCTGTTGTCAGACCGCTTGCGCTCGCGCATCCCGGAACTGACCGATGCGCAACTCATCGCGATCCGCTTCGCCTCGGACGCGGAAGTCCCCGGATTGGTCGAGCGCGCCCTGAACGAAAAGCTGTCGCGCTCCGATATCAAGAAGGCAATCCAACAATGGCGCCCGGACTATTCGCGGATATGAACCGCTGCTGCACGTCGGACCTCAGATGTCGCTTTGCTTCAAACCTTTGAGACATCTGCAGCGTCTGAAAGAAGGCAAGTAGTACCCAAAGCGGTCTGGTGCCGAAGGTAATCTCCCATGTCGTCTTTCGGCGTTGACCGCAGCCCGGCAGCCGGGTACGATTTTTGCTAGAATTCCCCGGATCGTCAGCTTTGGAGAGGCAGCTAACTCATAGAGAAATATGCAATTTGCAAAACTCTATGTTCGGACGGCAGCACTTGCCTCTCTCTTCTTGGCGATCTGCGCCTGCCAGACTGCGCAGAAGCGCGCCCCGCTCCTGCCTCCGGCAACCGCCCCTTCGTTGAAGGCTGCTGCCCCATCTCCTGCAACCGCCCAGCCCAAGTCTCCAGCTGCAGCACCGGCGCAGACGAATGCACCGGCACCGCAAACGCAAGTGGAGAAACCAAGTTCCGCCGAAGCGCTTCCCCCCGCACCCCAGCCCGACCCGGTCGCCGATCTGATCGCCCGCGTCGAGAAGGACTACCAGGCAGGTGTGGCCAACTATCAGGCCGGAAAGCCCGACGCCGCCAAACAGGATTTCGATAGAGCCTTCAACGCGCTGTTGGGCAGCAACCTCGACGTCCGTTCCGACGAGCGCCTAGAGAGAGAATTCGACCGCATCGTCGAAGGCGTGAACCATCTCGATCTCGGCAACCTGACGGCCAATGGTCAGGGCGGTGACACTGAAACGCCACAGCAGAAGTCCGAGCCCGCCCCGATTGACGAGCCCAACGAAATGACTCCGCCCACCGCCGACCCCAACGTCAAGGCCAAGGCTCAGGCCGAGATCAAGTCGACCCGGTCCGACCTACCGCTCATGATGACCGACCAGGTCGCCGGCTACATCACCTACTTCTCCAATCGCGGACGCGGCACCTTCGAGCGCGCCTTCGCCCGCTCCGGCCGCTATCGCAACACGATGCTGCCGATACTGAAGGAAGAAGGCGTGCCCCAGGATCTGATCTACCTGGCGCAAGCCGAATCCGGATTCCACCCGCTTGCCGTCTCGCGCGTGGGCGCCCGCGGTATCTGGCAGTTCATGGCAAGCCGTGCCCGCGGATACGGCCTGTCCCACAACATGTACGTCGACGACCGTCAGGACCCCGAAAAGTCCACCCGCGCCGCCGCCCGCCACCTGAAAGACCTCTATAACCAGTTCGGCGACTGGTACCTGGCGATGGCCGCCTACAACTCCGGCCCGGGAAGAGTGCAAGCAGCCGTGAAGCGCACCGGCTACGCCGACTTCTGGGAACTCTACCGCCGCAACGTCCTGCCCAAGGAGACGCGGAACTACGTTCCAATCATTATCGCGGTCACCATCATGACCAAGAACCTGTCCCAGTACGGGTTCGATGACGTCTCAATGGACGAGCCCGCCAAATTCGACTCTGTGTCAATCAACTACCCGGTGGATCTGCGGTTGGTCGCCCAGTGCGTAGGCGCGACCCAGGCTGACTTGCAGGATCTGAACCCCAGCCTGCTGCGTCTTACCACTCCTCGCGACGGAAAGTTCGAGCTGCACCTGCCCGCCGGGACGAAAGATCAATACCAAACCGCGATTGCCGCCATTCCTTCGGACAAGCGGCTATGGTGGCGCTATCACACCGTGCATTCCGGCGACACGCTAGCTTCCCTGTCCCATACGTATCGGATTCCGGTCAAGTCGATCGCGCAAGCCAACCACCTCGACGGCAACGAACTGGAAGCCGATGCCAAGGTGATCATTCCCATCGCACCCGGCAAGCACGTAAGCGACACAGCGACCTACGCCCGCCGCATCACACGATACAGAGTTCATTCCGGAGACACGGTTCAGAGCGTCGCCGAGAACTTCGGCATCTCGCCGCAAATGCTCCGCCGCTGGAACGGGTTGCGCGGCGACAGCCTCCGCGGACGCAGAGTGCTAGCGCTACACCTGCCGATCACGCCGACGGCGGAGTCCAGCACTTCGCGTGCCAGCAAATCCCCGAAGCGCAGCAAGACGGGGGAGACCGCCAGCACCGTGAAATCAGGCTCCAAGCCCGCCGAAAGCAGCGCGGATTCCGCAGCGCCCGAACCCACGGTCGTTCGCCACAGAGTAAAAAGTGGTGAAACTCTCTACTCCATCGCCACGTACTACAAGACCAGCGTCGACACCCTCAAACGCAACAACCACGACGTTGGCATCCTTCGCCCGGGCATGATTCTGATCGTCCAGCAGGCCCGCTAATTGCGGATCACGGAATAAATCCCGCGCAAGAACGCTCGATCCGAACATTCCTCAACCATCTCAACTCCTTCGGAGGCCTCGATGGGTTATACCATTCTGCTCTCGGTAATTTTGCTGTCCCCGGTCGCCGCCTTCGCTCAGGGCCAACCCAATCCACAGCCCTCCGCCACTGCAACTCGTCAGCAATCCGACATTCAAGCCATCGAGCAGATCGAAGCCGACTTCGTCAGCGCCGAAAAAGAAACGGATCCCGCCATAATTGACCGAGTCCTGGCCAACGATTACGTGAACCTGACGCCTCACGGCATTGGACCGGGTAAGGCCGACCTCCTGAAGAACTTCCGGGCCCATGCCGGCCAGGCTCCTCCCTACTCCGTCGAGACCAAGGACATGCACATCTACATCCTGGGTGATACTGCCGTCGCGGCCTACGTCAAGATATACACCGCCAAAGAGAACGGCAATGTCGCCCACGAAGACACCACTCATATCTTCACCAGAACAAACGGAGTCTGGAAGTTGAGAATCTCGCGAGCCAGTATTCATCCCGGCGAATGACCCCATTTGGGTCCGGCACGGGGTACAATGTCCACAACTCTCGGGCCCCAGCCGGCTGTTTCGAATTACCTGCGGAGGTCTCATGCGACGCTGCACCCCGGTCGTTCTGATTCTTGCCACCGCCCTGGCCATCACTTTCGTCCTACCCCAGCCCGCCTTCGCGCAGGACGGAGCGGCCATCTTTAAGGCCAAGTGCGCGACCTGTCATGGCCCCGAGGGTGAGGGAAAAATCGGTCCCGCCGTAAGAGGTACGACCCTGACCGCAGTTCAAATCGCCGACATGCTCACCAAGGGCAACGACGCCAGGAAACCACCCCACAAGAAACCCCAGGCCAGTCTCTCGGCCGATGACTCCAAGGCGGTAGCGGAGTTTGTGAAAACCCTGAAGTAAGTCGCCATTGAGAAATGGAATCCACTTAAGGCTGGCCGCGTCACCTCCTCGCCCGCAGCGAGCCGCAGCTCTTCAGTGCGCTCTCTTGGACCGCGCTTGAGCCTAATCCTGAACGCGCGCTGGACAGCCGCGTTTTCTCTGCGGTAAAGTCTCCTCCTCGGCCCTTGTCCCCGTCCCAGGAGGTTCAAGTGTCCAGCGCGCGCCACCCACTCGTCTTCGCTGTTGCGTTGTTCTCTCTCCTCGGCCTTGTTTCTTGCGGAGGTGCGAGCATGCATGTCGCGCCTGCCGCACCGGTTTTTACGAGCACTCCCGGAACGGCCGCTGCACAAGACACGACTTACTCATACGCAGTGACCGCAACCGATCCCGCCGGAGGCAGCGTCAGCTTTTCACTGTCAGCCCCCCTGCCGGCGCCTCTCTAGGCGGCAACAGCGGCAACAGTCTGTCCTGGACGCCTTCGGCGTCGCAATCGCGCGTACCCAACAGCTTTACCATCACCGCCACCACTTCCGAAGGTGGAACTGCTTTACAGTCCTGGTCCCTCTCGCCGAACGGAACCGTCACAGTGAAGGACACGCTGACGTACTGGACACCGACCGGGCAGCAACAGGTCCCACTGGATTCGCTCGTCAGCCGCGTGGTAGCGGCGGTGGTTCCGCAACCGGATGGATCCCTCTCGGTGTTCACTGGTTCTCGTACTGCGCCCGGTGTGATTAGCATTCCTGGAGTTCCGGCGGGCTACTACTGGCTGACCTTTGGTACTTCAAATACAGGACTGGGCTCTCTGGCGTACTGGACCAGCACCAGCAACTTCGACGACGGCTTCGACATTGCCGGCTCTCCGGTCTCCCTGCTGGGTAATTCTTCGATCACCACATTTGATTTCAACATTTCCGGACTGGATTCTGTACCCGTCGCCACCGACGTTGGATTCCGTGCCGAAAGCGCTTTTATTCCAGGATATCTTTCCGATCCCGCGAATTCCACCACCTTTTCCGGATCGATTGGGGTTGGCTCGACTATCGACTGGTCGCAGGTCGAGCATGCCTTTCTCACGCAGTACGAGCCTGCTACGTACGGACCCTGGAGCATGTTATTGCTTGGTCCGTCTCTCACCCTCTCTGGCCTGTCCCTGAGCAACGGGACCACGAACACGATCTCTGCAACACTTCAGCACAGCGGGGATGCCTCATTCTCGTTGGCCGTTTCAGGTTCTCAGTGGCAGCCTCTATTCAACAATGCCTCGCCGACTGCTCCTACCCAGTTCTCCGCCGCCATGACCGTCGACGCCGAACCGTACGTCACCGGTCGCAATGTTCTCGGAACCGGGCTTGGCGAAAACCTCATGCTGGCCGGAACGAGCCTCCAGATCTCTGGATTCGGCTTTACGTTGAGTCCCTTCGGCGGCTGCAACGGGAGCGGGTTTCTCCGCTTGGGATACTTCAATACTCAACCTGCCATCCTCTCAGATGAAAATCTTGGCACGCTACAGTACGGCGACGGATTTCCGGCAGCCTGGACGAGGCGCTTGACCTTTTGTCAGCAAGCCGTCGTACCGATCGCGCTGCCGAACTCCTCTTCGACTGTCGACTTTGTCCTGGTAGCCGATGAGAGTATCGCGCCGGCCGGTTCTTCCCTCACGCCCCTGGTTGGAAACGTTCAAACCCCCACCATCAACGGAAGTAGTCTCTATACCCCGGCAACGCTCACGACGACCACCCCTACTTTGAACTGGTCTGCAACTACCGGCAGCAAGCCATTTGGCTACCGTGTGGAGATTTTTGTAGCCACCACCTTCCCGGATGGAACTGCCTCCTATGTCCCAGCCGGGCTTTTTTTCACTGCAAAGACTTCCACAACCCTATTGCCCCTGTCGGGTGGGAACACTTATGTTTTCGCCATCCACCCTCAGGTTGATGGCAGCGCCAATATGGAGACCAGCCCCCGTCGTTCCTCTCTGCCCAGCGCGTCGTCCACCGTGGTCTCGGCACCCATCTCGATTAGCGCGGGAGCCTCCACCCCGGCAATTCGCGGCGATTCCAGAGTCGTGACTGGCCTGTCACGGCCGAACCTCAACCGGCCGAAAGCGGGGCAACTGCTCACGCTTCGCTGATCCTGAGGTTGTCAAGCCGCGCCGAAGCCCGAAAGCTGAAGCCCGAAGCCCGCCCTTTGCGATTCCTCTTCCCCTCGACCCGTCGGCTGTGATAACAGGGATAGGCAGCCAGGCTGTATCCAGAGTGCTTGCAGCCTGCACTAAACGTCGTGCTATAATCGCGCGCCGTTCCAGCAGAAGTTCCGGTGGTCTTTTAAATTCTCTCGTGCCCGCAGCCCGGGCGTGCTGTTTCCGCAGCGGGCGGCCACAAAGATCAAGATCAGGAGGAGCAATGACGTTTTACGATCCCACGCTCTATGGACGTGAAGAAGACGACGAATTCGGCGATGCCGGCGCTTACACCGAGTCGCTCGAAGAAGATTTCGAAGAGGAAGAGGAGGAAGAAGAAGAGCCCGGCACACCGGAACCAGAAATGAGCGAACCGGTCGCCGCTCCCCCGCCTCCGGCCCCCAAACCCAAGCCCGCCCCCATCGGCGGAGGCGGAGGAGGGAGCAGCAAACCCGCCGCGAAAAAGAAAGCAGCCAAGAAACCTGCCAAGAAGAAGGCGGCGAAGAAGCCAGCTAAGAAGGTCAAGAAAAAAGCAGCGAAGAAGCCAGTTAAGAAAAAAGCGGCACGCAAGCCGGCCAAGAAAGCAAAGAAGAAAGCCAAGAAAGGCCGTCGCTAACTAAAATCGACACAAAGAACCGCGACTCACGGGTCGCGGTTTTTTCTTCTTTTTGCTCAGCGCTCTCTGCGGCCGTTATCAGTGACCTCTGCGATCAAGGGGTGCTGCCTGAAAGCGGAAATCCACAGGTCGTTTGCCTTCGCGCCAACCCTTACCCTTTTTGTTCGATCAGTTGGGAATCAAGTACACGCCCAGGAATGAACTTTCCGGGGAAGGAGCGTCGGAAGTTCACCAAGCTCGCGAGCGTTCGATCTGGCTCTGGTCACTGCGGTTGTGGTCGACGAAGTTCTGAATTGCGGTTTTCAGCCTGGTCTGATCGTCGCTGTGAAGGGCAACAAAACGAAAGGCTTGCAGGCTCCGAGACAGTGGGTTCAGCATCTCTGCGGAGCCCAGCACCATCCCAGCCTCCGTCAGAAACATCACCTTGGCGTCACACCCGGCATCGACAACATGAGCTATGGAGAGCAAGCCGCCGGTCAGGGAAACAACTCTCAGGTTGCTTGCGACACAGCAGCCATCTTTGAGTCGCAGAACCGCCGGAGTGGGATCGACAAAATGCGCTCTTGGCGCCCGCAGGGCAGGCTGCTTTGGGGATTCCATACCTTGGCGAGATTATCTGACGTACTGACTCACAAGAGC
>QIAM01000056.1 GCA_003225555.1 Acidobacteriota bacterium | reverse complement strand
CAAGAGTTACCAAGCGTATTCCGGGTATATACTTCTTTCATTTCCTGGGGGCGGATTTTTTCAGGGCTTATCTCCTGCCTCTACGCCTGACCAATCGAAATTTGTGGGACTCTCGAAACCACGTGACTCCAGTCCCTCGAGTCTGAGGTTTCCGCATGAGCGAGTACGAGCAGGGAAACGCGCCGCCTAATGTGGATCACGCGCAAACCGCGGAGGCTGCTGTAACACCAGAGCGCTGGCAGCGGATCAAAGAAGTGTTTGGCGCTGCTTTGGAACTAGAGCCTGGCGAGCGAAGTGCATTCCTCCAAGCCTCTTGTGGTCCAGACGAATCCCTTCGAGCCGAAGTCGAGTCCCTATTAGCTGAGGAACAGAACATCGTTACCACCGCTGGTATTGTGGAAGGGGCGGCTTGCGTGCCGCCGCCCGAAGCCGCCCCAGCGGAAGACCTCATGATTGGCCGCCGACTCGGAGCGTACAAGATTGCTCGAAAGATAGGATACGGCGGCATGGCCGCCGTCTATCTAGCGGCGCGCGCTGACGACCAGTATCGCAAGCAAGCTGCCATCAAACTGGTCATTCCGGGGCTCGACAACCAGGAGATTTTGCGCCGCTTCCGCACCGAGCGGCAGACCCTAGCCTCCCTCGACCATCCCAACATCGTGAAACTTCTCGATGGCGGTACAACCGAGGAAGGACTCCCCTACTTAGTCATGGACTACGTCGAAGGAATCCCCATCGACGCGTACTGCGATCACCACAACCAGTCAACCACAGAGCGGCTTCAGTTGTTCCGCGCAGTGTGTGCTCCCGTCCAGCATGCTCATGAGAACCAGGTTATTCATCGCGATCTAAAGCCCAGCAACATTTTGGTTAGCGCTGACGGTGTGCCAAAGCTGCTGGATTTTGGGATTGCCAAGGTTCTGAATCCTGATATTGCCTCTCGCACTCTGCAGCTGACGCAAGCCGGAATGCGTGCTCTCACACCCGCTTATGCGAGCCCAGAGCAAGTGCGCGGCGAGCCTGTCACCCCGGCCAGTGACGTGTACGCCCTCGGCGTAGTGCTGTATGAACTGCTGACCGGTCATCATCCTTACCATCTGAAACGACGCACGCCGCTAGAGCTCGAGCAGGCGATTTGCGAAACTGACCCGGAAAAACCAAGCACTGTCGTGAGCTGGGTGGAAACAGAAACTTCTCCTGACGGAACCACCAGTGCCACGATCACGCCGGAGTCGGTAAGCCGAACTCGTGAGGGCGAGCCGGAGAAATTGCGCAGGCGTTTGCGTGGCGACCTGGACAACATCGTGCTGACTGCCCTGCACAAGGAACCGCGGCGCCGCTACGCGTCAGTTGAAGAGTTCTCCACCGATATTGAACGCCATCTGGAACACCGGCCAGTAAAAGCGCGCAAGAGCACTCTGTTGTACCGAAGCTCAAAGTTCGTCAGGCGGCACAAAGTTGAGTTTGTGGCAGCGACTTTGATGATGTTGGTGATCATTGGTGGGACTTTGGTTGCCCGGTGGGAAGGACGACGTGCTGCGGAACGCGCTCGCTCAGAATGGCGCGGTACCCAAGTCCATGCGCGGCGCTCGGTCGCGGTGCTGGGCTTCAAGAACCTTTCGGGTCGGTCTGATGTGGCCTGGCTCTCAACCGCGCTCTCACAAATGCTCACCACCGAGTTGGGCGCTGGAGAAAAGCTGCGCACCATCCCGGGAGAAAACGTCGCGCAAATGAAAATCAATTTTGCGCTTCCTGACGCAGAGACATTGGCGCCGGAGACCCTAGCCCGGGTGCGCAAGAACCTCGCGACGGACCTGGTGCTTCTCGGTTCGTATCTCGATATGGGCAAGGAGTCTGGAGGGCAAATCCGCTTGGATCTGCGACTGCAGGATGCAGCAATGGGCGAAACGATTGCCGAAGTGGCAGAGAACGGAACCGAGGCCGCGCTATTCAACTTGGTCACGCGAGCCGGTACCCATCTACGCGAGAAGCTGGGCCTAGAACAAGTGTCGGCTTCCGAGGCCGTCACAGTGAGCGCTGCGTTGCCGTCGAATCTTCGTGCTGCCCGTCTCTATTCGGAGGGATTGGACAAGCTGCGTGTGTTTGACGCGCTTGCTGCCAGGGCTCTTTTGGAGAAAGCGGTTGCAGACGACCCGAATCATGCATTGGCTCACTCCGCTCTTGCCGAAGCTTGGTCGGCTCTAGGTTACGACACGAAGTCAGTGGATGAGGCAAAGCGCGCTATGGATTTCTCCACCAATTTGTCCCGTGAGCAGCGCCTGTGGGTGGAGGGCAGATATCGACAAGCCGCCAAAGAATGGGACAAAGCGATAGGCATCTACCAAACGCTATTCAATTTTTTCCCCGACAATCTGGAGTACGGGCTTCGTCTAGCCGCGACTCAAACCTCGGCCGGTAAAGGGAAGGATGCGCTCGCGACCTCGGAAATGCTGCACAAATTGCCTTCGCCCCTGGGGGATGATCCGCGGATCGATCTCGCCGAGGCCGACGCAGCGGGTTCGCTTTCGGACTTCAAGCGCCAGGCAAGTGGTGCCATCCAAGCCGCACAAAAGGGCGCAGCGGAAGGAGCACGGCTGCTGGTTGCCCGAGCACGGGTCGCGGAAGGGCTGGCGCTCCGTGCTTTGGGTGACGGGAAAGGAGCGAATACTGCGTCCTACGAAGCCAGGCAATTGTTTGCCGCTGCCGGCGACCGAAACGGAGAAGCCCGTGTTTTGCACAACATCGGCGCAGTATTTTTCGACCAGAGTGATCTGGCGAAGGCAAAGAAGGCATTTGAACAGTCCATGCTGATCCGTCACCAACTGGGCAACAAGGCGGGGGAGGCATCGGAATTGAACAACATTGCGGTGGTCCTTGCTCACCAAAAGGATGTTGACGGAGCCAAGCAAGCGTATCAGCAATCTTTAGCAATCTCTCGTGATATTGGAGACCGGCGGACCATTGGCATCGTGCTGAACAACATCGCTCTACTGGAGCGGGATCAAGGAAATTTCACAGAGGCCAAGAAGACCTTTCAAGAAGCGCTGGCGATTGACCGCGAAGTCGGCAATCAGAGCGAGATCGCGCGAGTCTTAAGTAACATCGCGTTGGTCCTTACGGCTGAAGGAAATCTGTCCAGCGCTCGGAGTATGTTGGAAGAATGTCTCGAAATCAGCCGCCATATCGGGGAGAAGAACGAAATTGGCACTGCCTTAGCCAATCTGGCTGACGTACGGCTCAAAATCGGCGAACTTGAACCGGCACAAAAGTTATACTCCGAGGCGCTGCATTTGTTTACGGAGACAGGAAACCGGAGCGCAGGCAGCTACGCGCTTTTCGGTCTCGGCGAGATCCTGTTTGCGCAGGGTGATCTCTCTGTGGCTCGCGAGAAGCACGAGGAAGCCTTGGCAATACGCGAGAAAGCCGGAGAAAAGGGGGACATTAGCGCAAGCCGACTGTCACTGGCCGACGTCTCCTTAGAGGAGGGGCATGGATCTGAAGCAGAAGCAGTCGCTCGTCAGGCTGCAGAAGAGTTTCGCGTACAAAAAGCTGTGGATGACCAAGCAAGAGCCGAAAGCGTGCTCGCCCGTTCATTGCTTATGCAGAATAGACTGTCCGATGCCGAAGCAGCTATCGCTGGCGCCCGACAACTGGTGGTGCAAAGCCACAACCGTGACGCCCGAATTTATGTGGCGATCGCCGACGCTCGGATCCGCGCCGCGTCCGGCAAAACTGTAGAAGCCGCGAGACTCCTGGAAAACAACCTGCGCCAAGCCCAGAAAGCTGGATTTGTAGGACTTCAGCTGGACGCCCGGCTTGCTTTGGGTGAAGCAGAAATTAGGGCTGGTAACGTCATCCAAGGTCACACCCGTCTGGAGGCACTGGAAAGAGACGCAACCGCGAAGGGCTTCGCGCTCATCGCACGCAAAGCTGCGGCTGCGATCACAAGAATCTGACGCTATCATCGCATGCCCTCTGCTTTTTCGAGAGGCATTCACATCATTCTAACCGGCTAGAGCATAGTCCTGAAGAAAGGCACATATTGGTTGGAGAACATTAATGCATCTTGCCTACGCCAAAGACCTGACCGATTTCCAATGGTCAATTCTTGATGCCCTGATTCCGGAACCAACTCCTCGAAGAGATGGACGGGGACAACCGTGGAAGGCTCGACGTTCCGTCCTGGACGGGATTCTTTGGGTACTGCGGACGGGTGCTCCTTGGGCTGATGTTCCCGATCGTTATCCGTCCTACCAAACCTGTCATCGCCGGTTTCAGCAATGGGTCCGCTCGGGAGTGATGAAAGGGATTCTCGAAGCTCTTGCCCTAGACCTCAAAGCCCGAGGTGCTTTGGACGTACGAGTGGCTTTCATCGACGGCAGCTTTGCTCCGGCCAAAAGGGGGGTTCAGGAGTCGGGAAAACGAAACGCGGCAAAGGGACCAAGATCATGGCAGTCGCCGATCGACATGGTCTTCCGGTGGCCGTGTGCGCCGAAAGTGCTACACCTCACGAAGTGAAGTTGGCCGAAGCAACGCTCAGCCAGATTGTTGTCTCTGATGCTCCTCAGAATCTAATAGGCGACAACGCATACGATTCCGACAAGCTGGACTCGAAACTGAGAAGTTACGGGATCGAATTTATCGCTCCACACCGAAGCACCCGAAAGAACAGAACGCAAGATAGGCGGCGGTTGCGGCGGTATCGTCGACGTTGGAAGATTGAGAGGCTGTTTGCCTGGCTACAAAACTTTCGCCGGCTGGTTGTCCGATACGAGCGCTACGCGGAGAACTTTCTCGGGATGCTCCATCTCGGCTGCTGCATTATCCTACTGAGGCATTTGTGAGATGCGCTCTAGCCTCTAACCTCGCCATTCGCCTTCTTTTCTTTCCGTTTCGGTCTTAGGCACCTTGGTACAAAGCCTTTCTAGCCCCGTACAATCAACGCCTGGTCCAACGTGTCGATGGATCGATGAGTTTTGTGACGGAGGGCGAAGGTGAAGGCCCGCAGAAGAAGGCCGCCTGAGACTTAGTTCTGGGGCTCAACCGAAAGGCTCGGGCCGCAACGCCTCCCGCGCCTTTCTTGCGTTGGGGGACAGTAATCCAGAATCGGCAGGTTCACTTTCCAGACGATCGGTGTTCGCACGCCCTTCCTCTCATTAGACTGCTGGCAGCAACTCGCCACACTCCAAGCATAATGGTTTTGAGCGCGCCGTGATCGCTCCGCACTTCCGGCACATCCTTTGTGATCCGTAAACCGCGATCTGAGAATGTGTTTCAATGGAGCGCGCTAACGAGATGACCTTCTTTAGCCGACGAGGGAGGACGGAATGCAGTATGCGATGGAACAGAGTGGGTTCCATGGCAGCCTCGCTTTTCTATCGGTTGCGCAGGAGACCGTCGTCGTGAGGTGAGAATGGCCAGACTGCGACGGAGAGATGGGCAATAGACTCACTAACTGTAGGCCCTACCGTCGCCGAAAGCAAATGGTTTGGCTACACTGCAACAATACGGTAAGCCAGAATGTGTCTCAGTTTGGATGTTCCTAGGAGCGCGTGCTAGCATCCCTTCTGTTTTGGATTCTCGCACTTTCAATCGCAGTTGCCGCTGCAGATCAACAAAAGCGCTCTTTGCCCATGCAGGACAACGCTGAAAAGGATTCAGCTTGGCTCTTGGCGAAATTGCGAAACTCATTGATTCCGGAAGAGAAAAAGGCTATCTCACCTACGGCGAGGTGAATGATGTCAATTCCTCCGAGGTCCTGGAGGACCTGCTCGCCACCATCCGCACCCAGGGCATGAACGTGCTTGAGGGTCAGCCCAAACTGCCTTCAGCCCTTGAAAAAAGGTTGGAGAACGAACTGGAGGCCAGCGACAAAGTCGAGCTCGGCCTGACGCCAGGCACCCTTGAAAAGATCAACGATCCGGTGCGCTCCTACCTACGCGAGATGGGCGCGGTGCCTCTGCTCACCCGCGAAGAGGAAGTGGAAATTGCCAAGCGCATCGAGCGTGGACAGCTGCAAGTGCTGAAGGTGCTTTCACGCTCGCCTGTTGTGATCCATCAGATTCTGGCGATTGGCCAGGACTTGAAGCAAGGGGTACGCTTGATCAGGGACATTGTTGTTTTCGATGAGGAAGAGGTTACCGAAGAGATTCTGCAGAACCGCGTCAAGGACATTACGCGCCGCGTCGACGACCTGCAAAAGCATTACAAACGAAGAAAGCACACCAATACAGTCGCTGCCGATACAGGTTGGGCCGCGAGATTGTCCGAATTTCGCTCATCATCCGCCACCTCGGCCTTACGAATTGCGAGCGCAAACGCCTGATTGATCGGGTAAATAAAACCCTGGAAATTATGCGCTCGCTCGACCGCCAGGTCAGCAACCTGGGAAAGAAGATTGAGAGCACGCACAGCGAAGGACTCAAGAAAGATTACCGCAAGACGCAGCGCCAGCATCGCGCCGACTTGGAAAGGCTCGAAAGCGATGCCGACGTAAACTTCCAGGAGCTGCGGCGCACGCAGCGCGAAATCATCCAGGGCGAGATCGATGAGGAGGATGCCAAGCACGAGCTCGTCGAAGCCAACCTGCGCCTTGTGGTTTCAATAGCCAAGAAATATGGCAGTCGCGGGCTGCAGCTCCTCGACCTGATCCAGGAGGGCAACGTCGGTTTGATGAAGGCAGTGGACAAGTTCGAGTACCGCCGCGGCTACAAGTTTTCCACATATGCCACGTGGTGGATTCGCCAGGCGATCAGCCGCTCCATTGCCGATCAGGCGCGAACCATCCGGCTCCCGGTGCACATGGTCGAGATCGTCAACAAGCTTATTCGCACCTCGCGGCAATTGGTCCAGCAGTTGGGCCGTGAACCCACGTCGGCAGAGGTCGCCCAGCGCATGGACATTCCCGCGGCTAAGGTGCGCAAGGTGCTCAAGATCATGCAAGCACCGATCTCGCTGGAGACGCCAATTGGTGAGGAGGGAGATTCCCACCTCAGCGACTTCATCGAAGACAGCGCCGTGGTCTCACCCGCCCAAGCCGCCATCAACGTGAACCTGAGGGAACATACCGCTCACGTGCTGCACACGCTCAGCGCGCGTGAAGAGAAGGTGGTCAGGATGCGCTTTGGCCTGGACGACGGCCTGGAGCACACGCTGGAGGAGGTTGGACGGTCGTTCGCCGTCACACGCGAGCGCATTCGCCAGATTGAAGCCAAGGCCCTGCGCAAACTGCGCCATCCTTCACGCTCCGGCAAGCTCAGGTTATTTCTCGACGACATGCACGAATAACGCCGCGGGTGAGAGGTGCACGCAGGGAGCCCAGGAAAGAGATACCGCGGCATCTGTGAGTTGACCTACGCCCGCCTCGCCGATCAGTACTGGATTGTTCTTGGTGCGGCGGCAGAGAATATGAATCGCGCGCTCCAGCTCGCTTTCACGTCCCAACGCGGCGACGGCACAAGCACCTACGGTCCACGAAGGGAATTTCAGCGAGCAGATGGCCTGGGATCAGTTGAAGACCCGACCCGGAGATTCCGGTCAATATTGTGGATCTGGGTCTGGTTTACTCGTGCGTGATTGTGCCCTGGAGCAAGGCGGGAACAGGATTCATATCAAAATGTCCATGACTGCTCCCGGTTGCGGTATGGGCAACGTGCTCAAGGCCGACGTGGAGAGCAGGCTCTCGCGGGCGACTACGCTGGGGCCAAGAGGTTGTATGAGGAGGCTCTCGCCACCTATCGACAGATCGGAGACGAGGGCCGCGTTGCGGTTGAGCTGAACAACATTGGAGCCATGCTCAGCCAGCTAGGTGATCTGGAGGGAGCGCGCCAGAGCTTTCAGCAGTGCTCTCTACGGATCGCGTGCGAGCGGTAGACGAGAACATGTCGCTGCAGTCCCTCCCAACAAGTTATTCGCCACGACAGGGTTCGGGCAGTAGCCCAGTCGGCATCTACTACGGTTCGACCCGTTCGGCAGGCTCTTGTAGGAATGGGCTCTTCTGGATATGCCGTGAGTGCGCCGAGACGTGCACGTAGGGAAAGCCCAGGAATTGTTTCGCGGAGATTTCCGTTATTTCCAAGCAATTAAATTTCGATCGTTCCGCTTTCGCCAGCACTCGCTCCATTGCTCTCCGTACGGTTCTCTCTCCCCAATAACCCAAGGCGGTCGCCTGAATGCTGGCAGCGAGAAAAAAGAAGCTCCACTCAGCTCGTCGGATGTCTCGATCAACGTCGTCGGCGTTCTTAAAGATTTCCCAGCCATGTGAATACAGTTCCGTTTCTACGCGCAAGGATTGGGGAATGATCGTGCCCACCTTCATTATGATGGTGCCCGCTTTCATGGTGCCTGACAATCGAGTTTCCCCTTTTGGAGCGTGCGGAAAAGAGCGCGAGATGTAGCAGTACCTTTCGGCGCGTCTGTCCGCCTGACGCCCTGCCTTTTAAGCTACTCTCGTGGGGCGGCGCGTTCCCGCACACCCCTTACCCCCTCGAAATTAACTCAACGGTCCCCAGACGGAATAAATGGGGGAAGGCATGTCCTTGAAAGACCGGAGAACAGCGAGAAAGTGCTGGGCACTATACAACGATTCCCTCTTCGTGGAACGGCAAATTGTCCTCGTCCGTAGTTCGTAAACAGAATGCGGGATGCCCATGCCGATCGGACCTTGACAGCCCTGGGGGCCGTACGATAGATTTCTCGCCTTTCCCCGGTTTGAACGTTGGAGGCAGCGATGGCTGACCGTGTGGTCCTGGAGTTCGTCTGTCACATCTGCAATGAACCTATAAGCCTGCACGCCGACCTGTCCACCGATGAGAACGGTCGGTCCCTCCACGGCGACTGCTACACGAAACAGACTAAAGCGCAAGCCACCGAGGAGCGCGTTCCTTCGAGCGCCAACGCTGCGGATTAGATTCGACCTGCAAGAAGAGATGGGCGTCCAGTGGAAAGACGCTTGACGGGCCGCTTGCACCTGCGCCAGACAAGGCCGTGTGCATCGGAGGCTCGGGCGTCGGCGTAGGCGTTTTCTTTCTGTTGAACCAGATCACCGTGATGAAACCCAGCAGCAGTGCCATCACCAGCACAAGGAGAAACGCGCCCGTCCGTCTGTTTCCGACAATCATCGCCTGTCCGGATGAGGTGCTAGCGCCCACAGAAGGACGATGGGCGCACGCCAAAAAAAGTGGGCGATCGTGAGGGTCGAATGTCCGCGCTTAGACACTAACCCATGACCGCCCTCGTTTGATCTTTCGAAGCAAACCTACTCTGGTGCGTGGCGCGAAGCAATACAGCGAAGCCCTTAATGGTGAGTGACGAAAGCGCAAGAATGACGGCCTTCTCCGAGGATATTTTACGGTGAGCCCGGTCTCAGCAATCGAGGATCAGATCTCCGAACCTCTTGATGTGCCACGAGTTGACCCCAGCGCTTGGCTTTGGCCCCTCAGTTGCACGTTGTCGTTTCGCCACGTGATTCCTCGTACGAACGCAAGAAGTGAGTAGGAGGCAACATGGAGAGCTTTTGTCAGGAGACTTTGGATTGGCGGGATCTTTGTGAACAAGCCTCGCAGGAGTGCGACCCGGAGAAGCTAATCGAAATTGTTCAACGTCTGAATGATGCCTTGGAAAGTCGCCGTCGCAGGCCACCTCGCGGAGTTTTGCTGCGTAGTCAGCCCGGCTGTCAAGTGTCGCTCGGTGAATAGGGTTCGCAGTTCTGCCGCAGATTGACTGGGCTTGAATTTACGCGAATGTCGAATACCGTAGTAGAATTACAACCGTCATGCCGCCGTGCCCCTCTCAGTCTTGTTGGAGATGTGCCAAACCCTCAGAACTGTGAAGTTTGTGGAGTCTCTACAATCCCGTCTGGAGCGGTGATTGGCATGTGCCACGACAGAGCTCCTCTCTCCTCTGTCGGGACATGTCTCACCGCTTCCCGGCCGGGGTCCACCAAGTATCTGTGCAGAGGTTTACTCAGAACATTCCCAGCTTTGGAGCAGGCCGCATCGAGCAGCGATCTCACTTGAATGCCCCGCTGGTTTCATCTTTAGAGCCTTGCCGCGAACATTTGTCATATCTGCGAACAAGGTTCAAGCGTGAGACCGAAAAACGTGCGCGATAAACCGCGCACCACCGGGTCAGCCCCTCCAGTCCCTTGCCAATTCCGCGTACGCGATCAGAACTCAATCCTCAACGCAAACTGCCCGACGCGGTTCCCCCCGGCGTCACCGCCCCGGGCGAAGGCAACCTGACCGAAGCTGGCGTCCGTTACACTGTTGGCGGGGTCATCCCAGTTTACGTGGTTGAGGACGTTGGTAAAGCTGCTCTCGAACTTGAGCTTGAATCGTTCGGTAAGTTGAAAGCTCTTGGCGAGCCCCAGAGAAAAGTTAAACGTCTTGGGGCCGATGAGTGTCCCCACGCGAGAGTTGCCGAAACGGCCAATCGGCGGACCCGAACACTGGAGTTGGTTACCGGTACCAGTGAATGCAGATTGGCCAGGGCAGACGAAAGCGCTCGCGTCCCACCAATGCTCTTTAGTTGGGTGAGAAAGGTTGGGATTGCTGACCATGTCAGGCCGATTAAAGTTATTCATGCCGGAGGAGTCGAAGAATATGAACGGAGTCTCGAACGCCCCGGTCTGAGCCAACAGAATTGTACTCCACCGCCAGCCTCCGACGATCCCGTTCAATACTCCATTAGCATTGCCCAGGAGCCATCGCCCCTTCCCGATGGGAAGCTCGTCTACAAGGGTGGTGATCCACCGATGTTTCCGGGTGCCGCCTACGTTCCCATAGTCCCCCCTTAGGTTGTATTGGTTCATCGCACGACCGGTAACTTCCCCGGAAAAGACGGAACCGGGCCACGACTCGGTGTCAGCCAGGTTGCGCGCCCAAGTCCATGTTCTCTCGCACACTACGAACTGGGGTGCGCCCTTGTGAAAACCGGGCGCTGGAACGAAGCCGCGCCGCAGTTTGAAGCTGCCGTCTCCGAGATGAACCGCTCGGCCATGATGCATTTTACTTGGCGCTCGTGTATCAGCAAACGTCGCGCAATGAGGAAGCTTTGGTAGAGTTCAAAGACGCGCTACGCTGGGATCCGAAGAACTTTCCTGCCAATCTCTTGTTGCGGCGGATGTACATCAAACAACAGAAAGCAGCAGACGCCCTTCCTCTTCTGCAAAAGTCCGCAACCCTTCGCCCGGACGCGATTGACCCGCACCGACTCCTGGCTGACGCTTATACCCAGTTAGGACGAGACGAAGACGCGCGTCGGGAGATTTCGGAAGCAGAACGCATCCAGGCCCAGGGGGGCTCGAGACTTGGCACGCAGGCCGAAGACAATCTGGAACAGAAGTGACGAGTCTCAGGGCTCGAACTGTTTCCACACTTCCACGCAAAGAGCTGGATTTGAAACCCACGCAAACCGATCGAGATCTCGGACTGCCTGTTCGTAGAGGGAACTTCCCCGCACGAAGCCGAGTTCTGCGTAGTCCCTGGGGCGTCGCACGTCAAGGCCAGTCTTTCTGTAGCGAGGGTTCGGCACCCATTCGATCACGCCGTTTGGGGTGACGATGGGATACCAAGCCAGGCCTTTGCGTTTCCTGATCGCGTCATAGTCGAAACTGTATTCGCGGTCGCAAAGAGCGCCCAGAGCCATGAAATCAGAAGCATCCGCACTCATTGCCGCGTGGGCCCACGCGGGAGGAACCACAACGATGTCGCCGGGCTTGGCCAAAACTGCATAGCAACGCCCCGGGTCGTCAGCCGCGCACTCCTGCATATAAACGTAGGCCGCTCCTTCCCAGATCTCGTACACCTCCGGCGGCGACCAGCCGCTGTGCGAGGAGGCGCGATGCACATGGCCCTGGCTGCGCACCGGTTCTTCTCCGAGTTTTCCCGATGCGTAGATCACCGCGCCAAAGAGGAGCATTCTTCGTTCGAGTTCGGCTCGAATCTCATCGCGGCCGATGTCCATTACGATGGCATAAGCAGGATCTGGCCCGGCGCAGGCGGGGTCGCGCAGACTTGGCCGAATCGCGTCGAGCGAGCGCTTTTCTGGTTGCGGGCCAAACACTCCAGGTTCATAGCGAAATCCCAGAGGCTCGCGAACAGGAACTACATCGATGCCGGGATCGAATCTCATGCTTCGATCCTCACGGAAGCCCGTATGGTTGCGCACTGCTGCACCCCGTCTGCTGGCCTGATGCGGTACCTTCCCGTCTTCGCCGGCACAATAAACGTTTCGGCATAGTGAACGTGAAACGGCTCGAAAGCTGCGGACGGGCTCTCGACGATTGCCTCCTCTCCTTTGACGAGGTTTAGAACGTTCACGCCATCTGAGGCGTCGTGTTCCACGAGAGAACTAAACCAGTGCCTTCTGGTCTCGATGAATTCCAGTTCGTGCAATCCCGTTCTTTCTTCGATCCAGCCTCTGCCCTCGCCGATCTTTTCGGTACGATCCAACAGATTTTTCCGTACCCATTCTGTATCCCGATCCCACTGAATGTTGGCGGCGCCGTGTTCCAGGTGGATCGGGCGCGGGCGGCCATCCAGTCCGGGGCGTCCCCAATCCCACAATTTAAAGGTGAAGATGTATGGCGTCGCGCTGATTTCCAGAACCATGGTGTTCGCTCCAGAACAGTGGATGGTGCCAGCTGGGATGAGGAAGTGGTCATGCTTGTGCGCGGGCCACCGGTTCACGTACAGGGAGTCTTCAAAAGGCGCCCCGCCGTCTTGAGCAGCGTGCAGGTCGCTGATCATGGCCTTCCGGTCAGCGCCGGTCTTCAGTCCGAGGTACACGCATGCATCCTGCGCCGCATCGAGCACGTAATAGCTTTCGTCCTGCGTATAGGCCATCCCAAAATTGTCGATGATGTACTGGTGGAGAGGATGCACCTGCAGCGACAGGTTGCCGCCCCGCATGGTGTCGAGGAAGTCGAAGCGAATTGGAAACTCAGCGCCGAACCTGGCATACACGGCATCGCCGAGCAGTTCACGGGGATGGTGGAGCACCAAATCCATCGCCGGAATTTCGATATTCACGCCTGCCATACTTAGAAGAAGGCTGTTTTCTTCCGGAACACAATCAAAGCACCACGCATAGTTCGGCGGGCCATCCGGCAAATCACAGACTTCGCGCATCCACTGCCCGCCCCAGGGACCCGGATCGAAAAACGGGACGACACGAAAAGGCCGGTTCAGTGCACATCGCAGCCCCGCGCGGAAAGCTTCGCCGGTGGTCATCTTGGGTGTAGCCGGATCGTTGCTGTCTAACAGAAAATCGATACGGTCAAGAAAACCCTGCTTGATCCGATCCGCTACGCGCCAGTCAACAAAGAAAGCACGCTTGTATTTCGCCGCAGCCGATTCATATTTGTCTCCGGCCGGGAAGCTTCCGATCTGGTTGGCGCGCTGACGCCGCTGGATTTCCCAACGCGCGAGATCCGCCAGAATCACTACATCAGGTTCAGGAAGCACAAGCGCGGTTCCCGTGCCGAATATAAGGGTTACGCCCTCCGCGGCTCGGCAGGCCTCTTGAAGCTGCGCAGTACGCTGCGGGTCAGCGAAGTCCTCGATGGTGAGGCGGCTGATGCGGCCAAAAACCGGGTCGTCGGTCAGGTCGCTCCTTACCATCGCATCAGTCTCCGCCGGAGTCTTCCAGCAATCGCTAGTCCAAAATGTGTGCGCGGGATGCAGCATCTCGACGAAAGCTCGCAGCACTTCTTCTTCGAATACTCCCGGATAGATTTCAACGGAAATTTGCCGCGCGCCGCGTGCGACTTCGCCAGCGATGCGAGCGACAATTTCTCGCCAACCCTGCCATACCGATTCAGGCCCAACCGGAACTCGTATGGAGGGGAACTTGTCGTAGTTCGACCGCCTAGCCATTCCGCAACTCCGTGGACCAAAGACTAAGGACGTAAAAACCGGGGGGACCGATCACGCTACTTAGTGTCCTTTTCCTGACGGTAGGGTGACTTTGACATGGCGGCGGCTTTGCGTCGAGACGTCGGCACCGTTTTCTCCGTCGGTTTATGACCGCTGACTCAGCCAGAACGTTTCGATCTCCTCGAGAGTCCTGCCTTTGGTCTCTGGAACTCCCCGCCAAACAAAGAGGAATGCCGCGATGGAGACAACTGCGTAGAGCAGAAAAACTCCCGCAGCGGTAAACACGGTCACTAGAGAAAGAAAGGTCAGTGTCACCAAAAGTGTTCCGCACCAGAGGAAGACGGTGGCGACCGACATCGCCCGTCCCCTCACTCTCGTGGGGCAGATTTCCGCCATCAGCACCCATGTCCCAGTGCCCACGCCGACTGCAAAACATGCGACGTAGGTGAGGATACAGATCAGAACAATAATGCCCAAGGCTTGAAAATAAATGGCGGCTGAAACCGCAGCCAGGGAGAGAGCCATTCCCCCGAACGCTGACATCAACAGTGACTTTCGTCCAGAGCGGTCGATGAGCAGCATTCCCGCAATGGTGGCCACAAAATTGATCCCTCCAATAATGACGTTTGCCCAGAGCGCCGAACTGGCGGTTTGATGCGGCACATGTTCCAGGAAAACGAGCGAGCCGTAATAGATGATGGTGTTGATGCCGGTGAATTGGCTGAAGAGGGCGATCAGGATGGCGACAATCAGTGCTTTTCGGAATGTGGGATCCAGCAAATCTCCGCTCTCTCCTGAGATGGCGGCACGGATGGCCGCAATCTCTTCGGCGGCCGCTTGCGGGCCAACAATCTGCGTCAGAAAGTGTTCCGCTTCCTGCTCTCGTCCTTTCTGCATCAGCCACCGCGGACTCTCCGGGATGAAAAGCAGCGTTAAGAAGAAAGCTAAGGAGGGCACGGCAGCCGAGGCGAACATCCATCTCCAGTTTGTCGGTCCCACACCAGTGAGCAGGTAGTTCACGCTGTACGACAGCAGTATTCCCGTCACAATCGCCAATTGATTCAGAGACACGAGCAGGCCGCGTTTTTTTGCGGGCGCGATTTCTGCAATGTAGAGTGGTGATAGCGTTGACGCGATTCCGATGGCGACGCCGCCCACCAGGCGGGCAACCGCAAACTCAATCAAATCGCGAGGCAAGGCCGCACCTATTGATGACAGGGTGAATAAGGCTGACGCAGCCAGCAAAACCCGCTTTCTTCCAAAGCGGTCACTGGTGAAGGCAGCCACGCTGGCTCCGATGACGCATCCCAGAAGAAGACTGCTGGCGGCAATTTCCGTTTGCGACTCGCTCAGTGCGAACTGCTGCTTGACGAAGACGATCGCACCGTTAATCACTGCCGTGTCAAAACCGAACAGCAAACCACCGATGGCGGCTACCATGGCTGGCAGGTAGACTGAGTAAACTGAACCTTCCTGTAACCCCGTGTTTGGGATTGTACTCATTTCGTGATGCTGACTACCGGTTCGTTGACACCTAGAGAACCGCACCACACGTTTGCTTCAAATTGCCAATAAATTCTGCTTCAGAAAGACCAGACCTGCCGCTCCGGCCACACCGCCGTAGCCGAGAAGTTTTTGAAATACGATCGGAACCTCCCGTCCCAGCAAGGTCTTTGTCCGCCGGACGATTTTGTCCTGAATCGGAGCGATCAGCTGCGGTCCGGCGGTTGCGATGTTGCCTCCCAGGATGAAAATCTCGGGATCGAACGTATGCAGAAAGCTCACTAAGGCGGCTCCCAGATACTCCAGCGCTCGATCAACGACGTAACGTGCGCATTCATCCCCATCGGCAGCAGCACGGAAGATCGACGCCGGATTCGGCACCTCGCCGGTGCTACTTATCGGCAATTTCACCGGCGCGGCCCGGTGCATGTGTGCCCAATAATCAGATTCGATGGCACGCGACGAAAAGTACGTCTCCAGACAACCGTAATTGCCACAGATACACAA
This sequence comes from Acidobacteriota bacterium, assembly GCA_003225555.1. GTDB lineage: Bacteria > Acidobacteriota > Terriglobia > Terriglobales > Acidobacteriaceae > Sulfotelmatobacter. Next base: position 14,849 of record QIAM01000056.1, on the reverse strand, counting down.
CCCACCCCGCGGATCAATCGTCGTGTGACCCAAGTGGCCGGCGGCGCCCTTGGCTCCGTGCAGGATGATCCCATCAACCAACACAGCTCCGCCAACACCGGTGCCTAGCGTCAGCATCACCACATTTCTCCGTCCACGGGCAGCGCCCCAAAGCACCTCGGCAATCAGCGCGACGCGCGCGTCATTTTCGGCGCAGACGGGGACCTCACCAGCGCCGATCACTTCGCTCAGGAGCTGCCCCTCGAGGAAGTGCAGATCGCCCGGCGAGCGCTTCACGCGAGTTGAACTGGCGTCAATGATCCCTTTGCAGCCTACGCCAATTCCCCGCACCGGAGCCTTGACCCGTTTCACAACCGACTGAACGAAGTCACGCAAGGCGGAGATGGTGCGCGGCGAGGGTTCATGAAAGCTCTCGATCAGTTCTCCACTTAGGCCTACAATGGCGGCCTTGATTCCAGTTCCGCCGATGTCAACGCCAATCGCCAGGGGCTCAACCGCATCGGCGCTGGTAATCTTTTCGCTCACAATGGTTTGTGCATTATACCCACTTTGTGCAATTCTACTGGGCAATATGACATGCGCGAAAACCAGGCCGCGCGGGCACGCCGGCTTCTTGGCGCATCTGCTTTTCGCGGCGAAGGAGCATGAACCTATCCGTGAGTGACCCTGCCCCTAACCAAACTGTCAGCAAGCAAGCGGGCTTGGCCTTTTTTGACCACGCCATGAACTTGCTGCAAGAGTTGAAAAGCACCCAATCAGAGGTAATTCAGAAAGCGGCCGAGCTTTGTGCGGAACGCATCGCCAGCGGCGGGCTTGTCTTTCTTTTCGGCAATGGTCACTCGCGCATGATGTGCGAGGAAATGACACCTCGCCAAGGCGGTTTCCCAGGCTTTGTAGCGCTGGTGGAGATGGCACTCTCAAACCATGCAGCAATTATCGGAGCGAATGGCTTGCGCTCCTCGCTCTATCTCGAAAATTATGAGGGCTACGCCGAGCAGATTCTGAGCAGCTTCCGTTTTGGCCCGCATGACGCTTTTATCATCATTTCGACCAGCGGGATTCGGCCTGTCGTTGTCGAAATGGCGATGGGAGCTCGAACTCGGGGACTGCCGGTGATTGGCATTGTTTCCAAAGCCCACTCGGAAGAAGCGAAAGCGATGCACTCGTCGGGAAAGAAGCTGGTGGACTGCGCCGACCTGTTGATCGATAATCTTTGTCCGCCGGGAGATTGTGTCCTCAAGTTGGACGGCTTGGAGTGGAATACCGGGCCAGCCTCGACCATCACGGGCGCCATGATCATCAACATGATCCGCTGCGGGGCGGCCGAAGCTTTGCTGGCCAAGGGAATCAAGCCGGCCATTTTGCCCAGCCATCAGTTCCTTGACAACACAAGCGCAGTGGAGCAACTGGACGCTTTCTACGAGGCCTACCGGCAGAGTCTGAAACACTTGTTTGAATAGGGCACAGTGAAGGAAGTCCTCCTAGTTACCGGCTCATCGGGAATTGCGGCCGCTACGGCGCGCCTGTGGGGAGCCGATAATCCAGTGTTTGTCGTCGGCATCAACACAGATGAATGCAAAGCTGTGGCAACAACCCTGGGTGAGGCAGGTTTTGCCACCGCGGATGTCCGTGACGAGGTTGCCGTGCGGGATGCCGTTGTTGCGTGTCTGGATCGATTCGGGAGAATTGACGCCGTCTTCAATGTTGCAGGTGTTAGTGCGCGCGCTGCCGGTGACGGTCCGCTTCACGAATGTAAGCCAGCGGCTTGGGACCTTGTCATGGACGTGAATGCGAAAGGCACATTCCTGTTGTGCCGTGAGGTCCTTGGCGCCTGGACAAGAATTGCGCACGCGGGCGTTATCCTCAATTGTGGAAGTGTGCTGGCGCGACGGCCGCAACACGACCACTTCGCAACGGTGGGCTACGCAGCCAGTAAGGGAGCGATCGAAGCGATGAGCAGGTCGGCAGCAGCCTACTACGCTCACGCCGGCATTCGCATCAATGTTATCGCTCCGGGCTTGGTGCGGACTCCGATGAGTGCCCGGGCGCAATCGGATCCACGCATCACCGAATACCTGATCCACAAGCAGCCGCTGAGTAGAGGCATGCTGAGCGCGGAGGACGTGGCCAAGACGGCCTGCTTCCTTCTGCGCAGAGATTCAAGCCCGATGACGGGTCAGGTTGTCACAGTGGACGGCGGCTGGACGGTGAGCGAATGAGAGACGCGAAAAAAGCCGCGACCATTGCAAAGAAGTCCGGTTCCATGCCCTGGGATCAAAAGCGGCCGCGTCGTCCTTTGCAAACCACGGTAATTGGAAGCTATCCCTTTCCGGGATGGCTCGAGTTCGCATCGGCCCATCGGGAACAATTCGGCGAGGCCGATATCGAGGAACTTCGCTCCGACGCCGTGATCGCCGCGGTTCACGATCAGCTCGCCGCAGGATTAGATGTCATTACTGACGGCGAGCAGACTCGTTATGATTTCAATCTCTCCTTCTATGGCCGGATGGAGGGCCTTGATTCAGGGCCTGCTTCAAATCGCTACTTCGGTCCACCGGCCCACGATCAACGTGGAAAATATGAAGTCACCGACCGACTGCGTTCCCAGCACGGCCTCGGAGCAGTAGCGGAGTTCAAGCGTCTGCAAAAGATCGCGCCCTCGGGACCCGTCCTGAAGGCCAGTGTGCCGGGTCCCTACACATTGAGCGGCCGAATTAACCCCGGCAGTATTTACAAGGACCGGTGGGATGTGACCGAGGCCATGATTCCAATTGTGCGAGAGGAACTCATACAGTTGGTGGAATGCGGCTGCCACGAGATTACTTTGGATGAGCCCTCGATGAGCTGCTACGCTCATCGCGAAGATCCTCGCCGTTTCGTGAAGATTTTCGCCGAGACGGTCAAACCGATCCTCGGACGCTGCCGCCTTTCCACGCATCTTTGTTTTGGCAATTACAAAGGCCGCGCCGTTGGTCCGCGACGGTATGAGCCACTGTTTCCAGCATTCCTCGATTTGCCGGTAGATGAGATGCACTTGGAGATGGCCAGCCGCGAGTTCTCGGAAATCGAAAAGATTCGCGAGATCGCAGAGCGACGAATTGACGTGGCTGTCGGGATTGTCGACGTGAAGAGCTATTACATCGAGTCCCCCAGCGACATCGCCGAACGTGTGCGCCTGTGCTTAAAATACGCGCCGGCAGAAAGACTCTCCTTGGCTCCCGACTGCGGACTCAGTCAGACGGCTCGTTGGGCGGCAAGACAGAAATTGGCCAACATGGTGAGCGGTGTAACCATCGTGCGGAAAGAACTTGGACTCGCGTGATCCGGCCGCTCCAATCCCATGACTCGCTGCTGGCGGACATTCACGCCTCCGACCGACGCGACGGAGGCTTTCGTCTGTGGTGGCTAGGCCAAAGCGGCTTCCTGCTGCAATGGCAGGGCCTCCACGTGTTGCTCGATCCCTATCTATCAGACTCACTGACCAAAAAGTATAGCCTAACCGAGACGCCGCACGTGCGCATGACCGACTTAGTTATCGAGCCTGCCAGGCTCTCAATGGCGGATATCGTCACTTCCACCCATAACCATACGGATCATCTCGACGCGGAAACGCTCTGTCCGATTCTTGCCGCAAACCCACGTCTGAAACTTGTGATCGCGGAAGCCAATCGAGCCGTTGTGGCGCATCGTTTGAAGATTGATGCTGGTGTCGCGATTGGTCTTGACGACGGAACCTCTGTCGAAATGTCGGGGATCAGATTTTCCGGCGTCGCATCGGCGCACGAAGCGTTAGAACGCGATGAGCACGGGCGCGCTAAATACCTGGGATATGTTCTCCAATTCGGCGGTTGGACGCTTTACCACAGCGGTGACACAGTCCGGTACGAGGGGATGTCAGAGAAGCTGCGGCCTTTCAGAATAGATGTTGCGCTTCTTCCCATCAGCGGGCGGGCGCCGGAGCGGCATGTTCCAGGGAACCTATTCGGGCGCGAAGCTGCCCAGTTGGCAAGAGACATCGAGGCGAAACTGGTTATACCGTGTCATTTCGGCATGTTTGAATTCAATACCGCCTCACCGGATGAATTCATCCACCAATGCCAGACATTGGAGCAGGCTTTCAAAGTGCTACGCTGCGGCGAACAATGGCACTTGCGTACCTGGCGCGAAACGGCCGCGTTATGAACAATGGCGCTAGAAGGGACTTCACCGTCACGGGCCCGATTCCGTATCAGTCTGACGGCTGTCGAACTCGTCCACGTAGGGAACAGCCGGCTGCGTGGAGTGCGCGAGGCCCGGCATCGGCGCGCCCTATGGTTGCACACGGCTGGGACGTTCGGGCTGCTTCGAATCCTCAATCTCCCAGGCGCCGTCGAGTGAAAGGGATGTTCGGTCCGCGGTTCGCAGCGGAGGGGCGGAGGTCACCGCCGCAGAAAGTATCACGATGAAGTATTGAAGCAGTGGGTCGATTTTCAGGCGGTTTCGAGTGGCCGTCTGTGGCGTGTCACGGTAGCGCTCTAACCACCTGAGTACGCGCCTACTTTTGACTAAATCGTAAACTTGCGGCGTCCCGTCCGTGAGACCTGGTGAACTCTGTGCCCTTCAGCGTACCGTCGAAGCCAGAACCGGGGCCGAAGCACAGGCTGTGCGCTCCGAAACGTAGCCTTTTCTTAATCGTAGATTTCGTCGGCCCCTACATCAGAAAGATCAGAATTATCAACCAACGTGTCGCTGTGCAATTGCGGTCGAAGCGGCTAACCCGCGAGCGAAGGCATGAATATAGGCCGCATTGCATCCGCAGCAACCGCCCAGAAACTGAATACCCTCCGACTTAGCTCTTTGGGCAAACTGTTCGAAGGAGCTTCGCGGGAGCTGAATAGCCTCCATTTCATCCGGGAATTGCGGCAGACGGGTGAAGCACGGAGTCGCGTCGGTGGTCCGGAACGCCGCAGGCTGCGCGGCAATAGGAACAGTGACCGCCTTGTGCATCTTCCGAGTGATTGCCAGCATGCGATCGGGTTCCTGCTCACAATTGACGCCTACGGCAGCAGCGCCCGCATCTACCATGGCTCGGGCGCAGTCCGCCGGTGAGTGCCCGTCGGAACACTGGCTTAACGTTGGACGGAAAGTCATGGTGGCTATGATCGGCAAGCTGCTTGCTCGACTGCACTCGATCGCAATCAGCATCTCCTCCAGATGAAAGAAAGTCTCCAGAATCAGAAAGTCCACGTTGGCATCTGCGAGCAGACGAACCTGCTCAGTGATCAGGTCGCGCACGTGGCCCGCCGCGGAAGGACCTTCCCGTTCAAAGAGCTGTGTCCGCGACACCGAGCCTGCAACCAGGGCACTGCTTCCCGCGACTTCACGTGCGATGCGTACGGCGGCGGCATTGATGGCCTCGGTTTGCTCTCCGTACCCGGCTCGATTTAACTTTTCCCGGGTTCCGAAAAAGGTGAGTGCTTGCAACACCTGCGATCCCGCATTGAGAAATTCGCGGTGCAACTCGCGCAAGGCATCGGGATGCTCGATGGCTACTTCGGGCGTGAATTGTCCGCTGCCTTTGCCCGTCCCTACTTTTTCGCGTCCCGAGCCGCTGTCCACCCAGCCACGGCGCTCCAGTTCAATGAGGTATCCCCCATCACCCAGTACAATGCCTTGCGTTGCGATTCGTTCCAGTATGTTTTCACTTTGTCTCATAAGCGTAATTTGCCCTGCGGTCCTGCTGTTGTGCAAAGACGACGGCCGCGGCTCCCACCAACCCGGCATCAACTCCTAATGTCGCCGTGACGATCGGCAAACCGCGGCTGTTATCCGCGAAGATGTGTTCGCGGCAACTCCGTTCAAAAGCATTCCAATACAAACCCCCTGCTGCACCTAGACCACCCCCCACGACAATCATTTCAGGGTCAAGCACGTTCACCAGAAATGCCGTACTGACTCCCAACGCCTCGCCAGCCGAAGTTAATATTTCGATCGCGTCCTTGTCCCCGTTGGACGCGGCGCGGAAGACCTCCTCGCAGGTCTCGGTAGACTCTCCGTTCTGGCCTTGCGCGAATCGCTTCGCAATGGCAGGACCTGAAGCAAACTCTTCCAGCACCGGACGCAGCTTTACTCCACAGTGGGTACACACTGTGCTTAGCGGACTGCTCCCCATCACAATTGCATTGCCCTTCGCGCCTTTGAACGGTCGGGCGTCCTGCACCAGGCAATAGCTGATCCCTGTGCCTACCGTCACATACACAAAAAGAGGATGCCCCCGGCCTGCGCCGAAAATGGCTTCGCCCACAGCTGCCGCACGGACATCCGATTCCACTTGCGCTGAAGCAATTTCGGACAACCTCTGTTGAACCGGGCGGTCGCGCCAGTCAATGGTGCAACTGCTGGTCACATTGCCTTCACAGTCCACCAGCTCTGCAACACCGGCTCCGATGCCGGCCACTTCAATTTGCTCCCCTCGCGCCCAATCATGCAGTCGCCTCGCAAGATCATGGGTGTCCTTCAGGACCGCTTCGCCACCTCGTGCCGGCTTCGTGGGAATAATCGTCCGTCGGAGAATCTCGCCCGAAGGCCACAAGACCACCCCCGCCGCGATCTTCGTGCCGCCGATGTCCAAGCCGATGGCTCCCGCTTGTTGCTTATTGTTCATTTGTGGCTCGGGTGTGATCGTGAAGGTGATGTCGGTCCTGCCGTTCCTGCAGCCGAAGATCCAGAGGCCGAAAGCGGGATTGCACGGCAATAGCCCGCTTCTCCCTCGCTGCCCTGGTGCCGGCTTCTATGACCTCCAGCAAGTGAAGGTCATGCTCGATGCTGTGCAGCGGCTGGCGTTTTTCTCGCAGCGCATTCACCATCTCGGCCAGGCCGTCGGCCCAAAGCCAGGTAGGATCGAGCGGCTCAAACTCTTCCCAGCATCCCGCGCTGTTTCGCCATATCTCGAAGCCGCGCGGATCCCAATCATCCCCAAGGAGGTTTGCGGTCCCTTCGGTGCCATAGAATTCGAGGGCCGGACGCCGGTAGCGCTGAATGCAATGTCCAGAAACCAGGGATGACAATGCACCATCCACATGCCGCAAAAGGACGTGCGAAACGTCAGCACCTGCCGTTCCGACGGCCTCACCACAAATTTCCCTTTCGGCCACTGCAAGACTTTCGGCGCTCTGGACTTCAACCACTGGTCCGAGAACCGCCGTCAGGCTCTTGAGGTTGTAAATTCCAACTTCGGCCAGCGGACTTACCCCCCCGTCGTGGTACCAGCGCGCCCAGGTGGAACCGGCGTTCCCATACAGGCCGCGGGCAGAGTGCACCTTGCCGATTGCACCCTCATGGATCCGGCCCCAAAGCGCGCGAAAGGTCGGTGCGAGTTGCACGAAAGGTGCACACATCAAATGCAGAGCGCGTTCCTGCGCCAGCTGGTCAAGCTGTTTGGCTTCGCAGCGGGTTGCCGCCGCAGGCTTCTCCACCAAGACGTGTTTCGCATGTTCCAGCGCCATTTGCACGAGCGACGAATGGGTTTCAGGGGGAGTGATGATGAGCACGACGTCCACATCCGACTCCAAAACCCCGGCTGGATCCGGGACCAGTTGGACTCCGGGACGACGAGTTTGAAGGTCTTGCCAAGTTTCCTTGCGTCGGGCGCACACCGGTCCCATCCGCGCCAGACCGCGAGGAAGTAAGCGATCCAGCACCTGAAAATAGGCCCAGATTACATTACCGGCCCCGATGATTCCAACCGTTACTGGACGCAATGGAGTTGCTCCTCCGGCGATGTGGCGGGCGCCGGCTCGTAGGACAACATAGCGCCTCCTGCCACCGCCAGGGCGATGCCGAGCCATTGAAGCGCCGTCGGCCGTTCCTTAAGGAACGCAGTAGCCAGGGCCACCGTGCATAGGGGATATAGGGCCGTAAGTGGAATCGCAACGCTGGCCTTCGCTCCTTTCTCGAGGCACGCAAACACTGCCCAGTTTCCCAGCCCGTTGACCGCTCCGGCGATCAGGCCGACGAATATCACTCCGGTGCTGAGTCCGGACAGCGTCGTTGCTTTCCACATGAAGGGAAGCAAAACAAGAAACCCGGCGGTGACCCAGATAACCATGGAGCGAGCCGACACCCGGTTGGTTCCAAGCTTCATGAACAAACCGTTGACTCCCCACAGCACAATGGCGAAGCTGGCGTACACCATCCAGTGGATCACGTGTTCCTCAAATCGAAAGGATTACGATCGCCGCCAGGGCCAGAAGCATGCCCCCCGCCTGCACTTTGTTCAAACGCTCCCGCAACACCACGAACGCCAGCAGCACCGTGAGCACGGGAAACACCCCGGTGAGTGGAGTGACCACGGAAGCATTCTGTTCTCGCAGCGCCGCATAATATCCAAGAGTGCCCACCCCGGTAGCAACGCCGCTCAAAAGGCCGTAAGTAACTCCTTCACGATTGCGATCCAGCTTCCCTCGCATCTGCACCAGCATCCCAAGCGCGACAGGCAGCATGCCCAAGGTAAACAAGATCTGCATTTGCAAAGGACTGGCCGCTACCGATCCTATTTTGGATAAGAAGCCCCACAGGCCCCACCAGAAAATGCACAGAAGTGCGTACCAAAGCCAGATCGGAAAGTACCAACGGTCAGTCTGCATTCGGAGACGCCTCGGCTTTCTTCCCCAGCAGGCCGTGCTCATCTTCGACTACATAAGAGCAAATCCGCAACAAGTCGCAGTCGACACCTGATAGCCTCGACAAGCGTTCTGCCGCAAGCTGGATCGGTAGTACATCAATCACAAACTGCCAGCGTGGAGGAGAAGGTGGCAATTGGCATACCAGATCCCCCGCATTTCGCGGCAGGTTCTCCCCGATGAGCATCACCGATGCGCCCAATTCCCTGAGATCATGAGCCACGGACAAATCTTGATCCCGCATCTGCGCTTGATCGATCCACAGGCAAACCCGCATCCCTTCGCGAACGATCTCCTGGGGACCGTGGCGAAAACCGCTCGTGCTCATTGCGGTAGCAGGCATTTTCACACCTTCCTCCCACAACAATCGTGCCTCATGGCAGGTTCCCAGACTTCCGCCACGGGCGAGGAAATAGTACGGTGCCCCACTTGTAAGCCAGCTAGACTCCTCCAGTTGCTCCTGCCAGAACTCCAGGCACTGTCCGCCCTCCCTTACCGCGCGCAGTAAAGGGTCGGCAACAGATGCAAAGCCGGTTGTAGCTGAGCTAGCCAAGGCACTGGCGGCGATCAACAGTGTGGAGTACGCATTTACTGAAATGGCGTGGTCGAGCATGGTCGGTACCACGATGGCCACCGCAGACTCTCGGGCGAGTGGACTGTCGGCAGAATTAGTGATGCCGATGATGGTGGCGCCGCTTGCTTCTGCCTTGGCAAGCAACCGAACAATCTCAATGCTGCGACCGGTTCGGGATATAGCAATAATGACGGACCGGCGTGGAATAGCCGCAAAATGCAGCAATTCGCCGGCTTCCTGCATGTAAGCAGGACGTCCACCCTGATAAAACAGGGCACCAGCGGAGAGAGCAGCATTCCAACTGGCCCCGATGCCGGTGACGACGACATCCGGGGCCGAACCGATCAAAGAAGTGGCCTGCTGCAGGGCTTTCTGGACCGGCCCCATGAGATAGTCGACGGTCCGCTGCATTTCGGTTCGTTGACGCATTATGTCTTGCAAAAAACGAGTGGTCACGCTCGCCCTTCTTCAGGAACGCAGGATCGACGCGATCTCGCACGATTGAACGCGGCGAAAAACGGAGAGCAGCGGCCGGGAGGGACAAGTAAAAAACGCGTCGCCAATATCAGGATTATATGAAACCGGTTCCAAAATCGGGTCTACAGTATCCGAGGGGGTCCGCCTTGTCAAGCCGCGTGGCCTTTCTGACAAGGTCGTGATAGGTTTCCCCATCCAAGCAGGTTAGAGAACCAACGATGGCCCACACTATGCGTGAAGTCGCCAGGCGAGCCGGAGTATCGCTGGCTACAGTTTCGCGCGTGCTCAACAACAATGAATATATCTCTGAAGAAACCCGGCGGCGCGTGCTCGATGCCGTTCGTGAGTTCAACTACTTTAAGAACGTGCATGCCAAGCGCCTGGCGACCGGACGCAGCGATTTATTTGGACTCGTCATTTCCGAGATTGCCAATCCGTACTTTCCTGAGATCATCCGGGGTTATCAGGCGATGGCGTGGAATCGCGGATTTGATGTGCTGCTTTGCAACACGGAATACGATCTGGAAAGAACCAAGGCAGTCATGCGAAAGCTCAGAGAGAGTGACGTTCGCGGTGTCGCGATTGTCACCTCATCGGTGGACAAGAGCATGACTTCCGAACTCACGGCCGCCGGAATCCCGGTGGTTTTATGTAATGCCGAACCTGCCGGTAAGCTGGTCGGGAACATCTGCATCGAGTATGAACACGGCATCAATAAAGCGATTCAGCACGTGGTCGAACTGGGCCATCGCCGCTCCGCAGTCATTGCCGGTCCAGCCGACAACCGCACCGCGGTGACGATCAGGAAAGCTCTGGTGTCTGGGCTCACAGCTCGCGGATTGAAGCCGGTTTGTGTTTTGGAAGGCAACTATCGGGTTGATGCCGGCGCGTCGGCAGTCCGAGAAGTTTTGTCGTATCCCGAGTTACCCACCGTAGTATTCTGCGGAAATGATCTGATTGCCATGGGCGCGATGAGTGCACTGGAAGAGTCCGGAGTGCGGGTGCCGGAAGATGTTTCCGTCATCGGGATTGACGATATTTTCTTTGCTTTCCTGGCGCGGCCTCCCCTTACAACGATCAGCGTTCCTCGTGAACAACTCGGGGTGAAGGCCTTTGAAGCGCTGGACAAGATGCTGAATCTCAAACGCCATAAGGGGTCGAACTATATATTGGAAACAGATCTTGTCGTCCGTAAATCCACCGCGTCAGTGCGGCGGTTAAGCCTAAAAGTGAATTCGTAGGCACTCGAATCCGTGATGTCATTGCGTAGCATGTAGCTCTTCACAGAACCTAAGAGTAAGATGACTCCGTGATCATCGGCGTGCCAAAGGAGAGTTATCCGGGCGAGCGACGCGTTGCGCTTGTTCCCATGGCGATCCCGATTCTCGCTAAGGCGGGATTCGAAGTGCTGGTCGAAACCGGGGCAGGGGCGGAGGCGGGCTACCCGGATGCTCGCTATGTCGAAAAGGGCGCCAAGCTCCTTCCTGATCGCGGTGCGGTCTTTGGTTGTGCGGACATCGTTGTTCAGGTGCTGTGCTACGGCTCGAATGATGTTACCGGGCAAGCGGACCTTCCACTGCTGCGCCGCGAGCAGGTCCTCGTGGGCTTCTTGCGGCCTTTGGGGTCAGTGGAGGTAATCCAGCAGATTGCCCAAACGGGGGTCATCTCGTTCGCTGAGGAGTTGATGCCGCGTACCACGCGAGCGCAAGGCATGGACGCGCTCTCTTCTATGGGTACGATCTGTGGCTACAAAGCCGTCCTCATCGCGGCCAGCACCCTGCCAAAAATCTTTCCCATGCTAACGACCGCCGCCGGTACCATCACCCCGGCGCGCATCCTGGTGATTGGCGCTGGAGTCGCTGGGCTGCAAGCCATTGCCACGGCGCACCGCCTTGGCGCGGTCGCCTCGGCGTACGATTTGCGACCGGCAACCAAAGAACAGGTGCAAAGCCTGGGTGGGCGGTTCGTGGAACTCCCGATTGAAGCCAAAGACTCGGAGGACGCGCGCGGATATGGTACTGCGCAGGATGAGAGCTTCTACACACGGCAGCGTGAACTTCTCGGTCGCGTGATCGCGGAGAGCGATGTGGTCATAACCACGGCTGTCGTACCGGGCAAGAAAGCACCGGTACTGGTGACCCGCGAGATGGTAAAAGGAATGGCGCCTGGCTCTGTAATCTTTGATCTGGCCGCAGAGCGCGGAGGCAACTGCGAACTGACGCGCGCCGGCCAAACCGTAGTCGAGCACGGCATTACCATCATCGGCCGGATCAATGTCGCCAGCCAAGTCCCTTATCATGCCAGCCAGATGTACGGGCGCAATGTCGCCGCATTCCTTCTGAACTTGATAAAGGATGGGAAGCTGCGACGCGATTCCGAAGACGAAATTATTCGCGAGACCCTGTTAACCCGCGGCGGCGAAATCGTGAATCGGCGGGTTCGTGAGTTTTTCTTGTTGCCGGAGCTGGTGTCGCAGAGAGCTGCTTAGTCGGGCTTGGTATGTGTATGGTCTGTCATCCGCTCGTCTCGCGAGTGAGACCAGGGTAAGAACAATGGACGCGTTCCTTTTGGTTGGAGCCGTTGCCGAGGAAGCACAAGAGAATACGCTTCTCACCCGATGTGCCGCCTCTTACGCAGCCACTTTCTTCGCCGGCACCCAGTAGATTTCCTCCTTGAGTGCTTCCTTGGGATAGCCACACCGTTTCAGAATCTCCTTGCAATGCTCAATCATCTCCGGATGACCGCAAAGATAGGCGACGCAGTTCTCGCGGGTAGCCTGCCACATGTCGGCGTACTTCCGTAAAATGTCCTCGACTCGGCCCGTTTCGCCCTTCCATTTCTCATCTTCCCATGGGCGGCTGACCGTGGGCACCAACTTCAGCCAAGGAACCTGTCGCGCATACTCCAGCATCTCGTCGTGATAGCCGAACTCCCACGAGCGGCTGGCCCCAGTCAGCAGGAGCAGCTTGTGCTCGCCCGCGAACTTGCCTTCCTTCCAATCCTGGTACAACGTGCGGACGTAGCTCACAAAGGGCGCAATGCCCGTCACCGTGCAGACCAGGAGATGGTTGGTTCGGCTGCTCTTGGTGTCCAGCGTAAATCGTCCCTTGGCGACCTTGCGCATGAGCAACTCATCGCCTGGCTGCAGCTTATAGAGCTGAGGTGTGAGGTCGCCGTCATGCACCAGTTCGAAGAAAAACTCCATTTCGCTTTCGTAGGACGACGACACGATCGAATAAGGTCGCTCGGACCGCTTCTGCGGTCCCTCCACACCCAAGGTGGCGTATTGCCCGGGCGCGAACTTGAATTCGCCGCCGGGATTGACGCGAATCATCCAGAGATCAGGGGCGAAATCAACCCGCTTCGTAATTCTTGGGCGATAAAACTTCTCGTCGGTAGCGCTCATCAGGACCTCCTATAACAACGGAGAACCTTCGGAAATCTGCCACAGCTTACCGGAGTCGAGCGTGAAGGCGGATGCTAACCGGCATTTCCGTCTTGAACTTCCAAACAGACAGCATTGTACATCAGTAGCGCTGGGTTTAACTTTGCATCTGGAGACCGCAAGTGCGCCTGACCTGAAAGGAAACAGTTTCAAGTCGACAGAATTGACGTGCCTATTCCAGAGCCTTGGATGCCCGCACTGCTTTTCTTCGTACCTCTGGCTGATCAGGCAAAGCAGCACTCGTTTGCTTTGAAGTATCGAGGACTGGCCAGTGCTGTTTTCATTGTGGAGTCCTGCCATTCCTCGTGGGTGGGACGTTTCGGACGGAGGTGGCCGACTCGCTAAAAAGGCGGTTCCGCATAATTCAGTTTGGAAGCAATGACCTCACCATGGCCGGAGTTCACCAAGTCTAACCGCTTTGGCTCACCTCGAACGAGTACAAACTGCCTCTGCCGTACCCTTAGATTCAGATCTTCTACAAGCGATTGGAACAGCGGGTGGGCATCGTTCGCATTGGAAGTAACCGCTCGGGCAGACCGGATTACAATAACGAGCCAGTAGTCTCCACAGAGTCGCAGATGCCGATGATCGTCAGCATTCCGAAAGAAACTTTCCCGGGCGAGCAGCGCGTGGCGCTTGTTCCCGAACTCGTTCCGAAGCTCACCAAGGCGGGCTTGGAAGTTATTGTCCAGTGCGGTGCGGGCGAGTCAGCCGGGTTTTTCGATGCGGAATACGAAGGAAAGGGTGCACGTCTCGAGGAGGAGGTGTTCGGCAAAGCCGACATCCTCCTCAAGGTCCAGCCTCCGACGATAGACGAGATCGACCGTATGAATGAGGACTCGTTCCTCATCAGCTTCCTCCAGCCTTACACCAACACGACAGCAATCAAGGCCCTCGTCGCGCGCAGGATTACGGCATTCTCCATGGAATTCATGCCGCGTATCACACGGGCCCAGTCCATGGATGCCCTCAGCGCCATGAGCACGGTGGCTGGCTACAAAGCAGTCTTGATCGCGGCGAGCCGTTTGCCTAAGTTCTTCCCTCTGCTCATGACCGCCGCTGGCACGGTTACCCCGGCGCGGGTTTTCATCATCGGGGCGGGCGTTGCGGGGCTGCAAGCGATCGGCACAGCGAGGCGGCTCGGCGCTGTCGTGGAGGCGTACGATACCCGCCCAGCCGTCAAGGAGCAAGTGGAGAGTCTCGGTGCCAAGTTCGCGGAGATGGACCTTGCTGCAAAAGACGCCGAGGATAAGAGCGGTTACGCCCAGGCGCAATCGGAGGAGTTCTACCAGAAGCAGCAGGAAATGATGTTCAAGTACGTGGCCGCCGCCGACGTCGTCATCCCCACGGCCCTGGTTCCCGGCCAGCGCGCTCCCATCCTCATCACCGAGGAGATGGTCCGCGGTATGCGGCCAGGCTCCGTGATTGTGGACCTTGCGGCCGAGCAGGGGGGGAACTGCGCTCTAACCGAGCCCGGGCGGGACATCGTGAAACACGGTGTGATCATTATCGGTCCTATGAACCTACCGAGCACAGTACCGTTTCAGGGTAGCGAAATGTACGCCAGGACCGTGACGAGTTATCTCGTTCATCTTCTCAAGGACGGGAAACCCCACCTCGACCTGGACGACGAACTGACACGTGGCCCGCTGGTCACGCATCGGGGAGAAATTGTACACGAGGTAATCAAAGC
>QIAM01000055.1 GCA_003225555.1 Acidobacteriota bacterium | reverse complement strand
TTACGTCAATCGCCTCCAAAAGCTTGGTCATAAGGTCGTACTCGAACCTAACGTCACCGTCTGACCGAAATTTTCAGGGCAGGTTGGGACGGGACTTGCACCCGCAAGCTGTCGAACATGCGCGGCGTACAAAAACAGAGCCGGCGGCACCCGCCGCCGGCTTGAGACAACGAACACGAGCTCCTAAAAGCGGAACTGCGGTCCAAACGTCACTTTCAGGTTGTTGTGGCTGCCGTGGTCGAAGTAGACCTCATCGCCAGCCTCTAAACGAAGTCCGATCGGTCCCGCAAAGCCTTCAATTCCACCACCCGGATACACCGCAAAAACCGTCCGCCCACTATCCAGACCAACCGAGCTCGTAAATCCAGCCGGCGCGTTCTGATTGGTAACGGTGAAATTGTCAAATCCTACCTTCCCCGTCACGAAGACGCGAAACGGCCCCGAGCCGGTCTGAAACTTCGGTCCAAACAGGCCGTGCAGCGTGCGGAAGCGCGTCGTCACAAATACCGTGGTCACGCCGTCGCTGAAGGTATTGGTAAAGTTCCGTTTGAAGTCGTAAGCCATTTCGGCTTCAAGCTGAACACTGGGGTGAAGGTTCACCGCGGCCCGCGCTCCCAACCCCACAAAATTGCTAACCGGCTTGGTTTGGCTAAAGCGGAAATAGTCCGCAAACACTCCAACCTCCACGTGATCGGAACGCTCTTGTGCCATCACAATCGGTGCGGCGGCAAAGAACAACAGGCTTACGATGAGTCCCAGGGAACGCTTCATACAGTTTTCTCCAATGCTAAGTTTCGGCGCACACTTTTGCCCGTCTTACAGCCAGAGAGCGGAGTCTTTCAGGCAGAGTCGGTATTTCGATGAGGTCGGCGGGGGCAAGGTTGGCCCGTACACCAGAGGGATTAATACCTTAAGCCTGTAGGCTGAGGAGGAAATTACATACACGAAAGGCGCGGATTCTGGACATTCCGCGCCCGTCTGGTCGAGAACCTAATTTGTTTACTGTAAGTGATTTAAACGAGGCGTGGTGACTTCCGCCGTGCTGCTATCGGTGCGCGGCGTCATCGATACCACAATGTATTCCCGTTCCTTGTTGTCGAGGTCTTCCACGCGCAGCAGCATCTTGTCCTTCTGCAGTCGGAACTGTGCGTGCTCGCCCACGGGCAGCAGCACCGGATGTTTCTCGTCCCGCGGACGAATGCGGTAAATTACCTTGTCCGACTGAAGCACGTATTCCTGGCAAAGAAGCTCGCGGGTCTTTTTGTGGCCGGCATCGGTACCCAGCATTTCGCCGGCAAAACTCTTCCCGTTTTTCTCATCCACGCCGCACGCCACCGAGTCCATCTGCAGCAGCTTCCCCGTTTGATACGTCTTGGGCTCCCGGGCATAGGCCACGGAGGCCACAACCAGAGCGCACAAGAATAGCTTTGAACGCATATTGAATCCCCCTGCAATAGAAATAAATCGCGAGCGGACCGCGGATCGTACGGGTCCCCAGATGATTGATTATTTTTCTACGCTGTCGGGAAGGAATACAGGTCACGCAAGTAACTGTCCGGAGATTACTCCCTGCATCTCCCCTTGGGGTGGCGCAGCGTTTTCAACGCTGCGAAAGAACCTTTCCTTCCCGTCGGAGCTTTAGCTCCCGAGGTGCCTGAACTGAGTGTTTAGCCGCTGGGCTCCGAACCGACGCTACATCAACCCTCCACCAACGCTTCCAACGTCTCAAAGAATGCCGGATACGAAATGGCAGCCGCTTCCGCACCGCGAATGAGCGTCTCTCCACGCGCCCGCAATGCCGCCACGGCAAACGCCATGGCAATCCGATGATCCCCGAACGAATCAAGTTCGGCTCCGCGCAGTGTCTGTCCCCCACGAATCGTCAATCCATCTTCATGCTCTTCCACCTGTGCGCCCATAAGCCGCAAATTCGTGGCGATGGCAGCGATGCGATCGGATTCCTTCACCCGCAATTCCTTCGCGTCCCGTACCTCGATCCCATGCTCCGTATAGGGCGCAATAGCCGCCAGCACCGGGATCTCATCGATCAGCGCCGCCGAATCCGCGCCCGCTATTGTTGTTCCTTTAAGCCTTGCACCTTCCACCTGCAGGCTCCCGACCATCTCGCCGTGGACTTCCTCGACCTGCGTCACCGAAATGTGGAGCCCCATCTGCATCAACACATCCAGCAGGCGGGCTCGAGTCGGACTCATTAGCAGATGAGGGATCGTCAACTGCGACCCAGGAAACAGCGCTGCGGCGCAAAGAAAAAACGCTGCGCCCGAAAGATCCCCCGGAATGCGCGCTTCCATGCCACGCAGCTTCTGACCACCGCGAATGCGCACCTGATTCCTGTGGCGCTGAAGCTGCGCTCCGAAGGCGTGCAAAGCCACCTCACCGTGATCGCGGGTGCGCATCGGCTCTTCCACGCACGTCTCGCCTTCCGCCAGCAGCCCGGCAAAAAGCAGACACGTTTTCACCTGCGCGCTGGCCACCGGCATCTTGTAGTCGAGAGCTTTTAGTCCAGCGCCCATGATCCGCAGCGGCGGCTTCCCTTCCCGCGATTCAATCTGCGCGCCCATCGCCGTGAGCGGCTTGATAACCCGCTCCATAGGACGCCGCGAGAGCCACTCGTCTCCAACCATTTCGCTCGTGAAATTCTGACCTGCAACGATGCCGCTCAACATCCGCATGGTCGACCCGGAATTGCCGCAGTCGAGCGGCCTCGCGGGCGCAGTCAATGCCAGTCCGTGCCCCTGCACTTCGATTACATTGTCCTTTCGCTCCCACAACACCCCGAGCGAGCGCATGCATCCCAGGGTGCTGGCGCAATCGGCTCCGGTGGAATAGTTCTCCAACCGCGACGCTCCTTCGGCGATTCCCGCCAGCATGGCGTAGCGATGCGAAATGGACTTGTCCCCCGGCAGGCTCACGCTGCCGCGCAAGTTGCGTGCAGGACGCACGGTCGTTGCCGTCTCAGTTTTCATCTGAAGTCAAATATAAAGGATTGGGAGGAAGGGGAAGATCAATTGTTGATTGTGGATTTTTGATTGTTGATTAAAAACCTATCCAACCCATACTTCGCAGGGTTCTCAATCAACAATCACAAAATCAACATTTCCTCGCCCCGAGTCAAGCCATGGCCTTGGCTTCCGCGGTCGCCTCTTTCAGAATGTCTGCCGGCACTTCCTTCAGCGTCACGCCAAACTCAAACATCGGCGTCTCCGTCCCGCGTCCCCAACGCGCGACTTCCCAATGCGCACGCACGAACTTCACCTCGGGATGCGCCGTCAGATCCAGCAGCCGCGGAGCCTGATCGCAATAGAATTTCTGCGGAAACGCGACAATCGACTTTGCACTCCAAGTCGCACCGTCCGCCGAACCATAGACACCAACATCAAGCGACTCCTGCTCGATGATCTTCGTAATCTCCAGGGTCAGAAGAAATACCCGGCTGGAAGCTCCGCTCACATCGACAGCCGGGCCATCACCCTTCGTCGTGGCTACTGTCTTACAGGGCACAAGAGCCGCATCAATCATGGCGGGAGGATTGTAGCAAAAGACCGGTTCTCAATTCTCACTACTCGGTCGGATGCGGCCCGGTGAAGTCCGAACAGCAAGGCTTTTCTACGGGCTTGAACTCCATCAGTTCCACTCGCGTCAGATCCGGATCATACACGTTGAGCTGCCACTTGCCGTCTTTGCCCATCTGCGCCTTTTCCTCCCCGTGCGCCTTCCAGCCGTGAGATTCCAGAATCGCCTGCGCTTTCTTCATGTCCACGACGCCGAGCGAAATGTGATTCATCACGCCCGTAAGCTCTAAATCCGGATGGTCGGGCTGGTTCAGCATGTACTCCAGCCAATCCGTTCCGTCCGGCACCTGCATCGCCACCCAGTCCGTCTTGTCAGGCTGCATTCCACCGTGCCAGTAGAGACGGAAGCCAAGAAGGTCCCGGTAAAAACGGTCTTCGGCATCGCGGTTGTAGACCAGAAATCCGGCATGAATCATGCGCCGCGAAACCGCCGAAGCCGCGCGCATAGTTGCCTCTGCCTTGCCCCGCTCCACAAACTCAATGGGATGCCCCTCCGGATCCTTCACCACGAAGCTCAGGCTGTGATCCGATCGTCCCTGAATCTGCGAAGCCTTGAGTCCCTTGTCGGTCAAATACCGCCGCAGCGCGACGATGTTGTCGGTCGTAAAGGCAACGTGGTCCATACGGTCCGTTGCCTTCGGATCGGGCGCCGCGCTGAAGCCCACCCACTGCGTCCCGATTGTGTAGCGAGCTGTCCCGCCGGACTCAACTGGCGCCGCCGAAGCGAAACCGAGCACCCCACCGTAGAGTTTGTTCACCCCATCCGGCTGGGTCGTATAAAACGAGACGTGATCGATGCCGAGGATGCGCGGCCTCTCGGTCTCCTGAGCCTGCCCGTAAGCAAGAAGCGCGACCGCAATGAATGCGAACCCAGCCCCGAGTCTCTTCATGGCCCCCTATCTTACTGCGAGCGCAAGTAGCGCCGCCGTCCCGGCGGCTGTTTGGCGGGCGTCCCGCCCGCCAACCCGAGGGCGAGAAGCCCTCGCCGTTCTGACCACTGACCACTGGCCACTGGCCACTGATCACCAGCCACTCAACCCATCCAGAAACTGCCGCAAGAGTATCCGCGCACTTTCCGACTGCTCCCAAGGAGAATAGTGCCCCGCCTTCGGAATCACCCGCATCTGGCTGCCGGCAAGATGGTGATGCATCAACTCCGCCTCATTGACTCCGGTGAGAATGTCTTCGTCCCCACTCACGATCAGCGTTGGCACGTTGATGGTTTTCAATGTCTCCACCGAATCCGGACGCTCTGCCATCCCCCTCTGCACCTGCGCCACGTCTTCCGCAGACATCTTCCGCATCATGCGCAGCACGCCATCCACGAGGTCCGGCCGCGTCTCCCGCGTAGTCTTCCCCAGCAGCTTAGGAATCATGCTCTCAAAAAACGATTCTGTGCCGCGCCCCAAGACATCCTTCGCCGCCTGCAGCCGCGCGTTTCGCGCTTCCACCGAGTCCGCCGGCGCCTTCGTGTTACAGAAACCCAACGCCGCCACGCGCCCTTTGTGCTGCCTCCAGAACTCGAACAGCGCATATCCGCCAATCGAAACCCCAATCAGCGGCGCACGCCCCACGCCCGCGTCGTCCATCACGCGCGCAATGTCGGCGGCATGCTTCTCCATCGTCGCCGGACCTTCACCGACGCTCGACTCCCCGTGCCCACGAAGGTCGGGAAGCAGTATGCGGTAGGTCCCCGCCAGCAAATTCGTTACGGGCAGCCAGAACTCATGATTTGCAGGGAAAGGATGAAGCAGAACAACCGCAGGTCCATCGCCGGTGACCCAGTAGACAATCTCCGCGTCACCGCTCTTGATACGCCGGGAAGAGGTGCGTTCCATCCCGCGATTTAATCACAACTCGCAAGCGGCTGAGGTGTGCAGCCCGGTGCAGGCCGCGCTTACGGATTCGTGACCCCTTGCGCTCCGGCTGGCGCCGTCAAAAGCAAAGGCTCTTCCGGCATGACAATCCAGCCGATGATGTAAGGAATCAATCCGATCCCCGACATGATCACGGTAACCAGCCAGACCAGCCGAACCAGGGTCACATCAATGTCAAAATACTCCGCGAATCCAAGGCAAACGCCCGCAATCTTCCGTCCCTGCCGGGGACGTACCAGCCGCTTGCGCGCGACCGACGCCCCCACGCGAATCCCGCAATAGGCACAAACCACCGCATCGTCCTGAATCACTTTGCCACAGTAGTTGCAGTACATAGCTACGCCTCTCGACTAGACAGTACGCAATTGTAGAACGAAAGTTCCACCAAGATTCGAATGACGCCGAATACC
The DNA here is from genome assembly GCA_003225555.1 of Acidobacteriota bacterium. Lineage (GTDB taxonomy): Bacteria > Acidobacteriota > Terriglobia > Terriglobales > Acidobacteriaceae > Sulfotelmatobacter. The sequence continues at coordinate 55,146 of QIAM01000055.1, read as the reverse complement.
AGCTCTTGAAGTCCAACGTTCACAGGTCAGAAATCAGAGGTCAGAAGTCTCCGCGCCTGTCGTCGCTTCCTACTCCCGATAGGCCTCTTTGATGTGTTTCCGAGCCTCTTCCGCCAGAGGCGTCCCGCTGTTCTCTGCCAACACCGTCTGATACTTCTTCATGGCAAGTTCCCGCCTCTGCAGCAGGTCGTACATCTCCCCGGCGGCGAGGTTCGCTTTCTGCCGGGTCTCCGAATCCGGATCCGGAGCCTCATTCACCAGCTCATACGCTGACGCCGCCCCCGAATAGTCTTTCCGGCTGCGCAGCAACTCGCCCAGACCCCAGGCCGCCATCTCATAGTGCAGGTTCCCGAATTTCCCTTCCCGCCCCATCTGCCAGACTCGTCGATAACCCGCCGCCGCCTCCTGCAAATGCCCCAACGCCCGCTGCAGGTTCGATTCTTCCAGCGCGAACAGATAGTCCTTCGGATATCGCGCCGCCAGATCGTGCATGATGCTACGGGCCTCGTCAAAATTGCGCTCGCGCCGCAGGAACAGGCTCAGCACAACCTTCGCGTCAACCGTATTTTCCCCCGTGCCGTTGGCGACCTCGCGCAGGTACTGAAAGCCCTTCTCCTTTGACCCGCTCAGCCCAACCAGCGCCACCGCCACCTTCACGCTCCACGGCAGGCTGCCCATCACGTAGTTGTGCGCGCCCACGACCAGCTTGGCATCCAGATAATTCGGGTTGAGTTCGAGCACGCGCTCGTGGTCGTGCCGTGCTCCCACCGCGTTGCGCAGCGCCGAGAACCATGCCCGCTCAACGAGTGCGGTATAGACGGCAAACTGCGCCCGCGTTACTCCCCGGCAATACAATGCATCCACATCGTCCGGATTGCCCTTGAGTTGCTCCTCCTCAAGCCTCTGTGCCCGCGCCACCAGTTGTTTGATCCGCTCCTTCACCTTCGGGTCAGCGGGGTGATGCGCCTGCCCGATAAAGCTGTCATTGGCGTATTCCCCGGTGTTCATAGCCCCCATCCTATATAGCTCGTGGATGAGCACCGACGTCAGCAGGTGATTCACAGCAAATGCATCGTTCGGGTGCTTCTCCACGATCCGTTCGAACTCCTGGGCGGCCCGGTCATACTCCATGTTGTAGAAGTGGTCGAAAGCAGAGTCGCGGGCCGGATCGGGCGTGGCATTCGGTCCGTCCGATGCAAGGCGGATCTGCGCCCTCGCGATTGCCGTCATGCAGAAAACTGCAGCAATCCATCCCAGCAGGATCGCGGCGAGTCGTGCGGAAGGTACTCTTCGGGGCTTCGTCACGGGCGGATGTTTCTCAGTTTAGCAGGGTGGAATGAGTCCGTTGGCAACAGAAAGTCCCACCAGCATGGAACCAAAACCGTAATCGTCGTACCCCTGACAATTCGGGATTCTCTCTTGGTTCGACCCTATAATAATCTGGCCAGCCACAGACAAAATGCAGGTTGCGGGAATGCTTGCGGTCGGCGCTCGAGTGGCCGAATGGAGCTCGGCGGCTTTCGCGACGAAGCCAGTATCCGGTCCCCCCGGGCAAGTCTTTCCGCCCTGCAATGTTTTGTTGCCTCAGGGTGTCTTGGGCTTTCGTAACTGACGCATCTTTACTCGGCAGCCAGCGTAATTATTGCGCTGGCCGACAGCCTAGAATTGTTGGCTAAGTTTGTAACTATTTGTACCGCAGTGGCTTAGGCTGTCCAGTTTTTTGGCTGTCGGCTTGCCTTGCAATTAAGTCAAAGTCCCCCACAGGGTTAGACATGGCTCAAGTAATTCATGAAGCGCAGCACGAGTTTTGGCGTCCGCCGGCCAATCTCGAGGGCGCATCCGAGGTCTTGGTCACCGCCGTCGCGAGTCCGATGGCCGAGGTGTGCTCCCGCTGTAATGCGGAGTTCATGATCGGCTCCCGTTTTTGCCATACTTGCGGAGCCCACCGTCCCGAAAAGAACGCCGAACACACTCCCTCTCCGAGATTGACCGCCCACGCCTTTGTCGCCAGCAGGCTCGATTGGTTGCAGTCCGCCGCTGTTGTGCTTTACCAGAGCCGGCCCAAGTTTCCTGCCTGGCTGCGCTACCTGCATTTCCATGAAATCCAGAATTGGATCGGACTACCTACGCCCTCGCTCATCGCCTTCATGACTGGATTGGGATGCGTGGCTGGAGCGATCGGGGTGAGTCTTTTCTACAAGGCCTCGAATCTGGCCGAGTTTCAGGCGATCCAGATGTGGCGCATCGAATGGCTTCTCGGCGCCACTGCTTCATTTGTCGCCGGAATCCTGCTGAAGAAAAGATCCAGCAACGACCCGGACTGAACCGGTTCTTCCCGCCAGCCAAACCTCGGGCCAGCTTCGCCACCGACGCAACGTTCTACGATTCGCTACCCGACCCAGTCCCTCGACGCTGCTGGCTCATACGCTGCTGGCCCATACGATAAAGATGATGCACGGGCCCGGGGCCTCGGCCTAAACCATGACCGTAGGAAATGGCGGCCGTTACGTAAGTCTTCGCGAGAAGCGCCGCCTCGGCCAAGCCCCGGTGCAGCGCCAGGTGACACGCCATAGCAGTGGCAAACGCACAGCCGGTTCCATGCGTGGAGTTCGAACGCTGTCGCTCCGCCTTGAACACTTCCTGCTGGATTCCACGCTTGCTGGTAAAGCTCAAAAGATCGATCGCCTTGTCCAGATGGCCACCGGTAATGACCACGGCAGGAGCTCCCATGTCATGCAGTTTCGCTGCGGCCAGCTTCATGTCCTCCAGGCTGGTAACGGGCAGGCCCGTAATCGCGGCAGCTTCATCAACGTTTGGCGTCACCACATCCGCCAGCGGGATCAGTTTCTCAACCAGAAGCTTCACGCCCGGGACATCCAGCAGTTCTGCTCCCGATGACGACCTCAGAACTGGATCCAGCACGATATTGGTCGCCCGTCCCTTCTTGCCTCGGCGCCCCAGAAATTCGGCTACCGCTCGTGCCACTCTTGCCGAGGCAAGCATACCAATGTGGACGGCCGCGATCTCGACATCGGCACTCAACTCCTCCAGAGTCTCAGCCACCAGGCTTGGATCGGACGGCTCCACCCTCCGGACACCACTCGTCGACTGCACCGTCAAACCCGTAATGCAGGCCACCCCATAGCAGCCATGGGCTGCGATCGTCTTTATATCCGCCGTCACCCCTGCTCCCGAAGAGGGGTCAAAACCGGCAATCGTCAGCACCACCGGCGGTTTCTCAGCCACCACTTGATTCTCCCAAATCTTCCCATCTACCGCCTGACTATTGCTTGGGATTCATTCGCCTCAACCCTGCACGGTCCGGGTCATGAAAAAAATCTTTGGCACCCTTCCCTAGGCCTCCCCTGTAAATACATGATTCCACAAGGCTTGTCGAGAACGTATTTGCAACCGACTGATTCCATTAGACTTGTAAATTATACCTTCCGCTCTCCAATGGGCTATTTACTATAGAGTAAACAGGTAAACTAGCTGTTCTAAATACCCTTGCCTCCATCTGCCTAAATTTCCAACAGGTTACGTAAGACATCCATAACTGGGAGGTCATACATTCCCTTTCGATTTCCGATTGACGGGAGTTTGGCACGCCGCTAGCATTCGAGAACCAAGTCAAGCAATTGCCTAGCTAGGACACTTTTGAGGATGTGAGGAGAACTGAATGCGAAGACGTTTAGCTCAAGGGATGGCGATTGCCTTTTTAGTCGCCAGTCTGGGAGCGGCTCAGGCCCCGAACAACTCGGAGGCGACACCAGCTCCAAGTAAGTCAGCAAAAAACAAGCCGCAGGCCCAGAAGCCCGGGAAGGCCCAACCTTATCAAATCGGGACAGCCTCTTGGTATGGCGAGTATTTTGAAGGCAAACCGACGGCCAGCGGCGAGCCTTATGACATGTACGACATGACCGCCGCGCACTTAACGCTTCCTTTGGGAAGCTACGTTAGGGTGACCAACCTGCGGAATGGCCGGGCCGTGGTAGTCCGGGTTAACGACCGAGGGCCGATTATCCCCGGACGGATTATCGATCTGTCCTACGGCGCCGCCGCGGTGCTAGGCTACGACAAGCAGGGACTTCAACGTGTTCGCCTGGACGTTGTGAAGCCGCCCCGTCAAAAGCCGACCTACGAGACCGTCGCTTATAACCGCTCGATCGTAGAAGTCCGTTAAGCGCTAGCGAAACTCCCTCGAAAACCTTACACTGAGTGGGATGCCTGCGACTTTGTCCGACCGCATCCCACTCGGTGGCATTACTGATCCGCGCCAGCGGCTCATCGTCGCATTGGATGTTTCCACAGCCGCCGCAGCTCAGAAGATCGTAGTTACCCTCGGAGACTCCGCCCTCACCTACAAAGTCGGCATGCAACTCTACACCACCGAGGGACCGCAGGTCGTGCGCGACCTGATTGCCTCCGGCCGCCGCGTGTTTCTCGACTTGAAGTATCACGACATTCCCAACACCGTAGCCGGCGCCGTGCGCGAAGCCGCCCAGTTCGGCGTCAGCATGCTAACTGTCCACGCCTGCGGCGGCGGAAAGATGCTGCAAGCCGCCACCGACGCCGCCCGCACTCAAGCGGGATTGATGGTGCTGGCCGTCACTGTGCTCACCAGCATGGACGAACATGACCTGGAAAACATCGGCGTACGTGGCACGGTGGTCGATAGTGTGATCCGCCTGAGCACGATCGCTCTGGCCCACGGCTGTCACGGCGTAGTCGCCTCCGCCCGCGAAGCCTCCACGCTCCGCAGCGAACTCGGAGACAAATTCATCATCGTAACTCCGGGTGTTCGTCCCGCTGGCACCGGGCACGGAGATCAAGTTCGCGTGGTCACTCCCACCGAAGCCATCGCCTCCGGCGCCAGCTATATCGTCGTAGGCCGCCCCATCACCGAAGCACCGGATCCTGCCGCAGAGGCAAGAGCTATTCTGGGACAGATCAGCCTGTAGTCTCGCAGGATGCTGGTTCCTATTGCACTTAATCTTTGTGTGCAGCGCTTCAGCATTTTAGGTGGCGGGCGCTTTCACTACTGCGATAAAACCTTTCTCTTTTGTCACGGCTTATGGACCCAGACGTACCTCAACTGAGTTTTGCTCGGTAACTGTCTTTCCGCTAAAAGTGTCTCACCTGGGAATCGGATGTGGTAGTATCTTGGTAGTATGAAAGAGAAGACATCTATCACACTGTCCCGCGAAGTGCTGACCGGCATCGACCGCATTGCCGGCTCCCGGCAATCACGCTCCGCCTTCATCGAGGCGGTCTTGCTTCAGTACTTACGGGACCGGGCTCGGGCTCAGCGGGACGCACGCGATATCGAAATCATCAATCGGCACGCGGAAAAGCTAAATCGCGACGCGGAAGACGGACTGGAATACCAGGCTCCGGAAGACTGGTAGTGAATGTTCGGCAGCCAAAAATGAAGCGGGGAGATATTTATCGTGCCCACAAGCCGGAAGGTGACCCGAGACGGCATCGTGTTTGTGTTGTCGTCAGCCGACAGGCACTGATTGACTCCAGCTACTCAACTGTCCTCTGCGCTCCAGTGTTTACCCACGGCGAGGGAATCTCGACCCAAGTCGCAGTCGGAGTAGACGAGGGACTGAAACACGACAGTTGGATCATGTGCGACAACCTGAGAAGCCTGCCGAAAACAGACCTGACACAGTTCGTGGGAACGCTGTCCTCCTGTAAGCTGTCCGAACTAGATCGCGCGCTGAGGATCGCCGTCGGAGTCGACTGAGGATCTTGACCCTCGCTTGTCCCCAAAAAACAAGAGCCAGAGCGAAGCAGACGCCTGCTCGCTCCGGCCACGGGAAACTAGAAACCAGAAACTGTTCCCTACAGCTTCTCGAAAAAATCACAAGCCGAGCACGAGATATAAATCCCGCCCGGGACGCCCCGCTCGCGGTCCTTCACCCGCTTCACAATTCGCGTCGTCTTGCCACACTTCGGACAATCCGTGCTCTTGGTCGTGTCCATGACCTTCTTGCGGTCGGCCGTCTTTGCAATCTTCGCTGGCATGATTTCTCTCCTGATCTCTGTGAAATGATCTCTTCAATGTGCACGCAGCGCGATCCGCAACAATACTCATGCGGCTGATTGTGGATGGGACGAATCCGAAACCTGATCGGGAAGACCGTCTGGCTGCGTAGCGATTCTCTTCCGTCGTTTTGATTTTACAGTACGCTTGTACCACCTGTCTCGGGGCAGTCCAGATCACAGCGCTGCGTCAGCCTCAGTTGTTCCAAAACCCGTAATTTCACAAAACTCCTTTTTGCCACACCGATTTCTGCTATATGATCCGCCGCACAATTGGAGATTTCATAGATGGCGGCTCCTCCTGACGACGATACCAAAACGTCCAGTGCAAGTGAAAGCTCAGCTAGCGTCAGCCCCAACAGCGTCAGCGACCAACCCACCCGGGAGGATACACTCGGCTTCAAACCAAACGTTGAGGCCGTGGCCGTATTCCTTACCCATTCCGAAACCCACCCACCACTGACTCTTTCAGTAGAAGGCGCCTGGGGAAGCGGCAAGTCTTCTTTCATGCTTCAACTCGAAGATCGTATCCGGGCGAAGGGTGGTAAGACGGTCTGGTTTAACGCGTGGCGGCACGACAAGGAGGATGAACTCTGGGCCGCATTCGCTCTTGATTTCACACAAAAACTAGCCTCAACTCTGCCTCTCTGGAAGCGTTGGCTACTTCACCTAAAGCTTTCTTATCTACGTTTCAATTGGCGTCAAGGCTGGTTTCAGGCAGCAAAATTCCTAGTCCTGGGGTGTTCTGTTCTTTTACGTCACCATTTCGGTTGCTAGATTCGTGATGCAGACGAACTCTCCATTCGGTCAGTTATTTTCGCCAGTATCGCAACAGGCCACCGAAAGGGGCGAGTCGAAGCCGCCCCCCAAGGTGGAAGACATCTTGCTGACTGGTCTTTTGAAAGTCGGCGGAGCGGCTGCATGCGTCCGCCTCCGCTGCTCAGGACCATTCAACCTCGCGCGGTAGCCAAGCCAGCAAGGAAACAGTCGCATGACGAACGTGAGGGTCTCGATGGATGCACTTAGGCGGCCTCAAGTAAGCTGAAGACATGGGTTGTGCCTCGACTTGGGAGTTTGACCGCTCTCCCCCGCCCTGCTACCGTCATATGTTTGCCTTCCTGCACGCGCCCCGTTTCTGCGGGCGGCAAACCTCATACGTAGCGTCACTTCATCGGAGGTTCATCATGCCTGCCATCAAATTCCGCGGCGTCGATTTCATCCAGTACGATTCCCTGCTCACCGACGAAGAGCGCCTGGTCCGCGACACCACGCGCCAGTTCATCGAAGACAATCTGATCCCGATCATCGAAGAATGCAACCGCGCCGGACGCTTCCCCCGCGAACTGGTCAAGCCCATGGCCGACCTCGGATTTTTCGGCGCCTCGCTCAAAGGCTATGGCTGCGCCGGCATGGGCAACGTCGAGTACGGACTCATGACACAGGAACTCGAGCGCGGAGACTCCGGCGTACGCAGCTTCGTCAGCGTGCAGTCCGGACTCGTGATGTATCCCATCTACGAATTCGGCAGCGACAAACAGAAAGAAAAATGGCTGCCCGCCATGCAGAAGGGCGAAAAACTCGGCTGCTTCGGCCTCACGGAGCCAGACTTCGGCTCCAACCCCGGAGGCATGCGCACCCGCGCAAGAAAAGTCGGCAAAGAGTACGTGCTCAACGGCGAGAAAATGTGGATCACCTCCGGCACCATCGCCGACGTTGCCGTGATCTGGGCCAAAGTCGAAAACGAAGACGACCTCATTCGCGGCTTCCTGGTCGAGACCGACCGTCCCGGCTTCAAAGCCGACGATATTCACGGCAAGTGGTCCCTGCGCGCCTCCGTCACGTCGGGCTTATCGCTGCAAGACGTGCATATCCCGGAATCCAATCTGCTCCCAAAGACCGGAGGCCTGAAGTCTCCGCTGATGTGCCTGAATCAGGCCCGCTACGGCATCGCGTGGGGCGCGGTAGGCGCCGCGATGTCATGCTACGACACCGCCCTGCAATACTCGCTCGTGCGCAAGCAGTGGCGCGACCAGCCCATCGCCTCTCACCAGCTAGTACAAGACAAGCTAACCTGGATGATCAGCGAAATCACCAAAGCCCAACTGCTGGTGCTGCAGGTCGGCCGCCTGAAAGACGCCGGCAAAGCCGAGCACCAGCACATCTCGATGGCGAAGCGCAACAACGTCTGGATGGCGCTAGAGTGCGCCCGCCTCTCCCGCGACATCCTCGGAGCCAACGGCGTCGCCGACGACTACCCCATCATGCGCCACATGCTGAACCTGGAGTCGGTGAAGACCTACGAAGGCACGCACGACGTGCACTCGCTGATTATCGGGCAAAGCGTTACGGGGATCGACGCGTTCTAGGAGCGGTTCGACCGTACTCAGAGCAAAGAATCGAGCATTTCGACGGGCCATCGTCACGTTACGTTTTCGTAACAATCCGATAGACCAATAAAGACGGCTATTTCAGGCATCCGTCTGGAGCCGATCGTGCCATTGCAGGTGAGCTGAGGAAACCCCGACACCTCCAAAATACCCACAAATCCAAACGGAATTCCCGAATTCGTAACGGATTTGATTTCTATTTTTGTGAGTTCTAATTTCTAGTTTACCTTTGCACCCCATCAAGCGCGAATCCTCCCCCCAAGCTCGCGTCCATCGGTTTTTTGTGGCGCAGGGTAGGAACTGCGCTTACATCTGCTCGTTGCGTAAATTCCGCGACTGTGCTCCTGGACTGTCCGTATGTTGTGGTGTCGTTGAGGTCAGTCAGACTTTTTCGGGAGGAGTATATGGGCAATATCAGTATCACGAGCCTGCTAGGGTTCTTTGCCGCCCTAAGTGTTGCCACGGCAAGGGAGCGGATTACTGAGATTATCAAAGGCTTTCCGGGTCTATCCCGCTGGTTTGCGGTCGACAAAACTGGGACCACAGAGGAGTTTCGCAAAGCATCCGTCCAGATTGTCACAATCGTCGCAGGCACACTGGTGAGCTACCTGGTGCGTGAGCCGCTCGCCAAGCAACTGAGCATCTCGGATGCCGGTCAGATTTCGTTTGGGTGGTACCTAGTATTCGGTGCTATGGCCAGCGGAGGCTCTGGTTTTTGGAATAGCGCGTTAGACATCGTTCGTGCAGTGAATACACAGAAACAGCTGATGACGGACAAGAGGAAGGGTACGTAGCGTCCGACAAGAACTTTGGCCTCAGAAAAAGGGGGCGCCCGGCGTGAAGGCGGTCGGAAAGATGCAAGGGTTTAACCGGCAACACGTTTCGGTCGACACGGTTTCAGCTCAAAATTCGGAGAAACCATATGACTTGGGAAGACGTAGGCATTACCCGCAGAGGTCGAAGGCAAGCTTCTTGCAGCGCTTGTTTGCTGGCATTGCTGATTGGAGTTCTTCTACCTTCACCTCTGTTCGGAAAATCGGCTACGTCAAACACAGCTTGTTCCCCAGGCACGCCGGTTCAAGACTTCTACATTAACCCAAACGGTGATGTGACGAACACAGGACGCAGCACGGAGGGGCCGGTTTGTGTACAGGTCCATTACAACCGCCTGCGATTCAACCTGTCGGTCAATTTTCAAACAACCTACAGCAAAGGGGTTGACCTTAGCGGCGTGCTCCTCACGGGTTCCGCGCCTACGGCGCAGCCTGGCGCAGTAACCAGCACGGACTTGCTGACAAGCACAATCTTGCCATCGCTTACCCAACTCGACAAGAGTGCTGGGACGGTTGCGGATGGCGTCAAAAATGTCTCAGGATTGGTTAGTTTCCTCGACGGCAACATTGGACCAGGAAAGACCTTCGCTCAGGGAGCCCTAAAGGACAAATACAAGTCTCTGGTACCGGCGTTGAAGCTCTCCCAAACATTGCAATTCCAATCGCTTCCCACTGATCTTATTTCTGGCGTTTGCCCGGCCACTCCGGGAAGTCCAGTTCCAGGAAGCATTCTTGCAACATTGCAGAGCTATCAATCGGACACCACCTTTTATACTGGCGCTAACAAGGACAACGTTGACAGGGCCCTAAGTTTGGCAAACCGATATAAATGCGGTAGTCCGGACGAGACCGACCTAACCAAGAACATAGCAATTCTTAAGTTCTGGGACAGCCGCCTTCAGGAGCTTGGCTTACGAACGGACACTACCGAAGCCGAGCTCCTTCAGCTGGATTTAACCGAATTTTTTATCGATTCGACGCAACTGAACTGTAACAACATATTCAACCAATCAAGTTCAACTGCAGCTTCGATCACGCTCTATGACGAGTCTTTAACGCTGTCAGGAAACTTCAATACTCCCAGTGCCCACCAGGACCAGAACTTTTTCAGCCTCACGTGCGCAAGCCCGTTTGCTGTCTCCGCGGGGATCGAGTTTAGTACCATTCCTGCCCGCGAGTTTGCCATCATTAAGAGTGCTGGCGGAGCAAACAATACCTCCGTAAACAAATTCGGATTAACGTCAGACTCCACCATCCATCCGCTCCCGGTAGCCCTTGTTCACGTCCGCCTCTGGGAGTCTATGGATCATCGTTTCGCGTTTCACGCTAGCGCTGGAGCATCGGGAAATATTCAAGGGCAAAACTCCGGTGGATCTTCGGCCGAGTTCTTGATGGGTGGAAGTCTGTCGTTCTTTCGCACTATGTTTCTCACGGCTGGGCTTCATATCGGAACCGAATCAAACCTAGCCGGAGGATTTAAGGTGGGCGAGTTGGTCCCGTCGGACATAAGCAGTGTTCAAGTTACGAAGTCCTATACGAAGGGGGTAGGAATTGCAATTACCTTCACGAAACCGTAAATAGGGAGACGTCATGCCACAAAATCCACTGCCATTCAGCATTCAGGCGCAGGAGTGTTCGGAGTGGTGCTGGGCGGCAGTAGTGTCCTCAATCGCGGCTTTCGCGCAGTCGGCCCAACAGCCGAAGCAGTGTGAAGTAATAGACCAAGAGGCTTTTTCCCCACACGATCCCAGCCCGGGATGCTGTGACGCGGGCAACCGCTGCGTGCCCAAGAACTCGAGCTGCGTGTGTAATCGGACTGGGCCCGTCGGAGACGCGCTTCAGGACTACGGCCTTTTAACAGGCAGCTCCCAAGGACAAGTGCCTTCGTCGAGCGACTTTGACACTATTACGCAACAGATTGATCAGTCTTGCGCGGTTGTGGTCCAAGTAGCTGATCAGTCAAATTCTGACCTGGTGCATGTCATGGTTGCATACGGCTATTCCGGGACGGACACGCTCATTGTCGGTGATCCCGGGGACGGAAGCTCGACCCAGTACTCGTACTCCGAGCTTCTCAACCCACCGGTTACCGGAGGCCATTCGCGGTGGCGGCTTTCAAAATTCTTCACCACGGTTCCGGGACAGTTTTGAGAATGCACAAATGAAGTCTAATGCCAATCCGCCTTTGGATCGGTTCCGGGCGCGCCTCTCGGAAATGACCGCTTTGCATCTCCAAGCAAGGCACCTGCCGCATGTTCGTCGATATCATGCTCAACGGGAGCGTGCTCCGTCCCGCGCCAAAACTCAGCCGGACATGGGTAGACCTCGGAGATGTTGGAGGCTGCCGCTCCATCTGACTGATCTATCCAAGCTTGATTCTTTCGCCGATGCGACCGAGTACCGTGGTGGGTGGCCTTCTCGGAATCGCCGAGATTCAGAAGAAGCCGAAGAAAACTGTTCTGCTAAGCCTCTCGATTGGTTCGTCCGCGAGCGCAGAACATGCTGTGCTCGCGCGATTTCTCCAATCTAAAGTTCGGTACCGGAATCTCCTCTGTATCGCAGTTCCTGCGTTGCACTTCCGTGCGCTTTCATTCGTCAAGAAGAAAACTGGTAAGGTCGTTATTCTGCCACTGTATTCCGCTATTGCGCCGCTCCAACGAGGAAGGCACTATTCTTCCGAAACCATTCAAGAAAGGCTCAAGGCTGCCTTGGAGCATCGCCTCAAGTGCGCGAGAGAGAATCTGGAACGCCGGGGGAGGCCGATCCAGCGTCCCTCCCCTGAGGAACGTCGTCACCCGTAAATCTCCTCCAGCAACTCATAAGCCCGCCGCAAGTGCGGGGTGACGATGCTGCCTCCCACCACCAGCGCCACGTTGAATGACTCTTCCTGTTCGGCGCGGGTCACGCCCAGGCGATAAGCCTGAATCGCGTGATAGAAAATGCAATCGTCGCAGCGTAGGCACGCCGAGGCTACCAGTCCCATCAGTTCTTTCGTCTTGGCCGGAAGCACTCCTTCCAGATAAGTGTTGTGATCGATGTTGTAGAAGCGCTTCACCAGAAAATTGTTGGCCTTGTCGACGTTGCCGTTGAGCCGCGCCCGGGTTTCGATGAACCGCCGCGCGATCTCGCTCTTGTCCGCAACGTACTTCTCGGTAAAAAGATAGGTAGGTTCCTTGCGTTCGCTGGTCGCAGAACGTTCCGCAGTCGTCGCAGTAGTAGTCATCCGCAAATGGTAGCAGATGCAGATGTGGCGCGGGCACCCTTCGGCAAGCTCAGGGCAGGCTCTCGCCCGCGAAATGCCGGTAGCAAACAACACCTGCCGAGGGGAACCTGCCATGCGTCTCCCCGTATGGCGAGTCCGCAACCGGACGAGCTAAGCCGTAGGCTTGTCCCGCTGAGGAGCGACCGCCAGAAATTCCTCCGAAAAGCGCCCAGCGTAATTCTCCAGCAGCGACTGCACCCGCTGCGAATCCATCGATCGCAGCACCAATCCCGCGTGATGATGTTTCTTGATCCGCAAACATACTTCCGGCTCGTTGTATCCCGAAGTATCCGGATCCTCCTGCCGCGCCAGAGAAAGAATCACGCCCGCATACTCCTCGCGCACCGGAGGAAGTTGATACGTTCCATCGCCGCCGGCGACTTCGATGCGCGCCCACTCCCGCCACAGATTCAAGCCCGTCGCCGCCTCCACCATTTCATTGATGTAGGCCCCACCCACGCGCGCCGCACACTCGAGAAAGTAAAAGTGACCGTCCGCATGCGCCTGAATAAATTCCGCATGAGCCACGCCACGCACCAGGCCCAGGGCCACAATAAGTTCGCGATTGATTTGCCGCAAGCCGGCGTCGTCTGCACTGTCCCGCGGCACCGTGAACGTGGTGAACACTCCCCCGCCCTGCGCCACATTCATGGGCGGCTTGCCGTACTTGCTGACGTTGGCGAAAACGACTTCGTTCTCCGATACCACCGAATCGACGTGGAACACCGCACCCGGCAAAAACTTCTCCAACAGGAATGACGACTGCTTATCGCCCAACTGCTCGAGCACCGGCCACAGTTCTTCCGCAGCATGAATCTTCTTGATCCCAATCGCCGATGCCTCCTGACGCGGCTTGAGCACCCAAGGCCCCGGCACATGTTCAAGGTAGTAGCGAATGTCGTCACGATTCACCACCGGAACAAAATCCGGCACTCGCGCTCCGCGGTCGAGAGCCCGCATGCGCATCGCGAGCTTGTCACGGAAATAACGCATCGTAGTCAGTCCCATTCCCGGCACGCGCAGGTGTTCGCGCAAGGTAGAAGCCGTCTCCATGTCGTACTCGTCCAGAGCGACGATTCGGTCCAGCTTCTGCGTGCGCGCCAGATGTGTCACCGCCTGCACGATGTCATGCAGGGGAAGGTTCTCCGGAAGATAGAACGTGTCGTCGAGACTCTCGCGCGGCCAGTCCGCATCGCGCAACTTCTCCGCCGTAAGCAGTAGCACGCGGCACCCCTGCCGCTTGCACTCGCGCATGAATTCCTGCCCCTTCTCGTAGGTGGTGATGCAGAGAATACTCAGTCGGCGGGCATTCATGGTGAGCTTCTCCGAAGCAGGGTTGTGAGAATACCATGCGGGCCAGTTTCCCACTATGACCGATTCCGATCGGTCGAACCAAGTATTTCCATCTAGCTGTGATTGCGCTATAGTCTCAACCCGGCGCTTAACCTTTTCATCACGATCTTTTTATGATGACCGGAGGCTCTTATGGCTACGCAAACTCGCCCTGAAGGCAAGGCTCGCAGTTTCGGAGAAAACATCGAAAGCGACCTGGCATCGCGATTCCTGCGCGTGGTGGAAGTGGCGGCCATCGCCTCCGCCCGCACCATGGGACAGGGCGAGCGCAAGCTCTCCGACCAGGTCGCGACCGAAGCCATGCGGCAGACCATGGACTCGATCCCCATGCGCGGCACTATCGTCATCGGAGAGGGCGAGCGCGACGAGGCGCCCATGCTCTACATCGGCGAAAAGGTCGGCGCCGAATTTCCCGATGGCACCGAGGTTCCCGAAGTCGACATCGCCGTCGATCCGCTCGAAGGCACTAACCTCTGCGCCACCGGCGCGCCGGGAGCCATTACGGTGCTCGCCGCCTCTGAACGCGGAGGCCTGCTCAACGCTCCCGACTGCTACATGGAGAAAATTGTCATCGGCCCTTCGTGCAAGAACGCCGTCGAACTCGACGCCCCCGTCGCCGACAACCTGAAAAACATCGCGAAGAGACTGGAGCGCGACGTGGAGGATCTGGTTGTGATCGTGCTCGACCGGCCGCGCCACGAAAAGCTCATCGACGACATCCGCGCCGCCGGCGCCCGCATTCGCCTGATCGGCGACGGCGACCTTTCCGCCGGCATAGCCGCAGCCGTGATCGGCACCGGCGTGCACGCCGTCATGGGTTCCGGCGGAGCGCCCGAAGGCGTAATTACCGCCGCCGCCATCCGCTGCCTCAACGGCTACATGCTCGGCCGCCTGGTGGTAAAGCCCGATCAGGAAGAACGTCTCGCCCGCATGGGCATCAAGGACAAGAACAAGATTTACGAAGCCGAAGACCTCGCCCCCGGCAAGCAACTCATCTTCGCCGCAACGGGCGTCACCGACGGCGCGCTTATGAAGGGCGTCCGCTTCTTCGGCGAAGGTACGCGAACGTCGTCCGTGATCATGGCCCTTCGCACCGGCAAAGTCCGCTTCGTCGAAAGCATCCATTTGGACAAGGGACCGGATGTGAAGGTCAGGTTCTTCTAGCTGGCCGAAAAAACACCGGTCAAAACAATAGATGATTAGAGTAGTTGTCATTGCGCTGATCCTGTGCTGCCCTTTGCTGGGCAAGAGTGGAACTGTGTCAGCCCCGCCGGCCCAGCCGTCGATAGCCGACCTGTCCGCGACAGGTTCCCTCTCCTCCCGCGCCGTTGGAGAGGGAGACTTGGTCCAGTTCACGCTTATGATCAGGAACAAATCGGATGCGAGAACCGTTCCTCCCGCCGTGGCTCGATCGATACGCCTGTTGGCATTGCCTCCGCAATATCAGTTCGAGAAGATTTGCGTGCTGCCCTCGCCGCCCGGGCAGAGTGATCTTTGTCAGACCGGCAGCCAGTTTTCCCAATTCAAGAGTCTGGTCTGGGATGCGCTGTCTCCAGGCCAAAGCATCAGCGTTCAGGGCGAACTGAAGGCTGTCAAGGGCACAAAGCTGCATCTCTTCCCGTCACCATAGTTTGGAGCGTCGTCTCGGGGTCAAACTCGCCAAGCTCGGCTCAGTCGGTAAGTCTTGGCGACATTCAAGTGCGGAGCACCGGGCAGGCCCTTTGGGCCTTTAGCACAGATTTTGTCATTAAATTTCTCGGCATTCCAGCCCTGGTTCTGTTCGCCTTGAATTGGCTTGCAACACGCCGCGACAAGCGCACAGCAGATGCAGAAAGACAGCGCGCGCTTCGTGCTGAGACCTGGAAGCAAATGCTGCTCGTCAGTCACAAGTACGCTGCCGAGTGCTACTTGCCTCTTTCCCTTGCTTCCGAGCGGCTGGCGCAGAGTCTGGAGACCTTGTCCAGCCCAAACGGAAATCCCAAGGTAGCCTTCTATTACCTGCTGCTCTGCGGAAAACGCATGGCCAAAACAAGAAAAGATACCGGAGGCTTCTACTTCAAGGACCTGCGGGGAGAAAAATTGGCGGCCGAGTGCTGGCAGCGCTTTCGCGAGACACTGCTCGGTAACGACGAGGATGCCCCGTTTCATCTGGCTGCCATTTCATCGCTTGACGCGATCGCGGAGATCGAAACCTACGCAGCATTCAAGACGAAATTTGAGATCGTCGGCACCGCTGTAACATACAACGACGCGGTTATCGAGAGCGCCTGGAGTCTATTCCAGACAGTAATTCAAATACAAAAAGTGAGCATACCTGAGGTGATCGCAGCTCTCAAAGGCTTCGCTGCTGCTCTGGACTACGAATCCAATCGGCCGTACAAGTATTGGTACGACGTGCGAGACAAACTGAGCCTCGAACCGCAAATCAGCGAAACTTTTCACACAGATTCTCACAACTGACGGGCGGTTCACTCCGCAGCAGATCGAGGATTATATTGCTGGACGAGAAGAGGAAGGAGGGTAAGTGTGTCCTCAGTCACACCCTAGGGAATCTTTGTCGCCGGGATCTTCGTAGCCATTGGAATTTTCGTTGCCATAATCAAGTCCGCTTTTGTCATCCCACCGCCACAGTCGATTTGCAAGCTCGGCTTGCAGGCAGGAAGACTTTGCATACACCCATTTAGATGCTGCGAAGCGCACCTAAGTCAATCTGATTCTAACCTCTACCGCACCGCCCCCGCGACCCAACCGGTGCGGTTCCGGCGACTTGGAGGCGTTACCAAAGTATGGGGCATAAGTCTAATCCTACCAATCACTTGTGAACTCTCTCTCGGAGTTGCTCGGCCAAAATATGGTGACCCCGATGCGATTGGGACGCACTCATTCGAATTGTTTCTTCACTTCCGCCGGCAATTTCGGCTCAGGTGGGAAATCGTGCGAGAAGGCTTGAAACACAGGGGTGGTGTTCTCCACGCGCCGCGTGCCGTCGTGCACGACAATCTGGTGCGGCTTGCTGGCCTCATACCCTGTCCACAGCGAAACCCCTGCGTACGCTCCGTCTTTGCGCAGAACGTAGTAAACCATGTCCACGAACTGCAGTTTTTTCATGTCGTGGTTATAGTTGCGCACGATGCGCTGCAAGGCGTCCAGTCCGGCTTCCTTAGGAGTCATGCCGTGGCGCATGTTCTCAATGATTGTGTGCGCGCCGGCGACCTTGATGTTTTCTTCCCCGCTCCCTGTAGCGCCGGCCGAGCCCACATCCTGATCCGTGTAGCAGCCCGCACCGATAATCGGAGAATCACCCACGCGTCCGGGCAGTTTGTAGGCTAAGCCGCTGGTGGTCGTGCAACCGGAGATCTCGCCCTTTTCATTCAGCGCTGAGCAATGAATGGTTCCCGTGGGCGGGAACAGAACTTTGTAGACAGCCTCGCGCCGCAGCTCTGGCGCTATGCCCAGGTCCGCGGCGTGCTCTTCGAGCCGCAAGAAACGCTCTCGCCATAACTCCGACTGCGGCTTGCCCTCCGGCTGCTCCTGCGGCGCCTGCCAGCGCGGATCTGCAAGACCCGGCCCCCACCAGTCATTGTTGGAGTGATACTCCTTCCACAGCAGCCAGATCTTGCGTGAATGGTCGGTCAGCAGGTTCTCGCGAGGAAAGCCCCTGGCAACGGCAAAGCGTTCAGCACCCTCTCCCACCAGCATGACGTGTCCCGTATCGGTCATCACGGCCTTGGCCACCAGCGACACATTCTTGATGTTGCGCATGCCACCGACTGATCCTGCACGCCGCGTCGGCCCGTGCATGCAACAGGAGTCCAGCTCGACGACACCTTCCTCGTTCGGCAGTCCACCCAGGCCGACACTCGTGTCCTTGGGATCGTCTTCGGGACCCTTCACCACGCGCAACGCGGCGTCGAGCGTGTCCCCGCCATTCTTCAGGAAGGTATAAGGATCCTCGATGTAGTTGAAGCCGTTGTGCGCCGCGATGATAATTGGCCGCTTGTAGGAACTGGATTGCGACTCGTGCTGTTGCGCGGCAAGTTCTTCGCCTTGAGCTAGTGTTCCTACTCCGGCAGCAACTGCTCCTAGAACGGACGTCTTTACGAAATCACGGCGCGAGAAAGCCATGCTCCTCCTGCTGGGACGAAAGCGGGAGCATAACACGCGACGAAGGGCTTTTTCACCACAGAGACACAGAGAAAATCTCAAACTAGTTATTTTCCTTTTGCTTCCTCCGTGACTCTGTGTCTCGGTGGTGAGATCGAGAAAGTATTTTTTTGGGGAGGAACTTAGAAGCGATTGATCGCTTGTGCGCGCGGGTCCAATTCGGGAAAATCGGGGTATCCCGTCTGTCCCCCTGTTTTGTCTGTCCCAGTCTCTTGTCGTGTCTTGTCAGTCTCGGAGCCAGATTTTGGTCACCTTGTTACCGGTCCATGCGTAAAGGATTGCCCATGACTCATAACCAGCAAAAACCATGACTGGGCTGGTTGCTCGAATCTCTTTCTTGCCATAGACGTCCCGGTACTCTCCGGGGGCTGGCTCCAGACGACCGGCACTGGAGATGCGTCTGCAGTGTCCACTATTCGAGTTTCCCAGCGTCCTCCGACATCGCGAGCCAGCACAAGCTTCGCCTTCTTTTTCGCTCCGTTTCTTGCAATCAGAACCAAAGCCAGGGTTGGCTTACCGTCGCCGTAGAAGTGCACCTTCACCAAACCGGAGCAGCTGTCCCCATGATCCTTCTGAAAGAATCCCCGGCCGTCGTCGCTGAGGTCCGACAATCTGACAAGCTTTGCTCCCGAATACCTGGTTGCAATTTCTCCTGTAAGCCTTAGTGGAGATCGCATGCTTCGACCGCTGCCGCCATCGGGCGCGGGGGCTTTTTACGCGTATTTTGGGAGTCTTTTTGCAGGCGTCCGGATTGGGTAGCTTGGTTCGCTCTACTTGCTGCCCGACGGCGAGTTATCGGACATATCTTCCCCGCCGGCTCCAAGAACCACGTCACGCGTGAGGCGGAACGTTAAGCGATGTCCTTTCGCAATCCGGACCGCAGCGGGTGCGTGCATGGGTGCGGTGTGGCCACTAGGAGATCCTTGTGACGCCTCAACCTTTCCCTTGGCGAACAACTTTGAGGTCTGCAGCGGGATGGTCTTTCCACCGACCGCAATCGACTCCAGCGTAAGACAAACATAGCCGGTCCCACGCTTCAGTGCAGCTTGGGAGCACACCAGACGTCCTCTTGCGATGGCTCCGTGTGGCAATACTGTGGTCCCGTCAATCGTGACAGGGTCGTCGAGCATGGCAGTAAAAGTCTTAGAGGGACCCGGCTTGGCCGTGACAATCGGGGCCTCAAGACGCACCGTTAGCAATGTACCCGCAGTTAATGTCTGAGAAGCCGGCAACTTGAAGGGTAGATCGACTTCATTCCTGGGGCGGCGTGGCGAAGTATGGTTATCCCCAATCCCGCTATCCGCCGGACTAGTGCCAGCTTCTTGATGGAAAGGAACCTCTTGCTGCTGACGCGACGGGGTATTTCTCCCGGCCTCGAAGCCGGAGCGACGCGAGCAGGCGGTGGCTAAACCCAAAAACAGCAGCGTTAGGGCCAGCCCACAACCATGCAGCCGTCGGGATGTGCGCATCAGGGGCATGCTCGCGCGGTCCTCTCGGACCTGTAAGTGGCAAGCCGGATACCAGAAACATTCCCATAGAATCAATCACTTGTGGATAGCACTGAAGTGTCTGCCGTGTAGATTCTGCTTGTTACTGAAAAACACGGGCAGTCTCTCTGCACGAACCGATTAGTTCAGGCCAGGCGGCCTTCCGCGAACAAAAAACATCGCGGAAAGCGGGCCCGCTCTCCGCGACGGCTTCTCTTGATCTGAAGCGACTACGGCTTCTTTTGCGCCGGCTGCCTTCGCACTGGTTTCCTCTTGGCTGGCTTCTTGGCCTCGGCTTCCCTGCCGCCGATCAAGGTCAGGGAGTCTGCCGCATTGAACGGAAACTGGCGGACTGAGGTTTCGGTCTTGCCACCGGACTTCAGAGTAATGTCAACCCGGCGGTTGCTGGCCCACTTGAGGATCATGATTCTCTTGAGCGATCTCTGCCGCTCTTCAGGACTTAGATCAGGATTGTTCTCGATGGCCTGTTTGACTTCGTCCACCGAGAGGTTGCGCTGCTTGCCGTATGCCATGGTCTCGATGTTCGCCTCTGGAACCCCATTCTCGACCAGGAAGCTCTTCACGCGTGTGGCGCGGCGCTCAGAGAGTGCCTGGTTGTAGGCGTCCGAGCCGCGCACATCGGCATGGCCTTCCAGAACGAGGTGCGCGTCTGGTTTGGATTCCAGATACTTCTTGAAGTCCGTCGCCAAGGTGAGCAGAGTTTTCTGCTGACTCGGGACCAGACCCGCATTCGGTTTGTTCGTCGGCGGCTGACCCGTGGGAAAGTAAACACTGTGCAGTGCTAACCGCGCCTCCAAAGCCCGAAGCTCAGGATTCGGTGGCGGGGGTGGTGGATTCTCCACCGACAGTTGCGTAGAGGCTTGGCTGGTCAGCCCCCGCGAATCCGTTGCCGTGGCGCTTACCGTGATCGAGCCAGGTGAGACTCCCTTGGTGTCAAGAGTCGCGGTATTGCCGCTTCCGGTGATCGTGCCGCCAGTCGGAGTCCAATTGGAAACCGTCACAGGGACGCCGTCCGGACTGGTTGCGTTACAGGTAACCGTGGCCGGGGCTCCCGCGATCAAACTCGTCGGATTCACCGAGCAGCTGATCGTCGGAGGGTTCTTGGGTGGCAGCGGCTTGACGGTGTAATTGGCGGAGCAACTGGCCTCATTGTTTTTCTTGGTTTTGGGGTCCGTGACGTGAGCCGCCACGGTATACGTGCCGGGCGCGACGTCAGTGGTATCGATGGTGGCGGTCGTGTCTTTACCGGTCAGCTTGCCGCCAGTCGCGCTCCAGCTGTAGGTCACGTTGTGTTTGGGGTTGAAATTGCTGGAACTGACCGTTGCCGTGATGGGCTCGCCCACCATGACCTCGGTCGGTTGCACCGAGCAACTTGCCGTCGGCGTCACTGCCGGTGCGCCACCCCAATTGAACACCACACCGGTACGCAGGCGCACACCTTCCAAGGCAGGACGCCGCAGTGAGGAAAATTGAGCGGCAGCGAAATCGGGATAGTGATGGTTCGCCCAAACGTAGTCAACCTCGAACAAGCGCCAGGAAAACCACTTTGCGACGGGCAGGTCCATGCCACCGCCGAGGATCGCGCCGATGCCATTACTGGGATTCAGTCCGCCTACGGAAAGGCGATTATAGCTGGCCAAGGCGTGAATGAAGAAATTCGCATCCTCAGTTCGCCAGATGAAGCGCGGTCCGGCCGAACCCGTAGTTTCGTAGTTCGAGCTTCCCCAATTGTGTCCGAGATCGAACTCGAGTCCCCAGTGCGGGTCGAAATTGTAGGTCAGGCTCGATCCGAATCCCTTCGTCATGGCAGGAATCTTGAAGCCGATGGGATTGTTCGGATCTCCGAATGGACTAGGGACCGTACCCCCGGGATTCAGGTACTGATAGCCAACAAAGAGATCCCACGTGGGATTCGAGTCACTCTGTGCGAACGCGGAATTCACAGTCAACATAAGTGCAATTATTGCGAGAAAGCTTGCGCCGCTCGCGCGGCCCAGGCGTGACTTGCATCGAGGTGACATGGAATCCTCCAAGTGTGTTCACTTCCTTCGACAAACGACCGGAACTGGCAGCCAGATGAGCCCGACCGAGAAACTGGAATTTTACTGCACGTTCCAGCTTAAATTGAAGCGCCGTCACTGAACATTGCCAAGGTAAGTACCTGGAAATACGAACTTGTCTCAATTTGAAGTGGCGAAGCCGTTCACAACTCAGCCCAATTGCTGCCTGTGACCGTCCCGCCCCTTCTGGGCTCCTTCAGACCTTGCCCCCCGGTAAGAAACGCAGGTATCGTGTTAACTCGCGGCCGTGTGCTGGGCAACGGTTTCAAACGGCCAAACCGTCGGGATGAACCACTTGGAGTTAAGAGAACGAAATGAGCCAAGAAAAGGTATTAATCGTCGAGGACGAAGAGAACGAGCGCTCCGGCCTCGCCGAATTGGTTTCGTCCTGGGGATACCGGGTTGAGACCGCACGGGATGGCGCCGAGGGCCTCGAGAAAGCAACTCAGTGGACACCCTCCATTGTGGTAACGGACTTGAAGATGCCGCGCATGGGTGGCATCGATCTCCTGGGGCGGCTGGCCGAACAGGCGCAGACCATGGCCGTAGTATTGGTCACTGCGCAGGGGACGATTGACAGTGCGGTGCAGGCCATGCGCATGGGCGCATACGATTACATCACCAAGCCCATCGACACGAACCGTCTGCGCACGATCCTGGCGAACGCTTCGTCACTGCTGGGAACGCGCGTGGAACTCGAAGTTACGCGCCGGAAGCTGCGCGATGCGGGATCGCTGGGCCGCCTGAATGGCTCGTCGCGGAAGATGCAGGAGATTTTCCGGCTGATCGAGATGGTGGCGCCGAGTACTGCTTCGGTCTTAATCACCGGTGCCAGCGGAACGGGCAAGGAACTAGTCGCGCGCACGATTCACGATCTGAGTCCACGCCGGGATCGTCCCTTTGTGGCCATCAACTGCGCTGCGATTCCCGAAACCCTCATCGAGAGTGAAATCTTCGGCCATGAGAAGGGCGCCTTTACCGGAGCGCTGGAAAGACGTACCGGCTGCTTTGAGCTGGCGGAAGGCGGCACGCTGCTTCTGGACGAAATCGGAGAGATGCCGATCGCCACGCAGGCCAAGCTGCTGCGCGTGCTCGAAGACCATAAGCTGCGGCGACTGGGCAGCAAAGTCGAGACCTCGGTTGACGTGCGAGTGCTGGCCGCGACGAACAAGGTGCCCGATGAAGCTGTCGCCCACGGCGAGTTGCGCAGCGATCTCTACTACCGCCTGAATGTCTTCAACATCCACATGCTTCCGCTCCGCGAGCATAAGGAAGACATTGCGGATCTGGTTCAGTTACTGCTGGGCGAGATGAGCACCAAGCACTCGCGGAAGGTAGCGACCGTCAGCGAAGCTGTACTGAATTTGTTCAACAACTATTCCTGGCCCGGCAATGTGCGAGAACTTCGCAACACGCTGGAACGTGCGGTGATCGTCTGCGATGGCGGCATGGTCGAGACCAAGCACTTGCCTCCCGGCTTTGGCCAGGCGCCGCTACGAGCCGCTGCCAACGATCCGGATGCGGTTCGGTTGGGTGTTGGTACCACGGTCGAAGAAGCGGAGAAGATGCTGATTCTTAAGACCCTGGAAGCCACCAGCAACAACAAGACCCGCGCCGCTGAAATTCTCGGCATAAGCCTGAAAACCCTTCATAATAAGCTGAAGGAGTACGGTAGTGCCGCCGCGGACGCGGCCGCGGGCAAGGAAGAAGTGCCAAGCTAGTGATCAGGGGCCCAGTGATCAGGGGCCAGTAAGTAAAGAGTCTAGCCCACAGACTTCTCGTCACCCGGCACTAGAACTGGCCACTGATCACTGGCCACTGACCACTGTTTTCACCATGCGCCGAAAAACCATCATCGTGTTCGCCATCACTCTAATGGTCACGGTGATGGTATCTGCCTTCTCCTATTTGTACATTTCCCAACTCCTCCGGCAGCGCATCACCAATGCCTACGAAAATGCCACCCTGCTTACGCAGCAGTTGGCCTATGTGGCAGAGAACGACGTCCCTGATTTCAGCAGCACGCGGCTAGACACGAATGATCCCGCCGCCGTGCGTCGCGCCCTGATGGGGTACTTGCCCACGGACGTAAATCTGAACAACATGCTTCAGTCCGATGTCGGGAACTGGCCTTTCATCTACGACGTAGCCATCGTTGGCACCGATGGCCGGGCCATGCTCCACACCAACGCGAGCATGGCTGGGAAATCAGTCGCGCAACGGCCGGATTTCCAGCAGGTGGTAAGAGCCCGTTTTCGCGAACAGCTTCGTCTGGTTTACAGCCCTGCGGTTTACAACGTGAGTTTCCCTCTCATGTTAAACGGTCAGGTTTTTAATGGAGAACCCTTCGGGACAATCCGCATTGGAGTTTCGACTTCTTTTCTGAAGAGTGAAATCACGCCGCGGCTGCTGCACGCGCTTTATCTTTCCATCGTGTCGATCTTTGCATCTCTGGTGCTGGCTGCAGCGATTTCCAATCTCGCCCTTGGCCCACTCAAAGAACTCAGCAGAAATCTCGACAGTGCGAGCGCCGGCAATGAGGAATCGCTTTCCGGCGACGAGTCCCGGCACGACGAGTACGGACTGGTCACTCTGAAGATCGCCAACCTTGGCCGCCAGATCAGAGATACGAAGGAGATTTTCTCCGCGCTGAAAGACAATGTCGATCAGCTCATGGCCAAACTGCAGGATGGACTGGTGCTCTTTACCCGCGATTCGCGCATTGTGCTGGTTAGTGCTCCCGTCGAGCGATTCCTGGGCCGTCCAAGAAAGGAACTGCTGGGCCATACCGTGAAGGAAGTGTTCTCTCGTGAATCTCTTCTAGGAGCGGTTGTGCTCGACGCGTTCGAGCGCAGGCGTCCACTGCTGCAGAGCGAGCTTGAGGCGGCGGGAGGCCGGCGGGTGCAGGTTTCGCTGGACTTTGTTCAGGAGAAAAGCACCCAGATCGGGGCGCTGCTGATCATGCGCGACAGCGAGTCGGTCCGCCGCATTGGGGACGAGATTGAACTGTCCCGCCGCATGTCAGCCAGCGGGCGGCTCACTCGCGGAGTGGCCCACGAAGTCAAGAATCCCATTAATGCGATTGTGCTTCATCTGCAGTTGCTGCAGAACAAGCTCGCCCAGACCGAACCCGACACCCTCCGGCACATGGACATCATTGACAGCGAAATCCGCCGCCTCGACCGGGTGGTTCAGACCCTTGTGGACTTCACGCGTCCGAGAGAGCTGCACCTGGAGGAAGTTGATCTTCGCCGCTTGCTTGAGGAGGTGGCAGGCCTGGCGTCTCCAGATGCCGAGCACCACGGCGTGACGATCGAGCGTCCCCTAGCCGAAGAACCATTACCCATCAAGGCGGATATCGATCTGATGAAGCAGGCGTTGCTCAACGTGGTCCTGAATGGGGTGCAAGCCATGCCGCAGGGCGGCTTGTTGACGATCTCCGCTCGTCGTGAGGACGATGTCGTAATCGCGGAAGTCTGGGATCGCGGTCCAGGCATCCCGCGCGAAGTGCAGGACAAGATTTTTGAGCTCTACTTCACGACCAAGAAGGACGGAAGTGGCATCGGCCTGGCTCAGACCTATCAGATTCTGCAGTGGCACTATGGCTCGGTCGAGTTCGAATCGACTGAAGGAGAAGGTACAACGTTTCGTTTCCGCCTTCCATTCGCGCCCTCCGCTGTGGATAGCCGCGAGTTTGCCGTCAAGTCGGGCAGTACCCTGTCGAAGCAGGCGGGTTAACCTCGCAAGCCGAGGGAAACACGGGAAATTTCAGCTGTGCTTTCCGCGCTCTTTCTGCATCTCAAAGGCGTAAAATTAACAACAATTGCCACATTGGGGCGCGCCTGGTAATTAGTATGACTCTGGCCTTGATCGTTTGCATTTGCGTCTTCCACTCTGCTTCGGCGTCTTCGGCTTCTTCGGGCGCAGCTCGCCCCTGGATGCAGGCTGCCGGGCAGCAGACCCCACCTGCTCAGTCTCCTGAGTCGGGGGCTGAATCGTCGCAGAGCAACCTGGGCAGCTCTCAGAACCCTCCTGCTTCGGGACCCCAAACGACGACTGCCGCTCCTGCAGCGGAGTCTGAGCAGCAGAAGCCGGCTGCGACCAAAATGTCTCCCCAGCAGAACGCCAAGGGTAAGCACCGCCGGCACAAGAAGACTTCGAAAACGGAAAATGCATCCGATTGCGCGACGTCCAACTCCGCCGCGGCCAACGCGTCGGCAGCAGAACCCGCGGCTGGGCCGGATGCTACTGCTGCGAGCAAGGCGCCGACAAAGTGTCCACCACCGAAAACCGTGGTCCACGATGGCGGCACGACCGAGCCGGCCATTCAACTCGTAGGTGGTGCAGGCGGACAAAACGCTGCCGGCCAGCGCTCGACTACCGATCAGTTGGTGGGGTCTACAGAGGAGAATCTGAAAAAGATTGCCGGACGTCAGCTCGACTCCAATCAGCAGGAGATGCTGAAACAAATCCAGCAGTTTCTGGATCAGTCGAGAGCGGCCGTTGCCGCGGGCGACATCGAGCGCGGACACAACTTGGCAATGAAAGCTCACCTGCTCTCGGATGAACTTGCCAAACCCTGAGGGGCCGTTTGATGCGGTTGGCGGTAGCTTGGGGACGTTATGAAAGCAAGGAATATTTGGGGCAGGAAAAGCAAAATCCCCAGCGGCCGGTTGCCGCCGGGGAATGACGCAGGTTAAATTCGGGTGAGCACCCGGTCGTGTACAACCTCTGGTTCTTTCACCGCTGTTGGCTTAGAGTCCTGATTGGAATCCTTCGATGGCGTTGCGAGGATCTTCGCCGCCGGTCCCTCCGCCACTGCTGGCAGGGATACGTGAAGAGCTTCCTCAATCGTTTTCACATAGTGGATGCTGAGGTTCTCCTGTTGCTCTGGGGTAAGATCCTCCTCAACATTCATCTTGTTCTCGGCCGGCAGAATCACGTCGCGGACTCCCGCACGCTTGGCGGCGAGCACCTTCTCCTTGATTCCGCCAACCGGCAGCACGTTACCGCTGAGCGTGATTTCTCCGGTCATTGCCGTGAGCGGCTGGATGCGGCGTCCCGTCAACAGAGAAACCAGAGCCGTTGCCATGGTCACGCCGGCGGACGGACCGTCTTTCGGAATTGCGCCTGCGGGGACGTGAATGTGAATGTCGTGGGTGGCGAAGAAATCCTCTGCGACGCCCAACTGAGCGGCATTGGATCGTACCCAGGTTAACGCAGCTTGCATCGACTCCTGCATGACCTGGCCGATCTGGCCGGTCATGGTGAATCCACCTTTGCCCTTCATGGCGTTGGCTTCGACGAAGAGCACGTCGCCGCCCGCTGGAGTCCAGGCCAAACCGACAGCCACTCCCGGGCGCTCGGTGCGCTCCTCGATCTCGCCTTCGACGCGGATCTTGATGCCGCCCAGAAATTCCTGAATGATTTCCTTGCTGACGACTAGTTTCTCAGTCTTGCCTTCGGCCAACCGCCGCGCCTGCTTGCGGCAAATGGTGCCGATAGTGCGCTCCAGGCTACGCACACCAGCTTCGCGCGTGTAGTGGCGAATAATGTAGCGCACCGCCTCTTCGGGAAACTCGATCTGCTCCGCCGTGATTCCGTTTTCGTCGACCTGACGCGGAATCAAGTACTGGAACGCGATGTGGACTTTTTCTTCCTCTGTGTAGCCTTGGAGTTCGATGATCTCCATGCGATCGCGCAGCGGTTCGGCAATGGGATCAAGCATGTTCGCGGTCGTAATGAAGAGGACTTTCGACAAATCGAAGGTCACGTCCAGGTAGTTGTCGCGGAAGCTGGAATTCTGCTCGGGATCGAGCGCCTCGAGCAGCGCCGAAGCCGGGTCGCCGCGGAAGTCCCGTCCCACCTTGTCGATTTCGTCGAGCATGAAGACGGGATCTTTCGTTTCGGCGCGCCGAATGCCCTGAATGATCTGGCCGGGCAATGCTCCGATGTAGGTGCGGCGATGGCCGCGGATTTCAGCCTCATCATGCACTCCGCCTAGAGACAGCCGCACAAACTTGCGGCCCAACGCGCGAGCAATCGACTTGCCGAGTGAAGTCTTGCCCACGCCCGGAGGTCCCACGAAGCACAGGATGGGTCCCTTCATATTCGGCTTCAGGCGGCGCACCGACAGATAGTCGAGAATGCGGTCTTTTACCTTTTCGAGATCGTAGTGATCGGCGTCGAGAATCTCTTTCGCCTTCGGAATCTCAATCTCCTGCCCGGAAGTTTTGGCCCACGGCAAAACGGCCAGCCACTCAATGTAGTTGCGAGTGAGCGAGTAGTCTGCCGCCATCGGCGACATCCGCGATAAGCGTCCGAGTTCCTTGAGCGCTTCTTTCTTCACCTCATCGGGCATGCCGGCGCTCTCAATCTTCTGCCGGAGATCTTCGACGTCGCGCTGGCCCTCGTCCTGCTCGCCCAATTCTTTCTGGATGGCTTTCATCTGCTCGCGCAGATAGTACTCGCGCTGCGTCTGCTGCACCCGATCCTGCACTTCGCTCTGAATCTTGTTGCGCAGTTGCTGAACTTCGAGCTCTTTCGCCAAGTGCTGGTTGATTTTTTCCAGGCGGGCGCGGACGTCAGTGGTCTCGAGCGTGTCCTGCTTGTCGGGCGTGGATAGTGACGGCAAGGACGACGCAATGAAATCGACCAAGCGGCCGGGTTCGTCGATGTTCATCGCCACGGTGGACAGTTCGTCCGAGAGGGTCGGCGATCCGGCAACAATCTGCTGGAAGAGCGTGAGCACGTTGCGCTGCAGGGCTTCAATCTCAGAGCTCGCGGCCAGCGGAGGCGGCTCGGGAATCGGCGTCACCTTCGCGCGCATGAAGGGCGTGAGCTGCGCGAACTCGCCTACCCTCACCCTCTCCAGGCCTTCGGCGAAAACGAACAGGCTCTGGTTGGGCATCTTGACGACTTTGTGCACGATGGCGGAGGTCCCGACGGTGTAGAGATCACCCGGCTGTGGTGAGTCCACCCGCGCTTCGCGCTGCGCCACCACCACAATCGTCTTATCTTCCCCGAGCGAGTTGATGAGCTGGACGGAGCTTTCCCGGCCCACCGTCAGCGGCAAAACGGCATGGGGGAACAGAACCGTGTCCCTTACGGGGAGCACTGGCAGAGCCCGTTGATCTTGTGTTTCCTTGGGTTTAGGCGTGCGCTCGTTGGGCGTCGGCTGGCTCATAGCTCTCCTTGAGTGTAACTCGCTCAAGTTTTAGATGATACTCTTCCGGAAAGGTTTCGGCATGCCGCCTCGAAAGTTTTCCGTGAGTTTGTTGGATTCTACTCCCCAACCTGGTGTTGGCAGCATATCCAAGGTCCAGAGGCTAACGGGGAGAGGCTCATTTGCCAAATCCCATGTTGGGATGTCCCGGGCACCACGTTCCTCATTTGGGGGTGAACTGAGAAAGTTCATAGATTCCGAGCTTCTTCTCCAGTTGAGCAACCTGGTCAACCATCTTGAAGAAACCGTCTTCTCCAAACAACGCGTCTTCTTTCTTTTCGAAATCCTCGCCGAGGGCATCGTACTCGTGCGCGGAGACGATCGACCGGAACGTAGGAAAGAGGACTGTATCCTCCCGTGCCTCGTGCGGTCGGTACATGCGAAGGAAAGAGCGCAACGCATCGGCCAGCCTGTCGCTGTCAGAGACGTACTTGAAGGTGCCGAGGGCGCCCAGTTCGCGGATTTGCGCCGTGAGACGCCTCCCGGCCGCGTGCTGTTCCTGCAGAGTGTCGACTAGCTTCACAAACTTGCCGGCCTTGCGGAACCGGCTGAAGAGAAATTCCTCTTCGAGCTTCTCGTGATACTCCTCGACAAAGCGGCGAACGATGTCGGCGGCGCTGGTCAGCACCGAGCCATCAAAGGGCTGCTTCGCCGAGAGCAGATGCAGATGCTGGTCGTAGATGAGGAGGATCCGGTTGAGCACACCGTGCTCGCGCATCAGGTCTTCTGCCGGAGAGATTCCTTCATCGCCTTTTGCCTTTTCGCTCTGTTCAGCAGGCTTCTGCTGAGTAGCAAAGGCAAGTACGGGAACGGTTATTCCGGTGCAAACCGCTGTTGTGCCGCGGAGAAACTCCCGGCGCGTTGAGCATGAGAATGCCATGATCGTTCTCCTGTGACACCAGAGCTCGCCATAGAATAGACGGGCTTCGCCGACGGGTGTCAGTGTTCAGGCGGCAGGATAAATCCCCAGCACCTTGACGAACTCCGCCACCTCGCCCAAATGACGCAGCGCATTGCGCGCTGGCTCGTCGTCACCGCCGAGGAAGTCTACGTAGAAGACATATTCCCAGGGCCGCCCCCTCATGGGACGCGACTCGATCTTGCTCAGGCTAATGTCACGCAGTGCAAACACACTGAGGGATTTGAAAAGCGCTCCCGGCAGGTTCTTGACCTTGAATGCGATGGAAGTTTTGTTGGCGCCGCGCGGGATAAGCCTCTTCGCGTGAGCAGTGCCACGAACCTTCCGAATCAGGAAAAATCGAGTGAAGTTGCGCTTGTCATCCTCCACGCTGGTCTGGAGAAGCTTTCCCGAATATTGGCGGGCAGCCTGTCGTCCCGCGATCCCGGCCGCATCGGTGAGTTTGTTGGCGATCACGTGTTTCACGCTGCCCGCGGTATCGTAGAACGGAAACGCCTCGATCCGCGGATGACGCCGGAAGAATTCACGGCACTGATCGAGCGCCACGGAATGCGACAGCACGCGCCGTAGCGAATTCAGCTTCACTCCCGGAGCAGCAATCACATTGTGCACGATACGAAGGTGAAACTCCGCCTGGATAAAGACCGCACGCTCGACCAGAAGATCAGCATGCTCGGCCACCGTCCCCGCCAGCGAGTTTTCGATGGGAATGACCGCAGCAGCGACCGACCCATGCTCGACCCTATCAAACACTTCCACAGAGCGGGCGCAGGGAACGACGGTGCAACGCGGCAGCATTCGTTCCGCTGCCTCATGACTGAACGACCCGAGTTCTCCCTGGATGGCAATTTTCATCAGAATGGAAGGTAGCTGTAGTGAGAGGAAAAATACAATTCTTTTTTTGCGTATGCCTCAGCACTTAGAATTCCGGGCAACGGGTAATATGGCTATTCATGAAGCGCCGACTGCGATTGTCGCGGGATGCGTGGCAGCGTCTGGCCACCAAGATCGATCATGACCGTGCGATCCTGGGGCTTGCAACTCGCCTGCTGTACTCCGCCGCCAGCGTGAGCAATTCGCTCCTGGCAAAACTCCAAAACCTCAGTCATGCAGAAATCCTGGAAACGGTCGGGGTTCCGCCACCCATCTTTTTGCTGGGTTTTTGGCGGTCGGGCACAACCTTCCTGCATGAGTTATTCTGCTGTGACACCCGCTTCGGATTCCCCAGTACTTACGCCTGCATGAACCCTGCCCACTTCTTGCTGACTGAGAAGGCGTTCCAGAAGGGAGTCGCAAAACGGCAGACGCGCCGCCCGATGGATAACATGCAGTACTCGTGGACTTCGCCTCAAGAAGACGAGTTCGCCCTACTCTGCATGGGCGCACCATCCCCTTATGAAGCACTACTTGTGCCCTCATTAATGTCCGATCCTCGAGTATTGCTCGATCTGCGTTGTCGCTCCGGCGACGAGCAAGGTCGTTGGGCGCAGATGCTTCAACTCTTTCTTCGCCTCTTAACCGTGCAGCAAGATAAAACGATGGTGCTGAAATCACCTACGCACGGCTTCAGGCTGCCTCTGTTGACATCTCTGTTTCCTAAGGCGCGCTTTGTCATCATCGAACGCAATCCGTACGAGGTATTTGCGTCCAACCTCAAGCTTTGGCAGACCCTCCTCGACAGGTATAGCTTGGAGTCCACTTCATCAGAACAAATCGAAAGCTTTGTTTTGGCCGCCTATTTGATCCATGAGGAGGCGATTACGGAAGGGATTCCCAGCCTGGGCCCGGGAATGGTCTCTCGTGTGCGTTATGAGGATGTTGTCGCCGATCCGCTCGGCCACGTAAAGCGCATCTATTCCGACCTGGGATTAGCAGAGTTCGAGGCTGCGCGGCCAGCGCTGGAGGAGCACATTGCGAGCGTGTCGGGTTACCAGCGCAATCGCCTCATGCTTTCGAAGGCGCAGAAGGCGGCAGTGGATCAGCTCTGGGGCCCGCTAATCCGCGACAAGGGTTACACCTGGCCGGAGGAGTGGCTCAGCTTGTCAGCATAGTCAGGAGGGAATGGTTTCGTCCCGGGCTTCCGAGGCGACCGGTTCGTCCGGCTTAGATCCCCGCAACTTAGCCATAAAACCGGCCACCCCGCGTCGAATGCGGCTAGCGAAGATCAAGAACATTGCCCAAATCGCAGCCAGCATCGAAAACAGGAACGGAAGGAGAGACCCGCCGGTGGGATCGCCGTAGGCGTAGGCCGGAACTCCGAGCAAGAAGAACAGCGTTGTGAAGAGCACGACCTGGCTGCGTCTCATCTTCGTAATTATAGCGTTTGCCGTGTGCGAGCGAGTGTGATTTGTTCAATTCCGGACGAAAGAGATCCTTACCATTGCACTCCCGGATAGAGGCTAGGCAGATGTACCGCCCGATAAGATTCCTGTCCGATGACGTCGAGTTCCCAAACCAGTTGCGACGGTTGTTGACGTGTGACCTCCATGACCCGCGCAGTAAGTTTTTCTTGCGGCTGAAACATCGGCAGAAATGACGCGCCGATCGCAACCAGGACGAAGAAACTCGGCCTGTTAATCCGCTTCAGGCCGGCGATCACCTCGGATCGAAAGTCACCCACACGCATTTTCCCTGAATTAGAATTCACCGACTCCTGGCTCATGACCACAACCATCGAGTCCACGACGAAGCCAATTACCAGAGCGATCGCGCCGAGCGTGGGAACAAAGGCCAGAATCAGGAGGATCGGAATCGTCAGAAAGGGAATGACTGCGGTCGGAATGCGCCAAAAGAAAATCAAAAGCACCAGAATGACGACCAGCAATCCTTTGATTACCATGCGCACGACGGTAGGCTTCGGGTTATCGACGGGCTGGTACGGCGTACTTGTGACATCAACAAACATGTTTCCATTCGGCAATTCCATATTTGCGCCACCCCAATACGAATATGGAACTACGGACGACCACTCCAGTTG
Source organism: Acidobacteriota bacterium (assembly GCA_003225555.1). GTDB lineage: Bacteria > Acidobacteriota > Terriglobia > Terriglobales > Acidobacteriaceae > Sulfotelmatobacter. The sequence goes on along the minus strand of QIAM01000055.1, from coordinate 22,407 downwards.
GGCAGTTCGCGCACTTTCGTTCACGTCGAAAATCGCCGGCCTGCTGTAACAGGCTGGAAAGTGACGCCCGAAAGTGTCCGGCTTGCGATACCAGGGTCTGGCAGCAATGGAACGGCAGGTGGTTCCGCGGGAATCCGAAACTCGATCGTTTCCATTATCGAACAAGGCAAGTTCGAAATCTCCGCTGCTCTTGGAAGTGACAAAGCTCCCAGAATGCTGAGCGAAGAACCAATCTGCCGGCGAAGTGGAGTTCAAGAGAGTGAAATCCCCCTGATAACCGAGCCTCCAGAGGATTTTCCCTGTGCCTCGCCCATTTGCGTAATCGATTTTGACGAGCCAGGACTGATGGCGCATCGAAAGCACGACATTCCCGTCATCCGGTGAATACAAAACCGTGTTGGCGTGAGTCCAATCCGGCAACTTCATCGGATGTCGGTTCACATCCAGGTGGTCGAACGATGACCATGCCCACACCGGCGTGTAATTTGGAGCGAGATCGATCACACCATCACCCAGAACCGTTATCCCTTTCCGATATCCGGGCAGCTTCGGAAGCTTCTTTCTCGTGTTGACTAGCAGCAGAAGGTGGCCATTGGGCAACTCGGCAATATCGTGGTGAATCGCGTTAACCTGCAAGCTGTAACCCGCTGCTGCCAGCCACTGGTTAAGTTGGTCAACCGTAAACTCGTGGATAGTTTGGCCGGCCAGATCAATCTCCCGCACCATCCCACCGGGGCCCGTGGTTCCGCCGAACAATACCATCAGCAAGTGGCCGTTGGGCAGCAACTTTATCGGCTGCGCCGTGCCAAGAGCGGGGTCGAAATCGTAATACCAGATCAGCTCGCCCGCGGGATCCGTCGCCACAATTCGCAATGAATTCCCTGCGTTATTGGGAGTCGGATTGAGGGCCATCAACTTTACTCCGAGCGAGGGACGGGCTCCGGCAGGGAGGGTTAGGGTTGTGAGTGGTATGCGCCCGGCAGGAGCGGAGCCAGTGGCAAAGACATAGTCACTATCGAGGACTTGAGTACCATCCGCATGCGTGATGACCGCGCGCATGTGATAGGTGGAGTTCTGCTTCATTCCGGCTACGAGAATGGGCACAGTGGGGACTGCAGCCGTCGCGGATACCGCTGAAGTCAATCGTCCGTAATGAGTATCCAATCCAAATTCTACGGCGGCTGTGGACCCAGGGGGCGGAGAGACCATGTATTGGGCCACTAGAGGATTTTGAGTGTGAGTAACCGGACCGAAAGCCGAAGAACCGCTACAACCGACAGGACAGACGCCCAGGGCGAGCGCCACACGAATATATTTTTTTAAGCCTTCCAAAATTCGCGGGATTATACCATCCGGCGCTGGCGCTCACGGCACTGCTTCGGGGCAGAGACTGGGAACGTTTAATGCCTGCCCCGCTCACGGATTCACGGCGGCGTGGTCAAGTCTCTCCTGAGCACCAGTGCATCTACTCCATTCGAGTAATAGCGCGGCAAAGTTTTCACGACGCTATAGCCGTGACGCTTATAGAACGACAGCGCGGAGAGGTTGTCGACCGCAGTTTCGAGCCAGACCTCTGGAGTTCCGACGGCTTGCAAGCGCTCTTCTGCGGCACGCAGAAGCCCGGAGCCGGTGCCCGACCGTCGGGCACTTGCGAGTACATCAATGGTGATGATGTGGCCCCGATTTCCCGCGTGGGCTACGATGAAACCCACGATTTCTCCTTTGATATCGACGGCTACAAGGGTGAACGCGCCTCGGCGCCGCGTGTAGTGCCTCAACTCGGTCCGCGAGTACGAAATCCCCGGCGGAAAGCATTGCTGATCGATGCGCCACAGCATCTCAAAATCGTCTGACTGAAAATCGCGGATGGTGAAGGGCACCGCGCCATTGTAGGACAGCACCAACTCCCCCGCCCTGGGGGGAAGAAATCGCAACCTGACCCGCTCAGGGCGTTCCAAGACGGGTTTTCCACAGTTCCCCTCCCGTACCTGCCCGTAAAAACGCGGCGGGAGTCCAATGTCCCCTTGCTTGCCTCGCAACCTCCGACGTACCATCAGCATCAGAGGAAGCGTTGTGGGTCGCCTTCTACTGATCGACGTGATGGGGGCAGTCGCAGTATTGGCACTGTGGTATCTGGTATTCGCGACCTATAACCGCCGTAAAGGCAGCGCCGCCCTTCGCTGGGTACAATCGGCGTGCGCCGGCAGGGGACGCGTTGTAGCCCCGCGCTGGATGAGCAGTTCCCGGCTTCACGCCCGCCTGCAGTTCCCTTCCCGATGGTTTGAGAATGCCCACGTCACCATGAAGCTGAGACCGCGTGCACTGCCGGTGCAGTGGCTGGTCAGTCTGTGGCACAAGCAGAAAGAAACGCTGACCTTCGAAGCCGACCTGGGCGGCTCGCCCAGCTTCCATTTGCAAGTCGTGCGGCATCGCTGGTGTGCCCACAGCCGTGGCCTGACTCCCCGCAAGCGAGATGACCGCGAATGGGAGGTCTTCCAGCCCGGCCCGATCATCCTGACCACCCGCACGCACTGGAAGCAGGATCCTTCCCTCGAACTGAGCGCGCTCATGACTGTCCGCCAGCAGGACGTCCTGCAGGTGCAGTTCCGCCCTGAGTCCCCCCAGTTCTCAGCCACTGTGGCTCTCGACGCACTCTCCAATCCAGAAACCGCTGCGGGCTTCCTGACCACCCTGCGGGAGCTGGCTGCGGGAGCCTCGGCCCATAGGCAGTAACCGGTGGCGGTTTAGGTCGCGTCACCATTCCGACCTCTACTTCGAACAAATCTCCTTTATCTGTATCTGTACCATCAGCTTTTTCGATTGGCGGGGGACCTCGTCTCGCGATATGCTTTTGGGTTGAACCCAGCCATTTCAACTTCCTGTATCAGTGGCTTTTTGCCCGACATTCGATTTATCTGTCATCAACCGAGGAGACTAGAGGAGATCCATGTCTAACGAACTGCGCAATTTCCTGGCACTCTCATATGACCAGCTGGAAGAGATGAATCTCAAAGCGAAGGAGCAGCGCAGGAACCGCGTATCCGTCGACAAGATCCGCGAAGAGCGGCTCAAGTATCTGACCGACGAAAAGCGGATCAAGGCCGTGACCGTGCTCTTCAGCGATCTGGAAGGCCGGTTGCACATGCTCGACTATGACAAGAAGTTTCTCATCAAGAGCTGGGACAATCTCACCTTCGACGGTTCTTCGATTCGCGGCTTCACCGCCCAGCGCGAAAGCGATCTGCGGCTGGGCATCGATTGGGGCGCCTTCTACTGGGCGCCGTCCGACGTCTTCGGCTCGGGCAAGGTGTTGGTCTTCGGCGAGGTCATCGACAAGGGTGGTACACCTTACACCGCCGATATTCGCGGCGTGCTCAAGGGGTATGCCGAAGGCCTGCACAAGAAGAAGGGCTACACGCTCAACGCCGCCAACGAGATTGAAGGCTTCCTGTTCAAAGGGCCCGATGCCGAGCGCCGCTACCACGAAACCGGCAAGTTCGAGTACGTCAATACCGGCGGATATTATCACTCACTGCCCGGCGACCTCCTGCGCACATTCATCGATACGACTGCGGAAGTGCAACGCTCCATGGGCTTCCAGAATGAGAAGGACCATCCCGAAGTTGCGCCTTCGCAGTTTGAAATCAACTATAGCTATGGCGAGGTCGTCGCTGCAGCCGATCAGATTCAGCTCTACAAGCTGATATGTCGTCAGGTAGCCACCAACATGGGCCTGACCGCGTCGTTTCTGCCGAAGCCGGTGGTGGGTGTAAACGGCAGTGGCATGCACACCAACGTTTCCATCAGCGAGAACGGCAAGAACCTGTTCTGGGACGCAAAAGGCGAAGAAAAACTCAGCAAGATGGGCTGGGCATTCCTCGACCGGATCCTCACCCATGGCAACGACATTTGCCTGCTGCTGAACCCGAGTGTCAACGCCTACCGGCGACTCGATCCGCACTTTGAGGCCCCCAACCAGCTCAAGGCGTCGCCTGTGGACCGCGGATCGATGATCCGTATTCCCATCGGCAACGAGAAGAGCATGCGCGTGGAAGTTCGGTCGGTAGCTCCGGACGCCAATCCGTACCTCGTGATGCTTTCCATCTTCAAGACTGGAATCGACGGCGAAACCGCGAAGATCAAGAATCTGCGCCAGGCCGAGCGCTACTTGCCTGACAACATTTATGACGCGATGTCGAACTTCCGCAAGGCCGAATGGACGACGACGTTACTGGGTGAAGACGTGAAAGGCCGTTACGCCGATCTGAAGCAGGCCGCCGCCGATCGCTGTCCGCGGCTGCTGGGCACGTTCGTGAAGGCGCCGGAGGTGCAGTACCACCACGACGTCTACAACCAGTTCTTGTGGAATTTGTTCTAGAATGCAGCGATTCTGCTAAACAGGAATGCCCTGGCCAAGGTCAGGGCATTCTTCATTTCTGTGACTTGATTTCCGTTGACATGACAACTAAGAGAGTCAGCAGTCTCTTGAGCGGGTTTGATTTTTCAGGCCGCAACGTGCGATGCGGCGAGCGCGCGCATGAACGCAGCTGACTCCGAGACCCACCCAAACAAGGTTTGAATGACTAGCAAGGACGCCTCGTGGTTGCTTCGCGGAAGTTCGCAGCCTATGGGTTCGGCCGCGCAATCCGCGAGCAATACACAGGAATAGTCCCTGAACATGGCATCCCGAATCGTGGACTCCACGCACACGCTGGTCGTGCACCCGGTCACAATCAAATACTTCGTTCCCAGCTGCTTCAGCGTCGCATCCAGCTCGGTTTCATAGAAGCCACTGAAACGGTGCTTGTAGATCACGACGTCCCCAGCTTGCGGCTTAAGCGCGTCCACAATGTCTGTGTTCCATGTGTCTCTGATCAGCAATCGACTTTGCTCGCCGTTGGGCGCAAGTACAGCCTTTCCGGCGCCAAAATGCATATGCCTTGTCGCATTCGGAGAATCAGGAGGACCGGCGTCCGAAAGATCCGAACGAAACGCCATCTTCAGGTAGATGACTTTCATGCCCGCTTCTCGCCCGGCGGCCACTACTCTTGCCGTAGGAGCAATGGCGGCCTGAATCATTGAGATGTCGATTCCCGCGCGATCGAAAATTCCGCTCTTGGTCCCGAAGTCATTCTGCATGTCCACAACGATCACGGCAGTCCGGGCGATGTCGATTCCGATCGGCCACGGTTTCGCGTCGACTGTCAACACCGTCTCGTCTGTATCGTTCATGGTTTCACCGTCCTTGGGAATTTGGTTCATTCATCGGCCGACATGGACCGATGCGATGTCAGCCTTCAAGGGCCCATTGTATCGCCGGAAGCCGCTCCCGGCTGCATTCGTTCTAGACAATCACCTGTGATTCGCTAGACTGGTGGGACTCGAGGAGGCATGTGATGAGAGCTATCTTGCCGGCAGTCTGTCTGTTTGTACTCGCAGTGACCGGTCTTCGTGCCAGTGCTCAAGTGAATCCGTACAAGGAAGGCACGCCCGGCGTCACCGGCTATCGCTCCGAGGTGATGGCGGAAGTCATGGTGCAGGAAGAAAAGTTCACCCGCCTCGCCGAGGCGATCCCCGCGGAGAAGTACACTTGGCGTCCCGCGTCCGACGTGCGTTCGTTCGCTGAAGTATTCCTGCACGTCAGCGCCGCCAATTACAACCTCTATAAACTCGTTGGAACGCCTGCGCCCGCTGGGCTGGATGTAAAGGGACTGGAGAAGTCCACGACCGACAAGCCCAAAGTCGTCGCCACGCTGAAGGATTCTTTCGCTCATGCCAAGAAGGCAATCACAGCCATGTCCGACGCCGATCTGGAAAAGAGCATGGACTGGTTCGGCGGAAAGAACACCCAACGCGGGATCCTGCTGTTCATCGTGCGCCACGCCGCCGAGCACCTCGGCCAGTCAATCGCTTACGCCCGCTTTGTGAACATCACTCCACCCTGGACTGAGGACGCGCAAAAGAAGCAGCCAGACAAGAAAGAAGCTGCCGCCAAAGACAAGAACTAGGGCAAGTCCTAAACCACCAAGGACACGAAGTAACACAAAGGAGACTCTCAAGTGCCTTCCCTCGTGTTATTTCGTGTCCTCAATGTTTGACTGCACCTGAGTTGGCGATCCTACGGTTATGCTAGATTCAGAAGCCTAATGGACGCCGCCCCCACCATCATCACCCAGGGTCTTACCCGCCGCTTCGGAGAACTTACCGCCGTCGAAGATGTGAATCTTAGCGTGGCGCCTGGGCAGTTCTTCGGTTTCCTCGGCCCTAACGGCGCCGGGAAATCGACCACCATCAAGATGCTTACCGGGCTGCTGGCGCCGACTTCAGGGAGCATCGAGATTCTCGGCCTCGATCTGGAGAAAGATCCGGTGGAAGTAAAGCGGCAGATCGGAGTCGTGCCCGAGGGCATGGCGCTGTTCGGACGATTGACAGGTTCCGAGTTTCTCAATTTTGCCGGACGAATGTACGGTCTCGATCGAGAGACTGCCGCCAAGCGAGCCGCCGAACTGCTGGACTTCATGCACCTCGCTGACCAGCCTAAAAAGCTCGTCACCGACTACTCCCACGGCATGCAAAAGAAGCTGGCCATGGCCGCCGCCGTGATTCACGGGCCCAAGGTCCTTTTTCTCGACGAGCCGTTCGAAGGCGTAGATGCCATTGCTGCCGGCACGCTCAAAGCCATGCTGCAGCGCATGATCGCGCGCGGAGCTACGATCTTTCTAACTTCTCACGTGCTGGAGATTGTTGAGCGCCTGTGCAGTCACGTGGCGATTATTCATCAGGGACGCCTGGTGGCGCAGGGCTCTCTGGAACAGTTGCGGGTGGGAGTCGAGGCGCAGACCAGTACCGGCTCCGGGGATGGTTCCGCTCCCAGCGGTGAGAAGATGACTCTGGAGCAGATTTTCCTGCACACGGTCGGTGGATCGCAGCCAGCGGAGCAGGAACTTTCGTGGTTGGGATAAAGATCCAGTAGCACCGGCATCCTGCCGGCTGTCCCGAGGGCGTCTCGCCCTCAGCTCGGCGCGAAACGCCCGCCTGATAGCCGCGGGACGGCGGCGCTACTGTACGTCCTCAATGCAAACGCAGCCTTGAATCAATGAGACCACAACCCATGACTGAACTGCACTCCACACTCCACCAGCGCGGCCAACTCGCAGCCATCGCCACCCTGCGCTGGAGACTATTCGTCAACTCGCTACGCACCAGGCGCGGCAAGATGGAGCTTGTATCCCGCATCATCGTGGCGTGCGTGTTTGCGTTGGGCGCTCTGGGCGGCGCAATCGGCATGGGAACTGGGGCCTATTACTTCATTGCTGAAGGGCACGGCGAGTATCTTGCGTTTCTGCTCTGGCCCGTGCTGATGTTCTGGCAGATTTTCCCGGTGATGGCGACCGCCTTCACCAATAATCCTGACTCGTCGGACCTCCTGCGTTTTCCCGTTACCTACCGCGCGTACTTTCTGATTCGCCTGGCCAATGGATGTTTTGATCCGGCAACAGCTCTTGCCAGCATGTGGCTACTGGGGATTCTGCTCGGCATCCTATTCGCCAGCCCCGTGTTGCTGCCCTGGGCCCTGGTCGTGTTGCTCACTTTCACCGTCTTCAATCTTTTGCTGATGCAGATGGTGTTCGCCTGGGTGGAGCGCTGGCTCGCGCAACGGCGCACGCGCGAGATCATGGGCATTCTGTTCATCCTTCTCATGCTCAGCTTTCAGTTGATCGGCCCAATCATGCAGCGCTTCGGCGGCAAACGCTCGCGCCCTGAATTCGGACGGTTCGTCGAATATCTGGTGCCCATACAGGGCGCGTTGCCGCCCGGTCTCGCAGCCAACGCCATTGCCGAAGTTTCACACGCTCGCTTTCTGGCGGGCTTCGGATCCTTCATCGTGCTCCTCGCCATGGCGATGGCCATAGGGTATCTGCTGCATCTGCGATTGCGGGCGCAATTTCGCGGAGAGAACCTCAGTGAAGCCGGCGCGCGCGGCATGCTTGAGAGAGCTAGATCCCTTCGCCTCGGCTGGAACCTCCCGGGCTTCTCCCAGTCCGTCGCAGCAGTATTCGAGAAAGAAGTGCGCTATCTCGCGCGCAGCGGTCCCATGCTGCTCACGCTGGTCATGCCCATTTTCATGCTGGTCATCTTCCGCATCGGTCCAATGAGCGCCGCCCGCCAGCGACCCTTCTTCACCCGCATGCCCAACATGGCATTCCCCGCGGCCGGTGGATATGCGCTGCTAATGCTCACCAATCTGGTTTACAACACCTTCGGTGGGGACGCCGCGGGAATTCAATTCTTCTACGCTTCGCCTGTGCGCTTCCGCCAGATTGTGCTGGCGAAAAATCTTACGCACACCGGCATCCTCGTGTTTGATACGACGCTGGCCTGGATCGCAGTTGCTTACCTATACGGCAGACCATCGCTCGATGTCACCTTCGCCACGCTGGCGGGAATGCTCTTCGCGGCTCCGCTAAACTTCACGGTGGGCAACCTGCTTTCGATCTATTCCCCGAAGAAGCTGGATTTTTCGACGTTTGGACGCCAGCGTGCCTCTCAGATGACGGTACTGGTCAGCCTTGTCGTGCAGATCGTCGTCGTGGGCGTGGGGGTGAGTGCCTTCGTGCTGGCCAAGCACTACGGCAATTTCTGGATCGCCGCCGCCATCTTTCTTGTGCTGGCCGTGATTTCGTTTTCAGCTTACGGCGTCATCCTTAGCCGCATGGATCGCATCGCACTCGAGCGGAGGGAAACTCTGCTTGCGGAACTTTGCCGGGCGTAGCAGGCTTTGAAAACCTCCCCTTGGCAGACTAGAGGTCACCTCAGAGGCTAAAGCCGCGGTTAATTTCGTTGCATTGCGGCGCGTCTCAAAGCCGCGCCCTTTCAAGACAGAGTCGTCGCCGAGTTTCTGGCTTAGAACAGCTCACTCCTTTTCAGGGTTTGCCAGAAAGCGGTATCCCACGCCACGCACCGTGAGCAAGTGCCGCGGTTGCACCGGGTCGTCCTCAATATAGCGCCGCAGTCGTACAACAAAATTGTCGATGGCCCGCGTGTCCGTATCTTCGTGCAAGCCCCAGACTTGTTCGAGGATCTGTTTTCGCGACACCACGCGGCCATCATTACGCACCAGGTGCCGAAGGAGTTCGGACTCCATCAGCGTCAAGCGAATGACAGTGCCATTGGTGCGGAGTTCAAGCGCACCAAAATCGATGGTCTTTCCGGCAAAGGAGAAAGTTCCGAAATCGCCCTCGCCGCGGGCGTCCGCTCCGGGCTGCACTGCATGCTCACCCTGCTTCCCCGCCGTGCCGCCGCCGCGCGTCCATGTGCTCCGCCGTAGTAATCCCTGCAGTCGTGCCAGCAGAATCGACAGATCAAACGGCTTGGGAAGGTAATCGTCCGCTCCCGAGGCAAAACCCTGTAGCACGTCCTCAGGACGCCCGCGCGCCGTCAGCATCAGCACAGGGACGTAATTGCGCGCCGCGCGCAGCTCCGAGACCACGCTGAACCCATCCTTGCCGGGAAGCATGATGTCGAGCACAACCGCGTCGAAGTTCTCTTTGCGCCCGAGCAGACGGTCCGTAGCAGCCTCGCCATCGCCGACAACCTCGGCCGAGTAGCCTTCGGCCTCCAGGTTGAAACGTAATCCCTGCGCCAAATGGGCTTCGTCTTCCACCACCAAAATGCGGCTCATGCGCTCGACCTCGGCAGTTCGATGGTCACCGTTGTCCCGTGGCCTTCGCCCGCACTCTGCGCAAACACCCGCCCACCATGTTTTTTCGCAATCGCTTTCACGATGAACAGTCCCAGGCCCGTTCCCTTCACATGCGCCAGCGAGCGGTGAGGAACGCGGTAGAACCGCTTGAAGATGCGCTTCATATCATTGGGAGAGATGCCCACCCCCTGATCCCGTACCGTGAGAACAACCCGTTTTTCGTCCGGAGTCTCAAGGCGCACACTTACATCGATGTTCTCGCCGGAATACTTAATGGCGTTGTCGAGGATGTTGATGACGGCAGTGTGCAAGTCCTCCGAGTTGCCTAACACACCCACTCCGGCCCCGTTGGTTGACGTCTCCTCATACCGAAATGCTTGTGGCGGCAGGTGATGACGCGTTCGGGCCGCGTCCATGCACTCGCGCACGACTTGCCGGAAGTCGACTGCCGATCGATCCCGGCCAATCTTCTTGTCGCCGGCGCGGCCAGCTCGCAGCACCTGTTCGATTGTCTGCGTGAGCCGGTCCGTGTCGCTCAGCATGACACCGTAGAATTCCTGCCTCTGCGTCTCGGGCAGTTCGCGCCGCTGCAAAGTTTCCAGATGCAGGCGGATCGATGCCACGGGAGTCTTCAGTTCGTGGGTGACTGCATTGATGAAGCTGTCATGCTGCTCGTTGCGCCGGATCTCCCGCACCAGGAAGATGGTGTTCACGATCATGCCGGCGATAATGAGCGCGAAGAAGATCAGGCCGAAGAATAGCAGCACGCCTTCGCGCCAGTTGAGAATGATCCATCCGACATTGAGTGCCACTGCCAGCGCCACCAGGCCAACGCCCAGGCAGAGAAAGAAGACGATGGTTCCGCGTCGGCTCGTGATGCGCATGGCAGCTCTTCCACGCCGATTCTAACGCGTTCCGCACTGCTCGCGTCGGAACTCCGGTCGTGGCGCCTTTCCGACCTTAATGTGAACCTGACTTGGCCAGTTCGCCATAGAACTTCTGCAATACGTAGAACGCCTGCTTACGCTCTCCTCGATCGGAAATAAGGCCCTTGCGGTTATGGAAATCCTGGATCCCCGCGAGCGGACGACGAGGGGAACGAAAGTCCATGAGCAGCCATGGAGACATGCCGGCGAGCGATGGAATTTGCCGCAGCATGCTGATCTGATGCTCGAAGAGATTCGACTGATATTCCTCTGTGAAACGGGTTCCCGCATCGCCGTGCTTTCCGTACACTGCGCCCGCTCCGAATTCACTCATGATCAGCGGCTTCTGATAGGGACTGGTCCAGCGGATCGCGTCCGCCTCCTCAGGCCGGTGCTCGTACCAGCCGACATATTCGTTCAGTCCCAGAACGTCGAGATATTCTCCCAAAGGGTCATCCAGGGATCTCGTATTCGTCCCCGCCGGTCGAGTGTGGTTCATCGCCGAGGTCAGCAGCCGGGACGGGTCCAAGTTTCGAGCGAATTCCGCCATCGTTCTCAGGAATTCCGTTCTCGCTGGTCCGGGAGGAGTTTCATTCGAAAGTGACCACAGAACAATGGAAGCACGGTCATGGTCGCGAGTAATGATATCGCGCAACTGCGCTTCGGCATTCTCAAGAGTCGCAGCATTCAGCCATGCGATGTCCCAGTAGACGGGCACTTCCTCCCAAATCAACAACCCTATGCGATCGGCCAGACGCACCATCTCTTCGTTATAGGGATAGTGTGCGAGCCGGACGAAATTGCAGCCCAGCTCCTTCGCCCACTCCAGCAAGGTCCTATTCTCTTCTTCGGAGACAATACGTCCACCACGGAAGGGCGCTTCCTCATGCAGGGAAATTCCGCGCAGAAACACCGGCTTCCCATTGAGAATGATTTGCGTGCCTCGTGTCTCGATGGTGCGAAAACCGAGCTGATCCTCTACGGTATCCGCGCCGGAGGAGATGACGACACGGTAGAGCTTTGGGTCTTCCGGTGACCACAGCGTGAGCTTCGCCGGGAAGCGGAGTTCAGCGCGTCCGTTCGCGTCTGTGCTGACACTCTTCTTCAGACCGATCTCTGGAATTTCGACAGAAACCGTTTGCGGCTCCCGGACACCGTTTAATTGCACCCAGCCGGCGAGTTGGTCGGAAGTGCCCTTTGCCAGTTGCAGAAAATAATCCTGCACAAATGTTTCGGGCGCTTCCAGCAAATCCACGCTGCGAGTAAGCCCCCCGTAGTTCCACCAATCGGTGCTCATAGCGGGTACAGCATCGGGACGTCGAACATCACTGACTTCGACCACCAGGCTGTTCTGGCCTTCCAGCACCCTTGAGGTGACTTCAAAAATAAACGGAGTAAATCCGCCTTCGTGCTCCCCGAGCTTCTCGCCATTCAAATACACGCGGGCCAGGTAGTTCGCCGCTCCGAAATGCAGGAACGTCCTGATCTGACCGCGTTTGTGATAGGAAAAGTACCTTTGATACCAGACGGCGCCTTCGTAGAACAGCAATGTATCCCGCTGCGTGTTCCAGTCACCGGGGACTCTGAGGGTACCGGCAGCATCGAAGGCGTACTCAACCAGGTCGCTCTTGTCTTTGGGCTTACGGTTCTCGTAGAAGCGCGACCCCAGACCGATCTCGTAGGGATCAACAATCGCATTCCAGTTCCCATCGAGATTCAGCCGGGTGCGGCCTGCAAGGTTCGTGATCAGGTTGGAAGGCGCAGGCGTCGCGAAGGCGAGCGCTGTGGAGAAGAGCAAGAGAGGGATCAGAGATCGCATATGTACGCGCACCGAAGCGGCCCGACGGCAATTCTCTTACACCGGTGAGTGAAAATACAAAGGCCCCGATCCACTTGTGATCGGGGCCAACCTTGACGGAACGGGCCGAACTAGTCGCCTGCCGCCGACGCCTCGGCCAGAGGCGCAGCGATCAAGCGTCCATTAGGTGCGGCTACCAACCCTCGCTCGATCTCCGACAGCTTCACACGCTTGATGTCCCAGGCCAGTCCAAGCGTTTTCAGAGTCCAGATGCCGTACCAGTTCATGTCGATTTCATACCAGCGGAATCCGTGCTGCGCCGCAGTCGGGTTCGCGTGGTGATTGTTGTGCCAGCCCTCACCGAACGTCAGCAAGGCCACCCACCAGCTGTTGGTGGAAAGATCGCGGGTAGCAAACCGGCGTGTGCCCCAAGAGTGTGTCGCCGAATTGACCAGCCAGGTAGCATGCAGTCCAACCACAGTGCGCACGAAGATTCCCCACATCACAAAAGGCAACCCGCCGATCGCTAGCAGAATGCCACCCAGCACGACTATAGGAACGTAGTGATATTTCGTGATCCACACGTGGAACTTGTCTTTGGCGAGGTCGGGGACGTAGCGGGCCAACGTAGTCGTGTCATGGTGCATCGACTTGCCCATGAGGATCCAGCCCATGTGCGCCCACCACTTGCCCTCGATGGGGGAATGGGGATCGCCATCCTGGTCCGAGAACTGATGATGAATACGGTGCGTGGCCACCCAGAAGATCGGCCCGCCCTCGAGTGCCAGCGTGGCACATACCGTAAGCACGTACTCCACCCACTTCGGCGTCTTATAGCCGCGATGGGTGAGCAGGCGGTGATAGCTGATGCCGATGCCCAGGCTGCCCGAGACCCACCACAAAAACATTGCGACGAAAAATGCCTTCCAGGTGAAAAAGAAGAGTGCCGCGATCGCTCCAACGTGGAACAGAGCCATGAAGGTGGCTGTGATCCAGTTGATTTCACCTTTTGCGGCTTGCGGTTTTTCCAGATCTTGCAGTTCCATTTCCAAGAGAGGCCCTCAGTCCTTGGGTCTTCAGTTACGATGACCCTGTCATTAAGCTATCAATACAAGGTCGGAGGTGACTGTAATACTTGTGTAATAGCGGGGTTTGGCTCATTACGAGGGTAACGAAACGGGAACACGCCAGCGGGCTTTAGACCCTGCCCGAACTTTAGACGAACCTTATTTTGAATCTGAGGTCGACTTGGCACGATCAGAAGGACGTTCTGGAACGCCGTGGCACACAGGAGTCCTATGACTGAAATTTCGGTTTTGACCACGTCTCTACCCACAATTGACGAAGTAAGAGCGGCGCAGAAACTTGTGTATTCTGTGATGCCGCCCACGCCGCAAATTGTCTGGCCTCTGCTGTGCGAAAGGCTCGGAACCGAAGTATGGGTGAAACATGAGAACCATACTCCGATCGGCGCCTTCAAGGCCCGTACCGCCGTGGTCTATGCGGCAGAACTGTTTCGCGGAAGCAGCGGCATAACGGGTCTGGTTACCGCCACTCGTGGCAATCATGGCCAGTCGGTAGCCCTCGCCGCACGCCGCTTCAATGTGCCCGCCCACCTCGTCGTACCGCACGGCAACAGCCGCGAGAAGAACGCAGCCATGCGGGCGCAGGGCGCGAACCTGATCGAGTTCGGCAACGACTATCAGGACGCCAAAGAGCACTCGCAAAAGCTGGCCGACGAGCACGGCTGGCATTTTGTTCCGTCCTACCATCACGACATCGTCAAGGGCGTGGCGACGTACTGGCTTGAGTTTTTCTCCGCCGTCTCCGAGGTGGATACCGTCTATGTGCCGATCGGGCAGGGCTCGGGAATCTGCTCCTGCTGCGCCGTTCGCAACGGTTTGAATCTCAAGACGAGAATTGTTGGCGTGGTCGCTGACGGCGCGCCGGCATATGCGCTTTCGTTTGAGGCTGGGCGCAGCGTCTCCGCCTCCGTGACTACGTTCCTTGGCGACGGAATGGCCTGCCGGGTCCCGCACGAAGAATCGCTTGCTGTGATTCTGCAGAATGTCGATCACATCGTGCGCGTCACCGAAGAAGAGCTTCGTCAGGCAATGAAGATATACTTCACCGACACTCACAACGTCGTGGAAGGAGCCGGAGCGGCGGGACTAGCCGCGGCCATGAAGGAAAGGCAGTCACTGAAAGGCAAGCGTGTGGGCCTCGTGATCAGCGGTGGCAATGTGGATCACGAAGTTTTCGCGAAGGTCCTGCAGGATTGAGGGGAACTTCCTCGCGCTTCCGACGAGGGTGGCACCAGCAACATCTCTACGCGGCCACCTTCCCCTTCACCTGCACTCCCGCCCACTTCTCCAGAAGTGTCAAGGTAGCGGCATAATCCAGATCCTGGTTGCCATCCTCCGTGGCCATCTCGTAGATCTCTTCCACGGTCTCAAGCGCGGGGAGTTTTACGCGTACCTCCTTCGCCGCCTCAAGAGTCAGGCGGATATCCTTGTGCATCAGCCGCAGCGGAAAATTCGGAGTAAAGTCGCGATTCAAAATAAACGGCGCTTTGTATTCGACCACCCCCGATCGCACCATGGTGGCCTCGATCAGTTGCAGCAGCTTCTCGGCATCCACACCGAGTTTCGTCGCGAGCGTTAACGCCTCCGCGAACCCCTCGAAGATCACCGCGATTTGAAGGTTCATGGCGAGCTTTGTGGCTTGCCCTTTGCTCGTCTCGCCCATCCGGAAGATCTTCTTGCCCATCGCGGCAAAGAGCGGCTTGAGCCGCTCGATCTGCGATTCCTCTCCGCCCACGATGAAGACCAGCGTCCCATCCCGCGCACCAATCTTCGAGCCGGTCATGGGAGCGTCCACCCAGGCGACGCCCTGCGGAGCAACCCGCTCGGCGAACTTCAGCGTTGCAGCTGGAGAGATAGTGCTGGAGTCCGCAATGATCATCCCTTCGGTCAGCGACTGCTCGACGCCGTCGTGACCGAACACCACTTTCTCCACCGCGTCCGTATCGGAAACGCACATCCAAACCACTTCCGCGCCCTGCGCCGCGGCGGCAGGAGTCGGAGCGATGTTCGCGCCTTCCACCACTTTGCCAGGCGTGCGATTCCACACCGTAACTTCGTGTCCCGCCTTGGCGACATTCGTCGCCATGGAATGTCCCATGATCCCCAACCCTAAAAAAGCTACGCGCATTCTGAACCTCTTCCCTTTCTATTATCGAACCTCGCGCCGAATTAGAGATTATTTCATCCTCACTCCACAATTTTCATCTTTAATTTCGCAGCGTGAAAAAAGCCTCACATCGGCAGCCCGACCGCGAAACGTGGCTTTCTCGCCCGCTGCAGCCGGTACCCCAAGTTCCGACGGTAACCCATGCGGACTTGACCACTGGAACCAAAAGTGCCCTGTCTGAACTAAAATAGACCCAGCTACTTCAATCGCTCATCTAAAATAAATAAGCCGCCAGAGGTAGATGCGGAGCGGCACCGTTTGTGGCGCTCCGCACCGGCAGCGATGAACGTTAGCAGCAATGCTGGCTCAGCTTCCTGACTCTAACAGTTGACGACGGATGGAACAGCCTCGGGCTCTCTAGCAGGATGATCAAAGCAACGCTCCGCAATCCGGCCCTTCGTAAACGCGCCAGCCAGTTCGGACGCCTGGTCCGCCACTCAGCTGTTACCCCGCGCTGCGGTGAGACTCATACCCCACGGCTCGCCAGTAATGGAGAACTGGGCGTGACCTTCATTGGACACGCCAGCTTCTTCGTTCAGATCGGCGGTCGGAGCGTGGTCATCGATCCCAATTTCGCCCGCTGGCTTTTCGTGCTTAAAAGATTGCGCCGCCCCGGATTACGCGTCCGCGACCTTCCGCCCATCGACATGGTGCTGGTGACCCACGCGCACTTTGACCATCTGCATCGCCCATCTCTGCGCGCCATTGTGCAGAACAATCTGCAGACCCGTGGGACTGCTCCCGCTATCATCGTTCCCAGCCACGTGGCGGATCTGGTCTCCGACCTCGGCTTTTCCGAGATTATCGAACTCGACTGGTGGAACAGTTCCCGTCACGGCAACGTGGCCGTCACGCATGTGCCGTCACGGCATTGGGGCGCTCGTATTCTGAAGGATTCACATCGCGGCTACGGCGGCTTCGTCCTTCAGGCCGGCAAGCACTCGGTCTATCATGCCGGCGATACCGCGTATTTCTCCGGCTTCCGCGAGATCGGACGCCGCCTATCCCCCGAACTCGCCCTTCTCCCCATCGGCGCCTACAATCCGCCACAGTTCCGCAACGTGCACGCGAATCCCGCCGACGCCACCCGCGCCTTCGTCGACCTCAATGCCCGCTGGATGGTCCCCATGCACTACGGCACCTTTCGTCTCTCGCACGAGCCCATCGACGAACCGCTGCAGCTGCTCGATCAGGAAGCCCGCAAGGCGGGGGTCAAGGACCGTGTCTTCGTGCTCGAAGAGGGCGTTACCAAGTTCTTCTAAGTCACGTGGGTAGCCCGCTTTGACTGTTTGTTTTACCGATCTGGCGTAAATCTGTAGCGCTCTTTGGTACTGATCTAATAGATCAGCACCCGCTCTTTTGACAATCCTCGGCCTCGCGCTTTTGGTGATAAACTTCCTGCCGCGAACTTACGCAAGAGGAGGTCATCATGCCCGCAAAACCCATTCCCGATGGTTACCACTCCATTACCCCGTTTATGACCGTGCGCGACGCTGCCCACGCCATCGATTTCTACAAGCAAGCCTTCGGCGCCAAGGAAAGAGGCGTCATGAAAGGTCCTGACGGCAAGGTCATGCACGCCGAACTGCTCATCGGCGATTCCATCGTCATGCTGTCCGACGAATTCCCCGAGTTCGGTGCCTTGTCGCCACTATCCACGGGCGGCGCCGGCATGGGACTGCACATCTACGTCGAAGACGTTGATTCCGCTTTCGATCGCGCGGTCAATGCCGGAGCCACCGTAGAAATGCCGATCGGCGACATGTTCTGGGGCGACCGCTACGGCAAGCTCAGGGATCCCTTCGGCCAAAAATGGTCAATGGCCACGCACACTGCTGACCTGTCCGCGGAAGACATGAAGCGCGGAATGGACGAGGCCATGGCCAAGATGCCCGTGCAGAAGAGCGCCTAGCAGGCGATTGAGCTAGGGCCCACGCAGGGACGGCGGTTGGGAGCTAGTAAGCCATCAGGATGCGCAGGTCGCGCAGGTTGTTCCCTGTCGGCCCAGTCTCGATCGTGCCACCTAAGGCCTGAAAGAACGGATAAGCATTGAATTTCTCGAGTGCTGTGCGAGCCTCTAGTCCTCGGAGCCGCGCTCGCTCGAGAGTTGTACCGTCGGCCACAGCCCCAGCCGCCGGGCTGTTGCCATCGATGCCGTCGGTCCCCGCGCTGAGCACAGTAACGTTCTCGCCGCCGCTAATCTTCATCGCGCACGCCAGCGCGAACTGCTGGTTGCGTCCGCCCATGCCGCCGTTCGTGACCTTCACCGTCACCTCGCCTCCCGAGATCAAGCACACGCGGCCAAACTCTTTCTGGAGTTCGCGGAGCCGGGTCAACAAGTATTCCGCCGCCCGCTCAAAATCCCAGTCATCACAAGAGTTGTCCACGTGCGCCACAAATCCCGCAGCCTGGGCGGCCGCCTGCGCGTACTCCACGGCCGTTTGGTTCGACAACAGCGGCCACCATCGCGAACGGTGGAAAACCGGATCATCGGATTTCGGAGTCTCTTCGAGCACGTGTCGTTCAAACAGCTCCCGCGTCGACGGTGGGAGCTGTCTTGGCAACTCATATTTTTCGGCGATGCGATAACAATCTTCCACCGTAGTCTTGTCCGGCATAGTCGGGCCGGACGCCAGTGCGTCAGGCGTATCATCCGGGACATCGGAGACCAGCAGCGAAACCTGCTGCGCCGGGAATGCCGCTCGCGCGAGGCGTCCACCTTTAACCGCCGAAAGATGCTTGCGAATGGTGTTGATGTCGGCAATGGGAGCCCCCGAGAGCACGAGCACACGGTAAGTCGCGACTAGGTCGTCGCGAGAGATTTCATCGTCAATCGGCTTCTCCACGATCGACGATCCTCCGCCGCTGAGCAGAAAGATGACGAGCGACGACGCCGCTTGCGCCTGGAGCGCCTTCACCATCGCACTCGCCGCCTGGATGGACTCCGCATTCGGCGTAGGATGTCCACCGCGGAAATAGCGGAACCCGCGCACCTGCGTGGATGGCTCCACCGAAGTTGCCACGATGCCTTCAAGCGAAGATCCGACCTGCCCGGTTAAGGCCTGTACCATCGTGTGCCCAGCTTTGCCAATCGAAATGACGTAGACATTCGAACAAGCCTGCAGGTCGTAAAGATCTTCACGGACGCGCAACACTCCGCGCTCACAATGCAGGTGTTGTGCAAATGCCTTTCCGATGGAAGCCTCCGCAAGGGCGTACTGGAAGATTTCGCGCGCGGTCTCACGCATGCGGCGAAACTGACCTTCGCGATCAACGGTTCCGGACATGGCAAGGATTATCGGGGAAAGGATTGTTAAAGACCAGCTTCGCGCGCCCAGCCGTCAGAGTTCAGACTCGGGAAGATGAAAAACAAATCGTGACACCAGGCTGCCAGCGATTTGGAAGGTCAGGGTTCAGCTGATAGCTGAAGGCTGAGAGCTGAGAGCTTCTTTCACCCACGCCTCGATCGCTTCCCTCAACTCCCGCAACCTGCCTTCGAAGAAGTGGTCCGCACCTTCAACCACGACCAATTTCTTCGGCTCCGGAACCGCCGCCACCAGCGCCTCCAGCTTCGCACGCGGGCCAAACTGGTCTCGGGCTCCGCTGACGAACAACTTCGGCTTGGTGCAATCCTGCAGGAAGTCAAAGTCATAGACGCGCGGTTCCTCTGTATCTGCCGCTACTGGGATCG
Source organism: Acidobacteriota bacterium (assembly GCA_003225555.1). Lineage (GTDB taxonomy): Bacteria > Acidobacteriota > Terriglobia > Terriglobales > Acidobacteriaceae > Sulfotelmatobacter. Next base: position 3,037 of record QIAM01000055.1, on the reverse strand, counting down.
CCGGAACTCCGACTCCGATCAGCGCCTTCAGCCGTGCATCGGGACAGGCCGCTCTCAGGCCGACCGCGGCGCCAAAAGAGAATCCCGCAAATACCATCGGCAGGTGAAACTCCGCATCAAGCCAGTCGAGCGCAGCACGCACATCGTCGACTTCGCCGCTGCCGTGATCGTGATCGCCCTGGCTCAACCCGGTGCCGCGGAAGTTGAAGCGCAGCACAGGGAATCCAAAGCTGTTCAACGCCTTCATGGTATGGAATACAACCTTGTTATGCAGAGTTCCCCCAAACAACGGATGAGGATGGCAAACCACCGCCGCGTGCGTCGCGCCTTCAGACCCGGCATTCAGCAACGCCTCCAGCCTGCCCACCGGGCCTTCTAGAAAGAGCGAACGGATCGATGAGCTGGAAGGAGTCACATCTTCAGATTACATGGAGAACTCAGCAGAAAGAATGGTCTCCCTGGCGAGTGGCCACTGTCGCCATGCTTCCATCCGCACTCTCAAGGAGCGATTCGTTTCGCTCGGTGCATGTGGGCGTTCTCGTTTCAGCCGGTGCTGCCATCTGTTTGGCGCCCTGTGAAGCTAGGGCCTTAGTCAATGCTCCTACCCTGTTTAGGCACCGCTAAAGTATCTCGGGACGGGCGGTGCAGCGACTGGCGTTCGCTCATCCGAGCAGCATAAAGCTCATACTCAGCACCTCTTAACAATTCCCCTATCAAGTCGTGGTGTTCTGTGACCTCGCAGAAAATCCGGGGTCGAGATTGAAGCACTCTCCGTGCCCCGTTCAAAACTGCATACTCCAGCCCCTCGACGTCTATTTTCAGAACTTGAGGAGCGGCAAAGTAGTTGAGCATCCAATCCAGGGTAACGGTAACAACTGTCTGCGCGGGGCCTCTGCCAATCAGTGAATTTGAAGATTTTCCATGATCCGAGAGGTGCAGCTTGGAAACTCCCTGACTGTCGGACACAGCGGCAGGAAGCACGGTCACGGGCAGTTTGTTAAGCAGAGCCGAGCGATGCATCAGATTGGCTAACCAAAGATCGGCTTCGACTGCAACTACATTCGCTCCCAGCGAAGCGGCCGCGAAGGAGAACAATCCGATGTTTGCTCCTATGTCCCACACGCTCATTCCGGGGCAAACCAGCTCCCGAACCATGGAAAGTAGAAAGGGGTCGACTTTTGAGATGTCGCGTCGCCAATATCCCAGCGCGGAGTTAGGGGAAACAAATAACGGAGCGCTTGCGAATTCTCGCGGAAGTCGCCGTTTTAGCACGACTCCACGACTGAGGGCTTTCAAGATACGCCGAATCAAGGTGACAAAGTATAACAAACGAGCAAGTCAGTGCCCCCAACAGGCCGTTTCGCTCAGAATCCCTCCCCTCCGTACCACTGCGCATGCTTGCATCCTCCGGCTCGTCTGCCGTCGTTCCAATCCTGCGGCATGGGAGGCCGTCGTCATGGGCAAACACAGGATCAAGCCGAATTACCGTCGCCGAGTGCTCCTTCGGGGCAATGCCGAGGGGGACATCCGCAGCGCTCTAGTCCGCAAAGGGCAATATCAAAGGGATCATCGGCTTGCCTCGAAATGAACGGCAAACGGCCATCTTGCATTGAGCTCACACTTCGAATGGAGCTGGGATTCTTCTCGCATAGTACTGGGGCACTTTAAACCCACGATACAATCCTCAGCAGGATCATGATCTCTCGTTCGGACGACTACGTTGAGTACTGCCGCGAGACGGCAAGGCACGCCCGCGACCTTCACGATCTAGCTCTGCGCGGTAGAGATAAGAAGGAAACTACTAGGCTTGTTCACGAACACATTATCGAAGCGGTGGGACTCAGCCCCACCGACAGCTTGGTAGACATCGGTTGTGGTGATGGCACACTGCTTCGCATGGCCCGCGATCTAGGTGTGCATGACGCTTTGGGTCTCCTCGCGACCGAGGAGGAAGTTCTAATTGTGCGCAGGACCGGGCTCAACGTTCAACAGGCCCTCAGCGATCAATTGCCTGTGCCCGACGCAATTGCCTCAGTTGTCGTCTGCAACAACGTCTTCCTCATCGTTCCGCGGGAAAGCATTCCTGCCAGCCTGCGCGAAATCGGGCGCATCTCCAAGCCTGGCGCACGCGTTTTTATCGGGGAGATCCCTTTTGCCGAACCTAAGGATCCCACACCGAATTTCAGCAGCCGTCGCGAGCTTCTCTCCCGTCTATACTGCAAACACGGTTTGAGGATGTGGGCGGGCATGCTCCGGCGGATGATTTGGTGGAGTCTCACGGGCCAACCGGCGGTGATTCGCCCTGGAACAGTCGTTTCCTTTTTCGCGCCACCGGAGGAATTCATCACGTTCGCGAAGGCGGCCGGATTGGAGTTCGTCCGCTATTGGCGGCAAGATGATCCCGACACTCGCAACAATTACCTCTTTCGAAAGCCGTTAGGTTTGCCCGCCGAAGGGAGCTAGTCGCGACGACTACGAGCGAGCCTTGGTTGGAAACGGCATTTTCATCGAGAGCGAAATGGCACATCCTTGAGTGATACTGCCGAGAGGCGAGTAGAGTCGAGAACAGGCGCAGTAACGGTAGTCTCCCGGTGGTTAGTCGACTGGGCTTTCGCCTCGTCACCTCAGTCCGGTTTGGCTTGGTCCTGTTTCCTGTTCCCGCTCATCGAACCGGACTGGCAGATTTCCCGCATCCGGCTCTCGGAAAAGACTCGCGCTTTCGCCCACGGAAGGTTCGCGGTCCGGTGTGGCAACTGGACCAAGCCATACCCAGAGTGCAGAGACGCCTCCGGAAAACGTTTGTATGCCGGCCGCGGCTCTTTGTGTTTGTCGCATAACCACCGACGCAGCCTTCTGTGTGCGTGCATATCGACCGCACTATAGGCTTTGCTGACTGGCCCCAGACAGAAGTAGTTGGCCCCGCCGATCATCATCCGATTGAGCCTGTCCACGATTGTCTTCGAATCTTGCCAGACTTTGTCTCGTCCGGTTTCGTCGCTGATCGCTCGACAGATGCGCTGCACTCGCTTCTTCGAGG
>QIAM01000054.1 GCA_003225555.1 Acidobacteriota bacterium | reverse complement strand
GTTGCGCTCTTCGAAGCGAATGTCCACGTGGCAATCGGCCGAGACGCCGCCGAAATCCATGTTGTAGACCTTTGCGTCGGAGGCAGCGGTCCAGGCTGCACCAAACTTGTGAGGAAATTTGGCTTCCTCCATTTTGGGCAGGAAGTCGAGATCCTTGAAAACCCGCGTCGAAGACGGGACCAGGGACTCGCCCACGTGTGGACGAGGCATTAACTCGCGTTCAAAAACGACGCAGTTCACACCCGCTTTGGCCAGGTACGCCGCCATGCTGGAGCCGGCTGGACCGCCGCCAATAATGCCTACCTCAAAATCAGGCGCCGATGAATTCATGTCTGCTGCTTTCTCCCTGAGATGTTTGTTAGAAATGCGATCACACCATCGAATCCGGTTTGTTATTTCACAGCCAAGTCGGGGGAACTACATGCTGTCTCAGTCAACTCGACGACTAAAAGCATCACGGCTGAGTCGAAAACTGCGGCAAGTAATGTTGGGGAGGAGAGACGCTACTTTCTTGACGCGTCGTGTTAGCTAGTAAACCAGAATTTGCATAGTAAGCCAAGATTGAAAGATTTTGCACACTGCCGGCCTCTCATACGGAATCAGCCCCGGTAACGGATTGTGGTGCATTTATCGCGCCAACTGCAGACTCCGGTAAACGCTTGTTTCCAAAGCAACAAGCGGCAGGGATGGGGGGTGGAGGGAAGGCAGGAGTCAGGAATGTTGCCTGCAAATCAGAAAATGTACCGCCGAGTGGGCACCGCGTGGCCGGGGGCATTCGACTCGTCGAAAGCGGCTAAATCATCCTGCCCGAAGGTTACATTTGACAGCGAAGCATAAGAGTGATTACATGAGTTGCACGGAGTGCCCTCCCGTTCGTCCCCCGTATATCTTGTAGCCATTCTCTGGAAGTGAGGTTTCCTTGCTAAATTCCTTGCGAAACTGTGACCGACCGATGTTTTGCCGCGTAGTCGTTTTGCTGGGGCTTCTCCCGCTGGCGGGGTGCATCGCTCACGCGCCAGGCAGTGGAGACGGGGGGCAGAAAGTTGTGGTGGCGGTTTCTCCAACGCCGCAGTCTGTTGCCGTGGGCGCGAAACAGCAGTTTACGGCGAGCTTGACCGGCACCAACAATCAAAGCGTAACTTGGACCCTGGTCTTAGGCCCAAGTTCGAACTCTCCCGCTACCACTTCCGAACTCGGTTCGATCGACTCGACCGGCATGTACACGGCGCCATCGACTGTTCCAGCCTGTCCCGCTGGTGTGACTCCGTGTGAGATCCAGGTAGAGGTCGTGGCCACATCAAAGGCTGATAGCACTTCTTCAGGACAAGCGCTAGCCAATGTGCACATCGTTATCGCGGTTTCTCCCACCACGCATACGATGGGGCAAGGCGCCAATCTGCAATTCACAGCCACTGTGACCGGCACGCCCGGCGCACCTTACCAGTCGGTCAACTGGCAGGCGGTTTGCACCGCGTGTGACAGCGGACAAGGCGGAGGGTCGTTCGACCCAAATAACTTTGGCCTTTACATTGCGGCACCGTTTCAACAGAACACAAGTACTCCGCAAACCGTCACCATCAGTGCCACGTCGGCTTTCGATCCCACCCAGGTGGCTTCGGCACCCGTTACTGTAGACCAGACAGATCCCCTGGGAACTGCCTCGCCTTCCACATCGAGCGTCGCAGCGTTTACCTGCCCCACTTTCGCCGACGGACTCTCCGGCGCGACTTGCTACAAAGTCAACACAACGTGCGACCAGATCGCCGACTACTCTGCATACCTCAAAGTGAACACGCCTTCGGGAAGTCCCAAAGGAACGGTGATTTTCGGGACCGGCTCAGGAGGGAGCACCCTTTACGACGATTCGCCGGAATTCTTCTACACGGACGGCAATGGCGTGAAGACAAACGGCGGCCAGGCGGTTGTGCAGGGGATTTTGGATGCGGGTTACACCACCGTACAGGTCTCATTTGGAGCTCCCTTCGACAATACCTCCGCCGTCGCGAACGGCTGGCTACAGGGACCGGGCGGGGTTCGGCGACTGGCCTGCCGATATGCGACAGTTGCAGAGTGGATATACGAGAACATCCATATCTCGAGCACCACCACACCCTTCTGCGCCACAGGAAACAGCGGAGGGTCGGGCGCGATCGGCTACGCGTTGTCAGAGTACGGGTTGAATACGAAGTTCAAAATGGTGGAACTCACGAGCGGGCCGGTGATGACACGTCTCGACGCAGGTTGCAGCCCGCACGGAAACTTCAACTATAACGGAACCACAGCGTGCCCAAGCCCCCCGACCGATTTGGGCTTCTCGCCTGGCAGCGGCGGAACGGCCAGCATCATCGACACGGCCTACCAGAGCGTTGGGGCGACCACTCCCACTTTGTGTAGCGACGGGGTCAATGCCGTCAACCCCAACAACTTTCTAAGGTTTGAATCGGATAGCATCGACTTCTCCCCATCAAAGTCCCCGGCGCTTCCGATTTCTGGTACCAGAATAAGTGTGTTGTTCGGAAGGAATGACACCAGCAATGCCGTTCCCCAAGGCGAGTGGTGGTGGAAATCTGTGTCCCCCCCACCGGCTCAGGCCTGCGTGCAAGACGCGCCTCACGCAATTCCCGCCGCGACATCCGGCGACGGTGTAACCCATATTGTGAGTGACATCACTAATACCACTACTGGCTGCGTCTTGCCCTGATCGATCTAAATCAAAGAATTTTCGGCGACGGCAGCTTCGTGCGTGGCAGGGACCGCTACTATTTTTCCTCCGCCGTGTTACTTTCAAAGGAATCTCAAAGTTGGGGTGTTAATTGGTTTCTTCCGGTCTTCCATTTTTCTGTCGAGCAATAATTTTATTGGGCCTCCTTCCTCTCACGGGATGCGGTGGTGGTGGCTCATCGAGTACGACCACGCCGCCGCCGGTGAAGGTCAGCATTCTTAATTCGGCCTGTGCTGGCTCCATGACCCGGCCCTGCCCGATTGGTGTTGGTGCGAACTGGCAACTCTCCGCCTCGGTGTCTGGCGCCGCGAATCAGAATGTCACGTGGTCGCTTTCGCCATCCGGTGCAAGCTCCGGGACCATCGCCTCCGGCACCGGACTTTACATTGCGCCGGATAATGTCCCGAGTCCGGCGACGGTGACCATTACTGCAACGTCGGTGGCAGATGCTTCAGCGAAGGCCTCAATCCAGGTCACCGTTGAGGCGAATGATCCCATCGGATCGGTGAGCAGTTCCTCGCAACTCGGCAGCTGTGCCGGTTCCGTTCCCAACGGGACTTGCTATCAACTGGCCATTTCTTGTCCTCAAGTTGCGGATTTCTCCGCCTATCTGAAGGTGAATAACCCTACCGGCGCTCCGGTGGGAACGGTTCTGCTGAGCACAGGCACTGGAGGCAGCGGTCTTTACGACGACCGAAATGCCGGAGGGTACGACTTCGGCAGCGACGTGGTCACGTCTCTTTTGAACAGCCACTACAACACTGTTCAGGTTTCGTTTGGCGCGCCCTTCGATAACGGCACCACGCCGCGCGGATGGCTCACCGGCCCGGGCGGAGTTCGTCGCCTGGCCTGCCGCTATGCGACCGTAGCCGACTGGGTTTTCAACCATCCAGCTATCATCAATTCAAATGTCAGCGCGTCGAACAGCGCTCCCATGTGCGCCACGGGAAACAGCGGAGGATCGTCCGCCATCGGGTATGCCGCGTATGAGTACGGGCTTGATACCGAGTTGAAGATAATCGAGCTCACCAGCGGCCCGGTCATGACACGAATTGACCTGGGTTGCAGTCCTCCCGGTTCGAGCATGTCTCTCAACGCATGCACTGGTCTCCAGGAGGAGATGGGCTACTCGACTGGCGGCTCCCAGGGCGGCGACGCAGCCATCATCGACCAAGCCTACCAAAGCTCGGGCGCAAACACGCCCACCCCCTGCACCGACGCCATCAACGGAACCGCCGCGCCGTCCGGCCTGTTTCTTTCCGACAGCATTCTGTATCGGGGAATACAGGCGGTCAGTCTTCCCAATACGACCGTAAAACAATTATTCGGAGGCTCCGATACCAGCAACGCAATACCTCAGGGGACGTTTTGGAATACGTACGTCCCTGCCTCGCAATTCCAGTGCCTGCCAGGTGTGGCGCACGACATTCCCGGCTCTATGTCAGGCGCGCAGCAAATCGCGACGGACATCGCCAACCTTTGCAAGTAAGTAAGCTGCAATGGAAAAGCCCGCCGAAAACCGGCGGGCTTAATGATCCGACACTGATCGGTTTCCTAACTCCTCACTGACACGTAGACACCTTGAAGTGGGCGATCCTTGTATTCCAGTTGATGGAGCTCCCGATCTCGTTGACGGCGTAGTACTGGTTCACATGCCAGAAGGTGCAGTCGTCCGAGGGATCCACCGTCATGCTCGTGTAGTCGCCCCAATGACCGGAGTTCTCTTCGTCGCCGACACCGGCTTTGAGCTGAATCTCGGTGGGCGCGGTCTTGGGTACCAGGCTCCAATAAGCGGCGCGGATGCCGGGATGTACGCTGTTGCTGGACACGCTGTATCCCACTGCGGCATTGCCCACTTTGTCCTGAGCGATGCTGGGCATGAAGCGATATAGAGTGTTGCCGTTGGTCACAGTGCCGCTCTGAAAAAGTGTCGGGCTGGCGCTGCCGCGAAGCTCATACCAGCGTATTCCAGTCTGCTGATTGGTGCCGGCTACCACCTGCACGGTATGGCTGATTAAAAACGACTGGTAGGTCCCGAAATTTCGATAGGCCAGGCGGGGCATGAGCCGATCACCAACCGAGTCGAGAAACCATCCTGTGGTCGTACTCGAGGGCTCATTCACACAAAACGTATTGGAGGGTAGCGTGAGGTCGTAGCAGGCCGGTGTATAGCTGGCTACGGAGATTGTCGACTTCTTGAACGTGGAAAGGCTAGGAGTAGTCCAATTGACGTGAAAATTCCACAAGTTCAGCTTGTTCGAGGTCGTTGTCACGCCATCGTCGGGGGGGTTCTGAATGCTCAGAAAATACTCGTGCCGGCCGGCGGGCGGCGCAGTCGCACCCTCTAGATCGGCAGGAATGAGGCTGTGCGCGAGATACAACGCGCCGTTAAGCGGAATCGGGCTGGGGTCGCTGAAGCATTGCATGGCACGAGCCGCGGCCCCTTTGATCATGTTGGTGCGGTCGAGGGCGCACGCCACGACACCGATTTGCTGATATGAGTTATCGACGTCCTCCAGATCGAAGCTCGCATAGTAAGCGTCAGACCAGACGCCGAGCTTGGGCCAATCGGGCCAGTAGACATTCCCGCGAGAATTGCTCCCAAGAACGGAATTGAGTGCGAACTGGTAAGTGAACCAGCTCAAAGTCGGAGAGGCGAGATCGTCCGTACTGGAAATGGCAACGCAGTAGTAGTAACTATTGGGTCCCGGGAAAGCGCGGCGGGCAATGACCCAGCGCGAAGCGAGCCGGTCGAACTTAATAAGGCCATCGCCTCCGCCCGCGCCAAAGCAGTTCGACATCCCGCTGTTCTGCCAGGGAGTGTCGCCATTCTGCGGAGACGACCACACCTTGGCCAGCGTGGTTTTATCGTAGGCCTGGTAATAAACGTTGACCCACTCCATGTATTGCTTGGTTCCCACTGCTCCGTTGGGATCAATGTCGAGCCCCGGTTGGGCAACTTGAGATGCCGCAATGCCGTCGAATGAAGTCACCGTTTGGGCATGGTTCAGGCATGGCGCGAAAACAAGGAGCATTGCAAGAATAGTCCGCTTTATGGTCATAGGTTTCCGTTTTGCTGCTTGCTGAGACGGCGGGGAGGTGCCAGGGGAAACTTGAGACTGAAGCTACCACAAGGGAACAGTTGATCCTAGAGTCGAAAGTTTCTGTTAATGCAATTGGCTGCGCACGGCGTCGGAAGCCGCGTGTCGGTCATAGTATGCAAGAACTTTCATCCTTGACATCTGGAGAAACGGAATCAAGAATCAGCTCCGCTTCCCTGCTTCAGTGTCAGATTTCTGGAGCTCGCTAAAATAAATAATTCCGGATAACAATTTCCGGATGTCCTGTATCTGCCTCATCAGCGGAGGCACTTTGTTGTGAAGTCAGCACTTAGGGCGGCCGAACCGCGCATCGCAACTTCATTCTTCCACCCACGTATCAAACCTAACGTCCAGTTGTAGAGATCAGGAGACCGGGAATATGAGGGCATCGATGGGCAGTTTTCTCTCCCGCGCTGCGAGCTGTTTTCTGGCCATTACAGTCCTGACATTTCCGGCATTTGCGCAGGAGATTTCTTCGACTCCGAATTCTCTGACTTTCACCAACACCTATGTTGGAAAAGCGTCAGGCAATAAGACGCTGACCATCACGAACCTCACCAGCGGACAGATAGTTATCTCTACCGTAAGTTTCTCGTGTCCAGGCTTTGGGCTGGCCTCCGGTCTTGCGCCGTTCACCTTGGGCACGGTTCAGAAGATCACACATTACTCGATATTTTTTCAGCCGGCTGCCGCCCAGGCGTACAACTGTAACTTCGTCATCACCATGAAGGATGGGTTTGTACTGAATGTGCCTTTGACCGGCACCGGCCTTACGACTACGGCGATTGCGTCCGTCAGTCCGACCTCCTTGACCTTTGCCAATCAGACGGTCGGTGTTCCGAGCGCGCCGCAGACCGTGACGATTACGAATACGGGAACGCAGTCGGTGAAGCTGAACGCGATCACTCCGGTGCCGTCGAGCTTCACAACCAGCGGAGTAACGCTTCCCGCTCAGATCATGCCCACCAGGAGCCTCACCTTTTCAGTGGTCTATACGCCGAGCCATATAACGTCGGAGGTTGGGGCAATCGATTTGACGTACAACAATCTGATCGACAATGGAGTCATGCTCACCGGCAATGGCGTCGCGGCGACTTCGCTGGTTATCTCGAGTCCTCCAATACTGCCGCAGGCCACGCAGAGTGCGGCATATCAGGCCACCCTGGCCACCAGCGGCGGAGTAGGCCCGTATACATGGAGCCTGGGAACGGGGTCGACGTTGCCTTTGGGACTGGTGTTGTCCAGTTCCGGAGTGATCAGCGGGACGCTTGATCCATCCCTGGCCACCGGCACTTACACGTTCACGGCGAAGGCGACAGACAATGGCACTGCAGCCTCAGCAAGCACTCAGTTCACGCTCGGCGTCTACGCCAATCTCAAGGATAACTGTAACGACATCTCGTTCAATGTCCCCAATACAACAACGCCGATGGTGGCGCTTACGGATCTGGGCACGGGAACCTATCAGGGTTCGGTAGCGGGGCTTTATCCAAACGGAAGCAACGTACGGCCTGCAACCCATGACTCTGACGGCGTGACGTTCGCGCAAGGCATTCAACCGCTCGATTCCAATGGGAACCCCAGTCCAACCGGAAAATACGTTTTGTTAGCGGTGGGAGAATCGACCGCGCAGAACGAGTTCAATCGATTTCTGCCAATTGCGAACGCTGATCCCACGAAGAATTCCAAACTGGTGATCGTCAACGGAGCCCAGGGCGGGGCTACGCCGAACGTCTTTACCAGCTCGACGTCGGTCTACTGGAGCATGATCTTGAACAATTACCTGCCCCAGAACGCCGTAACTGCAAACCAGGTCGTGGCGATCTGGATGGAAGACGTGGACGGAATCGCAAAGGGAACGTTCCCCACTGATATTGCCACCCTCCAGACCGAATACGAAACGATCATGCAGACCATGCATACGTTGTTTCCGAACTTGAAGCTGATGTACTTCTCTTCCCGAGTCTATGCTGGATATTCCAACGGCGTGGGTAAGCCGCCGAATCCCGAACCTTACGCCTATGAAATGAGTTTCGCCGTGAAGTGGGCGATCCAGGACCAACTCAATGGCAATGCCAATCTGAACTACAACCCGAACAACGGTCCGGTCGTCGCGCCTTGGATGTCCTGGGGACCGTACTACTGGTCGAACGGCATGCTCGGCCGCAATGACGGGTTAGTCTGGGACTGCGAAGATTTCTCGTCCGATGGAACCCATCCCTCGTCCACGTTTGGACAGTTGAAGGTCGCGTCCCAGCTGCTCAACTTCTTGAAGACCGACAACACAACCACGCCGTGGTACTTGGCGCATTGAACCGGATGGGGCAAGATTTTTAACGCAAAGTTCGGACCGTGGAGGCCGCTGAAATTCGTGGCCGATTGGTGCGATGTATGCAAGAACTTTCATCCTTGACAGGTGTGAGGTCCCAGCCAAGAATACCCGTAGACTAAACGGCGTTGCGCCAAACAGCCGACGCCGATTCTTCTCCTTCCCCCGCGTTGAATCTATCAAGGGACTCGCTGTGTTGGACGGGTAAGCGGCATACCGGAAATCGGATGTCTGCTCCTACCGCTGTGCTGTGAATTCTACGGCTGAAATGGGGTTCAGCCGAATGTCCGCGACAACTCGTCAGTCATTATCAACATTGGGGTTTTCATCCATTAGGGAGCTCATGAAAGCAAGCACGCGCCAAATCTTGTCCCCGGTTATTTTGTGCACTTTTCTTGGTTTGATCGCGATGAGCACAGTAGCATCGGCGCAGGACGTCACGTCCAGTCCAAGTTCTTTGTCATTTTCTAACACTTATGTGGGTATGGCGAGCGGTTCGAAAACGATCACGATCACAAACCAGCTCAACGGAATCGCGATCATCGCCAGTGTTAGTTTTTCCTGCCCGCAGTACGGACTGGCTTCCGGAGTCGCGCCCATTACATTGGCCGTCAAGGGAACCATCACGCACTATTCAATCTTTTTTCAGCCCGATGCGGCCGCAACGTTCAACTGCAATTTCGTAATGTCCATGTGGGACGGAACAACGGTAAACGTTCCTTTGAGCGGCACGGGACTCACGACCACAGCAGTTACGACGGTAACCCCGACTTCGTTGAGTTTTCCGAATCAAGCTGTAGGGACGCCGAGCGCCTCCCAGACGATTACGGTTACGAACAGCGGCGGCCAATCCGTAAATGTTACCGGGATCACGCTCTCGCCGCCGAGTTTCACCATCGGCCCCATCACGTTGCCTTTCACGATTGCGAAGCTGGGAGGGACGCTGTCGATCCCGGTTTTCTACACGCCGGGTCAGGTGACTTCCGAGATTGGCGCGATCGACATTGCATACAACGCGCTGCCGGATAACGGATCGAGCCTCAGTGGCAACGGGGTCGCGGCCAGTTCATTGGTGATTTCGAGTTCGACGACGCTGCCGCAAGCCACCCAAAACGCCGCATACCAGGCTACCCTGGCCGCCGCCGGCGGAACCGGACCGTATTCGTGGCTGTTGGGTGCGGGATCGATATTGCCGATGGGGCTTTCGCTGTCCAGCTCTGGAGTGATCAGCGGGACCCTCGATCCGTCTGTGGCTACGGGGAACTACACGTTCACGGTACAGATGACAGACAGCGCGACTGGCTCCACAGCAAGCAACCTGTTCACGCTCGGTGTCTTCGCAAATCTCGGGGATAACTGCAACGACATTTCATTCAATGTTCCCGGCACGTCGACTCCGATCAGCGCGCTTACCGATCTCGGCACCGGAACGTATCAAGGATCCCAAGCCGGTCTGTATCCAAACGGAAGCAACGTGCGCCCCTCCAGTCATGATGCCGACGGAGTTGCGTTTGCCTACGGCATTCAACCGCTCGATGCCAATGGTAATCCGAGCCCGAGTGGGAAGTACGTTCTGCTGGCAATCGGAGAGTCCACGGCGCAGAACGAGTTCAATCGTTTCCTGCCGATTGCGAATGCCGATCCGACGAAGAATCCTAATCTGGTAGTCGTTAACGGAGCGCAGGGAGGGGCCACCCCGAAGTTGTTTGCCAGCCAGTCGTCCTACTACTGGGGCATGGTCCTCAACAATTACCTGCCCCAGAACCATGTCACCGCGAACCAGGTTGTTGCAATCTGGCTGGAAGACACCGACGGAATTGCGACCGGAACATTTCCCAGCGACATCACGACCCTGCAATCCGAGTACGAGAGCATGATGCAGGCCATGCATAACCTGTTCCCGAATTTGAAGCTGGTGTATTTCTCGTCCCGCGTGTACGCAGGGTACTCCAACGGTGTGGGCAAGCCCGATAATCCTGAGCCTTACGCTTATGAAGTAGGGTTTGCAGTGAAGTGGGCGATCCAGGACCAGCTCAATGGCGCCTCCAATCTGAACTACAACCCGAACAATGGCCCGGTCGTGGCGCCCTGGATGGCTTGGGGACCTTACTACTGGTCGAACGGCATGCTCGGCCGCAACGACGGGTTTGTCTGGGACTGCGCGGATTTCTCGGCCGACGGAACCCACCCTTCCTCTGCTTTCGGACAGATGAAGGTTGCAGTCCCGCTGCTCACCTTCTTGAAGACGGACAACACCACGATTCCCTGGTACTTGGCGCCCAAGCTGGGTCTGACTGCAACTGCGGGTAACAATCAGACGGGCGGCACGGGTAGCGTCCTGCCCACTGCACTTAGCGTGTTGGCTTCAAATCTGAACGGCGGCGCTCCCAGCCCCGGCGTGAGCGTGGCCTTCAGCGATAACGGCGCGGGCGGCAGTTTCGGCACACCCGTGGCAACCACCGACAGCAATGGCATCGCGTCGACTACCTATACCCTGCCCCCGACTGCCCAGACTGTGAACATCAGTGCTACCAGCTCTGGCTTTACCTCAGCATCGTTTACGGAGACTGCCGCTGTCCTCGCTCTCACTTCGACGGGTGGGAACAATCAGAGTGGAGGCACGGGTACCGTCCTGCCTTCTGCTCTCACCGTTTTGGCAACGAGTAACGGGAATCCTGTCCCTAGCATCAGCGTGACTTTTAGCGATGGCGGCGCTGGCGGCAGTTTTGGCAGCCCGGTCGCGACCACCGATAGCAATGGCATAGCAACGACCACCTATACCCTGCCGGCCACTGCAAAGACTGTCAGCATCAGTGCGACCAGTGCGGGTTATCCGGCAGCATCCTTTACTGAGACAGCTATCGTCCTGTCTCTGACGCCGACCGCGGGGAACAATCAAAGTGGCGGCGTGGGCACCACCTTGCCCACCGCGCTCGCCGTGTTGGCATCGAGTAACGGAAGCCCTGTCGCTGGCTTGAGCGTGACGTTCAGCGATGGCGGTGCCGGCGGCAGCTTCGGCAGCCCAGTAGCGACCACAGACAGTAACGGTACGGCATCGACCACTTATGAGCTGCCCGCGACCGCGAAGACCGTCACGATCAGTGCGACCAGTTCGGGATACACGTCAGCATCGTTTACGGAGACAGCCACCGTCCTGGCTCTCACCGCAACCGCGGGGAACAATCAGACTGGGGGCACCGGCACCGTGCTGCCCACTGCACTCACAGTTTTGGCATCGAGTAACGGCAATCCGGTCGCAGGTGTGAACGTAACCTTCAGCGACGGCGGCGCAGGCGGCAGCTTCGGCACGCCGGTGGCCGTCACAGGAAGCAATGGCACGGCATCCACTAGCTACACCCTGCCGAGCACTGCCAAGACGGTCACGATCAGTGCGACAAGTTCGGGCTACACGTCCGCAACGTTTACCGAAACGGCGGCCCAACTCGTGGCGACCCTCACGGTAGTTTCAGGTGGAAAACAAGTTGGGACGGTGGGAACCACGTTGCCGTTGCCCATCGTTATGAAGGCGAAGGATTCGTTGGGAAAAGTGGTGGTGGGCGCCTCCATTGCGTTCAGCGACGGAGGCTTGGGCGGAACATTCTCTCCCAATCCCGCAATCACCGGCTCCAATGGACAAGCGAGCACCCTTTATACGCTGCCCACGGTGGCGAAATCCATCACGGTGACGGGATCCAATGGAAGCGTGAGCGTCAGGGTTACCGAACAGGCGGTTGCCGGCCCTGCGACTGCCGTCAACATTGTTCAGGGAAATAGCCAGACAGCGCATCCCAACAATAAGCTGCCCAAGGCCTTGATCGTATCGGTAACGGATCAATACGGGAATGGGATCTCTGGGCTGACAGTAAACTTCACCGATAACGGCGCAGGCGGGACGTTCTCGACCACGACGCCGATTACAAACGCTGCCGGAAAGGCGACAGTCATTTATACGACTCCAGCGCAGACAGGAACAGTCACCATCACGGCTTCCCATTCGTCGCTGACGCCAGTCAACTTCACGGAGACGGTGCAGTGATGCGGCGGGGATGAGTGCTTCGAGTATCGGAGGAGATCTTCTGATTGTTTAGTGGCAGCCACGGTGTCCAGGGGCATGTTTTATCCAAGCAAGTTTCGGGCGCAAGTAACTGTGCTTCAGAAGGGGTCGTACATGAATTTTGATTTTCTCTCGAGGATGCGCGGCATTGTTGCTTTCGCAATCCTGGCCGTTCTCTCGTCCCACCTAAGCTGTCCCGATGCCTTCGCACAAGTCAATGTGCTGACGAACAAAATGGACAACTCGCGCAGCGGGCTGAATCCCAGCGAGACGCTTCTCACCCCCAGCAATGTAACCTCAAGTCAATTCGGCAAGCTTTATGCGGCCAATGTTGACGGCTATGTCTCAGCCCAGCCTTTATCCATGTCGAATGTTTTCATTAATGGCGGCACCCACAACGTGGTCTTCGTCGCCACCCAGCATGACAGTGTTTACGCATTTGACGCCGATACTGGAACTCAATTCTGGCAGAGAAGCTTTATCAATCCCTCGGCCGGCATAACTCCGGTGCCGGTCGCGGCGCAGGGTTGCGGTGGAGTGACCAAATTCAACGAGGTGGGAATTGTTGGAACACCCGCAATTGATGCGGGAACGGGCACCCTATACGTTTCCGCGAAGACGCAAGTGAATGGAACGAGTTACGTGCACACCCTGTATGCCCTCGATATCACGACTGGCGGGGATAAACTCGCCTCGGTATCAATTACGGGATCTTCCGGAAGTCTGACCTTTGATACCAAGCAGCACATCCAGCGGCCTGGCTTATTGCTGTCGAATGGCACACTGTATGTCGCATTTGGCTCGAACGGTTGCGACCTGAATGCCCGCGGCTGGTTGTTTGCCTACAACGCCTCTGACTTGACGCTGCAGCAGGCAGTGATGACCACTCAGCCAGACAACAGCTATGGCAGCTCCGTATGGCAGGGAGGCGTAGGTCCGGCGGCTGACAGTAACGGCAATGTTTACCTTTCGACGGCCAATGGACTTTTCCAATTCTCCAGTTTTCCTGACCTGGGGGACAGCGTCTTGAAGTTGTCGGTGAGCGGGACCCAGTTTACCGTCGCAGACTCCTTCACACCCTTCGACCAAGCGACTCTGGCGGCCAACGACCTGGACCTGGGATCGGGCGGCGATATCCTTCTGCCGGATCAGGCAAGCAACACGCCCCATTTGATGGTCACATCCGGCAAGAACGGCAGCATCTACCTTCTGAACCGGGATTTCCTAGGAGGGTACAACCCGACCGACAACAGCCAGATCCCTCAGTACATTCCGAGCGCGCTCCTTGGCGAATTTTTTGGAAGCCCGCTGTATTGGAACAACCTCGTGTATTTTCTGGCTCACCAGGATTATCTCAGGGCATATTCTCTGGGCGTCGACGGCAATGGCAACAGCGCGCTATCCACCGCACCGGTCGACCAGACCGTGGGCAAGCTGACCACATTCGGACTTCCCGTAATCTCAGCGAACGGGACGACGAATGGCATCGTGTGGCTGGTTCGCAATGTCACTGGCGTTCCGGTGCTCTCCGCCTATAACGCCTCGCGTTTGTTCCTGCTGTATGACTCGGGACAGGCTGCTGGCGGACGCGACAGCCTGGGAACGATCACCCACTTTGCCACTCCCATTGTTGCCAACGGGAGAGTCTTTGCCGGCACGCAGACTCAACTGGTCGCGTATGGGTTATTTCCAGCCATCACTGTGACCGCGGGTAATAATCAAACTTGCGCTGCGGGAACCATGCTGTCGACCCCACTGACGATTACAGCGGTAAATCCTTATACTGGGAGCCCGATCTCCGGCGTGACGGTAGCCTTCGCGGACGGAAACAAAGGTGGCACGTTCGGCAGTCCGACAGCAACCACGGACAGCAACGGCGTCGCCTCCACAACGTACACTTGCCCCAACAAGCCGCAGTCTCTGACGATCACTGCCACCAGTGCCGGATATGCACCAGCATCGTTCAGCGAAAATGATGTCGTGGGACCGGTGGCCATGTTATCAGTCGTATCGGGGGGCAAGCAGGTCGGAGTCGTGGGAACGACTTTGATAAATCAAATTGTGGTAAAAGCCAAAGATTCGGTTGGAAATGTGGTGCCGGGTGCGACCGTTACATTCACCGATAACGCGAACCCTACCGGCACCTTTTCTCCCAGTTCACCCATTACCGACTCCACCGGCCAAGCGCGCACGTCTTATACGCTTCCGACGGTGGCAAAATTCATCACCGTCACAGCAAAGTGTGGAAACGTCAGCGTCAACATTTCCGAGCAATCCGTTCCCGGAAGTCCAGCCAGCTTCACCATTTTTCAAGGAAACAACCAGGTAGCACATCCCAACAATAAGCTGGCCAAGGCCCTGATCGTATTGTTGACGGATCAATACGGAAATGGAATCTCCGGCGCGACTGTAAATTTCATCGACAACGGCGCGGGCGGGACATTCTCGATCGTGAACCCGGTTACCACTACGGCAGGAAAGGCAACAACCGTCTACACCACTGGCCCGCAAACCGGAATCGTAACGATCACAGCGTCTTACTCCACATTCTCGATCAACTTCACCGAAACAGTGCAGTGAGCATGCCCATCAGGCCGGGAAAAAAACCCGGCCTGATGGACGCTTCAGCTGATATTCCCCGGAATTCGCTTGATTTCTTCGGTTTGCTTCCTTTTTTGGGCCTGGCTCTTTCAGCCCAATCGGCGTGAATAGGTCCGCCTCGATAACTCCCCGTTCCTGAGAGAGATCCACGCTAAAAGTAAGGCGGCGCGAGACACCAGCCCTTGCCGCTTGGCGAAATTACTGCCCCGAGCCGGGTGCATGTACCTCCAACGCGGCGTCGCATGCCCCTTTGAGACCTACCCAGAAGGGCCCCACCCCCTTAGAGTTTCAGTAAGGACTCGCAAGGCGAGTGTCCTCCCAAAATCTTCATAAAAAGAGGTATTTGGATGTCATCCCCCGCCCTTCCTCGCGCCGGAAACCGTAAGTTTTCCCGGCAGGCCAAGTTGCAGCAACGAAATATTCTTATTACTCTCCTGTTCCCTTTTCTGTTTCTGCTCGCCTCGTGGGGTCAGGCTACCGTCAATGAAAGCCTGGAAACGGCAAACCTCTACGTCGATGCCGTGACGGGATCGGACTCGAATCCAGGCACGAAAACGAAG
This sequence comes from Acidobacteriota bacterium, assembly GCA_003225555.1. GTDB lineage: Bacteria > Acidobacteriota > Terriglobia > Terriglobales > Acidobacteriaceae > Sulfotelmatobacter. Next base: position 52,720 of record QIAM01000054.1, on the reverse strand, counting down.
CCGCTGAAGACTATTGGCGCGGCCGCAGGCATTGCACAGAGCAACAACTGGGCCAGCATAGGAACCAAGATCACCATAAATCCCGGAACCTATCGCGAGAGCCTGGCGCTCACCCACAATAAGAAAGACACCAGTCTTCCAATCACTTTCGAAGCCGCCACCACCGGCACCGCGATTGTGAGCGGCGGCACCAAGTACAAGGCTTGGGTGGCCTATGGGCCGAATCCAAGCATTTATACGAATAGCTGGCTGCACGATTGGGGAGTATGCCCACAACTGACGTCCTGTCCCTATCAGCAGGACATTATGATGCGGAAGGAACTAGTCGCGGTGAATGGCACCGTCTTGACTCAGGTGTTGTCGTTTGCGCAGATGCAGCAAGGAACTTTCTACGTGGACGAACAAGGGGCTCAGATCTATGTGTGGCCGGCGTCGGGAACAAACATGAGCACCGCCACCGTGGAAGTCGCGGAGTCACCCACGCTCTTGACCATTCATCACAAATCACACATCGTGGTTCGTGGGCTGACCTTCCAATACGCGAACACCTGCCGCGCATCCGCCGCTGTACTGGTTGATGGCGACTCCACCAATATCCTGTTTGATAAGGATACCTTCCAGTGGAACAACAGTCAGGGGCTCAGCATCACGACTCCGACGACGTACTTCACGGTCCAGAACAGCGTATCCCAGCACAACGGCGATAGCGGGTTCCAGGAAGCGACGACCAAATACGGGCTCTGGCAATCGGATACAACCTCCTACAACAACTGGCGAGGCGCTCAGGCTGGATACTACGCCTGCAACGGCGCCGGTCTGCATGGCTGGGAGGTGCATAACGATACCATCGACGGCCTTACCACCAGTTTCAATCAAACCTACGGCATTCACTGGGATACGGACAACAAGAACATCACCACCAGCGGAATCATTGCCACCGGCAACTTGATGAGCGGCGTCTTCGTGGAAAAAAATGAGGGACCCGTCACCTTTGACAAGGGCTATTTCTGCAACCAGAATTCAGGCATGGGCGTCGGCGGCCTCGTGCTTCGCAACTCCGAGGGCGTCTCTCTCACCAACAGCGTCCTGACCAACAACTATCCCAGCCAGATCATGGTCATCGGACAGAAGGGCGGGATCAGCGTCACAAACTGGGAAACAGGCAAGAGCAAAAACCTGGTGACCCAGAACTTTACCAATAAATCGAACGTTATCCGCGGCATCGGCAGCGACCAGCTGGTTTTCAAAGACAGTTACCTGGACGCTCTGGATTGGACAACTTTCCAGACCACGTTAGTGTCTTCCAGCAATACCTGGTGGAACGCTTCGAACTCTACAACGCCGTTCGTGGTTCCTGAACCAAAAGCCGGGACCAAGGAAGACTTTATCGCCTGGACACTTTCAACCCTGACGGATGCGACTTCGACCTTTAGCAAGCCGCAGAGTGGCGTCGCGTCGGCGTGCAACCTGACTCCCGTTGGAACCGATTTCTGGCTGACCATCGACAAGGCTTCCCAGTCAGTGAGTAAGGGTAAAAGCGCCACTTTCAACTTGACGGTAACTCCGCTGAACTTCACGGCCACCGCCACTTTGATAGTGGACGGAGTGTCAGAAGTGAAGGGACTGTCGTCGACCCTCAGTCCGAGTTCCATCAGCACCTCTGGAACGTCCGTGTTGACGGTCACGGTGGCATCGACCACAGCATCAGGAACGTACTCGATCACCGTGCTGGCGAACAGCGGCAGCATGACCCGCACGGTGACCACTCAACTGACCGTCAAATAGAAGGGCCACGCAGAGATTACTCGAGGCCAGCCGGTTACGGCTGGCCTCTTTACTGCCATCGCGCGTAATCCCCATCGTCACAGATCGGGGGCTCTGTGCCTTCGCGGCTAGAGACAGTTCTACATGTATCACCAATGTGTATTGAAGAGGTCTTGCGGATTCCCATACACTCATCGTTTGACACACCGAGCGCGACATTCCGAGAACTACTCGTTGTCCCCGAGTGGATCCAGCGGATTCCTGCAATGGATCAGAAAACTGAGCCAGGCGCGGGGCGCAGCGTCGCTTTTTGTCTTCATTCTTATCGCGGGCTCTGCGCCATCACAGAATGGGACTTCTGCGCGGCCCCTTCCCCCCGTGGGTCGGCTGGTCGCTGCCCGGGAGATGGGGACAGCACGAGGCGGCCATACGGCGACTGTGCTGCCCGACTTTAGAGTGCTGATCGCTGGAGGGCGGCAGGAAAAAGGTCTCTTCCTGAATAGCATTGAGATATACGATCCAACCACAGAGACTTTCTCCGCGGCCGGGAAAATGTCGGTCCCTCGCGAAGCACACGTTGCTGCTGCTTTGGGAGACGGCAAAATACTCTTCGCGGGTGGACGCACACGCGGCGCAGTTCCACTATCGAGTTCCGACGAATACGATCCCGAAACGGAAGAGTTTACTCCCAGGGGTCTCATGCACGCGCGTCGAGTGCGCCCCACAGCGACGGTACTACGCGACGGTCGAGTGCTTGTGACCGGAGGCGAAGACGGAAATCAGCCCCTCGATTCCGCCGAGCTCTACGACCTGTTGACCGGCAAGTGGAGTCTCGCAGGAAAGATGACGACTCCTCGCGCAAATCACACGGCCACGCTTCTCTCCGATGGCCGCGTGTTGATTGCAGGTGGAGATCGAGGCCGCAACTCCGCTCTGGGCAGCACCGAAATCTACGATCCAAAAACCAACCGATTTACCCGCGCCGCAAACCTCCACGACGCACGATGCCAGCACACTACAGCGTTGCTCGCCGATGGCAGGGTGCTGATCGCCGGCGGGTCTCGCAAACCGGACCACGATGATCCGCTCGCCTCTGTCGAAATTTACGATCCGCGAAGTGGATCCTTCACCGAGGCCGGAAGGTTAGCCGGGCCGAGATCCAAGCTTCCCGACTCAGCAACCCTTCTCGATGGCAGAGTTCTTGTTGTAGGCGGCGCGCCTTCTGCCGAAGTCTACGACCCGAAATCCGGTTCCTTTCGACCCGCAGACGGCACTCTGGATGCAGCCCGGTACTATCCCGCAAGCGTTCAATTGATGGATGGAACCGTCCGAATCTTCGGGGGATATGACTCGCACAGCGTGAGCACAGCGAAAACCTGGATCTACCGTCCCTAGAATTCCGCGGCTGGAACCTTCTTTTCCATTTCGGAACTTACTTCACTTAGCCGCTACTTAGGTCACAGCTTTGGAGTCTCAATCGTGCTAGCCTCAACCTGAGAGCTCCCAGAACAATCTGTCACTCTTCTTCTCCCGAGATATTCGCCTCGCGAAATCCCCAGAGAAAGCCCTTTTCACAGTTTCATTGAACCCTGTGGCGCGGCCAGCCGGGTTGTACTTTTGCCCGCGACCGGACTGTCCGGAAGGCTTACGTCCTTTAGCGCCGCAGCGCCGCAACTTAGTGCTTACACTCGGGTTTTGAGCCAAAGACCACGCAACAACCACGAGGAAGGAGCCTCGGAAACGATGAGGACGAACGATTCCCCCCGGACTCACGTCGGCTTGCTTATGTTGCTGTTGTTGATTCTGGCGGTTTCAAGTTTGCTGGGAGCTTTAGGGTGCGGCGGAGGCACATCTCCAATCGGCGGAGGAGGCGGCGGCGGTGGGGGCGGCGGCGGTGGGGGTCACAATGCTCCTCCATGCACGTTCACCACACCGAACGCAGGTGGCACCACCAGCGGCGCGGGGCTGAATACGCAGGTAAGTGATCTTTACTTCGGCATGCACCTCAACAGCACCAATGCGCCCTGGCCCTCTCTTTCTTTTGGCAGCCAGCGCTTGTGGGATGCCGGCGTTGCCTGGCCACAAGTCGAGTCGTCCAGTGGAACATACGACTGGACCCTCATGGACACATGGCTCTCCGATGCACACACCCACGGCGCGGACGTGCTCTACAACCTCGCCCGCACACCGACTTGGGCTTCGTCGGGTCCAACCGACAGCAGTTGCATTGACAGCAGCCGCAACGGGCCAGGGCAGTGTCATCCTCCCGTTGACTTGAAATCGGATGGCACTGGCACGGACGCGATCTGGATCTCCTGGGTCACAGCGGTGGCGCTGCACAGCCAGGCCACCAAGGCTGCCGGGAGCACCGGCATCTCGTATTACGAGATTTGGAATGAGTGGAACGCTTCCGTATTCTGGGTTGGTACGACGGAGCAACTGGTGCGCATGGAGCAGGATGCGCGTTGCGTCGTGGAGGGTCCTCCGGCCGGTCTGCAGTGCAATGCAAACAGTATTTTCCCCAGTGGGACGAAACTCGACGCCTCCGCGAAGATTGTCAGCCCATCGCCGGTCGGGGCGCACCCACGCCTTACCGCGGTTGCAGACAGTTTGACGTCGTACTTTCAGACCCAGGTGAACGGACACGCGGGAGGATCTTTTTCCGACGTCATCGGCTTCCACGGTTATGTCGGTACGGGCACCGGCACCAGCGGCGCTCCCGTTGCGTGCCCAACCGCGGAAGATGTCAACACCGTGATTGCCGACATGAATGGCACGCTGGCGTCTTTTCCCGCGATCACGGCCGGCAAGCCTTTGTTCAACACCGAGGGAGGTTGGAGCAAAGCCGATGATGAGGGCTTCACTGACGAAGACCGGCAAGCGGCGTTCTTGCCGCGTTACTTGTTGCTACAGCAATCGGCCAACATCAGCCGCGTTTATTGGTATGCCTGGGACAGCAAGAAGCTGGCTAGTCTCTACAACGACACAACCCGGACTACGACTAAAGCAGCCACCGCCTACGACGAAGTCAACAAGTGGAGCGTGGGCGCAACTGTGAGTGCTCCGTGCACCGCGGTTGGAACGGTGTGGACCTGCGGGTTCAAGCGCGCCAATGGCTATCTGGCCCTGGCTGTGTGGGATGCTGGGAAAGACTGCACTTCGACCAGTTGTCCAACCTCCAGCTTCACGATTCCCGGTGGCACGAATTACACCGAGTATCGTGATGTCGCGGGCAACGTGACAAGTCTCATCGGAGACTTGGTTCAGGTCGGGGCTAAGCCGATTCTTCTGGAAACGGGGCCGTTGCCCTAAACGTCTGAAAGAAAAAGCGCGCCCGCTCTTGGTGAAAAAGAAGGGGCGGATCTCGGAGAACGCTTGTTCTCAGAAATCCGCCCCAAGTTTCATTCGCCTTCAGCTTCGGGTTAGTTGCCGGTACCTGTGACCGTTATCTTTTGCGGTCCGGTGATATCGGAATCCCCAATGCTCAGGGTCGCCGTGAAAGTGCCAACGGAACCTGGCCTGAATGTGATACTGAACGTGCAACTCGAGTTTGCTGGGACGCTGGGTTGGCAGGTGTTGGTTTCGTCGAAGTCGTTCTGCCCGCTCCAACTGACGCTGCTGATGGTGAGCGCAGTAGATCCCGCGTTCTGAAAGGTGACCGTCATCGGAGAACTCGTCGTCCCGGCTTTTGTGGTCGGGAAGGTCAACGACGTAGGCGTGACCGCGACCGCGGTTCCCACTCCGTTAAGCAGAAGGCCCTGCTTAACCAGAGTGAAGTTGCCATAGTAGACCATGGTCACGGTTTCGTTTTGACCGGGTGTAATGGTTGGCTTGAAAAAGACAGTTGAGGTGCAACTAGCTCCTGGCGCCAGGGCAACCCCATTGTTATTCGGACAAGTGGTCGTAAAGCTGAAATCGTTCTGATTGACTCCTTCCAAGTCGATACCGGTACCGCCATTGTTCGTGAAGAAGATGTTCACCCCGCTCTTATTGGTGAACGTGTTTGTCTTCCCCGCGCTCGTGGTGCCGATGAGCGTGGTGGGGAAGGTCACGTTGCGCGGCGTCAACATGATCGGGATGTTGCCCGAACCCGTCATTTGAACCCCCTGCACGCTGCCATTCGAGGCGGTAAGCAGCATTTGGGCGTTGGCCTTTTCCGACGCGGTCGGGTTGAACACAATCGAGAATGTGCACGTGGCGCCTGCGGCGATGCTGCCGCCGCAGGTATTGGTCTGCGTGAAATCGGACGGAGATGAACCCACAAAGCTAGGTGGCAAGGGCACGGTGTAGGACGTGGTTCCATTGTTCTTCAAGGTCACGGTCTTGGCTGCGCTGGGGATGCCTGACGTCTGCGTCCCGAAAGAGAGCATGTTGGGGGAAAGGCTAATCAGGCTGTCAGTGAGCACCGAAACCTTGTTGTCGTTGGTGACGGCCACTGCAATATCAAGCCTGCCATTATTATTAAAATCTCCTACTGCAAGGCCGGCCGGGCCGCCACCGGTGGGAAATACGGACTGCGACTTGAAGGTGCCATCTGCGTTGCCGACCAGCGTTGAAACTGTATTGTCGTTGAAGTTGGCCGCGATCAGATCCACCCTGCCGTCGGAATTCAAGTCCGCGGCGGCTACAATCACCGAATTTGCTCCGATTCCATAGTCCAGGTGGTTCTGGAAGGTGCCGTCTCCATTGCCCAGAAGGACGGAAACTGACTTATTTGACGTACCCACAGCGAGATCCAACTTGCGGTCAGCATTGAAATCGCCGACCACCACGCTGTTCGGTAAGTGTGCTGTGGCAAAAGCTATCGGTCCCTGGAAGGTGCCATCGCCGTTTCCCAGCAGGATGGAAACGGTATCGTCCGTGTTGTTGGCAACGACCAGGTCTAGTTTGTTGTCTCCATTGAAATCCCCAATAGCAATTCCCGATGGTCCTCGCCCGGTAGCATAGTCCACATGACCATTAAAGGTACCATCGCCCTTGCCGAGCAGAACGGCGACTCTATTATCGGCGATGTCGACGGCGATAATGTCGAGCTTGCCGTCCCCGTTCACATCCGCGGTCGCCAGCGCCACCGGGTGGTTGCCCGTCGCAAACTCCTGGTGAGCCTGGAACGTGCCGTCTCCGTTGCCTAGCAGCACCGAAATCTGGCTTTGAAATTCATCCACGGTAGCCAGGTCAGTTTTTCCATCGCCATTAAAATCGCCGGTCGCGACCACGATCGGATGTCCCGGAACCGCATACTCCACATGCGTCCCAAAAGTTCCATCGCCATTGCCCAAGAGTACGGACACCGAGTTACTGCCGGTGGGAACTGCAAGATCAAGTTTGCCATCCCCATTGAAATCTCCAGTAGCAACATCCTGCGGCGAAGTATTGGTGACGTAGTCCAGCTTGCCGTAGGCCACCGTGTAACCGTTCTTCACCACTTGAAAGTTCGCAACGTTCGAGACTCCGCCTCCGGGTGCAGGATTGGAAACGGTTACTGACGCCGTGCCGGCGGCGGCAACATCAGCCGCCGTAATGGAAGCAGTCACCTGCGAGCTGTTCACAAACGTGGTGGTTCTGGCATTGCCGTTCCAGTTCACGACTGCGCCAGAAACCAAACCAGATCCGTTCACGGTTAACGTGAAAGTCGCGGCGCCTGGCGCTTTTTGGCCAGGCACTAACGGCGCGTTAATGTGCGGCAGAGGATTCTGAGCCAGCGCCACGGAAGCGCCCAGCGACCAGACAATCATGGCGGCCAGGATGAAAGTTAGCCAATTCGCAAGGCGGCGTACGGCGACTTTTCCATCCGAAACTGCTGTTGTATGCTGCTGGCAGATGTTCACGAATCTCTCCTCTGATAAAGCTGATTGTTGTCTTGGGACACCAGGGGCCGAACAGCTCTCTCGCTAGCACAGCACGGGCTAGCAACTTCTAACCTGGGCGGCTGTACATGTCGGGAGAAATGCTCCGTGGGCTCGGGGGAGAGGAAAAACGCCAACGTGAGACCTCAGTTTCGCTGGCTCCTCCCCTGCTGTCAAGATGAAGGAATTTGCATGGGGTCGATGGTTGAGAGAAGAACGTTTTCATACCCCTGCCTCTTGATGCGGTCCTTCCGGCCGATCGCAAAATAGCGCAACTAAATGCAATATTGAGGGTTATCTTCAGATAGACAGAAGCAGAGGCAAAAACTCACAGATGTGGAATCCGGGCTCCCACTCGCACTTCACCCTACTCTTTAACAGGTTTTTTTCACTTCTTCTGCCAAGTCGCGCTCGCTGGCCTGGTCGCTTGTGGCGGCGCCAGCACGGGTCGCTTCAGTTCGGGTGGCGGCGGTGGAGGAGGCGGCGGTAGCCATCCCTGCACCCAGCCGCCTCCCACTACAGCGGCTGCCTCTACGAGAAAAGGGGGCGGAAGCCAAGCCGCGCTCACCTTCATGGGGGTGCACTTCGGCAGCACCGATCTGCCTTGGCCAACCGTGTCGTTCGGGGGCCTTCGCTTGTGGGATACGCACACCGGTTGGGCGGAGATCAACACCGCATTCGGCCAGTACGACTGGTCCAATCTCGACAGTTTTGTCGCCGACGCCCAGGCGCACAATGTCGATGTGCTCTACAACCTGGCCCGGACGCCTACCTGGGCGTCATCTTCCCCCAACGACAGCAGCTGCGCTTGCGCGAGCATCAGCGGCAACGGACAATGCTGGCCACCAATCGACCTGAACGCTGACGGAAGCGGCACCGACAAAGATTGGATTACCTGGGTCACCGCAGTCGCCTCTCGTTACAAGGGCCAGATCAAGTATTACGAAATCTGGAACGAGTGGAATGTTCCACTCTTCTGGCAGGGAACTCCTGCCCAGCTAGTGCGGATGGAGCAGGACGCGCGCTGCGTAGTGGCGGGCCCCCCGTCAGGATTCTCGTGCAACGCAAATGGCAGTGTCTTCCCAAGCGGAACGGCAATCGATCCGAACGCGCGTATCGTCACTCCGTCGCCGGTGGGCGCGCATTCGAATCTCACTTCGGTTGCGGACAACCTGGCGACTTATTTTCGAACGAATGTGGGCGGAGCTGACGGCGGAGCTTTTGCCGACATTCTTGGGTTCACGCCTACGTGGGCACATCCAATTCTGGCCGCTGCCCTATCCCCGAGGACGTGAACACAGTCGTGGATAATCTGAATAGCACCCTGGCGAGTTTTGCGAGCGAACAAGGCAAGCCGTGGTTCAACACCGAAGGAGGTTGGAGCAAAGCCGACGACGAGGGGTTCCTGGATCCAGACCGTCAGGCCGCATTTCTCGCGAGATATTTCCTGCTTCAGCGATCCTTGGGTGTCGAGCGCGTGTACTCGGTAGCTGGGATAGTCCGAATCCCGCCGCTCTCTGGACCTCACCATCGGGCCCGATTTCGGAAGCCGGCACGGCCTATGGAGAAGTCTCGAGGTGGATCGCTGGAGCCACTCTGACCAATGCATGCACAGCCGTAGGTCCCATCTGGACGTGCAGCTTCACCCGCTTGAGTCCCAGCGGATACCAGGCTCTCGCAGTCTGGGACGCGTCGCAGGACTGCCTAGCAGGAAAGTGCACGACCTCGAACTTCGCGATTCCTGGCGGCGTAATCTACACCCAGTTTCGAGACGTCACTGGCAGGGTGACGAACCTCGGCGGCGCAACGAGGATCGCTATCGGCGCCAAGCCGATCCTGCTGGAAACGGCTCCGCTGCCTTAGCGCGTGAGGGAGAACGTTTGTGTGAATTTCCCGATCCACTACGAGTTGGCGGCTGACGACCTGAACCACGGGGTATAAGGCGACTTCAAGAACCAGTTCAACATGAAGGCGGCGATCTTCTTTATCCCTTCGGGAGATGGGTGCAGCCCGTCGCGCTCTGTATAGTCGGCGCGAACGTAAGACAATCCATCCGAACGCGGCGTGGTTCCGTTTGCCCAAAAGTATGGTCCCCATGTGATCCAGGGCGCCACGCCAGTTTTGTAGTTCAAATCGCCCGCGCGCTCGTCTACGTGCCCGGTGGCCACTTGATTGATTTGCGCCTGAATCAGCCATTTCACCGAGAACCCCGTTTCATACGCGAAGGGTTCGGGACTCCCGTTCGTCAGAGCGTAGCCTCCATAAGAGCGTGGACTGATGAACAGTTGTTTGAGATTGGGGTAGCGCGCTTTCAGAGCACGGCATGTGTCGCCGGTATAGCCTTCCAATGTATACGCGTCGGCATCTTTTGCCGGCAGTGACGCTGAGGGGTTGGGCTCGACGATTTCCATCCAGATCGCTTGCACTTGTTTCTCGGTGACTCCAGCGGGAGTCAAAACTCTCTCGAGAACAGTTGCGAAGTCGCGGCCGTTGGGATCTCTCCAGGCTTTGGTCGGCTGGCCTCCGATCGCGCCATTCAAAATCAGCACACTTGACTTTTTTGTCTGCGACGATGCCAAGGCCTGCTTCGTGAAGCTCTGCTCGATACAGTCTTGGGGTTGGTGCAATGCTGGTCCGCACCATTTCAGGTTGGGGTTCGAGAAGCCAATGGATAAGAACACGATCTTTCCGTTTGGGCTGGGACTCCCATCCTTGTCGACCGGTTGCACCTGCGCTGCGAGTTCCCTTCCCTTTGCGTCGTGAGCCGCAGGCGGAACGTTGCTGCCGTCATAGAGCAATCCATCAAACTGTCCAAGATATTTCTGGCCGGGGGCGAAATCAATTAACGGAGTGACGGCGGGAAACGCAGACGAAGACGCACGTGGATTTGCATTGCCAATACCGGGCGAGCGATCGGATTGGGGCGCGTTCATCTTCTTATGATCTTGCCCGTTGTTCTGTCCGGGAACCGGTCGCCCTTGAGACGTCTGAATCAGTTGAATAAGTTCTTGCCGCTGTTCCGGAGTCAGGATGGCGTCAATCTGTGAGCGCCGCCTCTTGTTGATCTGTTTCTCCCGGTCGATCTTCTGATCTTCGGTAAGCGACTTGTCATTCTTCATCGCCTCCACTTCTCGCATCGAGCGTTCCAGAATTTCCTGCAGCTTCTTTTTCTGCTCCGAAGAGAGACTCAGCTCACGACTGAGAAACTCCACGCGTTCCCGGACGGGATCGCGAGCGTCATCCGTTGGGCGGCGTGATTGCGGATTTGTATTCGCCGTTTGGGCGATTGCGCCGAGACCACCGAACGGCGGGAACAAGGCCAATGTCAGGATTAAGGACCAAGTTTTCTGCATATTTTGTATTTTCTACCAAATTTGGGGCACAATGTGTTTGAGCGGGCGGTTACGTCACGGCGAGCTCATAGTTACGTCGTGACCATATTTAACGACGGCCGATGTCCGAGGAGGAAATGCTGGAGTCTTTCGACCTTATTGACACGCTGCCAAATCCATCTACTATCGTCGCCGTTGTATTCGAGCCAGAATCCCCGTACGCGTAAACTTTCCGCGCCTTCTGGAGGCCACAATTGTTCAAGCAAATAGCCGTTACGCTTCGTCAAACGAAGTTACTCTACCTCTGCCTGATGCTTGTGCTGGCCCTGTCAATGACAACGCAGGCCCAAGTGCCACGAACCCAGATCAGCAGCGATCCGTTTACCAATTCCATCGCGCAACATGCCACTGAAGTGGAAGCAGCGACATGGGCGAACGGTAACACCATTGTATCCATCTTCCAACAGGGACGATTCTTCAACGGTGGCGGCGCGAGTGATAACGGCTGGGCCACGTCGCTGGATGGCGGAGTGACCTGGCAGCATGGTCCCTTGCCGGGACTCACCAAGAACAGCGGAGGAGGCATCTATGATCGCGCCACCGATCCCGCCGTCATCTTTGATGTGGCGCATGGCGTGTGGCTTGTCGCCTCGCTGCCGTTATTCAACCGCGGCGCGGCCACCACTGCGATGCTGGTCAGCCGTTCCACCGACGGGATCAACTGGGGAAATCCCGTGACCGTCAGTCGGATCTTCAACCGGCCCGACAAAACCTGGATCAGCTGCGACAACAACTCCGGAAGCCCGTTCTTCGGACATTGCTATGCCGAATGGGACGACAACAGCCAGGGCGATCTCGTCTATCTGAGCGTTTCCACCGACGGCGGCCAAACCTGGGGACCTGCGATCGAACCGGCAACGAACCCGGCAATTTTCGGTGCTCAGCCATTGGCACAACCGAACGGCACAGTCATCGTCCCCGGCGCGGATGCTTTCGACGTTTCCATCCAGGCATTTACTTCGACCGATGGAGGGGCGCATTGGAAGCCTCCGGTTACGGTGGCGAGCATCACGCTCCATCATGCCAATGGAGGTCTGCGCGATCTGGCTCTTCCAACCTCGGCCATGGATGCCGCGGGCCGCGTGTACACGGTTTGGCAGGATTGCCGTTTCCGCAGCAACTGCACAGCCAACGACCTGGTGATGACTACGACGACAGACGGAATCCATTGGTCAGCGGTGACACGCGTTCCGATTGACTCCGTGACCAGCAACATTGATCACTTCCTCCCCGGCCTGGCGATCGAATCCGGAACTTCGGGAACAAGCGCTCACCTCGGGCTGACGTACTACTTCTACCCGGACGCGGGCTGCACAAAGTCCACTTGCCAACTCGAAGAAGGCTACGTCTCTTCTCCGAACGGCGGTGTGAGTTGGACAGCTCCCACCACGGTGGCTGGCGCAATGTCGTTATCCTGGTTCCCGAACACCAATCAAGGATTCATGCCGGGAGATTATGAGTCTCTGGCATTCGTGAACGGCCAAGCATTTCCAGTCCTGGCTGTTGCGACTGCACCCTCCGGGACAACCTTCAACGTCACCATGCAAGCACCGACCACGGGATTGGTCGACGGTGCGGCAGTGTTCACCTCCGCGGGCGATACGCCGGTTGCGGGTGCGCACTCGGATCATCGCGCGCGCTCAACCCCGATTTGTGATCGCTGCGAGCATGATTAAATAGGAGTGAATGAACAATGAACTGAGATATCCCGTCCTTTCGCGACCAGCGCGGAGGGACGGGAATGTCTTGCAGACTAGCGAGTGTTCTTGAAATTCGAGAGCCAACTTTGATGCAGACCGCTCATGGAAATTCTCCTGCGTTTCGATGCGTCGTTATCCCAATTACAGTTGGACGCGAGTCTACGGCTGCAAGCCGTTCGCTTGCGTCACTACCGTTACGTGGTCATCCGCGGGAAGAAGCGATATGGAGGTCTTTCCTCCAAAAATCAGCATCGTGTTCACCGCCGCGTCGTACACGGCAGTATGAAAGCTGCGAAATGTGCCGGGCATCTGAGGCATGAGCTGTATCCATGCAGGAGCCCCGCCGATGCCATTCGCATTAGTGAGCACCCAGAAATCATTCAGCAGGTTGGATACGCTGTTAGACGTTTGCCCACCGTAGACCGTCATGCGATTGTTAGCCGCGTCGTAAATCGCGCTGTGTCCGGAGCGAGCCGCCGGTGCTGGACCCGTGGGCGCAAGCTGGGTCCAGGTCGGAGTTCCACCCATTCCGTTGGCATGGGACAGTACCCAAACATCTCCGTCCACTGCGGTCCCCACATCTCCGCCGTAGATAGTCATCACGTTGTTGGTCGGGTCGTACACGGCGGTGGCGGCCTCACGGCCCGATGGCACCGTTCCCCCGACGGAAAGCTGGGTCCAGGTCGGTGTTCCACCGAGACCGTTGGCGTTATTCAAGATCCAGACATCATTCAAGTAGTTCGCGCTGCAATCGTATCCACCGAAGAGGATCATGGTGTTGGTCGTGGCATCGTAGACGGCGGTAGGGGCGAACCGCGCACTGGGCACTGTGCCCCCAGGCCGCTGTTGAGTCCACGCCGGTGTAGCAGACACTCCGTTCGCATTCTGCAGTAGCCATACGTCATTCAAGCAGGGCCCGGGAGTGCTGGTGCCCGTGCCTCCGCCGAAAATAACCATGCGATTGTTGGTGCTATCAAACACGGCGGTGTGTCCGAACCTCGCCGAAGGATGTCCGGTAGCGAGCGTGGCCGGAATCATCTGCAATTCAGCAGAGCCAGGAGTATAGACGGAGAACCACAGATCAAAGTCGTCGGGGAAATTCTTGGCATGCTGTCCGGCGAGAATGATCATGCGATTGCTGACCGGGTCAAACACGGCGGAGTGTCCGTAGCGCGCGTGGATGTTCTTGTGTCTCCATGCGGACTGTCCCATGGCCAACGGCGCAAGCGTGATGGATACACACAGCGCGAGGACGGCTTTGCGGATCGAGCCGTCGCCTTGCCAAGCACGTTGGCCGATTGCAGGCAGTTCCCTATTTGTACTCATGGCAAGCCATTCGCCTTAAACAGAGTAAAGATGTGATCATCGGACGGCACGATTGCGATTGCGCCCCCAAAGACCGTCATCTCATTGTTTGCCGGATTGTAGATCGCACTGTGGTAAGCCTTGGCGGTGCCATTCGTGACGGTCAGCAAACTCCAAGCGGGAGTTCCGGCTTGGCCATTCGCACCCGTGAGAACCCAAGTGTCTGCCAGCACCGTGCCGGCAGAATTTACACCGCCAAAGGCCATCATCCGGTTGTTCGCGGAATCGTAAACCGCAGTGTGACCAGTTCGGGCCGACGGCGCCGTGCCGGTTGGAAACATTTGCGTCCAGCTTGGCGTTCCCCCGGTTCCATTCGCATGGGACAACACCAAGACATCGCCCAACGGAGTGGACGCCCCCTGATCCCCGCCATAAACAACCATCACATTCGTGGTCGGATCATAGATCGCACTGCTTGCCTCGCGTCCTGACGGTGCGCTGCCGCTAGGCGAAAGCTGTGTCCAGGCTGGTGTTCCACCAAGTCCGTTTGCGTTGCTCAACACCCAGACATCATTGAACAGACCGGAAGCGCAATCGCTTCCGCCAAAAACGATCATGGTATTGGTGTTGGGATCGTAAACGGATGCGTGTCCATAGCGCGCAACGGGCGGTCCACCTGAACCGGTTAACTGCACCCAACTCGGTGGCCCTCCAACTCCATTGGCATTCTGCAGAACCCACATGTCGTTCTGGCAGGGTGCTGGCGTGCTCACGCCGGACGCCCCGCCGAAGATCATCAGGCGGCTGTTGGTCGGGTCGTAAACGCCGGTATGACCGTATCTCGCCGCCGGAGGCGTCCCAGACGGGTTGACCGGCAGCCAGTGTACCGTCGTGTCCTCGAAGAAGACCGACTGCCAGACATCGTTGAAGTTGTTGATGCTGGTGTTCTGCCCCCCAAAAGTGATCATCGTGTTGGTGGAGGAATCGAGCGCCGCCGAGTGCCGGATTCGCGGCCCCGGACCCAACACCGTCAGAGTCGGGGACGCCACCGCGTTCATCCCGGTACCAGTCAAGCTCACCGTTTCTGGACTGTCGCTGGCATTGTCGGTGAACGTGATCGTTCCGGACCGCGTGCCCGTGGTCGTGGGCGTGAAGGTTACGCTAACGCTGCAGTTCGCTCCGGCCGCTAAGCTGCTGCCGCAGGTGTTGGTTTGGGCGTAGTCTCCGCTGGCCGCAATTGAGGTGATGCTCAGAGTCGCATTGCCGGTATTTGTTAGCGTTACCGACTGCGGCGAACTGGTCGTGCCCACAACCTGATTGCCGAACGTTAAGCTCGTCGTGGACAAGCTCACCGCTGGTGCTGTGCCGATTGTACCCGTTCCGCTCAGGCTCACCGAGTGCGGGCTTCCCGTAGCGTTATCAGTAATCGTGACCACTCCAGTGCGCGTGCCCGTGGTCGTCGGGGTGAAGGTGACGCTAATGCTGCAGTTCGCGCCTGCGGCGACCGTGCTTCCACAGGTATTGGTTTGAGCAAAGTCGCCAGAGATCGTGATCGAAGTGATGCTCAGCGACGAATTTCCAGTATTGGTCAGGGTTACGTTTTGCGGGGAGCTCGTTGTGCCCACAGTCTGACTACTGAAGGTCAACGTAGTGGGAGAGAGGCTCACGAGAGGAGCTAATCCCGTCCCGGTCAGAGTCACCGCCTGCGGGCTTCCGCTGGCATTGTCTGAAATGCTGACCGATCCTGTCCGCGTACCCTCAGCCGTCGGCGTGAAGGTCACAGTGATGGTGCAGCTGGCATTAATTGCCACGCTGCTGCCGCAGGTGCTGGTTTGTGCAAAATCGCCGCTCGCCGCGATGCTGTTGATGGTCAACGTTGCGGTACCGGTATTCTTGAGCGTCACTTTCTGCGAGGCGCTGGTGGTGCCAACCTGCTGGCCGCTGAAAGTCAGACTGGTGGGAGTGAGCTTCACGAAAGGTGCTAATCCAGTTCCGGTCAGGCTGACGGTCTGCGGACTGCCGGTTGCGTTGTCAGTGACGCTGACGTTAGCAGTTCTTGTTCCTTTCGCCGTGGGAGTGAAGGTAACGGTGATGGTGCAACTCGCGCCCGCCGCCAGTGTCTTTCCACAATTGTTTGTCTGAGCATAGTCTTTGCCATTGGCGCCGGTTAGGCTGATTTTCGTAATGCTCAGGCTGGCGGTCCCGGTATTGGTCAGGGTCAGATTCTGCGGTGAACTGGTCGTGCCGACCAACTGGCTGGGAAACGTCAGGCTGGTGGGCGAAAGCGTGACGATTGGGCTTTGCGCGTAGCCGATCCCCAGAAATATTCCAAAAAAGACGACACCGCGCACGAAGGCTTCTAGGCAGGCGAACCTGTAGAAGACCACTCGACCACACGTCCGCGAAGACATAAAGAGTGGAGTGTCCTCTGCGGAAGATACGCTGTCAAGATGAAGGATTTAGCACATTGCGCTGTGACCGAATCTCCGCCGCGTCGTCGGGACAGTGTGCAAATTTCATCATCTTGACGGATTAGCGGCC
Organism: Acidobacteriota bacterium; assembly: GCA_003225555.1. Classification (GTDB taxonomy): domain Bacteria; phylum Acidobacteriota; class Terriglobia; order Terriglobales; family Acidobacteriaceae; genus Sulfotelmatobacter. The sequence continues at coordinate 36,172 of QIAM01000054.1, read as the reverse complement.
CCGACATAGTCTGCCTGCACGCAGTGCTGGGATGCTGCCGTCTTATCTCCCCCTTAGGCAACACCTACTCTCGAACACCCGGAGCGATCTCGTGTTTTGCGACTCGGAGCGGTTAACATGAGCCGTCTTAGTTCTTGGCGCGCCATAGCGTTGGTTTCGTTTTTCCTGGGTACGTGGCTGGTTTTGCCCGTGTCCGCGCAAAAATGGAATAAGTACGGCCCGGGAACGCGCAGCCAAGCCTCCGCTATTTACGATTCCTCGACCAACCAGATGGTCGTGTTCGCGGGTCAGCACGCGCCCACCAACATCGACTTCAACGAGACCTGGTCGGTAAAGAACGTAATTCCCACCTCCACCCCAACCTTTCAGAACCTTCAATGGACAAAGGTTTCAACGACAGGCAAGCCCCCTAGCGTGCGTTTCGGACACACCGCGGTCTACAACTCCAGTTCGAACCGGATGATCGTATTTGGCGGCGGAACCGGCTTTCCCGGCCCGTGTGTTAACGACCTGTGGGTGTTGAAAAGACCAAACTCGGTTGGCGGCGGTCCGGCGTGGATACAGCTCACACCTACCGGAACCTTGCCTGGCGTGCGAGAGGGTCACACCACGGTCTATGACGCCGCTTCCAACACGATGATCGTGTTCGGCGGCACGGATTGCGCCGGAAACTTCTACAGCGATTTGTGGATCCTGAGCAATGCGGACGGAACCACCGGTACGCCCAACTGGACGCTGGCCGCGCCCCTTGGAGTGGGACCAAGCGCACGCTCTCAAGCCACTGCAGTCTATGATTCGACGAATAACGTGATGACAGTTTTTGCCGGCGGTACTGTCTCTACCACCGCTTTTAATGATGTATTTACTCTCTCGAATGCAAACGGTTTAAGCGGAGTTCCCACGTGGACGCAGCTGGTGCCCGCCGGAACCGCACCCTCGGCCCGCAGCGGTCAAAGCGCGATCTATGACGCGGCCAACAACCGCATGGTCATTCATGGCGGCATAAGCATCAGAGGAGCGGTGCAGAACGACACTTGGATTCTCAGCGGCGCCAATGGTATAGCAACGACTCCCACATGGACTAAATTGAATCCGACTGCGGCTGGCCCTTCTCGTAGAAGTCACACTGCTATCTACGATCCGGTATCGAACGAAATGGTCATTTTCGGCGGCTCGAGCCAGCTTCCCCAGGTTTTCACCGACGATCACGTTCTGATTCTGACGAAGGCCAACGGACTACCGTAAGGAGAAGGGATGCGAGGCTTGAAGACTTTCTTTCACGTCGCAGTTGCTGCCTGGTTGGCGTTGTTGCTGACCGGCTTTGCCCAGGCACAGACATGGTCGCAGGACGGTCCCGTGCCTCGCTTTCATCAGGCGGCAATCTACGATTCAGTCACCGACAACCTGATTGTGTTCGGCGGAGCGCAAGGCGGCACGCTTGGACCTCTGAATGATGTTTGGGAAGAAGCCGGCGTCGTCGCGGCGGGACAGGCGACGGTCGTTGGGTTGAACTGGATCCAGCTCTTCCCCACGGGAACAGCACCGTCAGCGCGCTTCGGTCACAGCGGAATCTACGACTCGGGAAGCAATCGCATGATCGTTTTCGGTGGTGGCACCAGTGCAACGACCTGCCTGAACGATCTGTGGGCGCTCGATGGCGCAAATGCGGCCACTGGCACTCAAACTTGGCTCAGCCTGACCGCTTCCGGTACTGTTCCTACGGCAAGGTTGGATCACAGTGCGGTCTACGATCCGACCACCAACAGCATGATTATTTTTGGCGGTTCCAATTGCGCGTCCGGTTTCCTTTCGGATGTGTGGGTGCTCAGCAATGCCAATGGCGGAGGTGGAACTCCGGCTTGGACACAGCTGTCTCCCACAGGCGCTGGGCCCTCGGCTCGTGAAAACAGCAGCGCGATCTATGATTCAGTGAACAACGTCCTCACCATATGCGCTGGCGACGCCGGTGGCACCGGCCTCTCCGATGTTTGGACTCTTTCCCACGCCAATGGTCAAGGCGGGACTCCGCAGTGGACGCAGTTGGTGCCCACCGGACCTGGGCCTATCGCTCGCACTGGTCAAAGTGCAGTCTACGACGCCACCAACAACCGAATGATTGTTTTCGGCGGAATTAATTCCGTTACCGGAACGCATTATCTCGGCGACACCTGGATTCTGACCTTCGCCAATGGTCTGGGCGGCGCTCCTGCCTGGATTTCCGAGAAGGTTACCGGGACTGCTCCGCTCCGCAGATTCCATTCCGCTTTCTATAGCTCTACGTTCAATTCCATGCTTGTTTTTGGCGGGGATAGCCAGATCACACAGTCGCCGCCTGATGACAGAGTATTCATCCTCTCGAAAGCAAATGGATTGTGACGAATTGGGATGGACACTAGCGCCCAATATTGCGTTCAAGGTCGGCTGTGGCCTCGGCCTCGACAGCGCACTAGCTACATTAAGCTTCTGAACCATAGCCTGGTGTTTTCGCTCATCTGTATTTGCGTTGGGGCACACGCCTCGGCGCAAGATATTACTCAGATCAAGCACATGGTTTTCATCATTAAAGAGAATCGCACCTTCGACAACTATTTCGGCACCTTCCCGGGCGCTAATGGAGCGACCCAGGGCACCATCTCGACCGGCCAGGTGATCCCGCTGGGCCACACTCCGGATCGCGTTCGCGATATGGGACACACGTATCAGAATGCCGCCACCTCCATGAACGGCGGCAAGATGGACAAGTTCGACGTGGGAGTGGCGTACTGCAACGAGGGCGGCGATTACATGTGCCTGTCGCAACTCCAGCAGTCTGACATTCCGAACTATTGGACCTACGCGCAAATCTTCGCACTCGCCGACAACATGTTCTCCTCACTGGAAGGTCCGAGTTACCCGAACCACCTCTACACTGTGGCGGCGCAAAGCGGAGGTGCGATCAACAATCCCAATGACCCGACGAATCCTTCGGCTCCTAGTTGGGGTTGTGATATGAGTTCCGGCAGCACCGTACAAGTCATGGACGGCTCTGGAAACATCACGAGCCAGTTCCCTTGTTTCGACTTCCGGACCCTTGCCGACAGCCTGCAGGACGCCGGCGTTTCCTGGGGATACTATGCTCCCGGCAAAGGACAGGTCGGCTACATATGGTCGGCGTTGAATGCGATCAATCACATCCGCAACGGCCCTCTCTGGACGACCAACGTGTTTCCCGATACCCAGTTTATTCAGGATGCGCAGAGCGGAAATCTTCCGGCCGTGAGCTGGTTGGTGACGGGAAACAACAGCGAGCATCCGCCCTCCAGCACCTGCCAGGGAGAAAACTGGACGGTCCAGCAGATCAACGCGATCATGAGCGGGCCGCTCTGGAATTCGGCGGCGATATTTCTGACGTGGGACGATTTCGGCGGCTTCTACGACCACGTGCCGCCGCCGAGCCTCGACGTCTATGGTATGGGTCCGCGCGTCCCACTTCTGATCATCTCTCCGTATGCCAAGCCGGGCTACATTTCGCACACCCAGTACGAGTTTGCCTCGGTCTTAAAGACGATCGAAACACGCTTCGGCATCGCCGCGCTGAGCTCGCGTGATGCGCAAGCCAATGACACGCTTGACAGCTTCAACTTCATCCAAGCCGCGCTTCCGCCGCTGAATCTTTCGCAACGCACCTGTCCGCTGGGACCCATATTCGCTTACGGAGGCCAGAGAGTCGGATTCGGCAATGTGGTGATCGGCACGACCAGTTCACCGATTAATCGCACCGCCAGCAACAGCGGCGATACCACGCTGGAGATCACCAGTGTGGTAGCAAGCAACAATTTCGCCCAGACCAACACCTGCGGAACGTCGATCGCGCCCAAGGGGAAGTGCACGTTCAGTTTTACGTTTTCGCCGACCCACACCGGCCCTTACACCGGTACCGTTACGATTACTGATAACGCCACTACGAATCCGAATCAATACCAGCTGACCGGAACCGGGCTCGCGGCCCTGGCCACAAGCCCAAGCAGGCTGACCTTCGCAAGCCAGAAGGTGGGAACGACCAGCAATCCTCAAACCGTGACGGTTACCAACAATCAAACCACAACCGTCACGATCTCTTCGATTACGGTTAGTGGCGACTTTACTCAAACCAATACTTGCGGAACTTCGCTGGCCGCCGGTGCGAGTTGCGCGATGTCCGTGACATTCAGTCCCACGAAGACGGGTACCCGCAGAGGCACGATCACAATCACGGACACCGCCTACGGGAGTCCACAAACGGTCAGTCTGACCGGCACAGGTAGTTGAGAACCCTAATCATGAATCTGCATCTGAGTCGTCCCTCGGACCAGAGTCCGTTCCAGCAGAATGCTATCGGCACCATCGGCATTCTCCGTTTTTCAAGCGTTGGCTGGATCGTGGCGGTGTTGGGTGGGTTGGTTTTGAGTTTCGGGTTTGTTCCGAAAGACCCGTGGAAAGTCTCTGCTGCCTCAGCGCCGACGGGCTTGCTGCGTGGAGCAAACTCTGTTGCAAAATCAGCGACCCCAGCTAGCCTTAGCGTGGGAGCGCGCGACCAGATGCTCCGCAGCTACGGCCATCTTCCTTTGAGCTTCGAGGCAAACCGCGGCCAGAGCGATCCACAGGTAAAGTTTCTCTCCCACGGCGCCGGCTATACCCTTTTCCTCACTGAGAATGAAGCCGTACTGGCAATGCCGGACCTGGCAAGGAACAAGAATCCAGCAGATCCGTCGAACGGCTCAAACGACGCAGTTCGAAATAACAATGGCGCAGCCCTTCGTATGAAGTTGTTGGGTGCGAACCGGCAGGCAACGATCACCGGCGTGGACGAAGTGCCAGGCAAGACCAACTATTTTCGTGGCCGCGATCCCAAGCGCTGGCAGACCAACGTCGCCACCTACGGCAAAGTACACTATCAAGACATTTATCCCGGCGTGGATCTGATTTATTACGGCGACCAGGGCCAACTGGAGTACGACTTCATCGTGGGGCCGGGAGCGGATCCGCAGGCGATTGCGTTGAATTTCGCGGGAACGCGCAAGGTAGCAATCGATCAGCACACCGGCGATCTCGTCCTGCAGGCAGGACGGCACGAAGTTCGTTTTCACCAGCCCCTGGCTTACCAAACCGGCGCAAGCAACGATGAAAAGCATTTCATTGACGCCCATTACTCTCTAACCGCTAAAAAACAAATCACGTTTCAAATCGCACCGTACGATCACAGCAAAGCGCTGGTCATCGATCCCACCCTGAGCTACTCGACCTATCTAGGCGGCAGCAGCAACGACTACGGAACCAGCATCGCAGTGGACACTGCGGGCAATGCTTACGTAGTTGGCTACACCAACTCGCTCACATTCCCCGTCACCGCCGGGGCCTTTCAGACCAATTGTAGCGGAGGCTGTAGCGGAACTACTGTCGACACTTTTGTCACCAAGCTCGACCCCAGCGGCTCGACGCTCCTATATTCCACTTATCTGGGAGGCGGTGGGAACGACTACGGAAACGCTATCGTTGTGGACGCGGCGGGCGAGGCTTTCGTGGTCGGCCAAACCTTTTCGTCGAATTTCCCCGTTACGTCTGGAGCGTTCCAGACCGCGTGCGGTGGTGGCAGTTGCGCGAGCGGTGACGCTTTTGTGACCGAGTTGAATTCCACCGGCTCAGCGTTGGTCTACTCCACTTACCTCGGCGGGAGCGCCCTGACCCAGGGCAATGGCATCGCCCTGGATGCGACGGGCAATGCCTACGTGGTCGGCACTACACAGTCCACAGACTTTCCCACTACACCTGGCGTCGTCCAAGCCACCTGCAATTGTTCCGCACACTCCGACGTCTATGTGACGAAGCTGAACGCCAGCGGTTCGGGGCTGGTTTATTCAACCTACTTGGGTGGAACCCGCGATGACATCGGCTACGCCATTGCCTTGAACTCGGCTACCAACAACGTCTTGGTGACGGGCTATACCCGGTCGACGGATTTTCCGACTACGCCGGGCGCCTTCCAGGTACTCATCTCGGCGCCGATTGCGGCCTTTGTGACCCAACTGAATTCCACCGCGTCTGCTTTGGTCTACTCGACCTACCTCGGTGGCAAAACGACCGCGACAACTCCTTGCGAAACCTGCGCGTCAGGCATCGCGGTCGATAGTGGTGGCAACGCCTACGTGTCTGGCTTAACGGCCGAGGCGAATTTCCCGACGACCCAAGGAGCTTTCCAAACCGTATTCAAGAGTGCTTCGAACGGACACGACGCCTTCGTCACCAAACTTAATCCCGCAGGCACCGCCCTCGTTTTTTCAACCTACATCGGCGGCACTGGGGATGACGGGGCCACCGGCATGGCGGTGGATGCATCCGGCAACGTCTGGCTCAAGGGCAACACCAAGTCAACAGACTTCCCCGTTACGACGGGCTCTTTCCAGACCACCTCCGGCGGAAATTTCGACACCTGGATCGCCGAACTGAGTTCCACCGGTTCGACCCTCCTCTACTCTACTTATCTAGGCGGCTCCGGCATTGAGTTCGGCGGGGCCACGCGGATGCTCGCGTTGGACAATCAAGTTCCGCCAAACGTATACGTAACCGGCTACACCAATTCGACCAACTTCCCGATCATACCGGGAGCCTTCCAGAACACTCAGGCGGGTGCCAATGACGTCCTCGTGAGCAGATTCACTCCGAGCCCGAATGTTGCACTGTCGCCGTCCAGCCTTAACTTCGGCAACCAAAACGTCGGAACCACCAGCAATCCGCAAACCGTGACTGTAACCAACACGGGCAATACAGACCTGAACGTCACAGGTGTGAGCGTCACGGGAACCAATAGTGCCGACTTCAACCAGACCAACACCTGCACCAGCGCAGTTGCACCCCAGGCGACCTGTACGATCACGGTGACGTTCACGCCCTCAATCAGCGGGACCGAAACCGCGAATGTAACCATTGCCGACAATGCTCCCAACAGCGCGCAAGTGTTTTCGCTGACGGGCATAGGCATTGGGCAGGGTCCGGCGGTAAGCCTATCCCCGACCAGCCTGACGTTCCCCACCACTCTCGTCCGCAGCAGCAGCGCCCCTCAAAACGTAACGCTCACCAACATCGGCAACCAAACGCTGCAAATCACCAGCATCACGACCAGCGGAGATTTCAGCCAAACCAATACTTGCGGCTCCAGCGTAGTGGCCGGCGCAAATTGCACGATCAGTGTCACGTTCAAACCGTCCAAGACGAGCACCCAAACAGCCGCCATTACCATCACCGACAATGCGCCCGGCAGCCCGCAGACCGCAACCCTCACCGGAACTGGAACGTTTGTGCAGCTCTCATCGTCCAGTCTCAGTTTTGGAAACGTAAAGGTCGGCTCCACCAGCACACCGCAAACCGTTACGCTGACCAACACCAGCGTGCAGGCCATGACCGTGAAGTCGATTACCGTCACGGGGACAAATGCCAAAGACTTTTCCCAAACCAACACTTGCGGGACCAGCGTGGGCGCTGGGGCAAGCTGCTCGATCACCGTCACTTTCAAGCCAACGGCGCTCGGCTCGCGGACAGCAAACGTGTCGATCTCAGACACTGGGGGCGGCAGCCCGCAACTCGTGACCTTGGCGGGGACGGGCACCTGAGACCATGGCTTCGCGTGGCGGTGTCGTGAGCCTTTTCGACTGTTCCGGGTCGTTTCATCAGTATGCAGAAATATTCATCCTTGACCAAATGCGGAGGGGTCGTCAGCATAGCCGGAGCCGCTCTCGCAGAAGCGGAGCACAGGCCGCGCGTGGCTATCCCCTTGCCTTAAACCCGCGATGGTCGTCACCAGATTTTATTAAAGAGAAAATCTAATGATGAAGTTTGATCTACTTGGCCCCCGCTGCGAGAGTCTGCACAAACGCAGCCAACTCCCCAACCTTGGAATTCGCGCCTTTGTCCTGATCTTTGCGGTGTCGATTGCATTCATCCTGGTAGGAGAATTCGGCAACGGACTGATCCCGATCATCTCCGCGGCAGAGCCTGGCGTCTCCCGTCCAGAACTTCGAAGCAACTCCGCGAACAGCCCATCCATCGGGGGGATTCCGCGCACAGCCCCCGCAAACTATGGTCAGTTGCCGATGAGCTTTGAGCCGAACGCCGGCCAGACCGATGCGCGCGTGCAATTTCTCTCCCGAGGCGCCGGCTATACGCTCTTTCTCACGGACCATGAAGCCGTCCTTTCGTTGCAGGATTTAGTCGGAGAGCCAAAAGCCGCCGAAAATCTCAGACTGTCGCCGAAGCACGATCCGCGAAACGCTGCTGTGCTTCGCATGAAACTCATGGGCGCGAACACGCTCGCCGCGATCAGTGGCGTAGATGAACTGCCGGGCAAGACCAACTATTTTCGTGGCAGTGATCGCAAGCTGTGGCAGACCAACGTAGCCACCTACGGCAAGGTACGGTATCAGGATGTATATCCCGGCGTGGATCTTGTCTATTACGGCCAACAGGGACAGCTGGAGTATGACTTCATGGTGGCGCCGGGAGCGGATCCGCAAGCGATTGCCTTGAGTTTCGCGGGAACGCGCAGCGTAGCAATCGATCATCAAACCGGCGACCTAGTTTTGCAGGCGGGCCGGCACGAAGTGCGCTTTCACCAGCCGGTGGTTTACCAAGCCGGAGCAGGCAGCGACGAGAAGCACTTAATCGACGCCCATTATGCTCTAACCGCCAAAAACCAAATCACATTTCAGATCGCACCTTATGATCACAGCAAAGCGCTGGTGATCGATCCTACGTTGAGCTATTCGACGTATCTCGGCAGCACCAGCAACGACTATGGGAACGCCATCGCGGTAGACGCCGCCGGCAACGCTTACGTAGTTGGCTATACCAGTTCGCTCACCTTCCCCGTCACAAGTGGAGCCTTGCAGACGAGCTGTGGCGGAGGCTGCCCAACCGGTACATTTGACGCCTTCGTCTCCAAACTCAATCCCACCGGCGCGGCACTGGTCTATTCAACTTATCTTGGAGGCAGCGGCAAGGACTATGGAAACGGCATCGCCGTGGACGCCACCGGCGATGTCTACATCGTGGGTCAAACCTTTTCGTCCGACTTCCCCGTCACCGCAGGCGCCTTCAAGACCAGTTGCGGCACCGTTTGCGCGGTCGGTCAGGCCTTTGTAACCGAATTGGACCCTACCGGTTCAACCTTGCTTTACTCGACCTATCTTGGTGGGAGCACTCAAACTCAGGGCAACGCCATCGTCCTGGATGGTAGCGGCAACGCCTATGTGACCGGTTTCACCCGCGCCCTCGACTTCCCGATTACACCCGGAGTGGTGCAAAGCGTTTGCGGTTCCTGTTCCAAGTCCTTTGTGGATGTTTTCGTGACCAAGTTCAATTCCACGGGCACGGCGCTGATCTACTCCACGTATCTGGGCGGAAAGAATGCTGATGTCGGCTACGCCATCGCGCTGGACTCGTCCGGCAATGTCTACGTGACGGGATACACATTCTCGACGAATTTCCCGACCACGGCCGGAGCGTTTCAGACGACGCTGGGAGCACAGACTTCTGCCTTTGCGAGCAAGCTGAATTCAACAGCCACCGCGCTCATCTACTCCACTTACCTGGGTGGAAACGCAACCGGCACGAACGCCTGTGCCGCATGTGGCTCTGGCATTGCCGTCGACAGTGCAGGCAATGCCTACGTAGCGGGCCTGACCTGGGAAACGAATTTTCCGACTACGGCTGGCGCCTATCAACCCGGTTATGCCGGAGGTTTTCACGACGCCTTCATCACCAAACTCAATCCCAGCGGCACCGGACTCGTTTACTCAACCTATGTAGGCGGAACCAACGACGACGGAGCCACCGCGATTGCCCTCGATAGCTCCGGCGATGCCTATGTAAGAGGCAATACGTTCTCAACCAACTTCCCCACCAGCGCGGGTGCATTCCAAACGGCGATTGGCGGCGGAAGCAGCACGAATTCTGACGGTTTCGTGCTGATACTCAATCCCCAGGGATCCAGTTTGCTCTACTCCACCTATCTGGGAGGTTCGAGCAGCGAGTATGGCAATGCCACGCAAATGATTGCGCTCGACAGTGCCGTTCCACCGAGTATCTACGTGACAGGCTGGAGCAATTCGACAAAGTATCCCACGACGACGGGAGCCTTGCAGACCACTCTCGGCGGAAAATACGACGCGTTTGTCAGCCAGTTGGCTCCGAGTCCGAACCTTGGCTTGTCAGCCCCGCTGAACTTCGGAAACCAGTCGGTAGGGACCACCAGTTCTCCGCAAACCGTCACGGTAACCAATACCGGGAACAGCAATTTGAATGTGACCGCGGTCAACCTCACGGGGGCAAACAAAACCGAGTACAGCCAAACCAATACTTGTGTTGGCAGCAGTGTGGCACCCCAAAACGACTGCACAGTCTCTGTAAAGTTCACACCCTCCACCACTGGCACTCGCACGGCAAATGTCAGCATCACACATGATGCGCCCAAGAGCCCGCAGACTCTCGCACTGACTGGCGTGGGCGTGGGCACTGGGCCCGCGGTCACGCTCTCACCAACCAGCCTGGCTTTCGGGACACAACTGGTCAAGAGCACCAGTGCGCCGCAAACCGTAACCCTCACGAACACGGGCTTTCAGACTCTCAACATCACCAGCATCACCAGCAGCAGCGGAGACTTCGCCCAGACCAACAACTGCGGTTCCACTGTAGCCGCTGGGGCCAATTGCACCATCACGGTCACATTCACGCCGACAACGCCCAATGCTCGCACCGGCACCATCACCATCACCGACGACGCTCCTGCTAGTCCGCACACGGTGTCCCTGACCGGAACCGGTACCTATGTTTCGATCTCTCCGCTCAGCCTGGACTTCGGAAGCGTTCAGGTCGGCACCTCAGGTACACCGCAGAGTGTCACGCTCACCAACACAGCTACAACGTCGCTGGGGATCAAGAGCATCTCGACCGGTGGAGGCAATAGCGCGGACTTCTCGCAAACCAATACCTGTGGGACAAGTGTGGGTCCCAATGCAAGCTGCACAATCACGGTTACATTTAAACCGCTGGCCACTGGTTCGCGCACGAGCAGCCTGATCATCACCGACTTTCAGGCTGGCACCGCCACGCAGACGGTGCCGTTAAGCGGTACCGGCACAAACTAGGAGCCCATGAAACTCTGGTCCAGACTCGAATACTCTTTTGTTGTGCTGCTGTTGCTGGCACTGAGTTCGTCGCTGAGTGCTCAGACGTGGACGCAAAGCGGTCCCGTCGCGAGGCATTCCCACACCGCTGTATTCGATCCCACGACCGGACAATCCATAATCTTCGGCGGACGAAACAGCACCGCCGGCACGGACCTCAATGACTTGTGGCTCAGCGTCACTTCATCGAAGCAGAATGCGAGTTTCACCAGCATGGTTGCGACCGGCGCCGCTCCGAGCGGCCGGTATGGTCACGTAGCAACCTATGATCCAGGCACCATTCGCATGACGGTCTTCGGCGGAGGTACGGGCTCACCGGCGTCGTGCATGAACGATCTCTGGGTCCTCGATGGCGCGAACGGAAGCACCGGAGCGCCGTCATGGATTTCTCTGGCAGCATCCGGCGGCCCTCCTTTGGCGAGGCTTTATCACGCCGCCGCCTATGACCCGAACACCAACACTCTGATCGTCTTCGGCGGGAGCAACTGCGCCGGAGGATTCCTCAACGACGTTTGGGTCCTCAGCAACGCCAACGGCCAAGGCGGCACGCCGGCCTGGACTCAGCTGCAGCCCTCGACTGCTGCTCCGGCGGCACGCGAGGGCAGTACCGCAGTCTACGATGCTACGAACAACATCCTCATCATTTACGGGGGCGATGCCGGAGGCGCTCCCCTCGGCGATGTCTGGACTCTCTCCCACGCCAATGGATCGGGCGGCACGCCGGCCTGGCTCCAACTGCAGCCTACAGGCACAGCTCCGGTTGCGCGCACCGGGCATACGGCGATGTACGACAGCGCCGTAAATCGCATGACCGTTTTCGGCGGAGCCTCGAGCACCGCCACCCTGGCGGACATGTGGATGCTCAGTACTGCCAACGGTACCGGCGTCACGCCATCGTGGACGAAGGTGGGGTTCAAAGGAGCTGCTCCGCCGCCGCTTGCCTTCCACAGCGCCGTCTATGACAAGAAGGCGAACGCCATGTACGTCTTTGGCGGCTCCAGCAATCTCACCAAGTTGGGGATTTCCGACCACACCTTCACCGTCACCGGAGTAACTCTGACCACCGGAGCCCACCAATTTGTGCTGGGAGGGCCACCCGTTCGTTATTCGCAGTCGCTCGTTTATGATTCATCCACCAACAGCATGTTCCTCTTCGGTGGGCAACATGCCAACACCAATCTGAACTTCAACGATTATTGGCAAACCAGCGGTATAGTCGGCGGCCCCAATCTCAAATGGTCCCTGATCGTTCCTACCGGCGTAGCACCAGCCGTCCGCTTCGGACACACCGGACTCTACGACAGTGCCAGCAACCGCATGATGGTCTTCGGCGGAGCCCTGGGTTTCCCCTCGCCTTGCGCGAACGATTACTGGATCTTGCAGAACGCCAACAATACCCTGAAGCCCGCATGGATCTCTGTGGCCACAGCAGGCACGGCACCGGCGGCCCGAACGCGTCATGTCTCCGCATACGATGCGGCCACCAACTCCCTGATCATCTTTGGTGGCTACGACTGCGCAACGGGCTACTTCAATGATGTCTGGGTGTTGAGTGGAGCCAACAACGCCAGTGGAACGCCGATCTGGACTCAGCTTGCTCCATCCGGGGTAGCTCCCAGCGCCAGACAAAGCAGCAGCGCAGTTTACGATGCCGCTACGAACTCCTTGATCGTCTTCGGTGGCGATGCCGGCAGCAGTCCCTTTGCTGATATCTGGGTACTGTCCCACGCCAGCGGTTCGGGAGGAACTCCGGTCTGGACGCAGCTGACCGCCTCGAATAAGGGCGCGGCAGCCCGCTCTGGCCACACCGCCACCTACGATGCAACAAACAACCGCATGACCATTTATGGTGGATGGGGAGGAAGAGGCCTGCTCAGCGACGTCTGGGTGCTCTCTGGCGCCAACGGACAGGCCGGCTCTCCGAGCTGGACGAAACTCTCGGCAGGACAGCTCCGCCGCTTCCACGGCTCAATCTACGACCCTGTGTCGAACGAGATGGTCACCTTCGGCGGCACCACCCAGGTCGCCCCGCAGAATCCGTCCTCCGACGCTTACATTTTGTCCGGCGCCAACGGACTCCCGTGAAGTGTAGACTAATTGCCGCCGTGCCTTGTCGCCGCGCAGTGGACTGAGGATGGCACGGCAGGCAGTGGACAGTCACAAAGGCACCGTCAATAGAAGCCATCTCATGAACCGGTCTTGAGAAAGGCATCACTTCTACCCGTGCTACTCAGAACCACGAAGACGGGGGCCTTTACCGTTGACTGAAAGACTCGTGGCACCTCTGTTTTGAAAGGGCGCGGCTTTCCAGCCGCGCCGTAAGAGCCGCAAAATCATCGTGGCTTCAGCCACTGAGGTGACATCCGGTCTGCGAAGTGAGTCCCGCGACCTATTCAGCAACTGAGGGCGCATCGGTTCTTTAGCCCCTGAAGTTTCCGTCGGTTTACTCCTTCGTTCATTATTATGAAATTGGATCTGGCCGGCACTGCATGAACGCCGATGGTAACCACACGCCTTCGCACTCTACATCTGACTACGGTCGGAAAGGTTCGACCGACGCAGCGCAACGCGAGCCTGGCGCATATCTGTTTTGGACGCTTACCGCCCTCGCCCTGCTCTATGCCTTGCTGGCCGGCCTGCACACCGTGCAGGATTTCGACCTAGGCTGGCAGCTAGCCAGCGGACGCTGGATCCTCCAACATCACCAGATCCCATCCGAAGACGTCTTCTCCTACACCGCCCGAGGCCAGCAGTGGATTTATCCCGCCTTGTCCGAGGTGTGGCTCTACGTGGCGTACTTTCTGGGTGGCTACTCGGCACTCTCGTGGATGGGAGCGGTCACCGGCGCCGGAACCATTGCCCTGCTGCTACGGCGCGGCAACTCCTTCGCATGCGTTTTAGGTCTTCTCGCGGTCCCTCTGATCGCCAGTCGAACCCAGCCGCGGGCGGAAATGTTTACAACCATTCTGTTCACGGCACTTCTTAGCCTCTTGTGGCAACACTATCGCCGTGGCCGCGCGCCTTTGTGGCTGCTTCCCCTCTTAGTGATCGCCTGGGTCAACCTCCACTTGGGATTCGTTGCCGGCCTTGCCGCATGTGTCGGCTACGTTCTTATGGAACTCCTCGATCTCGTATTCCCCCAACGCCGCCAAGCCGCACGTGCCCGACTGCGTCAAGCCTGGCGATGGCTCGTGCTGACCGGAATTGCAACCTTGATCAATCCGTGGGGATGGCGGGTCTATGCAGCGTTAATGCGGCAGCAGCACGCCCAGCAACAGTTTCATTCCTCCTGGGTCGTCGAATGGGGAGCGATTCGTCCCTCCTGGGCAAGCCTCCAGCAGGCGTTCGCGTGGAGAGATCCGCAGAGTGCCTTCTGGTGGCTGCTGGCAGCCGCGATCGTGGCCATGGGTGCGGGCCTATGGCGTCGGCAGCTTGGGGCAGTCATCTTGCTGGCGGCCTCCACTTGTCTCGCGCTTCAGCACAATCGATTCCTGGGATTATTTGCCTGCGTCGTCGTAATCGTCGGCGGATCGCTCTTAACCGAGGCCTGGCAAGCCATCGTGCAGCGATGGGTGCAACATTCGAAATCCTCTGCGCGAGCAACCAACGTCCGTCGGACGCTCACCGCTTCCCTTCTATTCCTGGCAGCGCTTCTGCTGGGAGTGCGCTCGTGGGACCTGGTTTCAAACCGCTACTATTTGCGATCCGCCCAGTTGTCAATATTTGGCCCCGGGCTTTCCTGGTGGTATCCCGAGCGCGCCGTCGAATTCCTGCGCCGTGAAAAGCTGCCAGCCAACATCTTCAACGACTACAACCTCGGCGGCTACCTGACCTGGCGCCTTGGCCCGGAATATCCGGATTACATTGACGGCCGCGCAATTCCCTTCGGCCCGCAACTCTTCTTTCGCGCCTACCAACTCAGCGTCGAACCGCCTGACTCTCCCCTGTGGCAGCAGGAAGCGGACGCCCGCGGCATCAACACAATTATCGTTTCTCTGGCCCGTCTTTCCGGCGTAACCCAATTTCCCCAATTGCGCGCCTTCTGCCGAAGCCAGACGTGGCGTCCCGTCTACATCGACGAACTCTCCGCAATTTTTGTTCGGCGCCGCCCGGAAACCGCTGCATTGATCGGCCGCCCGCAGGTGGATTGCGAAAAGATTTCCCTTACGCCACCCGCAAATCTGCAAAACGCCTCGCCATCATTCTTGTCGTTACGGGCCAAGGCAGAGCTTTTCAACTTCTATGCAAATGCCGGAGGAGTGCTTTACGCCCTTGGCCGCAATTCGGAGGCGCTCGCCTACCTCGACCACGCTCAGCAGATTTTCAGCGACAACGCGAACCTGCGCCTGCTGAGAGCTCTGGCGCTGCAGGACACACCCCGAAACGCGGAAGCGGAAAACGAGTTTCTAACCAGCATCCGCCTGCATCCCGATGACGAGAGCTGGTTTGATCTGGGCCTCTTCTACATGACGCAGAAAAGACATGCCGAGGCCGCTGAAGTTTTCCGCCGATCCGCACAGTCCTCTTCTCGTCCCCACGACATGTGGATGATGCTCGGACAGGCCTATCTGCAAATGCGCCAGCCATCCCAGGCCCTGGAGGCCTTTGACAAGGCCGTGGATTCGAGTCCCTTTCGCGAAGCAGGGGCGTCACTTGGAGCCGGTTTCAATTCCCTGGTAGCGACGGGCCGGGCAAAAGCCTGGTATCAATTGGGAGACGTAGCTCGTGCTGTGAGTTTCCAAGAAGATGCCGTGAAGGCAGCGCCGAACGACCCGAAACTCTGGATGGGCTTGGCTGATCTATACCAAGCCCAAGGCCGCGTCGCGGAGGCCGAACAAGCACGGAGTCACGCCGCAGGTCGCTGATCCATTCTTTCTACGAGTAATCAAAGAGCCCGCTATATTGCTGCTGTGCCAAGAGGGACTTGCACAACCGGCCCATTCTAGCCTTGATAATCAGGCCACCTAATATTGTTCGCCAATCGGTATGGTATAACTGTTATACTAATGCGATTCCACTTCGATAAGCGAAAAGGTGAGCGGTTACGGGCGAACCCGAAAAGACGGGTGGGATTCGAAGAGGCGCAGCAGATATTTTCGCACCCGTTCTATCTCGACCAACGCTCGGATTTGCTGGGTGGATGAGCAGCTGTACACGGTCATTTTCGAAGTGCGGGAGGACGAAGAGGGAGAGTACTAGCACCTAGTCACTCTGTGGAAAGCCACTACCCAGGAGCAGAACCTTTATGAAGCACACTCGTAAAACTCGGAAACCGATCTCGGCAGAAACCATCGCTCGGCTTGCGGACGAAAATAGCGATGTCTTCAGGTTCTTCACCAACCGAGGGCGGATGATGGGTCCAATACAGAGGGTGAATGTCGACCTGGCCTTGGGGATGCTGGAGGAACTGGACAGAGCTGCCAAAGAGTTGAACATCAGCCGTCAGGCGGTGATAAAGACACTGATACGCCAGGCGCTCGATCAACAGTATCTGGCACGAAATAGCGGTGCTTCCGCTAACCGCCGCAACTAGCGCCTGTTTAGGGGCGGTGAGGCGCGGAGACATGCCCCTGTGCGCGCCGTATCAGCAGAGCGCCGAACGATGCGAAGCTCTGGACCGGGCTGGCAGATCTGTACCAAGCCCAAGGTCGAACCGCTGAGGTCGACGAGGCTCGACGTCACTCCACACGCCGCTGAACCCATGCCCAGCGGTTATTTGCTGATTCTAAAGTTCACGTTGCTGCTGAGCAGGCCCACTGGTGTGGTCACAACCACCGGGCCGGTTGTCGCTCCCGCCGGCACAACGGCCGTCATGTAGGTATCGGAAAACAACCTTGAAGCTGGTCGCGGCGACGCCGTTGAAGGTCACGCCTGTTGTGCCGATGAGTCCCTGTCCCAGGATTTGGGCCGTCTGAGCTGGTCTGCCGGAGGGAAGCACGAACGTGACGAAGGGGCCAAGTCCCATGTCGAGGCTGAAAAATGCACCACCGGCGGCCTCGCCTGTGTGCGTTCCATAAAACTTGCCGGTGGTAGCCTGAACGACGTTGTCCGTATAGCTCACTATCTGGCAGTTGTCATACACCGTGCTGAACGCGCCGGTTTGACTAAGGCTGTAGATGAAGCCGCTCCGCCGCAATCACCCTCTGGCATTGTGCGGTACAGATTACCGTCCGATCCTTGGACCAATCCGACAATGGGATTTGCACCGATTCCCGTAAAGGTGTACTCCGGCTTTGCCTTACCTTGAGAGGTGATGCTGAATATGGTGCCGTCGCTGCCGCCCGGGCCCTCCCAAGTGGTGCCGTAAAAGGCTCCGTCGCTGGCCTGAACCACCGGCGCATAAAGAATGGCGCCATCTGTTGACTGAAAGCTGTGCAGTGAAGTGAACGCACCGCCGGTGGTCGCTTTGAAGACAGTGCCGCAACCGTTATAAGGCGAGCAATAAATCGGGTCGTATTTTCCGCCCGAGGCGGTGGTACCGTAGAGGTTCCCATCTGTGCCCTGCACAAGCCCTGTGGGGCCGATGCCGTCGGTGATGTTGAAGTTGTGCAGGGTAGTGAGCATGCCTTCAGGCGTTAACTTGAAGATCGTCCCGCATCCGTACACACAAAGACTGCCCGACCGTCCGGCACCGGGGGTCCCGTAGAAATTCCGGTCGCTACCCTCAATTAGCCCGCTGGGATTGCTACCGTCAGAGCCGCTGAA
The DNA here is from genome assembly GCA_003225555.1 of Acidobacteriota bacterium. Classification (GTDB taxonomy): domain Bacteria; phylum Acidobacteriota; class Terriglobia; order Terriglobales; family Acidobacteriaceae; genus Sulfotelmatobacter. The sequence continues at coordinate 18,275 of QIAM01000054.1, read as the reverse complement.
GGTGTGAAGAACGGTGACCGTGCCCCCTCTCGTCATCTTAAACAACCTGCCGCAGCCGTAGTTGCCACAGGAACCGGTAGTGTTGCCGCCGCCGGCGGCGACACCGTAAAAGTTGCCATCGGTGGCGAGCACAAGCGGACCAGGGTTTGCACCGTCGGTGCAGTTCAGTTGCGGGCAGAAGGTGTGGAGAACAGTCAGCGTACCAGTGGGAGTCACCTTCAATACGCTTCCGTAGTCATTGTCGATCACGGTTCCGTACAGGTTGCCATCTCTTCCCTGAACGAAAGATGTAAAACGAGAAAAGTTATCCCCGTAGTAGACGAGCGTTGTGAAGGTCTGCGCCGACGAGGAAATCGCCATCGCCGCGAATAACCAACGCCAACGCCGAAGCTTCTTATTGTTGCTCGATTCACAGTCGACCTTTCCGGACGGAAAGATTAAGGCCGCGCTGGCTGAGGCAAGTTCGCACTCAACCAACGCGGCCGTTCATTCCTTCTTGAAACTTCTTCGCTCTACAGCGACCGCAGGAAGTTCACCAGATCCTGCTGGTTCTTCGAGCTCATCGCATTGAAGTTCGTCACACTCTGATTCGCTTCCGATGCCGGGTACGTGCCGTTCCCCAGGCTGAAGTGATTTTCGATGGCCTGTACGATGTCCGAGGTGCGGCCATCGTGATTGAAGAAGAGCCGTTGCCCGATGCCCCACAGCGGCGCGGTGCGGAATTCATCCGGACCCGCTTGGCCTTGAGCAAGGCCATCCGCCAGCCCTGGTCCCATGTGGTGAACCAGGAGATCAGAGTAGAGATTGATCGTGATGTTCCCCAACGCCGGCCGCGACGTAGGAGGCGTCTTGAACGACGTGGTATGGCAGTACACGCAACCCGCGTTGGTAAACTGCGTTTTACCATTCCTGGTGGAAGCCGTGGAAGGTGCCGGAGTCGGTGGCGCCAGCCATTGAATAAAGTACTCCGACCGCTCGGCATCGCCGGGAAACAATTCCGTCAATATGCCGGGCGTGAAGTTGGTCACGGTTTCAGGCACCGGATTGAATACACATCCCGAGGTCTGATCCATTTCGTTCGGGAAGGTTTCGTTGGTGACACCCATTTGGACGTTGTACTCTCCCCCCGACATCAGCAGCGTGGAGCGGACCTGCGCCTTCCATCCGAAGCGCTGAATGCTGCCATCATTCCCGCTATGGTTGGGGTGTCCCGTAATACCCAATTGCTGTTTGATGGTCTGGTTCGCATTCATGTTGTTGACAATGTCAATGTTCCGGATGACTTCAATGAGCCCGTCGCCATAGGTTGGAGGTACTTGGCGAAGCACGAGATTATTTTGTGCGGCAGCCGTAACAAAATCGGGCTGCGCAATGCTACAACCGCTGGCGTCAGAACGACCGGTCACGGTAAAGAGCGGGTGCACATTGCCATCAGGAGTGGTCGTGCCCGGCTGATTGATAAAGCGGGCGTTCAAGATCGGGCCGCTCGACGTGATGAACGACGGCATCGTGTTGCCCGCACCGTTCAAGGTATAGACCGAGAACAGCGGATTGGACGCCGGGCTCGAACCTCCAACCGCCGGATAGGCGTGGCAGCTGGCGCAGGAGTTCGAACTGAAACGCGGGCCCAGTCCGCCGTCAACCGGCGACGTGACAATGACGTCATGGACGCGGTTGAACTCCGTGGTGATCGTAGGCTCAATCTGCTTTTCGTTCGCGCTCAAAGAGCCCAGGAACGAGCCTGCGTTCGCCGGCAGGGGACGCGGCCCGGGATCCACGGCGGTAGAGCCCGGCGTTACCAGCGTCGACGGCTTCGTAGACGCCGCTTTTCCGGACCTCGGGAAATACGCCGTTGCTGCCGTGGCTACGATCAGCAAGAGAACCACGGGAAGAAGACTCCGCACCAGCGTACCTTTGGTGAATTGGCCCTGCACTTTACTTGTTTTTCCCCACAATGACATAGCGTTCCCCTTCGTATGCGTCATGCCCGAAAAAACTTACAGAGAGCGCAGGAAGTTAACCAGATCCTGCTGATTAGTTTGCGTTAGTGCGTCGAAATTGTTGATGACCGTATTCGCTTCCGAATCCGGATACGTGCCGTTGCTGAAGCTGCGGTGATTTTCAATGGCCTGCACGATGTCCGTGGTGCGCCCGTCGTGGAGGAAGAAGAATCTCTGGCCGACGCCCCACAGCGGCGCCGTGCGGAACTCATCCGGCCCGGCATTTCCTTGAAGAACGTTGTCCGCCAGACCCGGTCCCATGTGATGAACCACAAGGTCCGAGAACAGGTTCGCCTGCACCTTGCTCAATGCCGCGATCGAAGAGCTCGGAGTAGTGAATGAGGTGGTATGGCACATGTTGCAGCCAATATTGTTGAACTGCGTCTGGCCATTTGTGGTGGACGGCGTGGGAGCGGCCGGCGTTGGCGGCGCCAGGAAGCGCATGAACAGCGAGAAGCGCTCCAGATCGCCGGGAAAGTTTACGGGTGCTTTCGGGGCCTCGCCCGTGTCGTTGCGGTCATCCGGAACACCTTTGGTCTTGTTGGTTCCCGGCGGAACCGGGAACGGCGGCAGGCAGCTTGCAATCGATTCGTCGTTTTCGCTGGGGAAGGCCTCATCGCTGACGCCCTCTTCCACCGTATAGGCTTCACCGGAGAAGTAGAGCAGCGACTTATTCTGCGCCTTCCAGCCGAAGCGCGTGATCGTGCCGTCATCATCGCTGTAGTTGGCATGTCCGGTGATGCCGAGCGACTGTTTCAAGGAGAGATTCGAGTTCATATTCGCCACGATGTCGCTCTCTTGAATCAGTTCCATCAGCCCAGTTCCATACGTAGGCGTGGTCTGACGGAAAATAATGTTGTTGCTCGCCTGTGCGCTGGCGAAATCCGGCTGGACCATGGTGGTGCAACCCGGAGCATCGGTGCGGTTGGAAATCGTGAACATCTGGTGGACGCCACCGTCGCGTGACCCATCGGACTTCAACGGGAAGCGCGCCACGATCACCGGACCCGTGCTGGTAATGAATGAGGGCATGGAGTTGGTCGCGCCCATCAACTGATAAATGCCGAACAGCGGATTATTTGGCGGACTGGACCCACCGACCGCGGGATAGGCATGGCAGCTGGAACAGGAATTGGAATTGAAGCGTGGCCCAAGGCCGACGGTCTTCACCAACGGTCCACCCGCCACGAAGTTCACTTCTGTGAAGATCTGGGTGAGCCGCGTTCCGATCGCCTTCTGATTGCTGTTCAGAGCCGAATAGAAGCTGCCGGCCGCAGCGGGAAGCGGACGTGGACCCGGGTCCACTGCCAACGCTGAGCCGTGCACGACTGGAGGCCGCCACATCAAAACCGTCAGCGACGCGACCAGCAATAGAGCGCCTGCGAGAAAGAATGGGAGGCGACGACGGGAGCTGAACCTTGAGTGTGCTTGCATAGATATGTCTTCAGTTCTGCGCATGGATTTCCAACCTGTTCTCAGCGATTGCAGTTCAGTTTTTGCCGCTTATCGGGCAGCGTCATTTCGGGGAGTTTTTGGGGGATATTACAACTGTTTGCGCGCTACAGCTCGCGAATGGGTCTACCGTAGTACAGGCTCAAAAACGTGTCAATGGGACCAATATCTCCGTGAAGATTCTTGCACACTGGCGCCATAATCAAGTAGTAATCTCAAAGATCTGACAATTACTATTGCGGCAATAGCTCCAAAGTGCCATTTACCAGAACCTCCGGGCCTAATAACGTGTCTTCATAAGCTTTTGCCGGATGCGGGCAAGGGCAAGCGAGGGAGGGAGAACCTCCCGAACTGTGGTTTGTTTTGCATCTGTTGTTCCCCCCTTCAGAGACGCCTTGACCGAACCGTTGTCCACTCTTAACAGCAACCACCGGGAGACCAATGACTCTCGACCTGGAACACAATAGGCACTCAAAAAAATGGCCCAAGTGACAAGCTTTCCACAGCACGATCGCATCCGCGTTCTGGCCGCCGACAACACTTCCATGAACACGCAATTGCTGGTGGAGGCGCTGTCCCGCGATGGACAATTCAGTATGGCCGGGGCAGCGTCCAAGACCGCCGACATCCTCGCCATGGTGAAGCGTGAGCACCCGCATGTTGCCCTGATCAGCGCACGACTGGCCGATAGCGCAACAGCAGGGTTCGAGTTGTGCCGCGAGATCTGCACCACTTCGCCCGCGACGCGCGTGATTATGCTGCTCGATTCCTCCGAACGACCGGCTGTGATTGAGGCATTCCGCTCCGGAGCGCGCGGTGTTTTTTGCCGCACCGAATCTCTTAAGCTGCTCGGCAAATGCATCCTCTGCGTTCATCAGGGTCAAGTCTGGGCCAGCAGCGATGAGCTGCTTTACCTGCTGGCGGCGGTCGCCCAGCCGGTTCCGATGCGGTTCACCAGCGTGACCGGCAACTCGCTGCTGTCAGCCCGCGAACTCGACGTGGTGCGCTGCGTCGCCGAGGGCCTCAGCAATCGGGAGATTGCCAGCCGACTGACGCTCAGGGAACATACTGTAAAGAACTATCTCTTCCGGATCTTCGACAAACTGGGAGTCTCCAGCCGGGTCGAAGTGGTGCTCTACGCATTAGCCGGCGGCGGCGCGACGCACAAAGCCGGTCCCATCGCACATCCGAAAAAGGAAGCCATGCCAGGGCCTGTGGTTAGCGCCGCCAATTCTCCGGTCAGGGTAGTCAAGCGGCTTACCCCTTCGGCGATAGACTGCCGCTAGCTCTGTGGATAAGTAAGGAATAATTCAGGAGTTCATCCCAGCCGGCGAACGTCTCCCGTCGGTAATATCAGGCAAACCCTGCGCCCAACAGGCCTTTTCGGGCACTGCCCGCACGTCATCCATCCCTATGTACCTTTGTAGCCAATTGTCGTTGGCCCTTCGGCATCTGCCTACCTCCACAGTGACTGTTTAGAGTCCTTGGTGAAGGGCTCTCGCAGTTGGAGCGTCCTCCCGAAACCCCCGTTCGAGAGGTAACCAAATGGTACGCGATGCACTTTTTCCAGCTCGGAACAGCAAGCAATCCGATGGAACCCGCAGATGGTTTCAACTCGTTTTCGTCCTGATGCTGCTGTGTCTCGCTTAGCTGAACGCTTGTTCCGTGGCCAGTTCCAGTCCCAATCCAGCGGCTAATCCGCAACAACAGCCGTCTCGCGGTCACTTCTTGACGCTTTCCGGCGGTTTGGCTCCCGCTACTGTGGGAGTGAGTTACAACGGCACGCTAACAGTCAGCGGCGGAACGGCCCCCTACAACTTTGACCTCTCGTGGGGACGGCTGCCTTCAGGCCTGGTTCTGGACCAAAATTCAGGAACCATCTCGGGGAAGCCCGTAAGAACTGGGACTTCCAATTTTGGCGTTCATGTTACGGATGACAAAGGTCTGGGTGGAGCGCATTCCTTCCAGATTACGGTCTCCGATGCCACCACGGTGGTTGTGAGTGTGACCCCTGCAACAGCTACGGTGCCGTCTACTGGAACCAAGCAATTCTCGGCTTTGGTGAGTAATACTCCGAATGTGGCCGTGACGTGGTCAGCCAGCGCAGGTACGATTTCGAGCGCGGGCCTTTATCAGGCACCCAAAGTAACTGTCACTACAAATGCGACGGTCACCGCAACCAGCCAGGCGGACACCACAAAATCAGGAACGTCTTCCGTAACGTTAACGGCGGCTTCGACCTCCCCCCTCAGTATCACGACCAGTTCGCTATCCGCGGCTATGGCAGGCACCTCCTATTCGAGCACGGTAAGCGCTTCGGGAGGAACATCTCCCTATAGCTGGTCCGTCGCTTCGGGGACCCTGCCCACCGGCTTCAGCCTGCAATCCAGCGGTTCGCTTTCTGGAACAACCACGCAAACCGGACCGTTCAGTTTCACCGTGTCGGTCGCTGATTCTTCGGCACCGCAGCAGACTGCGACAAAGTCGTTCACTCTCACGGTCAACGCCGGACTCACCGGAACTACCATCAGCAAATCCTTCTTTGGCGCCGATTTCAACGGCAGCAAAGTATGGCCCCCGACCGACGGGCAAAATCTGTCCGCAAACCTCGGCGGCATCCGCCTGTGGGATGACGGCGTGAAATGGGGCCAGATTAATACTGCCTCCGCGGTCTACGACTGGACAGCGCTCGATAAATGGCTTGACAGGGCGCAAACGGCCGGCGCCGATGTGCTTTACAGCTTCGGAGATACGCCGCAATTTGCCGCCGCGTCTACTCCGCCGGGAACCTGTTTATCGCCGGGTGCGTACAGCTGCAGTCCACCGACCGACGTCAACAAAGACGGAACCGGAAGCGACGCTTACTTCCAGGCGTTCGTAACGGCATTGGTCACTCATGCCGCCGGGCGCATCTCGTTTTATGAGTTGTGGAACGAACCCGATTACAACGGCTTTTGGACCGGCACCCAGGCCCAGTTGGTTCGAATGGGCAAGGACGCTGCCGCGATTATTCGCGCGCTCGATCCTAACGCGAAAATCCTCAGTCCCTCCGCTCATGGTCCGACCATGGCGACCTGGTTCGATGGATACGTCGCAGCGGGTGGCGCGCCTAATTTCGACATCGTGAACGTCCACATGCGCGGCCAGAAAGGAACCAACCCGACGCCGGAAGCCTTCCTCACAGTTTGGGGGCAAGTACAGGACGAATTGAAGGCGCGCGGCCTGATCAACCTGCCAGTATGGGACGACGAGCACGGCATCCTGAAGGGTGAAGGGCTCATCGATCCCGACATGCTGGCCGGATACGTCGCGAGGTCCGCGATCCTCCGGGCCAGCGTCGGCCTGCAACGTCAATACGTTTACACCTGGGATAGCCCCGCTCCCTATGGACTGCAGGGCAACGCTTCGGGCACAGCATGGAATCAAGTGGCTGGATGGCTAATCGGCCACACCATCGGCGCCTGCACAGTGAGCGGCACGATTTACACATGCCCCATCGACAATGGCCAGATTGTCTGGGACACCGCGCAGACTTGCAGCAGCGGGGTGTGCTCAACCTCCAACTACACCTATCCAACCACCTACGTCTGGCATGACGATATTATCGGTGCCCGCTCTGCCTTAAGTGGGAGGACCGTACCGATCGGATACAAACCGATCTTGCTCGAAAACCAGTAGCCGGGACCCGAAGCACATAACAACCGAGCCCGTATCGATAGATACGGGCTCTTTAACTTTGTGAAGGCTTCCTCAGATTCAGTTGATTCGCGACGAAGCCCACGGCTTCGCCGTGACCTTCCACCGCAAGCGGAAACACTTCGGCAGCGTCAATGCCGTCAAGCGGGGGACGCGGTGGCTATATCACATAAGCGCTTCTAACTTAAGCTGCTTGGCTTCGACGTATCCCACCAACTTCCGGAAGCCCGTTTCTGGATAGTTTCGGGGTGGCCGACGACTCGGAAGCGATTCGCTGTAACCCGAATTGAAGTGTCTCGCTGGCGGCGACTTCCAGCGGAAGGCTTGAAGATCCCTGGCTCCTGCTATTTCACGAACGTCAGCCCATGTGGTACCAAGGATCGGAAGATATAGGCATAGAGCATCACTATTGTTCCAACGATGGAACAGAGGGCCACCGAGTGCCAGGCGACAAATCGGAAAATGATTCCTTCGTTGCCTACTTGCTCGGTGGCTGCCGTCGCAATCGTAATGGACTGCGCGTCCACCATTTTCCCCATCACTCCTCCGGCGCTGTTGGCCGCGCACATAAGAACCGGGTCGATGCCGAGCTGTTGAGAAGTAATTCTCTGCAAGCTACCAAAGAGCGCATTGGCGGAAGTATCGCTGCCGGTGAGTGCCACTCCCAGCCATCCCAGGAACGTGCCAAAAAACGGATACAGCCATCCCGTGCGCGTAAACGCCAGGCCCAGCACCGCGTCCAGTCCCGAGTAGCGGGTCACGTAGCCCAACCCCAGCATGAATGAGATGGCAATCATCGCCAGCCGCATTCGCACTAGCGTTCTCCAGAAGATCCGCATCAGTTGCAAGGGGTTCAGGCCAAGCAACAGCCCGGAAACGATCGCAGCCAGGAAACAGCCAGTCCCGGTGGCGGAGAGCCAGTTGAAGTCGTATCGCGCGGCCTCAGGCGAGGGCTTCGCCACCACCGGCGCGGCGCGGGAAATGGCATTGTGCAAGTAGGGTACATCCCATCCCGGCGGACCCGGGCGAACTTTGCCATCCGCAAGCACGACCCGAAAAGCCGGCGTGGTGGCCTGGTTCATGGCTAACTTTATCTTTGGCAGCCCCCAGAAAAGCACAAAGAGTGACAGGATCGCGAAAGGCATCCAGGCCTTCAGGATCCTCCCGGCGGTGTAGCGGCGCGCTTTGACAAATCCATCAAACTGCTCCGCCGCCCATTCGCCGCCATCCTGGTCGGTGATCTCTGCGGATGTTGGAGGCTGCGTTGGCGCCGTTTCGTCATAATCGAAGCGCCATATCTTCTTCGGCTTCCAGAATCGCAGGAAGACCAGGACGGCGACGATCGACACCACGCCTCCCATGATGTCAACCAGATTGCTGTCCACGTAATTCGACCAGAAGAACTGCGTAAGAGCGAACGAGGTGCCGACAACCACAATGGCAGGGAGCACTTCGAAGGTTTCCCTCCAACTGACCATGGTTCTCACCAGCCAGAAGGGGACAATGATTGCGGTAAAAGGAAGAATGCGGCCAATCATGGCGTTGAGATCGGATTCCGGCAGAGCCGTTACCGCCGCCAGCGTGTGAACCGGGGTTCCGATGGCTCCCCATGCCACAGGCGCGGTGTTCGCGATCAGATTCAATGCTGCGGCATGGAAGGGCTTGAAACCGAGTCCGATCATGAAGGCCCCTGCGATGGCTACCGGCGCTCCGAAACCGGCCGCCCCCTCGATGAACGCCCCAAAACAAAAGGCAACCAGCAAGACTTGCAGCCGCCGGTCAGCAGTGATTCCAGCGATCGACTCCTTCATGATTTCGAATTGTCCGGTCTCGACGGAAATGTCGTAGAGGTATACTGCAGCCAGAACGATCCAGGCTATTTTCAACAAGCCGAACGCCACCCCATATCCAAAGGTGATGGCGGCGAGAGCCGGCGGCATTTTGAAGAAAAGAATCGCTACCGCAACGGCCGTTGATGCACCCGCGATGGCACACCAGTGTGGCTTCACCTTGAAACCGGCCAGCATCCCGAAAAGGACGATGATCGGAAGAGCCGCAACCAGCGTGGAGAGCCACCAATGCCCAAGCGGGTCATAGATTTGGGTCCACTGCATGACAAACCTCCTTGCGAAGTTTGCTGCGTAACCGAATCAAGCAGGCTAAGGCATACACCACGGGAACTTCCGTAAACGTAAATCAGCTTGTTATCTGCAATTCCAATGTTCGGAGCACCGGAGCAGGCCGCCATCGTAGCACTGGCCGGAATCATAGGGGAATGGGGGCCGCGGCTAACCCTGACTGTGCTTTGCGATCGTTCCTCACCCAACGGCGATCCGGAAGTCAATCGTCCAGATTTCAGTTTCCGAGTTGCCGCTAGCCTTGATCGGAAACGCCTCGGGCAGAACACTTCGCCAAGGACTGAAACTCGATCCGAGGCGTTTTCGATAGGAGGTTAGGAGGAAGCCGCTGGCGTTTGCGGCGGACGCGTGTAGCTATGGGATTTGAATCGACTTTGGGTTGGAAGTTGTTGTATTGATAGGAGTTGCGCGAGGAGCCCGTTATTGATGCTCATTATGCTGCTGACGTCGCTATCCATGTTCAGATCATCGTAACGCGCCACGGTCAGGCGTTCAAGACTCCACCGGCGTATGAGACTTCTACACGCGAAGCGTCCGCCGCGCCAGCGGCTTAGTCCTCGCCTACTATCCGGGAGTTGGCCTGTCAATGACCACAAGCCCGTTTGTGGATAACTTCCGGTTGGCCGACAAACCGGAAGTTAAGTAATTTCGGGCCACACTTCGGCGGATATCGCGGATTAACATTACGAACGAACTACGTGCTTTTGGCGACATGATGAGTCGAGACGAATCGCGCGCCCGGCTCAATTCGTGTGTTAGCTAGATCGGATGCGCCGTTCACGGTCGCACCCGATCGAAGCGTAAACCCCGGACGGCGCTCGCGTTCACGGTGAATCCCGTTACGATTCCGTGCGTGTCGCGCGAAAACTCCAACACTTCAACGACGTCCCCGTGAAATGCGTTCCGAAAGATGGGCTGCAGGAGGATGTCGGCTCTCCCTGGCGGATGGATCACCAGACCGGAGTCGCGCGCTTCGAGCGTGTACGTTACCTCGAGTTCCCGGCTTGTATACTCTCCCGCAAACGCGCGCAGGTCCGCGCTCGACGGTGCAAATGGAGTGGCCACCACCTGCTGCATGACAATGGGCTTCGGTCCCACACCGGTCACATGTAACTCTTGCGCCCGGCCTGCAGCAGCTGGAACAAACTCGAGGACAAGCGTCGTTCCGGCAAGGACGAACCGGTTTTCGTTCACCGGTGTCAGTCCAACGCTTGGCTCGGTACCAGCGCCCGCGGCCGACATTAGCTTGCCATCGCGAACAAAGAATCGTCCGAAAATCCCGTTCGATAGATCGCGATACAGGCCCGCCTTGCTCGCAAGCTGCTCGGCGGATAGCGACACGTGAGGCAGAGTCGAGGTCGCGCTGCCCGCGGAAGGAGTGGAAAAAACGTCCGCAAGGTAGATGTCCGCCACGCGTCGCGTCAGCGTGGCCGGGTCGATGTCATCCAGATTGCACAGCACGGCGAAAGCGAGCCCCTGATCGGGATATCGGGCGACGTAAGCCCTATATCCGGGATCGCCTCCTCCGTGCCCGATCGTCCGGAGCCCGCGATACCGGTCGATCTCAAGCCCAAAGCCGTAGGAGCTCGTGTCCGACCAGCCCGTGGGAATGGCCGGGGTCTGCATCGCGGCGACGAGCGCTGGCGCGCCCACGTGAACGTCGGCAAAGTTCTGTTCCCACAACAATAGGTCACGCGCCGTTGTGAACAGGCCCGTGTTACCGACGATGTGATTGAGGTATGGATGCACGGCCACATGCATGCCGCCAGCGTCTCGGGAATAGCCCGAGGCGCGATTCGGCACCAGTATCGCGGGATCGTCATGAAAGTGCGTGTGCGTCATGCCGAGTGGCTTGAAGATGTTCGCGTCAGCGAAGGGGCGAAGCGACTGGCCGCTCACCCGTTTCACCATGCTGGCCAGCAAGGCATAACCACCGTTGTTGTACTGGAATTCAGCACCGGGCGCGGAGTTGAGCCCCCGCTGATGCGCGAGGATTTTGACAATCGCATCATTGTCGAACACATCATCGCGCGGCGCGGCCACCTCGTGCAGCAGGAACACGTCGCGCAGTCCGCTCGTGTGGGTGAGCAGGTGCCAGATCGTGAGCGGGCTTCCGTAGTCGGGCATTTCGGTGATGTACTTCCGCGCCTCGTCATCCAGCGAGAGTTGGCCGCGCTGTGCGAGGAGCAAGATACTCATTGCTGTAAATTGCTTCGAGATCGAGGCCACGTGAAAGACGGATGCCGGCGTGATGGGGACGCCCAATTCTAGGTTCGCCATGCCGTATCCGCGCTCGTACACCGGGATTCCATTTCGGCTGACGCCGAGACTACAACCGGGCGAGTCTGATCTATTCCACTCCGCAAACAACTTATCTACCCTGGCGGTAACCGACTCGGCAGATGGTGGACCGGTTTTAGCTGTGTCTTGATCTTTCGCGAAAACTGTCGAGGCGGTGACAGAGCCAATCGCAATGGCAGTCACGGCAAAGACGCAAGCGGTGATTACGACTGTTCTCACTATTTGTTCCTTCGCTTAATACGGGCACTAACGTCTCTGGCTAAGGAATAGTAGACCGAATTGCCTAACGCAGTACACAAACGACGGTGCGGTCTAACGTGCTGGTGCCGCCATCGCAATCACCTACAACTCGTTTCACCGCCATCGCTTCTCTCCACTACGGCGACTGGTAGCTGTAAGTATCTGCGGAACTTCATGACGCAATTGACAGCTGCAAGCGCGACAGAGTATCCGGTCGCCACCGATTAGCCCAGAGTAGTCGCCCAGCGTTCACTGATGAAGCCCGCGAGAAATGGACGATTCCGGTCGATTGACGGGCAACTCTTCCCTAATCTTGTAAGGGAAGGTTGACCGACGACACGTCCAGAATCGTCGCAACCGCGACGGACCGATGAATGTCGAAATCCGTGTGCCAGTCTCCGAGCTGCCCGTGAACAGGGTCAAGTCGTGCAAAATTCTGCGTTCAACAGGGTATAGCCCCAGGTCTATTGACCTTCCTCTGACCCGCACCTACCATTCCGTCAGTGTCCACGCCCTCCCAACCCGTGGGCCAGACGGTCTCCCATTACCGCATCCGCAGCAGGATCGGCGGTGGGGGTATGGGTGTGGTCTACGAGGCCGAAGACCTTAAGCTCGGTCGTCGCGTCGCCCTGAAGTTCCTGCCCGACGAACTCGCCAACGACACACAAGCCCTCAGCCGCTTCCAGCGGGAAGCCAAAGCTGCGTCCGCCCTGAATCACCCGAACATCTGCACGATCTACGAAATCGACGAGGCCGATGGGCGAACCTTCATCGCCATGGAATTGTTGGAAGGCGAAACGCTCAGGCACCGGATCAATGGCAAGTCGTTGGAGACGGAAGCGGTGCTCGATCTGGGCATTCAGATTGCTGATGCCTTGGACGCTGCACACTCGAAGGGAATCATCCATCGTGACATCAAACCGGCCAATCTTTTTGTGACGACTCGTGGGCAAGCGAAGATTCTCGATTTTGGGCTGGCCAAGGTCTCCTTGAAGCCGGATAGCGTTGCCATGAGCGCACCGACCATCGAGTCCGAGGGACATCTCACCAGTCCCGGCAGTACGTTGGGCACTGTCGCCTATATGTCGCCTGAGCAGGTGCGGGGAAAGGAACTCGACGCTCGTACTGACCTGTTTTCCTTCGGTGCGGTGCTGTACGAGATGTGTACGGGCACCTTGCCATTTCGAGCCGACACAACCGGCGTGATCTTCAAAGCCATTCTTGATGGAACACCAACGTCGGCGGTGCGCTTGAACCCTGACATCCCGCCGAAGCTGGAAGAGATGATCACCAAGTGTCTGGAGAAAGATCGGAATCTGCGCTACCAGCACGCTTCGGAGATTCGCACCGACCTGCAACGACTGAAGCGGGATACCGAGAGCGGCAATACCGCAGCTACAAAGGAAGCGGGAACGCGGATGGATTCGCGTCGAAGGCTGTGGGGAGTAGTCGGAGGTGTGGCGGCAGTACTAATTGTCGGTGGAGCGCTTCTTGCATGGCGAGCCCTCCATTCTCCCACTGGAGATGCGACACCCATCCATTCGATAGCCGTACTTCCGTTTGCGAATGCGGGCAAAGACCCCGAAATGGACTACCTCGGCGAAGGTATCTCCGAGGAGATCACGAATTCACTTTGTCGGCTTCCGAATCTCCAAGTGATGGCTCGTAGCACGGTGGCTCACTATAGGGCCCGACAGGATGATCCCCAGGGAGTGGGCCGTGACCTGCACGTCGATGCCGTGATGACGGGGCGCGTGGTGATGCATGGCAATGAAATCAACGTGGAAACCGAGTTGGTCAACGTTGCAACTGGAACGCAACTCTGGGGCGAACGATACACGCGCAACGCTAATGATGCCTCGTTGCTGCAAGCCGCCATAACCCGTGAAATTGCCAGCCAACTGCGGCCACAGCTAACCGGGAGCGAACGGGAGGACCTAGCAAAAGTCGGAACGAAAAACGCCGAAGCATATCGATTGTACCTGAAGGGACGATATCTCTACGAGAGCTGGACACCGAAAGACTTGAAGGCAGCGGCAGAATTTTTCGACCAGGCGGTTGCCAAAGACCCCAGCTACGCGGCTGCATATGCTGGGTTGGTAGACGTTTACGCGATTCAAGGCTACGAAGGCTATATCTCTGGCACGGGACTGATGGACAAAGCGCGATCTACTGCACGTCGAGCGTTTGAACTCGATAACAATAACCCAGAGTCTCACGCTGCATTAGCCAATCTCGATTTCAACTATTTCTGGAACTTCCCGGAAGCAGCGGAAGAAATTCAGAAAGCTCTGACACTTGATCCCAATTCTGCCTATGCCCACGAAGTGTTCTGCTGGATTCAAACCAGCAGGGGTCGAACTCAGCAGGGTCTTGCCGAGTGTCGCAGGGCGGTGGAACTTGATCCACTCTCATCGCTGAACAACTTTGCTCTCGCGGATGAATATTTCTTAGCACGCGAGTACGACCATGCCATCGAACAAGCTAACAAGACACTGGAGATCGACCCAAGCAATCCTCAATCTCTAACAGTCCTCGGCCACACCTACGAGCAATTGGGGAATTACGAAATGGCAATGGAGCAGTGGCTCAAAATCGAACGCTTGCGGGGGCACGAAGCGCGTGCCAACGAACTCATGGGAATCTTTAAGAAGCAAGGATATACGGGATACCTCAGAAAAATTGCTAAAGATGGCCACGCTGAAGGCGACTACTACCGTTCGGCGAGTAGTTACGCGATGCTGGGCGAAAAGGATGCGGCATTTGATGCTCTGGAGAAGGCGTTTGCGCAACGGGTAGTTGTCGATATGAATATTGACCCGAGCTTCGACAAGCTCCGCTCCGACCCTCGCTTCGCTGATCTTTTGCGCCGGATCGGGTTGCCAGAAGTACAATTCCCGACATCCCCATCCTGAAGGAATCCGACGCGGAGTGCGAGAAGCCGAAGTAATGTGCCGGGGCAGGAAACAGTCATTTCAGGTCGCTTACTGTTCGCCGGGCTATTGGTGCGGGAAGTTCCATGAATGCTTGTCGGGATTCTGGGTGGATGACGAGCGAACCTGAAGTTAAGTCCAGACCAAATTCACAACTACGCGGTCGAGAAGTCGGCTTGGGAGACATGTGGTGCTACTGACTGTCGCTCACTCCCGATCTCCTCGAAGCCCGTTTCTGGATAAGTTCCGCGTGGCCGACCGCTCGCCGAGTGACAGCCGGGATTATGAGAGAGATATTGTGAATGCTTCAACAGTATTGCGACGGTCATGGAAGGGCCTAGCTTAGGCCGTAGCCTGCTAGCGGATGTTCAGGTCGACGTAGTGGGCGAAGCTGGAGAGCGCTACTTGGTCGTTGCCGGGTATGTAGAAGCCAAACTTGCCCAGGCTGAGATCGACGCCGGGCCGTGTACAGCGATCCAGGACGGTCCAATGGTCACCGTGCTTGATCTGGTGGACTAACTCCGTGGGGCTAACGCTGATTTGCAGCGTGCGGAAGCTTTTCTTGTCGCCTTTATCGGGAACTTTGATCTCGCCCGTTTTCTCCCCATGGCGAATGACAGTGCGGTAGAAGTTATCGTCGTCCATTTGGAAGAGGACGTAGTTCTTGGGGTCGCTGTAGTTGAGCACCCATTGCAAGAGGTGACCCTTGGTAAGCATCGCAGAAAAAACAAATGTGCCCGAGGCAGGAACGACTCCGTATAGGACGAAGTCCCCTCCCTTGCGAATGAAAGAATCTCTCTCATGCTTCCAGGCGCCTGGGTCATCCCACTTCGACAGACCGCTCGGGGCGAGGGACAAATTCAAAGTCTTGGATTGACCGGCTCTGACTTCGAGCGTGGACGAGCGCGTGAACCTTTCGGCGGTTCGCGCAGTAAGAGTATACGTACCGGCGGCAAGATTGAGAGGGACACCGCTGCTTACCATTTTCAGAAGGTCACCTTTCACGATTGCAACCGTGGCGTCGGCGGGTGCGAAGGTTATTGTCAATACGCCGGGAGCGGCTTCCAGCGCGGCATCCGCAGCAGCGAGAGACATGGTTCCACCTGCAACGAAGTGTTTCTTGAACTGCCGCGGCTTGAATCGCTCTTTGCGCAGTTCGACGGTATGGTCTCCGGGATTGACGGTGGAGACGGAGAGCGTGCCATCGGACTGGATGGTACCGACGAGAGCTTGATCGACGAGAACCGTGGTCTCGGGAGCGCCGCCCTGGATGGTCAGCGAGGCCAGGCTAGGCAGCGGTTGGAGATTGAAGATAAGCCTAGCTTGTTCGCCCTTGCGAATGCGGATCTTTTGCTGGGGAGGATCCTGAAAGCCGCTCTTAGAGACTTGTACAACGTAGTCCTTGAGCTCGAGATTCGGTAGGAGCAACCGGCCCGCTTGAGTGAGTTGCCGTTGAAGTTTTCCGTTGAGAAAGACGTTTGCGTCGTCTTGATCGGCAACGACAAGGAGCGTGCCCAGGTTGCGACCGGACTCGGCGGGCGGCTGATCATCAAGCGTAACTTTTCCGGCGCCAGTGTCGGAAGAGGCGCGAGCGTCGGAAGAAGGCGGCGAAGCCGGCAAAGATGCCTTGGGAGTCGATTGTGCGGGGGCGGAGACGGTGGAAGAGGACACGGCCGGGGCAGAGACGCTGGGAGCGGCCGATTGGGTCTTCGCTACTGGTGGAGTGTGATGTTTTCGCGCGACGAAGAACGTCGCTGCGACCAGGACTATAGCCGCGACGGCCGCGGAGACGAGGATCAGCGTTTTGGAGTTCGACCTCGCGGGCTGTCTTGGCCGGGATGATGGGAATGTGACGTTGCTCGCTGGTGCAGAAAACTCGGCGGCAGAAACCGCGGGAACGGTGGCGACTTGTAGCGAGGGGATCTGCGGCTCTGGCGGAGTGGTCAGAACCTTGTCCGGCAGCACAATGTCGGGAGGAACTTTTCTTCGCGGGATGCGGGTGCGAACGTCTTTGCGTAGATTCGGGTGGTGCGGAACCGGGATCGGTGGCACCGGGCTTGGCGGAGCCGGACTCAACGGAACTAGGCTTGGCCAAACCGGGCTTGGAGGAACCAGACTTGTGGGAACCGGGCTCAGCGCAACCCGGCTTGCCGGAACAGGGCTTGGCGCACTCTGGCTTGGCGGAATCTGGCGAGTAGCCTCCCGTGAAGCCTCCGGAGCGCTGGGGCGCAGGACGTGAAAAATGACGGTCGCTCCTTTGCTGTGCGGCGAGGCGGCTGAACTCTCCGGGGGGACAAATCCCAGCCGGTGCAGAAGGCGATTGGCGCCGGATAGGATTTCTCCATCCGTCCAATACTTGGCGGCGACCGCTTGGATGCGCTCGGCTAATGCTTGTTTTGCGGCAACGTCCGCGGCCTCATCGATTTCAAGCTCCATGCGCCGCAGGTCTTCCAAGTCCCCGCGGCGGGCCTGGCGCCGCCGAGCACCCTGGTCGCGCTGGACTGCATCGTGAATCTGAAGCAACTTGGGATCGTCGGGATGAACGGCCAATCCCTCAGCAACCCAAGCCAAGGCTGCGAATAGATCGCCGGAGGACTGCAGCTTGCGCGCTCGCGCAACCCAATTCTCCACAGAGCTTGTTTTTTTCTGGTCTACGATTAGGCTGTGGATCGTTTTCGCCGTGGGATGTGCAGGGTTCAAGGCGAGCGCCTGATTGGTCAGCGTCTCGGCTTCCAGCCAATCGGTTTCTACAACGGAACGCGCGTGCTCGACCAGGGCATTAGCCAGGATGGCGCGGGCAAGAGAATTGTTTCTATCCAGCTGGTAGGCTTGGCGCAACAACTGAATTGCTTCGGCGGATTTCCGATGCGCGAACAGTTCCTGGCTTTCGGTGATAAGACGGTTGGCTTCGGTATTGCGCTTGACGCCATCATGGGCGAGCTTTTCCAGTTTGGACAGCTCCGCATCGTTGGGGAATTCGGCGGCTGTGCCTCGCAACAAATCCAGGGCGCGAGAGTAGTCGCCCGAACCCAGACAGATGTTGATCTGCTCAACGAGCCGCGTTTTGGATTCGGTGCGGGTTTGCTGGTCGCATCTTTTCTCCAAGTGCTCTAACCTCGAAGGTCGAACCGGTTCACGACCGTTTCGTCGGCACGGCAGAGGAGGTCTATGCCGCCCTGGCCGAGGACTTGCCGGACCTCGTAACAGCCTGTCAATTCTCTGGGTGAGGACGGGATTTTCATGGCGCTTTCATGTTCCCTCTCGAGTGACAACCGCGCGGATGGTGTCACGCTGAGGAATATCAGGCATCGCAGAAGCGTGAAAGATTACAAAGGTCATTCAGGCCGACGAATCGCGCCAGATTGTTGTTAACGCATTATAAGAGGGCGTCCCTTTAAGGAGTAGGTTATGAGCGCAAGCATCATTCCCTACGAAAGGAACACCCTCCATGAGTAGCGAAAAGTATATTGGGCTCGACGTTCATCAAGCAACCATCTCGGTGGCAGTATTGGATT
>QIAM01000011.1 GCA_003225555.1 Acidobacteriota bacterium | reverse complement strand
TATCTGGATCCGCCAATTTGGGCGATCTGCTGGCGGAGACAACTGCGCCGTGGTGCTGTTTTCGCCTGAAACGACTGGGACACAGGGAACACTATCTAGGTAGGGGTGAAGCGTCCTGCAACTGGGATAACTTCGAAAGTACGATGAAGATGGGGTATGTCTATGAGCAGCCCAGCGAAGGTTCTGGTGGAAGTGCCGAGGTCAAACGACGTTGAAGCGCCGTCGGTGGAATATCAACTCGCAAAATTGAGAAGCGACCTGGATCACCTGAAGAGGGAGAGCAGGAGCTGGATGAAGACGTGGGGAGTGTACCTGGGAATGCTGGGGGCGTTCATCGCACTGTGGAAGGGGGCGCTCGATCTAGTGGCGCAGCTATGGCAGCGTCCAGATACGTCGGTGGCGATCCAGGAGATTACGATCTATCACATTCCAGGATTGCCGTTGCCTGAGAGCGTGAAAGGCCCGATTGTCGTGACGAACATGGGGAATCGCGATGATGTGTTACTGAACAACGGTGCGTGGCTTAACGTGGCGGGACAGTCCGTGGAGCTATCGGAGGCGGACTTTGGATTGTTCGAAAATGGCAAGAAGGTAGATACGTCGTTGCGGGTACCGAAGGATGAATCGCGGGCGTATGACGTGATGATCACGTTCAATCCGAAGACAAGAGAGATGGCGGCCACGCCGGGCCTGCACAAGCTGGAATTACATTTCCTAGGTGTCAAGCAACAATCATACTTGGCGAGCTTCTGCTTCCGACTACAAGTAAGCGACGTGAAAGACCTGTTCGAATCGCAGGAGTACCAGCATCAGAGATTCATCACACAACAATGCTCGGACAGGAGTTGAGGTGGCTTATGAACTACATGGCGACGATGGTGATACTGGCGTCCCTGGTGGGACCGTTGGTCCGGGGCGCTTACTTCCAAGCATATAAGCCTCCAATCGAAGCGAAAGGTGGAGACGTTGCGACCGGAACCGTGATACGGCAGGATACGCAAACACTCATTTTGAACACGACGCCCTGCAATGATGATCGCGAAAAACAGATTGTGATCTTCCGTGCGCCGTTTGCGACGAAAACCGCAGAACCGATCTCGTGTCCGGGCGGGAAGACCTTCCAGCAAGTCACTGCGAATAAGGGGTAACTCGTTTCGCAGCGGCGATATAAGCGCGCCGAAAGCGATGATAGAGTCTACAGATTCAGAGACGAACGCGTCGCGGATCGCGGGCTTCTTGGCTGGCGTATCAGATCGCGCGTTGATCATCGTCACGATTCAGCTCCTTGACGTTCTTGCCTCAATGCACCGGCTCCAGAATCAGTTTTTGGATCCGCCAGTTCAGCAGCTCGCTGACATACAATTCATTCTCCGAAGGGCAGGCCATCTCGTGAATCCATCCAAACTGTTTTAGCTGCTTGCCTGATTCGCCGAGCATGCCCAGCACTTGTCCCTCGAGGGTCAGCTTGTAAATTCTGCCGGGATATCCATCCGAGCTGTACAAGACTTGGTTTGGCGGTGGCGTGATGCAGATGGCCCACGGCGCTCCCGGCGCCATGGTCTGACTGCCCGTGATCGGCAGGGTGGGGCGGTCGCCGATTGCCGGGCGCGTATTGGGATCGAACGGCACATCAATCGTGATTTGGCGGAGAAATTTTCCATCTCCGTCGAACACCTGGATGCGGCGGTTGCCGCGGTCTGCGACATAAACCTTGCCGGTGGCGTCCACTGCGATGCTGTGCGGAGTATTGAATTGTCCCGGCTGATCGCCGGGTTCGCCCCACGACTTCAGCCAATTGCCATCTTTATCGAACTTGGCAATGCGGGAATTGATATATCCGTCGCTGATGTAGGTGTTGCCGGCGTTGTCCCACGCCATGTCGGTGACCTGTCGGAACACGCCATCGACCGGGGCCAACGGCGGCTTGGGATGTTTCAGTGCCCCGGCTTCTTCGGCGGAGGCTTCCTGCTTGCGGCCGAACACCATGGCCACGCGGCCCGCGGGAGTGAATTTGATGACCATGTCCGAACCTTTGTCGGCGACCCAGATGTCATCCTGATTGTCGATCTTGACCGCGTGCGCATAGGACCAGGCGTAAAGGTTGTGGCCAACCTCTCGCACAAATGTTCCATCAGGCTTGAACTCCAGCAACTGCGCGGCGCTTGCGCCGTAGGCTGGGCCGGTATTGTTGCCTCGTGAGAAGACGAAAATGTGTCCCTTGGAATTGACCGCGACGCCTGCAGCCTCGCCTAGGTAGATGTCAGCGGGCAGTTTGAGAAGATCGGGAATGGAGCGATATTGAATCTCCGGGACTCGGGCTTGTTGTCCGAAGAGAGGACAGATGAGCAACAGCACAACTGCGAAGGATTTCATGACGGCCTCCGTAGAATACGAAGCGGTGAGAAGATTTTGATTCACCTCAGTGGATTTCGGGCTCCGGTATAGGGGCGGTACCTTCCAGAAAATCGAAGTCGCATCCCTGGTCGGCTTGCTTAATGTGTTGCATGAAGAGTTTGCCGTATCCCCGCGGATAACTTCCTTCTTTCGGTTGCCAGTCCGCACGGCGGCGGGCCAGTTCTTCATCGCGTACTCGCATGTTTAGCTGGCGGGCAGGGACATCAAGGTCGACCATATCCCCTTCCTTCAACAGCGCCAACGGGCCGCCAACAAAACTTTCCGGCGTGACATGCAGGACGCAGGTGCCGTAGCTCGTGCCGCTCATCCTGGAGTCGGAGATGCGGACCATGTCCCGCACGCCTGCGGCGAGGAGTTTCTTGGGAATCGGCAACTGGCCCCATTCGGGCATTCCGGGCGCACCTTTCGGGCCCGCATTGCGCAGGACGAGAACGCTGTCGGCATTGACGTTGAGGGCGGGGTCGTCGATTCGCGCGTTCATTTCGTTGTAGCTATCAAAAACAATTGCCGGGCCAGAGTGCTTGAGGAGGCGCGGTTCCGCCGCGGCGGATTTGATGACGGCGCCATTGGGAGCGAGATTGCCCCGGAGAATGGCCAAGCCGGCCGATCCGTAGACGGGATTGTCGAGGGTGCGAATCACATCCTGGTTGTAGATTTCCGCGCTGGAAATATTCTCACCCAGAGTTTTTCCGGTGACGGTGCGGGCGCTCAGATCCAGCTGAGGGGCGAGCACTTTTAGCAGAGCGGAGAGGCCTCCGGCGTAGTAGAAATCTTCCATCAGATACTTGCCGCTGGGACGAATGTGGGCCAGCACTGGAGTCGTGGCAGAGAGTTGATCGAAGCGGTCGAGCGCCAGCTTGATTCCAGCTCGCCCAGCCAAGGCCAGCATGTGGATGACGGCGTTGGTTGAGCCTGCAAGCGCGAGCACAGCGGTGATCGCATTGTCGAAGGAAGCGGCGCTCAAGATGTCCCTGGGCTTGAGATCCTCCCAAACCATTTCGACGATACGGCGTCCGGAGAGGTTCGCCATCTTGGGATGGTTCGAATCAACCGCGGGGATTGAGCTGGCGCCCGGGAGAGAAAAGCCCAGGACTTCTGCCACGCTGGTCATGGTGGAGGCTGTCCCCATGGTCATGCACGTGCCGGGCGAGCGGGCAATGCCGTCTTCGATTTCTTGCCAGGCCTGGAGATCGATGTTGCCGGCGCGGCGCTCGGACCAGTACTTCATGACATCGGAACCGCTGCCGAGAACCTGACCGTGCCAGTTGCCGCGAAGCATGGGTCCGGCGGGAACGAAAATGGCGGGAAGATTCATGCTGATTGCGCCCATCAAGAGCGCCGGGGTATTTTTGTCGCATCCTCCGAGGAGCACGCAGCCGTCGATAGGGTAGGAGCGGAGGAGTTCTTCGGTCTCCATGGCGAGAAGGTTGCGATACATCATGGTCGTGGGCTTCTGAAAGGTTTCGCCGAGAGAGATGGCGGGGATTTCCATGGGAAAGCCGCCGGCCTGCAGAACGCCGCGCTTCACGTCGTGGGCGCGCTCGCGAAGATGGATGTGGCAGGGATTGGCCTCGCTCCAGGTATTGATGATGGCGATGACGGGCTTGCCGGCGTAGTCCAGTTGCGTGCATCCCATGGAAGCGGCGCGGGAGCGGTGGCCGAAGGAACGCAGGTCGTCCGGACCGAACCAGCGGTAGCTCCTTAATGACTTAGAATTCTTGCCTGACATAGAATTTCCCTCTGACTGACTGCCACGCCGAAGCCATAACGTCAGCCGTCTTCTGAGTCATGAAAAATAACACAATCCTGGTGCTGGGTGAGCCTGATGTGCAGCAAGCGTCGATGCTGGAGACGTTGCCGCCAGAAGCATCTGTTTTCGTCGGAAACTCGGCAACGGCGTTCGGGCAAGCGGTGGCGGATGCCGACATCCTCTTCAATTGGTCGGGGTCACCGGCACTGTTTCGCGAAGTATTTCGATTGTGTCCGCGGTTGCGCTGGGTACACAGCCGGTCGGCCGGGCTCGACAAGAGTTTATTTCCGGAGCTGATTGAAAGTTCCGTAGTGCTTACCAATGGGTCGGGCGTGTTCAGTTCATCGCTGGGGGAGTTCGCGCTCGCTGCGATCTTGTATTTTGCAAAGGATTTTCGGCGGATGATTCGGAACCAGATGGCCGGCGTGTGGGAAGCGTTCGACGTGCTGCCGATTGCGGGCTACACGGTGGGAATCGTCGGCTACGGCGACATGGGCCGAGCCGTGGCTGCCAGGGTGCGCGCCATGGGAATGAAAGTGCTGGCCGTCAAAAGGCATGTTTCGCCGGAAGGCCAAGCCGACGCGTTGGTTGACGAAGTCTTTGGTCCGGATCGTCGCATTGAGATGCTCGCTCGCTGCGATTACGTTGTAGTGACTGCGCCGCTGACTGCCGAGACGAATGGAATGATCGGCGAAGCAGAGTTCGCTACCATGAAACCGACCGCGGTGGTGATCAACGTTGGCAGAGGACCCGTCATCAATGAAAGGGCGCTTGTGAAGGCGGTCGCAGAAGGGCGAATTAAAGGCGCTGCGCTCGATGTCTTCGACGAGGAACCACTGCCCGAAGGCCATCCTTTCTACAGAAGGGAAAATGTGTTGCTGTCCCCGCATTGCGCCGATCACACGCCGGAATGGCTGAACGATGCGATGCGCTTTTTCATTGCGCAATACGAGCGATTTCGCAGGGCCGAGCCGCTCCTGAACGTTGTCGACAAGAAGCTGGGATACTAGTCCCTACTAACCAACGCCGAACCAGAGCGGATCGCTATCCCTAGAACGGGATATCTTCATCCGTAATCGGACCCGAGGCTGTGGCATGTTCGGGTTCAGGGACGCGCTGGTCAACGTTGTTGCCGCCGCCGCTCGCACCGGACGCTGCGCCGCGGGAGCTTCCGCTAAAGTCGCCACCGCCGCCGCCCTCGCCGCGTCCACCGAGCAGAATGATGTCGCTGGCCACCACTTCGGTCATGTACTTCTTCTGTCCTGAGGTCTTGTCGTCCCAGGAGCGGGTTTGCAAGCGTCCCTCGATATAGACCTTGCCACCCTTCTTGAGATACTCGCCGGCAATCTCGGCCAGCCGTTGCCAGAGCACCACATTGTGCCACTCGGTGCGGTCCTGCCATTCACCAGCTTTGTCTTTGAAGCGCTCGTTGGTAGCGATGGTGAGCTTGGCCACGGGCGTGCCGCTGGGGGTGTACTTGATCTCTGGATCTTTCCCAAGATTGCCGATCAGTTGAACTCGATTGAGACTCTTTCCAGCCATGGGATGCTCCTTTGCAGGGGTTCACTATAGCAGAAGCGGCCCGGTGGATATGGTGCTGTCTGTCACAATGCCCGGCGCGGAGTATCATTTTGGGCCGGGCTGTCTTTCAAGCGGAAGCGCTTCGGAACCGCTGCGGTTCGGGTTATAATCGTCGCGATGCCTGTCCAACCCGGTGCTACCAAGGCTGTCGGGATGGTTCCCGAGGAACTCAAGTCTGAACCCCGGTCCAAAGGGATCGCGACCCCACGCAAGAAAAAGCCGAAAGAACTGGCCGTCATCACCGAGTGTTGCACGGGATGCGCCGGCTCGCCTGCCTGCGTCGAATACTGCCCGGTGGAAGACTGCATGTTCTGGGTGCCGGATGAAGACAGCACGCCCTTCGGCCGCATCGCGGTCGATCCCATCCTGTGCATCGGTTGCAAGAAGTGCCTGAGCAAGGGACCCGACGGATGCTTCCTCGACGGATGCCCTTGGGACGCCATCGTCATGGTCGACACGGTCGAAGTAGAAAAAGAAGTCGGGTCGATGGCGATTTAAAAAGCAGCTCTTGGCTCTTAGCCATTAGCTCTTAGCCCCTACTCTAGCTCTGTCATCCTGGGCGGAGGTGCGGGATTCGCGACGCGAAGTCCGCAACGGAGTCGAAGGATCCCTACCGGTTGCACTGACGCCAGCGCACCGAGGCGTTCCCCTACTTTCCTCTGGCCCGAATCGCTCTTTCCGTTTCCATTGCCTGTTGCCGCACGTGATCCGGAATCTCAGGCAGTTCGCGCTCGTATGGACGGATCGCAGGAAGGTCATCTAACTGCCCGATCAGATACAGCGCCCGCAATGCCTCCCAAACCTGCTCACTCGCGGGATCGACCACGGCTATCTCAGTCCCCGCTGACACACTCGCTCCCGTCTGTGTCACGGAGCGAATGCGCCCTGGAATGGGCGAACGAATCTCAACGATGTGTTGGGAAGCGTCCGCGGGCTGCAACTTTGCTACCAACCCGCCCTGACGTATGGCTGTCCCCGGCTGGTCTGCGTCGACAACGCGGCCCGCCACCGGAGCTGCAATCTGTGCCGGTTGCAGCAGGGCCACGATCTGCGGACGCCCCGACGCATCTCCAAACCGCACCAGTGACAGCGCCGCATTGCCACGCACCATGGGAGACGAATCTTGCAGCATCTTCAGTAGCGTCTCGTGAAATCCAGTACCAGATGTGTCCTGCCCCATCACCCAGGCGTCGGTGTTACGCACTTCCTCCACTGGATCACCCGCCAGTCGCGTCAACTCTGGATACCATTGTTTGGCCGCCGCATCGTGACGCGACATGCGCTCGCCCAGTTGCACCAACGCATGTTGGATGTGACGCGGCTTCTTCCCATCGTGGAGGTACTCGTTCAGTTGCTGGTTGGAGAGCTGCCTTCCGAACCAGGTGTTCCACCAGAACAGGAACGGCATGAGGACGATCAGCCAGCCGGTGGCGAAGAAAAGAATCTTCTGTTTCCTTGACATCCCGCGCTTGGCAGCAGGTTGATGCGCCTCTTCTGATGGCGCGGGGTTCGGATGAACCATGTTCGAATCAATTGGCATAGAGAAAATAATTCACCACAGAGTCACGGAGGAATTCGAGTATTGCTGCAGTTTGCCTTTGAGTACGGTGATGATACGCGCGAGATCCTTCACTCCGCCTGAAAAGCGGCTGCGTTCCGGATGACGCCGAACCTTAAACTGCACCACTACCGAATTCGATGTGAAGTTCCCGAAGAATGGCTTACCTGTTAGTCCTCCACATCCGCATCCAGCACGCGCTCCTGCTCCAAATAGTGCGACATCGCATACTGCGCCAAAAGAGGTGTCTGGAGGCGGATTTCAGCGCCGATCCATTCTCCCTTGGCATGAGGCGCATCGGGCTTGTGATTACAGCGTCCGCCGCTGCCGAATTGCGGACCGAAGTCCGCGCTCTGAATCTGGTCAAACTGACGAATTTCGCGCCAGGCATCGTCGCCCACCGTTCCCGCAACGTCAATTTTCAGTTTCAAGACCGACATTTTTTCGGCTTCGTAACACTCGCGCCTGGGCGAAATCTGGTTCTGGGCGGCGCAGCGCTTCACGCTGCGATGATTGTGGCCACTCAATTAGGCTTTACAGACTGCTGAAAAAGTCACTTCGCAGGCCGGATACGACCTCAGTGGCTGAAGCCACGGATCATTTTTGCGGCACTTACGGCGCGGCTAGGAGCCGCGCCCTTTCAAAACAGTACTGCCATCCACTTCTTCGGCAAACTGTCTAGCCCCTCAGGACTCCGGTCTCGCCCTCGCAACCTAGCTGTGCGGGAACCAGTGGTAGAGCATAAAGTACACAATTACGCCCGTGATGGAAACATACATCCACAGCGGCCAGGTCCAGCGAGCGATGGCGCGATGCTTGTGGTATCGCGCTCTCAAGCCGCGGCTTAATGTGATGAAGGCCAGGGGTACGATCACGATGGCCAATGTGACATGTGAAATCAGGATCGCAAAGTAGACCGGGCGCGCCCAGCCTTCCCCTAGAAATCGAATGTTCCCGACTTTGAAGTGGAAGAAGAGATAGCATCCCAGAAATATGGACGACGCAACCACGGCGGCAATCATGCACAGGCGATGGGTGGCGATTCGGCCACGCGCAATCAGGCCTCGTCCGGCGAGCAGGAGCACTGCGCTGGTTCCGTTCAGGGTGGCGTTCAGGGCAGGGAAGAAAGCATATTGTTCGGGGATCATGCGGCTGGCCTCATATTGGGGAAGATCGGGAGCGTCGGTTTGCCATCAGAAGTGCCAGTCCGAACATGACCAGCGAGAACAGAAGCAGAGTTGCAATCGCAGAGGATAATGGAAAACTGGTCTCCGCGCCCGGATACATGAGCCCGCGCAGCGCCGCCACTCCGTACGTCAGCGGATTCAGGCGCATGATGACCTGAATCCATTTCGAGGCTCCCGTGAGCGGGAACATCGCGCCCGACACCAGCCAGAGCGGAATCAGAAACAGATTTACGATGCCATGAAAGGCCTGCGACGAATCCATGGGCCACGCGATGGCGAAGCCAAGGGCGGTCAGCGCGAACGAGACCAGAAACACCACCACAGCAAGCAGCAGGACTTGCACCGGCGCAAGATGAACCCCGGCAAACGGCGCGAAGATCAGGAAGATCAACCCCTGAATCGCCGAAAGCGTGGTCCCGCCAAGGACCTTACCCAGCACAATCGCCGAGCGCGGCACCGGCGCCACCAGCACCGAGAGTAAGAAGCCTTCTTTGCGGTCCTCGATCACCGACATCATCGTGAAAATCGAGGTGAACAGCACGATCATGATCATCGCGCCGGGATAGAAGTAGTCGAGATAATGCTGTTGTCCCGGACCGCCGCCAGAACGAAACGAAGTACCGAAGCCTGATCCGATGACCAGCCAGAACACCAGGGGTGACGCCAGCACTCCGATCACGCGCGTGGTCTGGCGATAGAAGCGAACAATCTCCCGCCACCATAGAGTGAAGGCAGGCAATAGTAATCCCGCCGAAGCCGGCGTGCCCGGTCGAGCCAAAGCTGTACTCTGAGTGGCCATGAATTAGGTTACCTTTGCCGCCGGAGCTTTGGCTGCTGTTGCTGGCGCAGGCGCTTCCTTAGCGGGTAGCTTCTTATGCAGGAACTTCAGCATGCCCTGGTCGCGCGCTTCCCAATAGGCATTCAGCAAGAAGCAGAGCGACAGAGTCAACAGGATCAGACTCATGAACAGTCCATCGACCGTGGCCGACGGCGGCCACAGCTTGATCATCCCGCTCGCGAATATCCAACCCACACCCAACAATGGAACGACTCCAAGTACCACAGAAAGCACAAGCATCATGGGACGCAAGCTACCTCCTTTTGGCTGCAGAATTCGATTGTGCTTCTTCCTGACTCTCACTCCAGAACTTATGTCCCGTCCGGTGAATAAATACATCTTCGAGCGCCGGCTTGCTCACCGAGACCGCCTGAATCTCGCCGGGAAAGGCTTCAACCACGTCCGTGATAAATCGATGGCCTTCTTCGCGCTCGATCCGCACCTGGTTCTCAAGTACGGTCGTCTCCACGTGAAAGCGCGCCCGAATGTGCTCCGCCAGCGATCCCGCGTCGTGCGCCGCATCCAGCAGGATAACGTCGCCGCCGATTTCGCTTTTCAACTCCATTGGAGTTCCCAGCGCCACCAGGTTGCCCTCGTTCAAGATCGCTAACCGGTCGCACCGCTCGGCCTCTTCCATCAGGTGAGTAGTCACTAGCACGGAGACATGTTCTTCGTCGCGCAACATCTGCAGGTACTGCCACAGATCGCGGCGTGCGCCGGGATCGAGTCCGGTCGTCGGCTCATCCAGCAACAGCACCCCAGGACGATGCAACAGGCCCTTCGCCAATTCGATGCGCCGCTGCATCCCGCCCGAAAACGTCTCGAGGCGTTCCTTGGCTCGATCGGCAAGGCCGACCCGCGTCAGGATTTCTCCGACGCGCTGTTTCAGGGCAGGTCCACGCAGGCGGTATAGATGTCCCTGGTGCCAAAGGTTTTCGTAGGCGGTCAGCTTGGGATCCACACTCTGCGCCTGGAACACAACGCCAATCTGCCGCCGCACGTGGGCAGGATCCTGAGCCGCATCGTATCCCATGACAACCGCCCGACCCGCGGTCGGGATCATCAGGGTAGAGAGAATCCGGAAGAGAGTCGTCTTTCCGCTGCCATTCGGGCCCAACATCCCGAACAACTCTGCGGGACGCACGTCGAACGAAACCCCGTTCAGCGCCGTCCGGTTCTCATAGCGATGGACGAGACCCTGAACGGAAATGACCGCAGCTGCGGAAGGGACCTCGACTTCCGACTCAGCATCAGCGAATGCGGGAACTTTAGAAACCAAGGCGATCTCTGGACTCCCTACCAGTTTACGACGATACCGTGTCCAGCATCATCACGATGAACAAAAGAGGCAAATAGAACACGGTGGCCTGCAGCAGTTGACGCGCGCGTTGCTTCGATACCGCAGCGGTAATCGGCGCGTCAAGCGAGGCGAGACGGACGCCCACGTAAAGCAGCGCAAGCCCCATCGCCAGCGCAGCCACGAGGTAGATTCTCCCGGCCATCCCCATGAACGCGGGAGCCAGCGTTACCGGGATCAGTGCAATCGAATAGGCCACGATCTGCCGTGCGGTGGAGCGGCCGTCCGCTTCGACTACGGGCAACATGCGGATCGCCCCGGCCGCATAGTCCTCGCGATAGAGCCAGGCGATGGAAAAGAAATGCGGGAACTGCCAGAAAAACACAATAGCGAACATGACCGCCGCGCCCCAGTCCAACCGGCCCCGCGCCGCCGCCCATCCCAGCACGCCCGGCATGGCGCCAGGAAACGCGCCCACGAACGTGCAAATGGGATGCACCTTCTTCAACGGCGTGTACGCGGCTAAATACACTGCGGCGGTCGCGACCGAGAGCCAGCCAGTGAGGGCGTTCATCACTAACCCGAGGTAAACCGCGCCGCACAAAGTCATCGCGAGCCCGGCGACAAGGGCATGTAGCCGGCTCATGCGCCCCGTGGGCAGCGGACGCTGTGCCGTGCGTCGCATCCGGCCGTCGACTTCAAACTCCATGACTTCATTCAGTGCCGCAGTCCCGGCGGCGATCAGTCCGATACCGAGCAGCGTATGAAAGAGCCCCCATGAGAGGGAAGAGTTCCCGGACCGTGCTGCTCCGAAGTAGTAACCGCACCAAGCCGTCATCACGACCAGCGTGGTGACTCGAAGCTTGGTCAATTCGGCGTAGTCACGCGCCAGAGTGAGGGGCGTGCGTGGAACAGCGAGAGGTTGACTTGCGATGCTCATGCGGCCGAAGGATCCCGTTGCGCTTGTGGCACCCTTTCTTCGAAAGCGACCGGAACATGTCTCCAGACCTGGATGGATAGAATCACCGTCGTCGCCAGCAGCAGGGCTCCCACGGCCACGTGCGAAACGGTGGAAATCACCATGGGGAGTTCCGGCTGTGCGGCATCCTTGCCCCAGGCCACGCGGGTCAGAAAAGCGGTGAAACCCAGACAAAGCTGTGCAATCACGAGCGACAACATGATGACAGCGGGCCGCCGCACCGCTTCGATATGCGAATAGACGGCTAGCGCCCGTACCGCTGTCCACGCCAGCACGAACGAGACAATCCCGGCATGCACTACGTGCGGCCACCAACTGAGTCCATGGTGCCGATACATCGCACCCAAAACCAACTGCACATACAAAACGAAGATTGAGAGCAAGGTGAGCGTGAACAAACTCGGCTTCCGGGGATCGAACTCGACTCTCGGTTGTTCCTCCACCCACTTGCTGCCGGTGAATAGCGCTATCGCCACCGCGATGCAGAAGAAAGTTTGTGCCAATGCCGCATGCGCCGAAGAAACCGCCGGAGGCAGGTAGAACAGCACCGTCATCCCGCCGAGCACTCCCTGAGCAACCACGGTGCCCAGCGCAGCGAGGCCCAAAAACCGCAACCAGCGCCGCTTCTCCACGCGCCACGTCCAGACTGCCAGAATGATCGTCAACAGTCCCGCAACCTGGGCGATCATGCGGTGCGTGTGTTCGAATTTGACGCCCCCGACCAGCTTGGGAATCTTGTACCAGGATCCAAAAGAGGTAGGCCAATCCGGGACCGAAAGGCCGGCATCGTTGCTGGTGACGAGCGCTCCGGCAACGATGAGAAGAAACGTCCAACCGGCGAGGACAACAGCAAGCCTGTGGTGCCCGCGATTGTAAGGTATGGCGATAGCCTTCAGAATGGTGCCCCTAGGTCAGGAGTGATAGCACAGCATCGGTTGCGTCATCCTGAAGCCCCGCGCTTTCACCAGCAGGGCGAAGAATCTTGCGCGGAGCTTGCCTGATCCTGCCCGCGCATAAACTATGGAACTACGGAGCAGACTGCACAGCGCGTGCCACCTTCTCCGTTCAACTTTTCATCTTACCAGACGAATCCAACGGAGCTACTCGCCGGCTCCAGCCTTGAAGGTCGTGTCCACCGTCTTCGTATCTTTCGGAGCGACTGTGACTTTCTGATCCTGCTCGCCCAGTTTCTCGTGGACGAACGCAATCGTATAGTCGCCCGGTGGCAAGCCCTTGATCTCGTATTTTCCGGTCTTGTCGGTCACGGCATAGAACGGGCTCTTGACCACGTTGACGTACATCTTCATCCATGGATGCTGGTTGCACTTGACCGGAAGCATGATTTCTTCGCGGGCGAAATTCTTCTCGATCGCGGGCGAGGATGGCGGCTGCGATTCGTTCCACTCCCGATTGTCCTTCGGGGTGGGATGGATGTTGTGCGTCGTGGGATCGTCATTCTTGATCTGCACCGTCTGTCCCGTCATCACACCGAGCACGTGCGGATGATACTTGCAGCCACTCTGATCGAGCACCACGGGATCTTTGGGAACGTCGAAGGTCCGGCTGCCCAAACCATCTTTCACATAGACGAAAACATTAGCCAGATCGCCGCCCGCCACGATGATGTTCTCGGCTTCGTTCGAGCCCTTGCAGCCCGGATCCTGGCTCATGTCGATCTTCGAAGCCTTTGGAGCAGTGCCATCAAACTTCACGGTTCCGTTAACAGTCGCCACGGTTGCGGGATCAATCGGCGTAGCCGCTTGTGCTGGAGCCGCCGACTCCGCCGGAGCGTTGTTAGACTGCTCCGTATTCTCTTTCTTGTTGCAAGCCGCCGGCAACAGCAAGCCGCACAGGGCCAGCGTGCCAGCGGTCATCATTGTCCAACCTGTCTTCTTATTCATAATGTCGCCCTTTCTTTGAATTGGAGGTCGCTCGATTCGTAGCGCCGGCGTCCCGCCGGCGGTAGCGAGGGCATCTTGCCCTCGCAATGTTGAAGCTTACCTGAAACGGGCCATTTTACCGCGAACCGCCACCTGACGTTCGATGCGATTCCACCGCGGCCTGTTTACGCTGCCTGTTGGGCTGAATAGCTGCCTTAGCCCGCGGCATCGACGAAGCCACCCGCCTTTGCTCCTCCGCCGTCAACTGGAAGATGTAATCGGTTAACAGTTTCCGGTGGTCGCCCTCGAAGCCCTGGAATGAAGGCGGCGTTGGCCCCGAAAAAACCCATTGATTGTTTTGCTGCTTGAACAGGCCTGACGGCATGGACGTCCCCGGACTGACCGCCTGCGGGTCGGTGATCCACCGCTCGACCCAGTCTGGTTTCAACCGCTCCTTCGCCAGCAGGAAATTCGGCGCAGTAGCGATCTTGTCATGACCAGCGTCGCCGGTAGCGTGGCACTTCAGACATGGAGCCGCCGTGCTCGAGAACAGACTCCGCGCCATGTCGCTTTCCTTCGCCGTAAGCACGGGCACCTGCTCCGGAATGTAAGGCAGCGGCTGCTGGGACAATGCCTCGAAGAACCGAACCAGCTTGCGCAGTTCGTTATCCGAGAACGAGAACGTCGGCATGCGGACCTTCAGGTACGGCCGTACACCATTCCGATTCGCATCCGTCGTGCTCAATGCCGGATTGGAGAGGAATTTCCGCAGCCACTCGGGATCGACGCGCGCACCTTCCGTCAGCAGCTTCGGCGGCAGCTGTTCCTGCTGGTCCTGATACTGCTTCAGTCCCATCAGGATCGTTTTCTGTCCGGGGATGAACTGGTGGCACCCCATACAGTTGTATTTCTTTACCACCCACCAGCCTTCCTGAATGTCGTGCCGCGCATCGCCTGGCTTGTACTGGTAGCTCGCGGGCAGGGAAGTCTCCTGGCTGCCCAGCAGAAAGGTGGTGAGTTCGAGCACCTGATCCTTGGTCAAGTGCACGTTCGGCATGCGCAGGGCTTCGGTCTCGGTCTTCACCTTGCCCTGATCGTAGACGTTGGGCTCCGCCAGTTTGTGCTCGAGAAATCCTTTGTGGTCGTACCAGGGTTCTGTCGCAGGACCGTCCGGCAGCCGCGCCAGATCTTCCTTGTCCTTGATGGGCTCAGCACCCTTGCCGCCACGCGCGGCTACTTCGGTGAACAGCGCGAAATCCAGACGCTCGATCGGCTTGCTGCCTTCATACGTCAGCTCGGTGCCGATGCGTCCTTCATCTTCGAATCCGGCAATCTCGTGGCATCCGGAGCAGCCGTAGTGACGCACCCACTTCTTGCCCTCGGCCTTCAGGTTGGGATCGTCCATGAACGAAGCGTCTGCATATGACGAAGGCTCCTGCTTCTTTTGCGTCATCAGATATGTCGCAATATCCTCGGCGTCTTCCGGGCTCAGCCGCAGGCTGGGCATCACGGTCATGTTCTGCACTTGCAGTTCATGACCATCATTCGGACACTGGCTGTGATCAAGATCGAACTGGTAGGCACGACCCTTCTTCGCGTAGTCCTCGGGCCCGATGTCCTTCTTCTCATACGGACAATACGGCCGGGTGCGCTGGCGGGCGTCGTGAATCCAGCGCACGAGATAGTCGTAATTCGCTTTCTCGCCGACGCGCGTCAGGTTCGCGGCAAAAGTCCCGCCCTGTAACTGGTCGCCTTCGCCAATCGAGTGGCACGCGAGGCATCCGCGAGTCTCGAACAATTCCTTTCCGTGGGCCGCGTTGCCGGGCTTGTGCTTCGAAAGTGCGTCGGTGAATCCTGACTGCCAAATATATGCCGAGATCGCCTGAATCTGATGATCGTTCAGCCGGAAGTTCGGCATCTTGGTCGTTGGACGGAAATCCGTCGGCTTCTTCAGCCACACCGGAATCCAATTCTTGTTCAGCTTGAGCCGCACGTCTTTCAGGTTCGGCCCAACCTTTTTCTGATCCTGCATCAGGCTGTGCGATTGGAAGTCGAGCTGCTGCAACCGCCCGTCCAGCTTGCTGTTGGCCACGCGCAGGGCGACGGCCTTGTCATTCAGCTTGTTGGCTTCCTCGTTCGATGCTGCCGCGTCAGCCTGCTTCATCAGGAACCCGGATTCCTTCTGATTCTCTTTCTTCTGCGTTTCAATCTGCTTGATCTGCTGGCCAACCGAATTCAGATCCTCAGGCTCGCGGTCGTAGCCTTCGTAGCGATGGCAGCCCATGCATCCGCGCTGCCGGTATAAATCCTTCCCGTCGTTGATCGTCTGGAACTGCACGTCGCCGCTGACGAGCACCATGTCTGCTGAGTGGCAGGTCTGGCAGCCCGCTTGTGCATTCTCCTTGGGATAAAGCGGCCACAGCCAGTGCTCGTAATTCCCGTGTGCCTTCTCGACGCTCGTGGTGGCACGACCGTTGCCCTGGTGGCAAGTCGAGCATCCAAATTTTTCCGGATCGTGAATCTTCAGCAACTCCGGCTCGGGATGGCTGACAAATGCCGCAGCATACTCATCCGGCTTCTTCTCGCCTTTCGGCGTCATTGCCGCAGGGGTGATCTTTAGGGGCTCGCGCGCTCCCATATGGCAGGACTCACAGCGGTCGACAATGTTCGCGTCGGCCACATTGATCTGCACGATGGTCGGATCCCAATCCGACGTCTTTTTCTTCAAGCCCTCCATCTGTGCCGGCGTGAGCTCGACCATGTGGTCGGCAACATACTCGTCCATCTTCGCCCTGGCGGCCGTCACCGGCTTCAATACCTCGCCCAGCTCCAGGCTCAACTGCGTGCGTTCATCACGAATCTCGTTGTAAGTCTCCTCCAATTGCGGGAAGTTGAACTTCTTCTTGCTGCCATCAGGGAACTCGACCGTGGCCTGCTGGTTCTTGTATTCGTTAATCTCCTTTTGTTTGCTGGCCTTCGCGGAGGCGCTGGTACTTGTTTCAAGCTCGTACGTAAGGGCATTCACATAAGCACGCCGGTCGGTGAACACGCTCTGCACTGCCAGCAGCCGCGCAATGGCATCGTCCAGCTGCCTGCGAGCCTCGTCTGCCCGAGCTTTTGAGTCCTGATATGCCTTGTCGTAAGCCTGCTTGAGAGCTGCGTACTCTGGATTCTTCTCGACATCCTTTTCTGAGGTCGCCGACGTGGACTTGGCGCTGTTGAGAAATGCGCTGTAGCGCGTCTTCCAGTGTTCCTGGAAAGTCTTCCACGGACGCTGTCCCCAGGCCTCATCCCACAAAGCCCAGAACAAAGTGGCGACCAGGATAACGATCGCAATTACGTAATGCGCCGCATACGACTTGCTGGTTATCGGATCCTGCTCGGGGATTGGCTGCTCTGGCACCGCTTCCTCCAGAATCGGTCGTTGATCGTTAGTCGTTCGTCGTTTGCGATTCGTTGTCCACGGCTACGATCGCGTGCTGGCCAACGACAAACGACCAGCGACAAACGACCAGCGACTAACGACCAACGACTAACGACCAGCGACTAACGACCGCTTTTACACGTTGAACCACGGCGTAATCCACACGTACTTGATGTGCCACAAAAGCCGCAGGGCCATCTTCAAGGGCAACGCGATCATGGTCAGCCACAGAAATGCCATGAGCGAAAACTGCAGCAGGCTCATGCGTTGAAAATCCTTCGGCATCTTGCGGCGGAACAGCGAGTAAACCGCACCGCCCCCCACCAGATAAAATCCGCCCACCATGATCGCGCCGAAAATTCCTTTTCCAATATTCGATGTGATCCCGAAAATATCCGGCAGATCGCGATTCACTTCATAGATCAGCCGGTTGTGATCCCAAGTCTGCCCCGGCCAAAACCATTGCCACCCGGGGCCGCGAATAAACGTTCCTATAATGATCATCGCCACCCACAAAATGACGAAGCCAAACAGAAACGTAGAAATCGAAAACTTCCGCTGCTTCCAGGTGTAGTAACCACTGCCCAGCGGATTGGTGTCGATGTACGGGATCACCATTAAGCCAATGATGATCATCGTCGGCATGACCACGCCGGCAATCCAAGGATCAAAATAGACGAGCATCTCCTGTAGTCCGAGGAAGTACCACGGCGCCTTCGCCGGATTCATCGTGAGGTTGGGATTCGCAGGCTCCTCCAACGGCGCGTTCAGCGTAATCGACCAGACCATCAAAATGATGGTCACGATGATCGCCGCAAGAAACTCAATGCGCAGCAGAAACGGCCAAACGTGAACCTCTTTCTGCCAACCGGGCTTGAACGGCCAGGTCTTGCGATGATGGGTCTTAGCGAGCGCGGCATCGCCTTCCAGTTGCTCGATCAGCACATCATTGGCCCGCGCCTGCTTCACCGCCAGATAAATGTAAAACGCCAGCAGCGGAATCAATCCCACGATCGGCACGTTGTCCGGCGCCGAACAAATCTCCCAAAGTTGTCGCCAGTCCATAATCTCTCCACGAACCGTGTGGGGACAGCCGCCCTCGGCTGTCGGTCGAGCAAAGCTCGACGGGTCTTTCTGCCGCTGCGACCAAAATCGCCGAGCTGCGCTCGGCCGACAGCCGAGGGCGGCTGTCGCCACATTAAACCCTTACTCTCCTGCTGCCTTCGGCCCTCTCCGCGGCTTATCCGCCTCCGCGGCCAGCATTACCGGCGCCGGACCAGAAATGCCACCGTCTTTCCGCACACGCCAGAAATGGACCATCATCAGTACCGAAGCCACGATCGGAATCCCAATGCAGTGCCAGATGTAGGACCGCAGCAGGGCATTCGCGTCGACGATCGACCCGCCCAGCAAGCCAAACCGCACATCGTTGTATGGCGTCATACCCAGCACCGAGCCAAACGGTCCCTCATGGCCGAGCAGTGGAGTAGCGCGCGCCATGTTCGTCCCCACCGTCACAGCCCAGAATCCCAGTTGATCGTCCGGCAGCAAATATCCGGTGA
Organism: Acidobacteriota bacterium; assembly: GCA_003225555.1. Lineage (GTDB taxonomy): Bacteria > Acidobacteriota > Terriglobia > Terriglobales > Acidobacteriaceae > Sulfotelmatobacter. The sequence goes on along the minus strand of QIAM01000011.1, from coordinate 159,544 downwards.
ACGAAAGCAGCAACGTAAACACGAGCAGCAGCACGCCAATATTCCAGTTAAACTCCCGCGGCTTCTTGTAGGACCCGGTCAGAAACACCCGGAACATGTGCAGCCAAACGCCGATCACCATCAGGTGGGCCGCCCAGCGATGCATGTTGCGGAGAATTTTCCCGAACGGCACATCGTGCTCGAGGTACAGCACGTCGCGAAACGCCTGCACCTTGCTGGGATGGTAGTAAAACATCAGCAGCACGCCGGTATAGGTGAGGATGATGAACAGGTAAAACGTAATCCCGCCCATGCCCCAGGTATAGCTGTAGCGCACCGCATCGCGATTGATCTTCGCCGGATGCAAATGCAGGAAAACGTTCGACAGCACGCCCAGCGCCCGATTGCGCGGCGTGTCGTCGTGCTTGTGCCGGAAGATCGAAGTGTAGACCTGGGTCTTGGTCGGGTCCTTCAGCCCCTCGATCTGCTCCTTAGCCTTGGCAGGAATGTCAGTCTTCAGCGCCTGGATGTCTTCCTTCACTCCAGCGGTGACCTTCTCCAGCACCCCGACCTTATTGCCGTTCTTCCCGTTCGGATTGATTTCGTCAGCCATGATGATTCCCAAACTCCACAAACTCTATGGACCTAGCGTCTCGAAGCCGCAGCCTGAAAGCCGAAGCCCGAAGCCCGCTTTTACACTCCCGTCAAAAACGCTCCCGGATCATTAAACTTGCTCGGCTGCCCCTTCGGCCACTGATACAGCCGCGAAGTATCCACGATGATCTGCCCATCCGGAGCCAGTTCCACATGCGCCCGGTCCATCGGACGCGGCGCCGGCCCTTCAAAGTTCACGCCTTCGCTGTCATATCCGCTTCCGTGGCAAGGGCACTTGAACTTGTTTTCGCTCGGCTTCCAGTCAGGCGTGCATCCCAGATGTGTGCAGCGCGCATAAATGACGAAGAGACGATCGGGTGTGCGATCCACCCAGATGCGGAACTTCTGCTGCCATTTGGTATCCACGCCAAGCGCATACTCCGACGGATATCCGATCTTGAAAACCGAGTTCGGTTCAAAAAGCGTGCGCGGCAGGAAGAAGCGGAAGAAGGCAAGGAACCATGCCGTCAGGAAGGCGGTCACTCCCACCCAAACCAGCCGCCGGCGCCGCTTGTCGATCTCGGTATTCGAGGGGCCCGACGAGGCCAGCCCCGCCGCAGCGGCTGCCTTCGAGGTTCCCACCGCCGGCGTGCCTACATACTTCGTGGCATCCACCGCGGGCTTGGCCGCGGGTTTCGCCGCCTCCGGATTCGGATTGACCTTCTCGGCCTCCGGCTCCGCCATGTGTCCCCTCCTGCTACTCTGTGACCTCGCAGGCGAGACGCCTGCGGGACAGCCGGCCAGAGGCCGGCGCTACCAACCTAGCCCGCCACGACCCAATCCGTCTCCGTCTGCAGGCTCAGCATTCGGCGGGACGAAACTTCCAGAGTCTCCAGCACGATCTGTCCCAACCCCCGAATGAACGTTGGAGAATCATTCAGCCCTGCCGACATCTCGAACTGCGTAAAGCCCAGCCGCGCCGCCAACTCGCGTGCCTCATGATCGATCTCGCCCAATGTTTCAACGTGATCCGAGACAAATGCGACGGGCACAATACAAACTTCGCGTAGCCGCTCCGAGGCCATGGTATGCAAGGTCTGCCTCAGCGATGGCTGCAACCACTTGCTGGCGCCCACTTTGCTTTGGTAGCAGAGCCGGTGGCGGTTACGCCATCCGCCACGCCGCATCAGCAATTCGACAGTCTCCTCAATCTCGCGTTGGTAGGGATCACCTTTCTCAATAACAGCGAGAGGTACGCTGTGCGCGCTAAAGACAATCTCCGCTCGCTCGGGTACAGTAAACCGCCCCAAAGCCTCTTCAATCTTTTCGACCACCGCTTCAAGATACATCTCGTGCCGGAAGAATCGCTCTACCTGATGCACGGGAATGTCGTCGCTAAAAAGCCGTCGCCATTCATTCAGGCTGGAACCAGTTGTCGTCGATGAGTACTGAGGATACAAGGGCAAGAGTACGACTTCGTCGCATTCGGCGTCGCGCAACTGCTCGACCGCCTCCCTGGTAAACGGATGCCAGTAGCGCATGGCCACAAAGCACCGCGCATTCAGTCCGAGGTTCCCGAGTTCCGCCTCCAGGGCCCCTGCTTGCCGCTCCGTAAATCGCCGGATGGGCGAGCCTCCGCCAATGGTCGCGTAGTGGTGCTGCACCTTGCGCGCGCGCGTTGCTGAAATCAATTTAGCCAGAGGTTTGCGCCCGATGCGGGCGAAAGGGAAGTCAATAATGTCGGGATCGCAGAAGAGGTTATAAAGAAATGGTTCAATCGCTTCCAGCGTGTCGGGACCCCCGAGCTGAAAGAGAACTACCCCCACACGCCGTGATGTGCGCACCATTTCCCCTTGAAACCCCAGAACCGGGCAATGTACTCCGTTCAGCGCGCGCGAGTCAATGCCGCCCCGCAAAAGTCTGTGGAGAAAGTTCCCTCTGCTCTCTGGACGTTGCGTGGCGGGAGGCGCAATCCATGCGCCAAGCGGCATAAACAGCAAAAGCCCGCGGCGTCTGCCGCGGGCTTGCATTCAATCGTAAACAAGTTGGAAGGGGAAAGAACCAAACTTCAACTAGGGCAGTTGCAGGTTGGTCTTCTCATCGACTACAACATTCCGCCGCTGGCCATTGTACAGATACAACACGCGCAGCGATTTATGTACTCCCGGCAGCGGGTCGACTCCCATGCTGTAATTATCCACGCGTAGAACGAGCCTCCCGTCATCAATGCGGCTCTGCACTGCGTCAGTCACGTTGGCGAACTGGCCTTGCGCCCCGTAATACGCCCGCAGAACCCGCAGCCCTCTCTCCCGAGGCCTGTACGAAGCTTCGCGGCGTTCCTCACGCTCGTGCTGTTCGTGAGCTTCCCGCCGCTCCCATCGATCTTCGGGATCCAGTTCCAGCTGCGCCGTGCTTCTTTCGGGATAGCTGAATTCGTTGACATCGCCGTCCCATTCGCGCACTCGGATGATCAAGGTCTTGTTCTGGTGTGGCGCAGGATCGATCGCAAGATTAAAGCGAGTAACCTCTAGCTGCAGGACTCCGTCGTGTATGAAAGTTCGGACGCGAGCCGTCACGTCCACCGTGTGTCCTGGCACTCCCCACACCGCACCAACAAACTCGCCGCCCTGCGCCATGGCCGAGCCTGCAAGCAAAAACGCGCAAGCCACGCTGGCAACAAAGCACATCGCTGATCTGAATCGCATAGGTCCCCCTAACCCAAAATGATAGGTGCGAATCCAGTAGCGAAGCACTGTACGAAAGGACAAGTACCAGGGTCACCCGGCAGGCTTGACCTCGATGGAAAGTGATGCCTGCAAGCGAAATGACGCTATAATTGCGACCCATTGATGGCACTCTCCTCTGGAACAATGCTGGGGCCGTATGAGATTCAGGCTCCCCTGGGCGCGGGCGGAATGGGCGAAGTATATTGTGCCCGCGACACCCGTCTGAACCGAACGGTTGCAGTCAAGATCCTGCCCAGTCATCTTTCCGACAATCCCGAAGCCCGGCAGCGCTTGGACCGTGAAGCGCGCACCATCTCCAGCCTGAGCCATCCCAACATCTGCCTGCTTTACGACGTCGGCACGCAAGGCGGCACCAGCTATCTGGTCATGGAGTATCTCCAGGGCGAGACTCTGGCCGACCGCCTGCGGAAAGGCCCGTTGCCGCCGGAGCAGGTTTTGAAATACGGAATCGAAATCTGCGAAGGGCTGGAAAAGGCGCACCGCAGCGGAGTTATCCATCGCGACCTGAAGCCGGGCAACATCATGCTCACAAAAGGCGGCGCCAAACTGATGGATTTCGGCCTGGCGAAGCCGGTCGTCCCCGTGATTCCTCCAAGTTCCGGGCTGACCCAGACGCTGGTGACGCCGCAGCATCCGCTGACAACGGAGGGCATGGTGGTGGGCACGTTCCAGTACATGTCGCCCGAGCAGCTCGAAGGCAGAGAAGCGGACGCGCGCAGCGACATCTTCGCTCTCGGCGCGGTTCTGTACGAAATGGTGACGGGGCGGCGCGCGTTTGAAGGCAAGACGACGGCTTCCACGATTGCGGCGATCATGGCGGCCGAGCCGCCGCCGATCTCAACCGTGCAGCCAATGTCACCGCCCCCACTCGAGGCGACGGTGAAAAGCTGTCTGGCGAAGGATCCGGACGAACGCCTGCAGAGTGCGCACGACGTTAAACTCCAGCTCAAGTGGATTGCTGAGAATGCGTCGTCCTCACGTCTCGCTACTTTGGCGCCCACAGCGCGCCGGCCTGGCAATAGAGTGGCATGGCTGGTCGCAGCATTCCTGTTGGTGCTCCTCGGCGGCGCATCTGCGTGGTGGGTGCGCACTCGCGAGACGCCATCCGCGATGTACTTCAACAGCTCGCTGCCTTTCCCTGCGGTTTATATTGCGCTATCGCCGGACGGGCGAACGTTGGCGGTGGTGGCCTTTTCTGACCCGGCCAATAAGAATGTGATCTGGATCCACCCAGTCGGAGGCCGGGGCGCAACCGTGGTGCCGGGTACAGAAGGCGCGTTCTATCCCTTCTGGGCGCCCAACGGACGATCGATTGGATTTTTTGCCGATGGCAAACTTAAGACCGTCGACATCGCCTCGGGAACATCGGCGCAAGTATTGGCCGACGCGCCTTTTGGCCGCGGAGGAACTTGGAACACGGACGGAGTAATCCTCTTTACGCCGGACGCATGGAGCGGTTTGTACCGCGTGCCGTCATCAGGGGGAACGCCGGTAGCGGTGACCAAACCAGACGTTTCCCAGTTCCAGGTAAGCCATCGCTGGCCTGTGTTCCTACCCGACGGGCGGCACTTTCTCTACCTCGCCTGCAATTTCTCAGGACGGCTCGACAAGAACATGATTGTTGTCGGCTCGCTCGACTCCGATGAAAAGCGTCCGATCGCGAACGCGAGCACAAATGCTTTTTACGCCGACCCAGGCTTCCTCGTTTATTGGAGAGACAACGGTCTTGTCGCCCAGCGCTTCGATCTTCGCACCTACGCACTCGCGGGCGAACCGCGAATCGTCAGCGATGCAGTGCAATATTTCCCCCAGACCAACCTGGCCGTCTTTAGCGTGGTCGGCAAAACCCTGGTTGCGCAAACCAGTGCACGTAAGGGCGCCAGCAAGTCGCAGCTGACCTGGTTTGACCGCCACGGCAAACCGCTAGGCACGGTCGGACCTCCGGAGCTGGTCGCTAATCCCAAACTTTCACCCGACGGTAAACGTGTCGCCGTAGACCAGACCGACATCGACGGCCGGCACGTCAACATCTGGATCCACGAGCTGACCAGCGACGCGGCGGCCCGGATCGGTTTCGGCCCGTGGCTGGAGCAAGTCACCGTTTGGAGTCCCGACGGGAAGCAGGTCATCTACACCGCGAATGAAAAGCTCTTCTTCAGCCTTTACATGAAGAACGCGGACGGTTCCGGCTCGGCGGAGAACATCATGGACTTCGGAACTCCGCAGCAGCGGCCGTGGGACTGGTCTCGTGACGGGAAGTTCGTGCTGGCGCGGAAGGACCGCGAACTGTGGTACATGACCATGCCGGACCGTCAGACGCGGCCGCTGCTGCAATCCCCATGGCTGATTCGCAACGCGCAATTTTCGCCCGACGGGAAATTTGTCGCTTACGCCTCTAGCGAGACGGGAAACTGGGAGGTCTACGTTTCCCCTTTTCCAGGATTCGGCAGCAAGTGGCAGGTGTCCCGCGGCGGAGGAGAGGAGCCGCGCTGGAGGCGCGATGGTAAAGAGTTGTACTACCTGGCACCGGATGGAAGGTTAATGGCAGCAGAAGTCCGGACCGGCGCCGGGTTCGAAGCGGGCTTTCCGAGCGGACTGTTTGTGACCCATACGCGGCAACCGATCTCGGCCATGGACTTCTTTTCCTATGACGTGACACCGGACGGACAGAAATTTCTAGTCAACACAAAAGTGGACACGTCCAATTCGGCGCCCTTGTCGGTCATTTTGAACTGGTCATCGGAGATGGAGAAGTAGCGGAGAATCGCAATCGCCTCACGCCCGAGAGGACTGGACGGCCGCGGGCTGAACATCAGCTTTTTCCATCTCCTCAATCACGGCGTCGGCAAACTCTGAGGTCCCCGCTTTGCCGCCAACATCCTTCGTCAGCTTCTCGGGGTGACGATAAACTCTTTCGAGCGCGTTGCGGATCTTTGTCGAGGCTTCGTGCTCGCCGAGGTGCCGCACCATGAGCAGCGCGGAGCGCAACAGCGCCGTCGGATTCGCCAGATTCTTTCCCGCGATGTCCGGGGCCGATCCGTGCACAGCTTCAAAGATGGCGCACTCGTCACCCAGGTTCGCGCTGGGCACAAATCCCAACCCGCCCACAAAGGCCGCGCACAAGTCCGAAATAATATCGCCGTAAAGGTTCTCCATCACCAGCATGTCGTACTGATAAGGATTCATGACCAGCTGCATGCAGGTGTTATCCACGATGTGCTCGCCGTAGGTGATCTCGGGAAAGTCATTGGCCACGCTCCGGCAGCACCGCAAGAACAGTCCGTCGGACAGCTTCATGATGTTGGCTTTGTGGATAGCATGAATCTTCTTCCGTTGATTCTTGTGCGCGTACGCGAACGCAAATTTTGCAATTTTCGTCGAAGCCTTCTCCGTAATGATCTTCAGGCTTTCAACAACGCCCGGCACAACTTCGTGCTCCAGCCCGGAATAAAGACCCTCCGTATTCTCCCGCACGATAATCAAATCCACATCCGGATACCGCGTCGGAATATGCGGCAAATTCCGAATCGGCCGGAAGTTCGCGTAAAGATCAAACTTCTTGCGCAGCGCCACGTTGATGCTGGGGAAGCCTCCACCCACCGGTGTAGTGACGGGTCCCTTAAGCCCCACCCGCGTCCGCTCGATCGACTCGATCAGTTCCTTCGGGATGTATTCGCCAGACTTCTCAAACGCCTCCGCCCCCACAGCGAAAGTTTCCCACTCAAACTTCACCCCAGTAGCTTCCAGAATACGCACGGTGGCCTTCGAGACCTCCGGCCCAATGCCGTCCCCCGGGATCAGCGTGACCTTATGCACCATAGATTCTGTTCCCAAGCCCTTGTCATTCCGAATGGGCGAAGCCCAAGAGGAATCTGTTTTCTTAGCCTTTTCTACCGCCCTCGCCGGCTGCCCAGCCTCAGGCCTTGCCCAGGCTCTTTCCTTTAACCTCCGGTGTCTCCTTGGCCTTTACCAAGTCCTTCAACTCATCCATAAATTCTTTGATGTCCTTGAAATCCAGATAAACTGACGCAAAGCGCACATAAGCGACCTTGTCGTACCGCCGCAACCGGTTCATGATCAGCTCACCGACTTCACTGGTCTTCCGCTCCCGCTCAGCCGATTCGATGACGAACGATTCGGCCTCGTTCACAATCTGCTCCAGCTTGCTGATCGGTACTGGACGCTTCTCGCAGGCCCGCAGCAACCCGTTGAGCACCTTCTGCCGGTCAAACTTCTCCCGGCGCCCGTCCTTCTTCACAACCATATAAGGGATTTCGTCGATGCGCTCGTAGGTGGTAAACCGCTTCTCGCACTTCAAACATTCGCGCCGCCGGCGGATCGAATCCGCCTCCTTGCTCTCGCGCGAGTCGACCACCTTGTCATTCGCAAATCCGCAAAAGGGACATTTCATGGCGCAGTCTTAGATGTGTCCTGGAAGATAACTCAAAATGATGTGTCCTGGAAGATAACTCAAAATTGTAACAGCGAAATCAGGCAGGAATGAGCGCCGGAGCCGGCCAGTGCCAAATTCAATACCTGTGCTGCAGAATTGCGGCTCCCTACGCAAAACGGCGCTCACACCCCCTGCGGTGTAAGCGCCAGTTTTTCCCCATTCCCTTCCGGTGACGGAGGGCGTGAAGGCCTCCGATCCGGCCTCTCGTGGCTCCTTCCGGAGGCTTGAGGCTGCTCGGACCTGCTACGAGAATGCCGCATTCGACGCGGCCACTTGTCAAAAACATGTATGAAATTTGTAAAAACTGCGCGGGCGGCTATCCGTCCGTAACGCTGATTTCCGTCCTCCGGGCTGGTAGGATGAAAGCTCCCCCCAACGAGACCATGCGTCTGCTTGCTTACATTGCACTCGTACTTTCGACCCTGCCGCTGCTGGGGCAGAGCAACAGTGGAGAACTCCGCCTCAAGGTCACCGACCCTGCCGGGCTCTCCCTTAAAGCAAAGGTTGAACTCTCCAGTGACGGCGCCCAATTTCGCCGTACCTACCAGACCGACGATGCGGGCGCACTCGCCGCTCGCAGTCTCCCGTTTGGCCTGTATCGCCTGCACGTCGCGTACGAAGGTTTCTCCAGTTACGACGGCGTGCTGGAAATCCGTTCCGCCCTGCCCACGGACTATTTGATCAAGCTAGGCATCGCGGCCACGAGCACGGCGATCAATGTGACTGCGGAACGCACGCTCCTCGATCCCGAACGCACGTCCACGATCAACCGCATTGATTCCCGGGCCATCTCCGATCGCGCTTCCGTGCTCCCTGGGCGCTCCTTACCCGATCTGGTGAACTCGCAGCCGGGATGGGTCTACGAAGGCAGCGCCGTCCTCCACCCCCGTGGTTCCGAATATCAGACGCAGTTCGTGGTTGACGGAGTTCCCCTTACCGACAATCGCTCCCCCAGTAACGGCCCCGAAATTGAAGCCGACGACGTCGAGTCGCTCACCGTTTACACCGCAGGAATCCCCGCTGAATATGGAAGAAAAATGGGAGGCGTAGTCGAGGTCGACACCACGAAAGACGATCGAGCAGGACTCCATGGCAAAGCCGCACTCTCCGGCGGAAGCTTTGGAACCGCCACTGCTTACCTGCTCTCCCAATATGGTTGGGGAAGAAATATGCTGGGACTGAGCGCCGACGGCGGCCTGACCGATCGTTATCTAAATCCACCGGTAGTAGAGAACTACACCAACCTCGCCACTACTGCCGACTTCGCGGTCCGCTACGACCGTGACTTCACCAATCACGACAGGCTCGGCGTCATGGTCCGCCGCGAGGTTTCCAAGTTCCTCGTGCCCAACGAGCACCCCCAGCAGGCCGCCGGGCAAATCCAGCATCGCAACATCTTCGAGACGCTGGGGATTCTTTCCTACCAGCACATCTTCTCCGAGAGCCTGCTCGCCGATTTCCGCTTCATGGCGCGCAGCAACACCGACGCACTCAGCTCTAATCCGCAATCCACGCCGATTGTCGCTTTCCAGAATCGAGGCTTTCGGGAACAATATGTGAAGGGAAGTGCGTCCTATCACCGCGGCCGGCACGAACTCAAAGCCGGATTCGAAGCCGATTTCACCCACCTCCGCGAAGGCTTCAACGATGTGATTACCTGTCAGCCCGGCGCCGATCCCTTTTGCCCGTTCGATCCCGGCACTCCGGCGACGTTTAGTTTCTCAGACCGCGGTCTTGATCTCGAGCAGTCCGCGTTTGTGCAGGAGCTGATCCGCCTCGGCAAATGGACCGTCAGCGCCGGCCTGCGCTGGGATCACTACCAGCTTCGCGTCAACCAGAACGCTGCGAGCCCCCGCTTGGGAGTCGCGCGTTATTTCCCCGCCGCGAATATCGTCATTCATGTCACGTACGATCGCGTCTTCCAGACCCCGGCGTTCGAAAACATTCTGCTGGCCAGTTCGCTGGCAGTGACTTCGCTGAACCCGTTCGTCCTGCGTCTCCCGGTCCAACCCTCCCATGGAAACTATTACGAGGTGGGAGTCGCCAAGGCCTTCGCCGACAAGCTCAAGCTCGACGTCAACACCTTCCGTCGCGACGTCAACAACTTCGCCGACGACGATCAACTCCTCAACACTTCGGTGAGCTTCCCCGTCGCTTTTCGCAAAGCCCGCATCTACGGAGCCGAAGCAAAACTTGAACTCCCGCAGTGGCGTCGCTTCTCGGGATTCCTCAGCTATTCCTACATCGTCGGCAGCGTCTACTTGCCCGTCATCGGCGGATTTTTCCTGGGCAGCGACGCCACCAACGCTCTCTCCCAAACCAACGGCCGCTTCTGGGATTCGCAAGACCAGCGCCACACCGTACACGGCCGCGTCCGCTATCAAGTCACAAATCGCGCCTGGATTGCTCTGAGTGGCCAATACGGCTCAGGACTCCCAAGCGAAGTCGCAAACACACCGGAAGAGATACAGAAGGACATTACGCAGTACGGGCAGGCAGTCGTCGACCGCGTGAACTTCGATCGTGGCCGAGTAAGGCCCTCGCTGTCGGTTGACGTTTCCGCCGGGGCCGAACTCTGGCGGCATGATCAGAAATCGATCCGTCTGCAGGCCGCCGTTCAGAACTTGAACAACCGCTTGAATCTGATTGATTTTGCCGGATTGTTTTCGGGGAATGCGGTGGCTCCGCCGCGCAGCTACTCCTTGCGTCTGCAAGCCACGTTCTAACCTGCGGAATGAATGGTGACGAATCGTGCCGATTCATATCAGGCCGCCGCTTCAGCGGCGCCGAAAGCTCGGCCAATACCCGCCGGCCCCAGCCGCTGGCTGAACATCATCCCTCAAGCGGACTTTTCCGTCAACCGCCTAACCCTTCTTAACCCTTCTTAAAGAACTGCACGGCCCGTTCATGCTTCTTCGCCGCTGCCAAAGATGGAAACGTTCCCAGATTCCGCCGCTTGCCCGTCTTCGCATTCTTCTTTCGCGAATACAGCCGATACTCCCCAGAAATCAATTTCCGAATCATGCCAAAGAAGATGCCATCGGCGAACGCGTGGTTGGCAGGAACCCCCCACGGCGCGAAACCATGCGATGGACTAAGCTGAAACCTCACACCCCGCCTCGCGAAAAGGAGGTCCCATGAGTTTCAGTCCCGAAGACGTTCGCGCCAACCATGAATATTTTGCTCATAAACTTCGCGCCGAGAAGCAAAGGAACGATGTACTCAAGGCCGTCGAGGCCAGCCAGTTCGATTTCGTGCTGCTCGACACTGGCGGCAGGGAGCCCTTCTCCCAGGGCCACATTCCAGGAGCATGGTGTGTCCCTGCCCCCCAAGTGGCTGAGATCGCCCCACGGTTGCCCCGCGACAAAGACCTTGTTACCTATTGCTGGGGACACGACTGACAACTCTCCGCCAAAGTAGCTCTGCAGTAGGCAGAGCAAGGTTTCTTCGTCAAAGAAATGAATATTGGCTGGAAGGAGTGGACCTACAACCGTCACCCCACCCACAAGGGCAGCGCTGACACCGATGGCATCCGTTGCAGTTGCAGCAAGTGCTGGATCATAGCGAAGCCTGCGCCGTGTCTTTTGAAGACAATCAGGCTGGGTGGTGGCTGCTTGGCATTGATCTTCGCCATTGCTTCCAGATTAGCGGCTATCGGCACGGCCATTATGGCGGTCGTCCTATTCGTGAAGTGGATTTGGAATGGTTAATCCTCGGCAACAATCCGTGAGATCAGCGCCCGGTTTACACGACAAAATACTTCGCTCCCGGGTGATGCACCACAATCGCCGACGTACTCTGCTCTGGCTCCAGCAAAAATCCCGAAGTCAACCGAACGCCCACATTCTCCTCCGGCTTTAACAAAGCAAACAGCTTAGTCTGATCCTCCAAATTCGGGCACGCCGGATACCCAAACGAATACCGCGACCCGCAATACTTCTGATGGAATAAGTCACGAATCTAGGATGCATCCTCACCAGCGATTCCGAGCTCCTCGCGCATCTGCTTATGATGAAATTCGGCCAGAGCTTCCGCCGTCTCTACACTGAGCCCGTGCAGATAGAGATATTTTGTATACTCTCCACCCTCAAACAAGCGCTGCGTTTCTACCGAAGCCTTAGACCCAATCGTCACTAGCGAAAGACCAATCACGTCCATCTTCCCGGAGCTCTTGCTGGCAAAGAAATCGGAGATGCAGAGCCGCCGCCCTTCCCGCTGCCGAGGGAACGTAAATCGCAGCAGCTCGGCTTCCGTAGCGCCGGCGTCCCGCCGGCTGTCGCGGAGGCGTCCCGCCCTCGCAGCCGAAGGCTCATAAACCACCAAGTCATTCCCATCACTTTTAGCGGGGAAGTATCCATAAACCACGGCAGGTTCAAACAGTCCCGACCCCGCAACTTCATCCTCCAGCTTCCGCAGAATCGGACGAAACTTCTCCTCCACCAGCCGCACATAATCCGCCTGCGAAGCGGTCTTCAACTGCCACTGGTTCTTGAACAGCGCGGTTTCATTAATGTACCGGAAAACCTCATGCAAGGCGTAATCCTTGCGCACGCGCACGCCCCAAAACGGAGGCTCTGGAATATTCGGAGCATCCGTCACCACCGGACTCCGCTCCGCAAACAACGGACCGGTCTCTTCATCCACAGCAGCGGCTTTGGCATATTCCTTGACAGTCCGACCCTCGAGCAGTCGGGCATCGCGCGCACCATCCGCGGTAGCCAGATCCTCCATGATGTGCAGCCCGGCAAACGCATCGTCCGCATAAAAGACGGAATTCGCATACTCGCGCCGCAAGTCATCCTCCACGTACTTGCGAGTCAACGCCGCCCCGCCGCAAATCACAGGGAACTCGAGCTTCTGCCGCTCCAGATCCTGAATGACATACTTCATCTCCAGCGTCGACTTTACTAAAAGGCCGCTGAGGCCAATTGCGTCGGCCTGATGCTCCTGCGCCGCCCGAATAATCGTATCTCCCGGCTGCTTGATCCCCAGGTTCACCACCTTGTACCCATTGTTCGAGAGGATGATGTCGACCAGATTCTTTCCGATATCGTGCACGTCACCCTTCACCGTGGCCAGCACAATCGTGCCCTTCTGCGACCCGGCCTTTTTCTCCATCTTGGGCTCAAGATAGGCGACCGCCTGCTTCATCACCCCCGCGGAATCAAGCACCGAGGGCAGTTGCATCTTGCGCGCGCCGAACAAATCTCCGACCGTCTTCATCCCATCCAACAAGACCGTATTGATCAACTCCAGCGGCGAATACTGCCCCAGCGCCTCTTCCAGCAGCTCTTCCAGGGATTTTTTATGCGCGCCCTCACCCACCGACTTCTCGCCATTAATGATGGCAAACTTCAGCTTGTCCTCGATGGACAGCGTGTCCACATGCGCGGTTGTCGATGCCGCCAGCTTCCCCTTAGTGCCGGCAAAGTGCGCCATGTAAGTCTGCAGCGGATCCCCGCCCGAAGCGTCGCGATAGATCAGTTTCCGAGCCAGGTCGACTTCCTCCTGCGGAATCTTGTAGAGGGGATAGATCTTGGTGTAGTTGACGATGGCCAGGTCGAGCCCATGATCCACCGCCTCGTGCATAAAGACGGAATTCAACACCCGCCGCGGATACGCGTCCAGACCGAACGAAATATTGCTGACGCCCAGAATCGTTTTAACGTCCGGTAGTTCCTTCTTGATCCGCTCCACCGCCTTGAGCGTCTCAATTCCCGCCGTGCGGTACTCCTCCTGCCCGGTCGAGATCGGCAAGGTCAGCGCGTCGAAAATCAGATCGGTGCCATCGAGGCCGTATTTCTTCGTCGCCAGATCAAAGATGCGATGCGCAATCGCTGTCTTCCTTTCGGCCGTCAGCGCCATGCCGTCCTCGTCGATGGTCAGCGCAATCACGGCTGCACCGTAGCGCTTCGCCATGGGCAGCACTTTCGAAGTCCGCTTCTCGCCATCCTCCAGATTGATCGAGTTGATGATCGCCCGCCCGGGGATTCGCTTCAGCGCCTCTTCAACGACATCGGCCTCCGTCGAATCGACTAGAATCGGCGCCGGCACTCGCGTCGCAATCTTTTCCAGAATCGATGAAATGTATCCCTTCTCATCTTCTCCTACGATCGCGCAGCACAAATCCAGCATGTGCGAACCGTCGTTTACGAGCTTTTTCGCGAGAGCCAGAATGTCGTCGTACTTCTTCCCACGCACCAGGTTGCGAAAGTGTTCCACGCGGGTGGTCGTGTTCATCTCTTCCGCTACGATTAGTGGCTTCGGCTCGAGGTCGAGAGGAATTGAGGTGTACGCGCTCGAGGCCGAGCCCATTCGCTTCACCTCACGCTTCGCCGGCTCCACGCCGGAGACCGCGTCCACCACAGCCTTCAAATGCTCCGGAGTCGTGCCGCAGCATCCCCCAACAATGCGTGCGCCATAGTCCTGCACGAAATGCTTGTGATAGCTGGCCAGTTCCTCAGGCTTGAGTTTATAGACGGCTCTGCCGCCGTCATTCTGTGGCAACCCGGCGTTGGGCAGAACTGAAACCTGCTTGGTCGAATTCGCACCGAGAAACCGGACGGCGTCGTTCATCTCCACTGGCCCGGTGGCACAATTCAGGCCAATCACATCGACGTCAAAGGGCTCCAACGCAGTCAGCGCCGCCCCGATTTCCGTTCCCAGAAGCATCGTACCGGTGGCCTCAAGTGTTACTTGAACTGTGACCGGAAGCTTCCTGCTAGTCTTTCGCATCGCGTCGAAGACACCCGCCAGGGCCGCCTTGGCTTGAAGCAAGTCTTGCGAGGTCTCGATCAGCAGCACATCGACGCCACCCTCAATCAAAGCCGCCGCCTGCTCCTCATATCCCGCCGCCATGTTGTCGAAAGTGATGTGCCCCAGGGAAGGAAGCTTCGTTGTTGGCCCAATCGAACCCGCCACGAACCGCGGCTTATTCGGGGTGGAAAACTGCGCGGCCATTTCCTTCGCCAGTCGTGCCGCCGCAATGTTTATTTCCGCGACCTTGTCCTGCAATTCATACTCGGCCAGCACGACCCGCGTTGCTCCGAAGGTATCGGTCTCCACCACATCGCACCCGACTTTGAAGAAGGACGCATGAATGTCCTTGATGAGGTCGGGACGGCTGAGCACCAGCAGTTCGTTGCACCCTTCCTTGCCCCAGAAATCATCCACACTGGGATTGCGGAACTGGATGTTGGTCCCCATGGCGCCGTCGTAAATCACGACGCGATCCCGAACGGTCTGTAGAAAATCAGCCATACTTAAGCTCGTAGCCTTTAGCTCTATTCCGGGTTGATCCGCGAGAATTCGTGGCCAAGAAGTTGCCCTGCGGCCACATGCACGAACGCCGGCCCCTGAAACCGGCGACCGGCGTGTCATTCGCGTTCGAATTCGTCTGGAAGCCTAGCTCCCCGGCACCATTTCCGTCGGCGCCCCGCCATCCACGTCGGCCTGATTGAATACGATGTTGGCTCCCATATGTGCTGGCCGGGGGGCCAGCATTTGCTCCTTGCGGTAAACTAAATTGGAAGCACTGAATGAAGCCAACTCAAACCCATGTCCGTGCGTGATCGCATCCGTCGGACACGCTTCCACGCAGTATCCGCAAAAAATGCAGCGGTTGTAATCGATGTTGTAAACCTTGGCGTAGCGCTCAGCGCCGCTGACGCGATTTGCGGCGGTATTGTCGGCGGCCTCGATGTAAATACAGTTTGATGGACACGCCGCCGCGCACAAAAAGCAGGCAACGCACTTCTCCAGGCCATTTTCGTCGCGCTGCAGGACGTGCGCACCGCGAAACCGAGCTTCGATGCGCGCCCCGCGCAGCGGGCCTTTGCCGTCGGGATAATTCTCCACGATGGTTGGCTGGAACATCTCCATGAAGGTGATGCTCAAGCCCTTGGCGATCGCGGCGATATTCTTCAGCACCGGCATGCTCAACTAGTATACCGAAGTTTGCCTAGGCATACGCGTGCGCACCTTTGGGTTGGTTAGGGCCGCTTGTCTCTCCGCCCATGGCACAATGTTATTCAGGAAGGCATCGTGTCCGGCGACAATCAAGGGAAGCAACAAGAAGAACGCGCCAGTGAGCACAAGCATGTAGGACTATGCGCCGATTGCAGATACATGCGGCGGATCGAGTCAGCGCGAGGTTCGACATTCTACATGTGCCAACGATCAGCCACGGACGCGACGTTCCCCAAGTATCCAGGTCTGCCGGTCCTCGAATGCCGCGGCCACGAACAGAAGGAGTAAGACAGGGGCTTTGCGCGAAAGCCCAAGGCGGCATCCGGATTCACGCGAAGTCAGGTGGATTCCCTATCACACTGGCGGCAGCGGCGCTCCGTGTTTCTTGTACTGGGCCTGCAAAGCGTTGAAGTAGCGGTTGTAGGCCGCCGCCACCCGCGCGGAGTGGATGATCAGCATATTCTCGTCGTTGGACTCTGCATTCTCGGAAAAATTGTAGCTTCCGGTGATCACCGTTCTGTCGTCGATGATCATGACTTTGTTATGCATGAAATCGTTGTTGTCGTTAGGACTGAAGGCGTGCGAGAGCGCGGCAACGAAGCGTTTGTCTCCGTTAGCGAACCAGAACATGGAGGCGGGTACTTTCGACTTTCCGTGCGGAGGCTTCATCACCTGCTTCATCTCATGAGGATCGAGGACTCCGGCAATATCCTTACGCGCCGGTTTAAAAGCGGTCAAAGCCTGCAGAATGCCGGGATCACTGATCAGCATTGCGATGATGCGCAGTTTGTTGGCTTTCTGGATCAGGGCGATCACGGCGGTTTCAATTTCCTCGGTCCCATGTCCCGAGAAGAAAAGGCTGAGTGCGACGGAGCCCACCTTGATCGGCGGACGCGCCATGATGAAGCTGGCGGATACCTTCTTCGGGTTGGCCGGATGGATGTGATCCGTCGCCAGCAGACCTTCGAAATTCGAAGTGTAAGCCGCAGCCAGGGGAACCGAGTCAATCGCGAGGAAGCTATTGTCTTGCAACTCGAGCCCGCCGTGCGTCCAGTTGCCCGAACCCGTCCACACCGAACTGGCGTCGCGGACGATGTACTTCGAGTGCATCAGATGTCCGCCTGCCGTGTGGATCGCGGTGGCGAACTTCAGCAGCCCCGACTTCCGCAGAGCGTCTTCGGTGCCTGGAGGTTTGGGATCGGCCTTGGCGCCGCCAGTCACAGCCTTTCTCTTGCCGCCATCGTAGGCAATCCGGAGCTTCACTTTTTTAGACACGCTCTTGAGGACGTCAAGCACGTCCTGCTGTTTGAAATCGTAGATCGCGCAATCCAAGGTTTTCTTTGCAGACTTGATGAACTGCACCAGGTGGGCGTTCGACTGGCCATCGACGCTGGCGCGCTGCGATTGAAAGAAAATGTTCAGCTTAGGCAGAGAGAGGCTGGAGATATTTTGCGGCATGAGAACTCCTGGCAGACGCTCGATGGTATGCAGAACTTTAGACCGTGCCGAGGGATTGTCAACGGAATCCTGCGGGGCGTTCGGAAAATGGAATGAAACATTCGGTGATCGCCAGCACTCGCCTTCTCCAGGACAAGCAAACATACCCGGTAGTAAAGACGAGCCAAGGCTTATCAACGGCGTGGAGCAGGGGCAGCCTGCGGCGCTGCGCTAAATCTTGTCAAATACGTGTCATGAGCAGATTGCCGCTTTTCCGGCCCCGGCAGTATGATGGGCGCATGAGTTTTTCTGAGACGGTCTTCCTGTTTTTTCTGGCCCTCATTATCTTTGGGCCGAAGAAACTCCCGGAGATCGCCCGCCAGGTCGGGAAGTATCTGAACGAATTCAAGCGCGCTTCCAACGAGTTCAAGGCGCAGATCGAGCAGGAGATCGCGCACCTTGAAACGGATACCAAGCAGACGATCCTTCCGCCCAGCTATCCTCCCGTGGGTGCAATGAGCCGGAGCCTGGAGGGCGACGCGGCCAGCGAGAGCGTTCCGACGCAAGCTGAACCGGCGACCTTGGCTGCTCCCACGGTAGAGACAGCAGTCGTCGCCGACACCAACGCACCCGATTCCCAACCTGCTGCGACTGAGGCCATTCCCGCCGATCCCGTGACCTCACCCACCTCTCAGGAGTCGCATGCCTGAAGCATTGGCTGAGGCTCCCAGCGAAGAGCGCGATCCGGAATCCATGCCCACCATGGGCTTTCTCGATCACCTTGAGGAATTGCGCCGCCGCATCATTTACTCGGTTATAGCCGTGGCCGTAGGCTTCTTCGCCTGCTGGGGATATCGGGAGCAGATCTACGCGGTCATGCAGAAGCCCATCATGGATGCCCTCCGGACCAACGGCATGGCCGAGAAGCTGGTCTACCTGAATCCCACCGAACCTTTCAACCTTTACTTGAAGGTGGCCGCGCTGGCGGGGCTTTTCCTGACTTCGCCCTTTGTGCTCTATCAGGTCTGGATGTTCATTTCGCCCGGCCTCTATCGCAATGAAAAGCGTTACGCCGTGCCGTTCATGGTTTCGACGATACTTCTGTTCTCGGCTGGCGGTTATTTTGGGTACAGAATTGTTTACCCCGCCGCGCTGAAGTTCCTGATCGAGTTCAGCAAACAGTTCCAGCCCATGATCACGATCAAGGAATACACCGATCTTTTCCTGGCGATCATCCTGGGCATGGGCCTGATCTTCGAGATGCCGATTCTGGTTTTCTTTCTCGCGCTGATGGGGATCGTAAGCGCGGGCTGGATGTGGAAGAACTTCCGCTATTCCATTCTTGTGATTTTCATTATCGCGGCCATCGTTACCCCGACCACCGACATACTAAACATGTGCATCTTCGCCGCACCCATGATCGCGCTGTATTTGGCGAGCATTGGCGTGGCTTGGGCGGTACATCCCAAGACGCGCCGCGCGCGAAGAGAGAAGAATGCGCAGTGAGGACAGAACCGGGATCAAGAATCGAGATATGTTGAAATGGAACAGTGGGGTGCGCAGCGCTTTAAGCGCTGCGGTTAAGGCTTATCGCTGACGTGGGCTTTAGCCACTGAGGTCATGTTTGCCTTCGACAAAATCATCCTTGTGCATTTGGCTGATCGCCACCTTGTGCACCTTTTTGGCCTGCGACCACGACAAGAACACAGCCCAGGCCAACGACCAGAATCAGGCCGCGAAGACAGAATCCCACGCCCCACTCTCATTTCCCGCCGACACCGGCCCGCCACCGACATTCGATGGCGACCGCGCCATGCAATACGTGAAAGATATCGTAGCTTTCGGCCCGCGCCCCATCGGCAGTCCCAACCACAAGAAGGTGGAGGACTACATCATCTCGCACCTCAAAGGCGATGTGGTCGACCACGACGTGTTCACCGCCGACACTCCCGAAGGCAAATTTCCGGTGCATAACATCATCGCGAAATTTCCCGGCACAAAAGATGGAATCATCGTCGTCGCCAGCCACTACGACACGAATTACCCCCTACGCAACACCTCGTTCATCGGCGCGAACGACGGTGCATCATCGAGCGCACTGCTTCTCGAAATCGCCAATCAATTGCATGGCAAGCCCCGCGACGGTTACCCCGTATGGCTGGTCTGGGACGATGCTGAAGAGGCGATCAAGCCCGACACCGAAATGCCTTTTCTCGACGACAGCCTGTACGGAATTCGCCATCTGGCGGAGAAATGGCAGGCCGACGGAACGTCAAAAAAGATTAAAGCATTTCTGCTCGCGGATATGATCGGCGACGCCGATCTTGATATCGAGCGCGAAACCAACTCCACTGCCTGGCTCGAAAGTGTGGTTTCTGAAGCCGCGACGCGCCTCGGTTTCCAATCGCACTTCTTTGCACGCGAGGGTGCGGTGTCAGACGATCATCTCCCTTTCCTCAAGATCGGAGTGCCATCGGCTGATATCATCGACATCGATTACGGCTACAACAACGTCTTCCACCATACGACGCAAGATACCGTCGACAAGTTGAGCCCGAAGAGCATCGAGATCTCCGGAAAGGTGATTCTAGAAACGATGCGAATCCTAGACAAGATGGACCCACTCCCACCCAAGTAGCTAGAAGTGTTCCTCAGCGCCCTCTGCGGCATTTCTCCGTGTTCTCTGCGATAAGGTTTTTGCTCTTTTGCAGGAATTCATTTCTAATGCACCTCGTATGCGCTCCGTGAAACTGTGGCTGATTCTCCTCTTCAGCCTGACCTGCATCGCCGCCACTCCTCCCGACAACGCAAACCAGCTTATCGAAGTAGCTTTGCAACCATCCCAGCTAGAACACAACCTGCAGCAGCTAACCGACGAAATTGGAGGCCGTGTCCCCGGCACTCAAGCCATGCAGCGCGCGGTTCAGTGGGGGACGCAAGCCTTCACCGTGGCCGGCGCCGACAGCGTGCATACTGAATCGTTCACCATCCCGAATTCCTGGTCGGAAGGCGCAACCGAGATGAAGGCGACCACCTTCTACGAAGCCGGCGATGCGAAGGTCGGCGGATTTCTCCCCACCCTCTTTCGCGTGCGTGCAGTCTCGGTCGCCTGGGCTCCGGCGCTCGCTCCGGTGGAGCACATCCCGATCATGGATGTAGGCGAAGGTTCGGAAGCCGACTTCAAGAAGGCCGGAGACATCTCAGGAAAAGTAATCCTGGTGCACACGACGGTCCTGAAAACTTGGGCTGATCTTTTCGCCGAGTACACCCAGGCACCGCCCGTAATCAGCCTTGCCGTGAAGGGAAAAGCCAAAGCGATCCTCTTCATGGCCACCCGCGAACACGACATCCTCTACCGCCACACGAATTCTTCCGAAGGAGAGATTGACCGCATCCCCATGGTGATCGTCGCCCGTGAAGACGGCGAGCGCATCGCCCGCCTCCTGGCCTCCGCCCATCCGGTGTGGGCAGACCTTGCGATTCCGAACCAGATCGGCGCTCCCATCAAGGCCTCCAACGTTATCGCGGAGATCAAGGGCAGCGACAAGCCCGACGAGTTCGTAATTGTCGGCGCTCATCTCGATTCGTGGGACCTGGGCACCGGCGCCCTCGACAACGGATGCAACGTCGCCCTCGTGATCGACACCCTGCGCGCCATTAAAGCCTCTGGCCTCCAGCCCCGCCGCAGCATTCGCTTCATTCTCTTTTCCGGCGAAGAACAGGGACTGATCGGCTCCCACGCCTACGCGACGGCGCATCGTCGTGAGCTCGACAAGGCTGCCGGCGTCGTTATCTACGACTCCGGTACCGGCAAGACGACCAGCTTCTCCATCGGGGGACGCAAGGACATAGTCAGGACCGCCAAACAACTCGTCGCTCCACTGCAGCCATTCGGCGTAACCGACTTGAATCTCGCCATGGAATGGGGCACCGATCACTTCGATTTCATGCTCGAAGGCGTGCCCACCTTCATTGCGGATCAGGAGGAGGCCAACTATCTGGAAAACTATCACGCAGTCTCAGACACGTACGACAAGGTTGACTTCGCGCAGTTGAAGAAACACGTCGCCGAAGCCGCAGTGCTCAGCTTTGGCCTGGCCAGTCTTCCCGAACAAATCGGCCCGCGCCTGACCCATGACCAGATCGAACAGACCATGCGCGAAACGAATAGCATCGAACTGCTCAAGGCCTTCGGCCTGTGGGACGATTGGACCAGCGGAAAGCGAGGAAGACAGAAGTAGAAACAGATTGCTGATTGTTGATTTCTTGATTGTTGAATCAAGCCCGCAGGAACGAGTTTCAAATCAACAATCAACAATCACAAAATCAACAATTTCCAAAATCCCCCCGCGACCGGGTACACCGTGCTCTATTTCTGGATACTGTTCAACCTCTTCGCGATCGGAATGCTCGCCCTGGACCTGTGGGTCTTCCACCGGCCCGGTCGTGTCGTGCGCTTCCGTGAAGCCCTCGTCTGGAGCGCGATCTGGATCGCCCTCGCTGCCGTCTTCGCCGCCATCGTCTACTTCTGGCAGGGCCAACAGACCGCGCTGGAATTCGTCACCGGCTACGTGGTCGAACTCTCCCTGAGTGTCGACAATCTTTTCGTCTTCCTCGTGATCTTCCGTTACTTTTCCGTTTCCGACGAGCATCAGCATAGCGTGCTGTTCTGGGGGATTCTCGGCGCGCTCATCATGCGCGGCATCTTCATCGGCGCCGGGGTTAGCCTGATCCACCGCTTCCACTGGATTCTCTATGTCTTCGGCGTGCTGCTGATTTACAGCGGCATCCGCGTCTGTGTCGCAGGCGAGCACCAGATCGATCCCGCAAAGAATCCCATGGTGAACCTGCTGCGCCGCCTGATTCCGGTAACGGATGAGTATCACGGAGGCAAATTCTTTATCCGCCGCCCAGGCCAGACTCCCAGCCTCTACGCCACTCCGCTGCTGGTGGTGCTGCTGGTCATCGAGACCACCGACGTACTCTTCGCCGTTGACTCCATTCCAGCGGTCCTCGCCATCACGCTGAATGCCTTCATCGTCTACACGTCGAACGTCTTCGCCATCCTGGGACTGCGCTCCATGTACTTCGCCATCGCCGGTTTGATGAAGATCTTCCGCTTCCTGCACTACGGCCTGGCGGTGGTGTTGATGTTTGTCGGACTAAAGATGTTAATCGCGGATCACTACCGTGTCTCTACGCTGGCGACCCTCGGCGGGGTGGCCGGCGTATTGCTCATCTCTATCCTGGCCTCGGTGGCCTACCCAGAAAAGAAACCGGCTTAGGTGTCCACGACAATTCTGTCGACAGTGTTAGCGCCCCAGATGTTGGGCCCAACCGGCGAAGGCGTGCCAGGCGGCAGTCTTGCCGATGGGTATCCTGATCTGCTGCACGAAGATGAGAAAGACGCTGGCCCAGATTGTGACACGATGCACTTTTCGCGTCGACCACAGGTCGTAGGCCACGAGCATGAGCAGAAATGCGTAGGAGACGAACGTTGCTACCGGCGCGCGCATGTACAAGAAGGCGATGGGCCAGCGCGCGAGGGCAGCAATCATTAGTGCAACCGTTCCGATTAAGATCAGGCGTTTGTGCGCCGCCGGATTAAAGCGAGCACGGAAAGCAAATCCAATCAGCACGGCAAAATTCAGCATGTCCGTCAGCGGGATGATGTAGAAAAATTGCGGATCCAGCCCCGGCGGACCACCTCGCCGGGCGAGCGAATCGGTGGCTGCGAGAACACCGAGAATCACCATCAGGCACGCCAACGAGAAGCCTGCAATGCCAAGACGGCGATGAATGTCCACGCGCCCCGCCGATACCAGCAAGGTTTGCGCGACCAGCAGCAGAATCCAGCACGAAAACGCCGCCCCGTGAATGTGAATGATCGCACTCGGCAGCGGCGCGTGAAATATCCCGGCCATGTAGTACGTGTGCGCGAAGCCTACAAACACGGTGAGCATTATGAGCAACGCCATGCCCGAAAAAAAGAAATGGTCGTACCGGCGCCCCGGCAGACCGATCACAAGCTTTTCCGCAGTACTGGGACGTGCTACAACTGTGGCCATCGTGCCTCCGTCACCTGATGATTTGACTGAAACTTTCTGACTCGACCGGGCGAGAGGAAGCATTCTACGACACTTTGACTCGGATGGCCGGAGCCAAAATCACATTTTTCATTCTCACCGCTGCCAGCGAAATCGTCCTGCCATGTCAGAACTTGAGCGTGATGAGTATTGCGAGGATATCCATTGGCCAGTGTGCCACGATCAACGGCAGCAGCCGCCGCAGCTTCAAGTAACTCAGCATGAAGACGACAACGCCGGGCAGAAACGCCAGGAATCGCCAAGCCACATATTTCCAGTCCAGGATCAAAGGAAGAAACGAATGCTGGAGCGCCCACCAGAAGCCCACAATCGAAATCGCGATCCACCGGCTTCGCGCGCGGGCGGATTTCGAGTTTGGATCTTCGGCGGCGGTCGACGTCGCTGATTCGCCGCCGGGACTGCGATCCATAAGGGATTTTAGTGTTGTCATCCTGAGCGCAGCCAAGACTTCGCAAAGCGAAGTCTTCGCGTAGTTGAAGGATCCCTATCTCTCACACGAAAGCCACTTTCTCGCCACGGACCACCGAGTGCTTCAGAAACTTCTTGTCGTCGTGGTCGGGATAATCGGTTCGGTAATGAGCCCCGCGGCTCTCTTCCCGAGCGAGCGCCGACCGCGCAACCAGGAGCCCTGCGACATGCAGGTTGGCGGCTTCATAAGCTCGCCGCGTGCGCGGATTTGCCAGCTTAGCAGCCAGTTCCTGCAGCTTGTGAATCGCTTCCTGCATGCCGTTACGCGTACGAACAATCCCCACATCGATCCACATCACATCCTGCATCTGCCCAATC
Source organism: Acidobacteriota bacterium (assembly GCA_003225555.1). Lineage (GTDB taxonomy): Bacteria > Acidobacteriota > Terriglobia > Terriglobales > Acidobacteriaceae > Sulfotelmatobacter. Next base: position 135,473 of record QIAM01000011.1, on the reverse strand, counting down.
ACTTCCTCCAACCCGGCATCCACTGGGCCATTGGAGTAAGCCGCTTTTGGCTGCGCACCCGCTTTTCGGTGCCCGTGCTTCAACTCTCCCCGCATGGCCTTTCCCGCCCGAGTCCCGAACACCAATCCCTCCAGCAGGGAATTGCTGGCCAGCCGGTTAGCTCCATGCACTCCGGTTGCCGCAGCCTCGCCCGCCGAATACAGTCCGCCGATACTCGCTCTGCCTTCCAGATCCGTTCTTACCCCACCCATGGAGTAATGCGCCGCAGGCCGAATCGGAATCAGATCCTCCGTGATATCGATGTTGTGCTGCATGCAGGTCGCATAAATTCGCGGAAAACGCTTCTGCACCTTGGCCGCGTTCATGTGCGTGAGATCCAGGTACACAAACGGATCTTTGGCGTGACTCACTTCCATCTCGTGAACAATCGCCCGCGCCACCAAGTCCCGCGGAGCCAGTTCCCCCATCGGATGATACTTCCCCATAAAGCGGCTCAGCTCGATGTTGCGCAGGTACGCTCCCTCACCACGTAACGCCTCCGACAGCAGAAAGCGCGGGGCCTTCTTCAAATAGAGCGCCGTGGGATGGAATTGAATAAACTCCATGTCGCTGACTTCGGCGCCCGCGCGGAACGCCATGGCCACTCCATCCCCGGTCGCAACCTCGGGATTGGTTGTGTTGCGATAAAGCTGCCCCATTCCCCCCGTGGCCAGCAGCACTGCCGAACACGCGATTTCTTCCGGCATTCCTTTGTCATTGATCAGAGAGACGCCCGTGACGTGACCGCCGTCGGTCAGCAACTCCGTGGAAAATTCAAACTCCACCACGGAAATACTCTTCAGCGTCTGCGCCTTGGCGAACAGCGCCCGCAGGATTTCTCTTCCGGTCGAGTCGCCTTGCGCGTGCAGCATGCGGTTCCGGCTGTGCGCCCCTTCGCGTCCGAACACGAGCTTGGTGCCGTTGCGATCGAATTGCGTGCCCCAGGCAATCAGCTCCTCGATGCGAGGCGGCCCCTCTTCCACCAGGATTTTCACCGCATCGGGATTACACAAGCCATCGCCGTCGCTGAGAGTGTCCTGCAGGTGCAAGCTGACTTCATCTTCGTCGCTGAGCGCGGCAATTCCACCCTGGGCATTCTTAGGGTTGGAGTTGGTAATTTCTTTTTTCGACAGCACGAGCACACGACCGGCTTCCGCCAGTTCAATCGCGGCCCGCAGGCCCGCGACACCAGCGCCGATCACTACGAAGTCGGTCTCGGCTGGTAGACCCTTCATTGACGGGGAAATGGTACCACTTTGCGAGTCACTCAACTCATAGTGGCTTTCGCTTTACGCTATGATGGAATCGCATGGCGCAAGTCACCATCCACGTGCCGCCGAGGCCCTACCAGGCCCGAATCGAAAACGGCCTGCTCACCCGCGCGGGAGCGCTTCTAAGCGAACTTCTTCCCCAAGCCAGTCGCATATTTGTCGTCACCGTCCTGCCCGTGCGAAAGCGTTGGGGAGCCAAGCTCGTCCGTTCGCTAACGGCCAGCGGTTTTAAGCCGCGAGTGCTCACCATGCCTGATGGCGAGCCTGCGAAACGTCTTGCGACCGTAGAAGCTTTGGCAGAAAAATTGGCCCGCCTCGGAGCCGACCGCAAAGCAGTGATCGTGGCTTTGGGCGGCGGCGTAGTCGGGGACGTTAGCGGCTTGCTGGCCTCACTTTACATGCGAGGCATCGAACTGGTGCAGATCCCAACCACCGTCCTGGCCCAGGTCGATGCGTCGATTGGTGGCAAGACCGCCGTAAATCTGGTAGCGGGGAAGAATCTAGTGGGGACTTTTCACCACCCGAGGGTAGTCCTGATTGATCCTGCTGTCCTCAAGACGCTGCCCGACCGTGAATTCCGCGCCGGACTCTATGAAGCGCTGAAGTGCGGCGTGATCGGAGATGTCGAGCTCTTCCTCCGCTTCGAACAGAATCGCGGTAAGATCCTGAAGCGCGACCCCGTGGAACTGGAGTGGCTGATTGCTCAATCCGTGAAGCTGAAGGCCGAAGTGGTTTCCGCCGACGAACACGAGGGCGGTCTGCGCCGCGTCCTCAATCTCGGCCATACCATCGGCCACGCGCTCGAAGCCGAAACCGACTACCAGCGGTTACTGCATGGAGAAGCCGTTGCCTGGGGCATGATTGCCGCCACGAATATCGCCTTGAGCGTCCACCGCACCGACAGCGTAACCGCCGGCCGCATCGCCGACGCTATCCTGAGTCTGGGGCGCTTGCCCGAGATAAACGTCAACCCGCGGAAGATTCTCGCGCGCCTTCAGTCCGACAAGAAAACGCAAAACGGCGTGGTGCACTTTGTGTTGCCCCGCGAGATCGGCAAAGTGGAGATCGCCAACGATGTTCCAGAGAACGCGGTCCTCGAAGCCGTGGAAGAACTCCGCCGCATCTCGCACGTCGGCCGGGGAAAGTAGAAGAGAGTAGTTGATTTCTAGACCGTAGATCGAACAGCGGGCAGCATGGAATGCACTGAGCAACTCCGCTTTGGGGGTGGCGCAGCGCTTTCAGCGCTGCGATAACACGCCTGCTTCTTGGTCAAGGGCTTTAGCCCCTGAGGTTGCTGCGGCGAACTCCATATCCGCAGCAAATATTCTCGAATGAGCGAATCCGACAAATCGATGGTTGTGGGCGCCACGCCAGAAGGCGCGGCCGACACCCACTCCGCGGCCCATGCCGTACGCCAAATGTTTACATCAATCGCGCCGCGCTACGATCTGCTCAACCACGTCTTGTCGTTCAACGTGGACCGCCTCTGGTGGCGCCGCACCGCGGGCACGTTTCGCCACATTCTCGCGCAGCCAAACGCGCGCCTGCTCGATCTCTGCTGTGGCACCGGAGATATGACGTTCGCCCTTCGCCGCCAGTCAGGGAACTCCGCGCAAATCCTCGGCGCCGATTTCTCCCACGCCATGCTGCAGCGCGCCCTGCAGAAGTCGCGACGTCCGTCAAAAAACGGCCGCCAATACGCGCCCGCCTGGATCGAAGCCGATGCCCTGAGCCTCCCGTTTCCCAGCGCGCACTTCGATCTAGTGATTTCCGCCTTCGGCTTCCGCAACCTCGCCGACTACGACGCCGGCCTGCGCGAGATCGCCCGCGTCCTAAAGCCCGGAGGAGAATGCGGCATCCTGGATTTCGGAGAGCCGAAAGGCGTAATGGGATCCCTTTACCGGATTTACTTCAAAAAAGTACTGCCCCGGGTAGGCACGATGATCTCTGGAGTCCGCGGCCCCTATGCCTATCTCCCAGCCTCAGTAGAGCGATTTCCGCAACCGCAGGAAATCCAAGGCCGCATGCGCCGCGCAGGCTTCACAGAAGCAACCTGGACTCCGTATACATTCGGAATAGCCGGCCTATATCGCGGAAGGAAGTGAGAGTGCACACGTAGAGACAGCCGCCTCCGCTGTCCCGCCATGGCGAAGCCAGGCGGAGCCACCGATGAAGATAGCGAACATCAAGAAAATGAGAACTGAAAGGGAGAATCGATGACCAGCACAAATGTGGGGACAGCCGCCCCCGGCTGCCTTGCTAGTGCGCCGCCACGACCCGTACCGAAGTAGCCGCCTCACTCCTGAAGCTGTCGGCAAAAGCGTCCACAATCGTGTACCGCATCACATCCTCATACTCCGGCCCCAGAAACTTCCGCAACCGGTCGGTATTCATGATGTATTCCCCTGTCATGTAAGGCATAGCCTCGGGAGGAATCGCCGAGATTTCCCACTTCCAGCTGAACTTCAGGATTTGCTGCATGGTCCATCTTCCCGGCACCCGAACCAGCTTCGCCTGGGCCATCTGTATGCACCGGTCAAAGGTCAGGGGCTCACCGCGACCCGCAACGTTCAGCACGGTCAGACGCTGAGTCTCAGGTTCCCGCCGCAGGATGTGCACAATCAGCCGCGCCATGTCGTCGACATGCACGAATTGAATCTTGTTGACCAGGTATTGCCGCCCCCGCGGCAAGACAACAGGAAGCCGTTTTCCCGCCTCTCGCATCTTCCTCGCCCGTTCGCTCTTGCCGTTTGGCGTGCCATGGAAACATCCCATCAAGTAATTTTCTACGCTTGCGCCGGCAAAAATGTGTGGCCGCAAGATGTACACGCTGCAGCCCCGCAAAGCCGGAGCTCGCTGCTGCACCACCTCGTCCGACTGCTTCTTATGAATGGCGTAGGGCAGAGTGTGAGCGTCGAGCGGCGAGTCTTCCGTGGCGAGTGCTGGCAGATTCGGCCCGTAAGCCGAGACGCTGCTGGGAAAGATAAACTGCTTGACGCCTTCTTCGCCTGTGCGGTTGGCCTCGGTGATGGCTTCCATCACCCGCGCCGTACCCGCCACATTGATCTGCCACATGCGCTCAACGTCAAGCACGCCACTGCGCACGGGATCGATTACAAACGCCAGATGGATGACGGAAAAGGCATGCAAGTCTCGCAGCAACTCATAAAACGTCCGGGTCGAGGCTTCTTCGCCCAGGTCCAGCCGTTCAAACTGCAGCGGCAAATCGGTGCGAGGTGGAGCGACGTCCACCCCGATCACCGAAAAGCTTCCCAGCAGCGGCAATAGCCTGGAGCCCAGGTTGCCCGCTATTCCCGTGACGACAACAACAGGTTTTGCCATTAGTTCGGTTTCGGAGCCTCTGACGGGGACGATGCCGGCGGCTGCCCCTGCGGTTGAGCCGCCGGAGCCGTAGGTGAAGGGGGCATCTTTGGATGCATCATGCCTCCACGCGGAGAAGGCGGTGCTTGCGCTCCCACGGGTCCGAAATATGCCTCGTTCGTCTCCGCCTTGAATGAATTCTGGTACGTCTCCATGGCGTCACGCATCCGTTGGTTCTGCCGGGTCGAGTGAATCTCGCTTTTCACCTGGTCCAGCGGCAACGTTTCCTTCTTGTTGACCTTGTAAACGTAGTGTCCACCCGAATCATTGATCAGTTGGGAGACGTCGCCGGCTTTCAAATCGAAGACGGCCGTGTGTCCAGGAGGCAAGCCTGTGCGCCTCACTGTGGGCAGGTTGACCGTAGGCGAATCAATTTTCATTCCCGCCGCTTCAAACGCCTCTTTCTGCAGCTTCGCGATGTCCTCGCCGGCGGCCGCTCGAGCGCGCAACTTCTCCGCCATCTGGGTCATCTCCTCCTCGCCCTCCGCTTGCTTGCGCTTCTCCTGCTCATCTTTGGCCTTCTGCTGTTCTTCGGTCAGCTTCTCGTCCTTGTCGTTGTCCTTGGTTTCCGCAGCATCAGGCTGTTTGGAGCGAGGCACGAACAGACGGTCGAGATTGTACTGCTCATAAGCTTCCGGATTCTTCTTGTAATACTCCGCAATATCGGCGTCCGGAATCTTCGCGGCTTCCTCTTGGGTGGTGCGTTGCAGCTCCTGCGTCAGAATCTGCATCTTCGCAAACTTCACCGTCTCCAGATACCGTGGATTCTTGTCCAACCCTTTCTTCTGCGCCTCCGCCGACATCGCGATCAAGCGTGGAAGAACCGTGGCCAACTGCTTCTTAAGTTGCGGAGTCAAGTTCGGCGCGACTCCGCTGGCAAGGCGCTCAAACTCAGCTTTGGTGATCACGGTCTTGCAATCTGCCGCCGCAGTCTTGGCCGAAGCTCCATCCGTCTTGGCAGCGCCCGCTTTCGTGGCCGCCGTCTTGGGCTGGGCCGGGCACACGCCCTTCACTGTAATCACCGCCGCATCCGCCGGCACGGATGCCGCGGTGTCAGTCGTTTCTGCCGCTTCTTGCTTAGAAGGGGCGCCCGGAGCCGAAGGCCTCCCCGCGGGCGGCGTAGCCGGCGCAGCCTGTCCCCACGCCAGAGCCCCCAGCAGTACACACATCACCCAACTTTCACGCATAGATAGATTCCTCCAGGATTGGTCCATCAGAAAATTAGAAGTTCCGAACATCAAATGCTAGCACAAGAAGACACGTCGTATGTGTCTCCGCGGACCGTTGGTAATGGCGCAGGTGACGTTGCCGCGTCCCATTCCAAATGGCCTTATTCCTAAGGGCGTCATCCTGACCGCAGCCGTTTTTCAGGCGGAGGGAAGGGCCTGCCCTGAGCGATGTCGAAGGGATCTCGCGCGGAGCCGAACTGCGCCTTGGGAATGAGGCCAAAGTTCGAACCGCACCACTCCGCGCACTCTGCGGCAGGTCTCAGCGATCTCTGCGATAGTGTTTTGGTCCCCGCCGTGCCGATCTCGGAACAACGGCTTTGAATTGCTTGGCGCATTTCCCGCACACCAGCGATAATTCCCAGATGTCCGGAACTCCGGCCCTCTATTCCACAGAATCCATGCGCGCCGAAAAGCGCGCCGTGGCCGGAAACTCCGTCTTCGCCGCACTTGCCATTACCGCAGGAAAGATCATTGTAGGTTTCAGCACGGGCAGCCTCGGCATTCTCTCCGAAGCTGCGCACTCTGGGCTCGACACTATCGCTGCACTCATCACATATTTCTCCGTCAGCGTCTCCGACAAGCCCGCGGACGCCGACCACCAGTATGGCCACGGCAAGGTCGAGAATTTCTCCGCCTTCGTCGAGACCGGCCTGCTCTTGCTCACCTGCGCCTGGATCATCTACCAGGCCGTCGAGCGCATGTTTTTCCGCAAGGTCGACGTCGAGCCATCAATCGCGGCCTTTGCCGTGATGCTGGTCTCCATGGGCGTGGACTCTTGGCGATCCCGCGCCCTCGGTCGCATCGCCCAGAAATTCGACAGCCAGGCGCTCGAAGCCGATGCCCTGCATTTCTCCACCGACATCTGGTCCGCTGGCGTGGTGGTGCTAGGCCTCGCCCTCCTCGTCGTCGGCCGAAACCTCCATGTGGATTGGTTGCAAGACGCCGATCCGATCGCCGCCCTGTTTGTTGCCGGCGTAGTCGTCTCCGTCAGTTGGCGCCTGGCCCGCCGCACCATCGACGCCCTGCTCGACGCCGCTCCCGCCGGCGTTCGCACCCAGATCACCGACGCAATCCTGCACGTGGAGGGCGTCCTCGAAGTCGATCGCGTGCGGATTCGCCGCGCCGGCAACCGCTACTTCGTCGACCTCGCCGTAGGCCTGGCCCGCACCGTAACCTTCCAGCGCTCCGAACAACTGGTGTCCGCCGTCACCGACGCCGTCCACCGCGTCCTTCCCGACGCCGACGTAACCGTGCAGCCATTGCCCCGCGCGCAGCGATCCGAAAATGTCTTCGACCGCATTCGTGCCGTCGCCACGCGCCATAACCTCAACGTGCACGACATCAGCGTGCAAGACCTCGCCAGCCGCCTGCACGTCGAACAACACGTCGAACTCGACGAACGCATGACGCTAAAAGACGCTCACGACAAGGTCACCGAACTCGAAGCCGACATGCGCCGCGACGTCCCCGAGATTGCCGAAATCCTCACGCACATCGAAAGCGAGCCCGCCACGATCGAGACGCCGGAAGAGTTAGTCAGTGACGCCGAACTCGAGCACCGGCTGAAAGCCGTCGCCGCCGAATTCCCCGAAATCCTGGACATGCACAACATCGTCATCAAGCGCGTACGCGGACGCCTCTACGTCTCCTGCCACTGCACTCTTTCCGACCATCTCTCGCTCGCGCGCGTCCACGACATCCAAACCGATCTAGAAATCCGCTTCAAGCAGGATGCCCCCGAACTTTTCCGCGTACTGATTCACCCCGAACCCGATACGGATAACTGCAGGTAAGCACGTTGCTGTAGACATACATCACAGACAAGATAGCTGATTGGTGCGGCTATGAACTGTTGGCATCGCACGGCAAATTGTGGCTTCTCTTATCCGCAATCTTGATGGTCATGGTTGCGATCACCTGCATTCTCCCGAATCGACACTGAAGGGAGAGGAGTAGCCTCCGCCTATTCCTCTGCCGATTCCGAGTGAACTGCCGGTGAGATGGGAGCCTACTGGCGTTTCAGGCGGCGGTCGGCGAGTGGGCAAGGTCGGCTAGGGGCAGAGATCGATTCAGATTTTGAGACTGAGAGGTCGAACCTCCTACTGGGGATAGTGCGGCGTGAGAGAAAAGCGTTTCGGAGAATTCGCGGAAGGCCGCGAGTCTGAGGAGATGCACAGCGAAAGCAGGTTTCTCGCAGGATGTCGCCTTCTGAGAGCCGACGCGAAACACTCCCGCCGCCTCCGTCTTGGTAGGGATCCTTCGACTCCGCTCAGGATGACAAGTCGTTAGCATCACATCCAGAAACCGGCAGTCGGATTCATCATGAGACCTTTGACGGAACGTTCCACGCTGAAATGAACCCTTGCCGGGGCTAGATCAGGCTCTTGCGGGCGCGGCGGCTTTCCTGGGGAACATCTCGCCGATGCGGCGGATCTGGGCACCGACTGCGCGGAGCTTTTCTTCGATGTGCTCGTAGCCGCGGTCGATGTGATAGACACGGTCGATGATGGTTTCGCCATCGGCAACCAGGGCGGCGAGCACGAGCGAGGCTGAGGCGCGCAGGTCGGAGGCAAGGACGGCGGCGGCGCTGAGTGGAGTCTTGCCGCGGACGACGGCGCGGCGTCCTTCAATCTTGATGTTCGCGCCCATGCGGACCAGTTCCTGCGCGTGCATGAAGCGGTTCTCAAAAATATTCTCGGTGATGATTGAAGTGCCTTCTGCCTGGGTGGCCAGGGCCATGAATTGTGCCTGCATGTCGGTGGGAAAGCCCGGGTACTCCTCCGTAGTCATGTCTGTGGCGGTGAAGGGATTGTCACCCATCACGCGGACGGAGTCGGTGTTCGACTTCGTTTTCACGCCAACTTCGTGCAGTTTGCTGAGCAGCGCTCCGAGGTGAGAGGGATCGCAAGCGGCAACGTTAAGGTCTCCTCCAGTCATGGCGGCGGCTATGATGAAGGTGCCGGCTTCGATACGGTCGGGAATGATGCGGTGCTTCGCGGCCCTCAGCTTGCCCACGCCCTTAATGCGAATGGTGGGCGTGCCGGCGCCGTGGATGTGGGCTCCCATTTTGTTGAGCAGGTCGGCGAGGTCGGCGACTTCGGGTTCGCGGGCGCAGTTTTGTAAGACGGTCTCGCCTTCGGCGAGCGTGGCGGCCATGAGCAGGTCTTCGGTGCCGGTGACGGTGATCTTGTCGAAGACGATCTCGGCGCCTTTCAGGCGGCTGGCGGCGGCTTCGATGTAGCCGTGTTCCTGCGTGATCTTCGCGCCGAGCTGTTCGAGTCCCTTGATGTGGAGATTGATGGGGCGGGCTCCGATGGCGCAGCCGCCGGGGAGCGAGACGCGGGCGCGGCCACAACGGGCTATCAGCGGACCGAGGACCAGTGTGGAGGCGCGCATCGTCTTGACTAGTTCGTAGGAAGCTTCAGGACTCGCCAACGTCTTGCAGTGGAGTGTAGTACGGTGCTGGGCGCGTCCGTAGCCAAGTTCTACGTCGGCTCCCATGGCGGCGAGCAGGTTGCGCGTGGTCTGGATGTCGCGCACTTGCGGAATGTTTTCGAGGATGACGGGCTCGTCGGTTAGCAGGGCAGCGGCCATGCAGGGGAGGGCGGCGTTCTTTGCGCCGCTGACGCGGACGGTGCCGAGGAGGGGTTCGCCGCCGCGGATGACGAATTTGTCCATGGAGTATGAGTCCTAGGATTTCATTCTAGCGAGGAATTAGTGGGAGCATGGGTAATCGGGAGGGCACGACCTTGTGGGAGAGGCGATCGAGTCGGCCAGAACATTCAAGTGCTGCGGACAAGAGTGCCCGCTCTACACGGGTCGTGTGCTTTTCGGAATTAGGCAGGGATAGTCCAATTATCGATGGATAAATTACGAACTCGGCTGAACTCGCGGGTGTTGTTGGTGATCAGCGTCAGGCCCAGGCTCCGGGCGTGGGCGGCGATCAGGAGATCGTTCGCTCCGATCATCGTGCCATGCGTCTTGAGATCTGCACGAATTTTGGCGTAGTGCGAAGATGCCTGGTCGGGAAAATCCAGAACCTCGACGTAGCGCAGAAAGGCGGCGAGCGCCGCTTCATCCTGGCGTCGCTTTGGAGACACCTCGACGCCAAACAAGAGCTCCGATTTGGTGATCACGGAGATGCATACCTCGTTGACTGGAACCTTTGCGAGGCGTCTTAGAACCGCATCAGGCGAACGCCGCATAATGTAGGAGCAGGTATCAGTGTCCAGTATGAATCGCGCCATCAGGGCTCGCGTTCCTGCGCGGGGAGATCTTCGATCCCTTCCATGAAAGAATCCGAAGCGACTGGGGCCTCCGACAAGTAGGAGGACCAATCCGACGGGCGGGGCGATAAGACTACGTCGCTGCCTTCTTTGCGGATGAATACTTCCTGAGTCTTGAACTGAAAGTCCTTGGGCAAGCGGACGGCTTGGCTCCGATTATTCATGAAGATTTTTGCCTTGCGTTGCATCGTAATCTCCTTTGTCGGGGAAAAGCCGTTGGCATATGCAACAGTATATGCCAGTCAAGAGCGGTAGTCCAGCACTGTCTGAAGACCCACTCTGTCACGCGCTGCTCAAATAGACCTGGCTATGGCGATGGCGTTGCGGACGTGCCCTCCGGACCTTTTCAGGGCGGCCGCGGCCTGGGCTCGGTTGACTTTGGCGGCTAGCATTACTAACGCGACTGGGGTGCGATTTCCTGAGGCTTCTAAGGCGTGGGTGGCGGTGACGTGGTCGGCTCCGGTGGCTTGTTCGAGGATGGAGATGGCGCGCTGTTTTAGTTTTTCATTCTTCACCGAAAGGTTGACCATGAGGTTGCCGTAGACGTAGCCGAGGCGGGTCATGGCTCCGGTCGAAATCATGTTCAGGACCATTTTGTGGGCGGTGCCGGCTTTCATGCGGGAGGAACCGGTGAGGACTTCGGGGCCTACTTCAGTGACGATGGCGAAATGGGCGGCGCGTTCCAACGGGGAGTTGCGGTTGCAGGTGAGCGCGATGGTTTTGGCCACGTGGCTCCGCGCGTATTCGATGGCGGCTACGGTGAAGGGAGTGCGTCCGCTGGACGCGATGCCTAGGACGACATCGTTCTTGCCGGGTTTGCGCTTGGCCATTTCGGCTTGGGCTAGTTGAGTGTCGTCTTCGCTGGCTTCGTGGGCTGTGGCGAGGGCTTTGGGGCCTCCGGCGATTAGGAACTGGACTGTGCGGGGACTGACGTTGAATGTCGGGGGGCACTCGGCGGCGTCGAGGGCGGCAATGCGTCCACTGGTGCCGGCGCCTACGTAGATGAGGTGTCCGTTTTTGCGGAGGGCGGCTGCTACTAGATCGATGGCGCGGGCGATTTGGGGAAGAGCGCGGTTGACGGCACGAGCGACCGTGGCATCCTCGGCGTTGATGAGGGTGGCGATCTCGAGGGCGGATTTGCGATCGAGGTCCGTAGCGTCGGGGTGGGACTGTTCGGTACGCAAGCGGCGGAGGTTCTGTAGATTCTTTTCTTTCTTTACTTTCTTTTCTTTCTTGTCTTTCAACAAAGCGTCCTTTCAGAGCATCTGGTCTAGAGCTTCGATGATTGCGTCGTGGAATCTTGGCCGTACCTGCTTGATGGCCTGATTCGTGCAATCGGGCCAGGTGCGGTTCGTTAGTAAGGTTACCGAAAGCTGGCGAGTGGGGTCGATCCACAGAGAGGTTCCGGTGTAGCCGAGGTGCCCGAAGGAATTGGCGCTGAAATGTTTTCCGGACTGCGAAGGGGCAGAGGGCGTGTCCCATCCCGGGGTGCGCGATGTGTTCGGTGGAGTGGATTCGCGACGGGTGAAGAGGGCGACGGTTTCGGGGCGGAGGATTGGGTTGCCGCCGTTGAGCATGGCGTGGGCGAATTTGGCGATGTCTTCTGCGGTGGAGAACAGGCCGGCATGGCCGGCCACGCCGCCTAGAACTGAGGCGTTTTCGTCCTGGACTTCACCTTGGATGATGCGGTGGCGAAAGGTGCTTGCTGCTGGCTGGCTTCCGCCCGGCAGTTCTGGTGATTTCGGCATTTTGCGGGCGAGAGCCCCCTCGGCTACCGCTCGGGGCAGGTCCGCGCCACATTCCTCGTCTCGCTCGTCGGCGGTGGGGGGGATTTGCGAACCCTGCTCGGGCGGCGGGTTGAACGTGGTGTTGGTCATGCCGAGGGGACCGAAGATTTCGCCCTGGCAGAAGCTGTCGAGGGATTCTTCGGCTAGGCGCTCGAGGGCCACTCCGATGATGATGAACCCGATGTCGCTGTATTCGGCGCGAGAGCCGGGATCGGCGGTTAGGGGAACGTTGAATGCGGCGTCGAGAAGTTCGTCGCGCGTTTGCGCCTTCAGAAACAACTTCTCGTACGCAGGCAGGCCTGAACTGTGGGTTAACAGCATGCGGAGGGTTACGACGTGGCGGCAGGGGTCTTTTTCTGGCGGGCTCGATAGGAACTCGGGGATGATTGCTGCTATTGGAGCATCTAGATCGAGCAGACCGCGCTGATATAGGAGCATAGACATGGTTGTGGTGGCGACGACTTTTGTCAGCGAGGCAATGTCGAAGAGGGTGCAGGGGTTGACGTCAAAATCCCCACCCTGTCGCAAAGAACGCGACAAGGATGGGGCACCCTCGGGATTATCTGTGTCATTTGGGTAAACGAAATCGCCGAAGGCTTTGAGTGCGATGAGGCGGCCTTGGTGCGTGAGGGCGACTGACGCGGCGGGGAAGGCGCGCTGCGCGATTGCGTCGCGGAGGATGTCGAATGCCGTGGAAAATGCTTTGTCCTGATGCTCGAAGGCAGGGAGCAGAAGCGCTGGAGAAGCTGGATCCGTGCTGTTCAGGCGAATGCGCTTTCCTGGAAAGTTTGTGGTCTGAGCGGGTTATAGCAGAGTTGCGCGGAGGCGTAAAGACAGCAGCAGCTTGTCTTGTCGCACGGACTGTAGCGCCGCCGTCTCGGCGGCTGTCCGGCGGGCGTCCTCGCCCGCCGCGCTGAGGGCGAGGACGCCCTCGGGACAGCCGGCAGGATGCCTACGCTACTGACTCGCTTACTTCAGTTTCTTGAGTCGCACTGCCAGCGTTGTGTAAAGTCAGAACATCCTTCCCTACAGGTCCAATTCGAGGATAGCGAGAATCCTTGCGCCCTCGCGACGTGCGCGAGAAGTCCGGTTACTTCTGCCCGCCCTCGTTGCAATTGTGCTGTGTACGTCTCTTGGCACCCAGGCCGCTAATGTGTTGCCCGAGCTGACGCTCGTGGAGAATGCCGGGCTGCGCCCTGCTGGACAGCCGGGGGCAGCTGTCCCCACATCTGCTGGTCATTCTGCCGCCGTTCATCTTGCGGCTGTGGATGCGGTTATTCAGCAGGCGATTGTGGATGGGAATATTCCCGGGGCGGTGCTGGTCGTGGGCCATGATGGGAAAGTTATTTATCGTAGGGCTTATGGAAGTCGGGCGCTGGAACCGCGGCACGAAGTGATGACGCTGGAGACGGTGTTTGATCTGGCGTCGCTGACTAAGGTCATTGCTACCACGACTGCTGTCATGCAACTGGTGGAGCAAGGGAAGGTGCGGTTGAATGATCCGGTGGCGAAGTATCTGCCGGAGTTTGCGCAGAATGGGAAGGATGACATCACACTGCGGCAGTTGTTGACGCATTATTCCGGACTGGCGCCTGATCTTGATTTGAAGGTCCGCTGGGAAGGGAAGCAGACGGCGTACGGCATGATGCTTGCGGAGGCGCCGGAGGAGCCGCCTGGCTCGCAATTCACTTACAGTGACATCAATTTTATTGCGTTGGGCGCGGTGGTGGAACGGGTGTCGGGGGAGACGCTTGACGCCTATACGGCGCGCCATGTTTTTGCGCCGCTGAAGATGACGCGGACTCGGTTTGTGCCTCCTGCGAGTTGGCGCGCCAAGACTGCGCCGACGCAGTATGACGAGAACGAGCACATGCTGCGGGGAGTGGTGCATGATCCGACGGCGCGGCGGATGGGCGGTGTGGCGGGGCATGCAGGATTGTTTTCTACAGCGGATGATCTGGCGAGGTTTGCGCAGGCCTTGCTGAAGGGTGGAGATGGGATTCTGTCGGCTTTTTCGGTGGAGAAGATGACGCGGCCGGAACAGCCGCCGATGGCTCCGGCGCTGCGCGGGTTTGGGTGGGATATCGATTCTCCATTTTCCTCGAATCGGGGGGATTTCTTGCCGGTCGGGTCTTACGGGCACACGGGGTTCACAGGAACATCGATGTGGATCGATCCAACCACGCAGAGCTACATCATTCTGCTTACCAATGCGGTGCATCCGCGGGGGAAGGGAAATGCGGTGGGGCTGCGCTCGAAGGTGGCAACGGCCGTGGCTGCGGGTTTGCCTCTCACGGCTGCCGAGAAAGAGGCACTGCGCTGGTCGAGCATCACGGGATACAACGAGGCGCAGAGCGCGGCGCGGCGGGTTTCGGCTAGGAATGGCAGCGTGAAGACTGGGCTCGACGTCCTCGAGGCGCATAACTTCGACGTGCTGGCCATGGCGGATCGCAAGAAACGTATCGGCCTGGTGACGAATCAGACCGGGATCGATGCGCAGGGACGGCGGACCATCGATGTGCTGGCGCAGGCTCCAGGAGTTTCCCTGGAGGCGATTTTCAGTCCGGAGCATGGGGTAACCGGGACTCTCGACACTACCGATGTCGGCAATTCGAAGGATGCGGCGACGGGGATCCCGGTTTACAGCGTGTACGGGGCGAAAGACGCGGCGCGGCGTCCGCCGGACGACGTGATGAAGCGGCTGGATGCGGTGGTGTTTGACATCCAGGATGCTGGGGCGCGGTTTTATACGTACGAGACGACGTTGGGATATTTTCTGGAGGCGGCGGCCGCGGCTTCGGTCGAGGTGATCGTGCTGGATCGGCCGGATCCGGTTACGGGGTCGTTTGTGCAGGGACCCGGCACGGACGCGGGACACGAGAGTTTCACGAATTATTGGACCGTGCCGGTGCGTCACGGAATGACGATGGGCGAGTTGGCGAAGATGTTCAACGTGGAACGGAACATCAAGGCGAAGTTGACGGTGGTGCCGATGGAGGGATGGCAGCGCGGGGACTGGTTTGATTCGACGGGGCTGGAGTGGGTAAATCCGTCTCCGAATTTGCGCAGCGTGACGGAGGCGGCGCTTTATCCGGGCGTGGCGGCGATCGAGGGAACGAACGTTTCCGTCGGCCGCGGGACCGATACGCCGTTTGAACTGGTGGGCGCGCCCTGGATTAAGAGCAAGGAGTTTGCGGCTTATCTGAATGGGCGCGGCATCTCAGGGGTGCGGTTTGTGCCGGTGAGCTTTACTCCGACGTCCAGCATTTACGGCGGGCAGAATTGTAACGGGGTGAATATTGTCCTGACCGATCGGAATGGGCTGGATGCGCCGGAGTTGGGGATTGAGTTGGCGTCGGCTTTGCGAAGGTTGTATGCGGCGGACTTCAAACTTGAAAAGATAACGGACTTGTTGGTGAATCAGAGCGTGTATGACGCGCTGATGGCGGGGCGGGATCCGCGGAAGATTGCGCAGGATTGGCAGGAGGAGCTCGCGAGTTTCCAGCAAGTGCGAAAGAAATACCTCATCTATTAGTGAATAGGCGAAGGCCTTTTATCGCAGAGGTCGCTGAGAACGGCCGCAGAGTTCGCGGAGAAAACGGGGATCAACAACGTGAGGCAAAAAACACGCGTGGGCTGCACAGTAGCGTTCATTGCAGTTTGTCTTCTAATTTCCGGGATAGCCTCTTCGCAGGAGGCTGCATCGAAAGCCGACGCGAAGGACTGGATTCAGTTGTTCAATGGCAAGAATCTCGATGGCTGGACGGTCAAGATTGCCAAGCACAAAATCAGCGACAACTTCGGCGACACGTTCCGGGTTGAAAATGGGCTGCTGAAGATCTCCTACGATCATTACGAGAAGCTCGACGGGCAATTTGGGCACCTCTTTTATAAAGACAAGTTCTCGTATTACCTGATCGCGGTGGAATACCGGTTTGTGGGCGAACAGGCGAAGGGCGGCCCGGACTGGGCTTATCGCAACAACGGCATCATGATCCATTCGCAATCCGCGGAGAGCATGGGCTTGGACCAGGATTTCCCTACGTCGATTGAAGTGCAGCTTCTGGGCGGGGACGGCGTCCACGATCGGCCGAATGGCAACGTGTGCACGCCGGGGACGAACATCGTAATCGATGGTGGGCTTTTTACTCCCCATTGCTATCACCTGGTGGCGAAGACCTATCACGGCGATCAATGGGTGAGAGTTGTGGCAGAAGTTCTGGGTTCGGAGCGGGTTACGCATTATGTGGAAGGCACTCCGGTCATTACTTACACCAAGCCGCAATTGGGTGGGGAACTCAAGAACCCGATCTTTGCGGGGAGGGACGGAGAACTCTTGAACGAAGGCTACATTGCGCTGCAGGCGGAAAGCCATCCGACGGAGTTTCGGAAGGTGGAACTCTTGAACCTGGTGGGCTGCATGGATAAGAAGGCGTCGAACTTCAAGGCTTATTTGGTTAAGGCTGATAACAGCTTGTGCAAGTATTAAGCGGGCGGCTCTCGTCATAAACCAACCCTGGCGGGTTGCGGCAGAGCTTGCGCTGCTGACCAAGAATTACCTCGGCGGCTAAAGCCGCGGCTGATTTTGGCCGCGTGGCGGCGCGGCTCGAAGCTGCGCCCTTGCAAAACCAGTCCTAGACTCGAGTTAATCCAGATCGAGTTTGGGTGGCCTTTAATTGGCCAGGCGCGACCGGGCAATAGATTCCTCCTCGGTCGTTGCGCTCACACGTCGGAATGGCTAACAGCATTTTTCAGGCTGACTGTAGCTTGTGCCCGTCCCGGCAGATAACTCTGGCCTGGGATGGTGCATCCTAGCCGCTAGTGGCGTTGGACTCTGGAACGGATTACGATTGATCTGCACTTGTAGGCTGCTATTTGCTGAGAGGTATGTGATGCGCACATTGTGGATTTTATTGCTGGTTTCCGGGATGTCATGGGCGCAGGCCGCCGAGTCTGCACAGCCGGCTTCGGTGCAGGATGCGAATGCCAATGCTGCGGCGGCTCCGCAGACTGATCCTAACGCGGTGATGATTCCCGCGGGGTCAAAGATTCCACTGTCGCTGAAGCAGGCGATCTCCACCAAGAATGCGCGCGAGGGCGATGCTGTCTATGCTGAGACGGCCTTTCCTTTTGTGGTCAACGAGCGAGTGATCGTGCCTGCCGGGACCTATATCCAGGGAAAGATTACCCATGTCCAACGCGCCGGGCGAGTGAAGGGACGGGCCGAGATTCTCATGCACTTCACTTCGATGATTTATCCGAGCGGATACACGGTGATCTTGCCGGGTTCGGTGGAGAACATGCCGGGATCGGACAAGACCTCGGTAAAGGACAAAGAAGGTACGGTCCGACAGGACAAAGATACGGGGAAAAAAATCGAAGATGCAGCGAGAAATGGAGCATACGGGGGCGCGGTCGGCGGCATCGGGGGCGGATTGGCCTCCGGAGGAGTGAACGGAGCGCGCATCGGGGCGGGAGCGGGGGCGGCCGCGGGGATTGCGTGGGCTCTGCTGAAGCGCGGGAGCGACGTGAAGCTGGATGTGGGGACGTCCATTGAGATGGAGATTCAGCGTCCGATTACCGTGGACGCGAGCCGGATCCAAGTGGCGCGGGTCGCGCACTGAGGGTGCCGTTGCGGGAGTTGGAGCGTAGTGCGCGAGTTTGCGGTTGCACCCATAAAATCCTACAGCTGTGAAATGCTCTAAGATCGTTCCATGCAGCGGGCGAACGTGTCTGCTCTGGCGGGGATGCTCCAGCAGCATTGTCCGCGGTGCCGCACCGGGAAAATCTTCCGCAAGTCGCTATTCCTGTTCCCGGACATGCATGAGTGGTGCCCCGCGTGTGATTTGAAGTTTGAGCGCGAGCCTGGATACTTTCTGGGTACGATGTATATCGGGTATGGACTGGCGCTGGTTACAATCGCGATCCTCTCATCGCTCCTCTGGTGGTTCTTCCGATGGCAGATTCAGAACGCGGTCATTGGCGGAGCAGTGCTGTTCCTGCCATTCGCGCCTTTTCTGACTGTGATGGCGCGGATACTCTGGATTTACCTGGACCAGTCGATCGATCCGGACAAGAGTGAGAAGTAGAGTGACCCGGGACGAAAGACTGGTCGCGTCCGTTTCGTTTTCTGCAATTTCGCGCGGCCGGCGGAAGCTCATGCTGGGCAAATCCGCGCACGTTAGAAACATATTCAGTACGCCATTCATAATCGGGCGTATACTTTCGGCCCGAGGGGTAGCTTGCCTTTTCCCCCCGGATACCTACCCTCTCACGAACCCTGGGTTTGTTGCTCCCCGTCCTCCCAAGGAGGTTTAGTGTGCCTTCGAGACTTATTGTGAGCGCGATGTCTCTGATTGTGATTGCTTCGCAGAGTAGTGCACTTGCGGAACAGGCAACGATGTTCTTTACAGCCAGAACCTTTGCTGTTGCTTCGGGGCCCCACTCCATTGTAGTAGCGGACTTCAACGGCGATGGCAAGCCGGACATGGTCACAGCGAACGACTACAGCAACAACGTCAGCATCCTGCTGGGCAAGGTGGGAGGCGAGTTCAGAGCGGCTGTGAACTATCCTGTGGGATCGGTGCCGCTCTCTGTTGTCGTCGAGGACTTCAACGGTGACGGCAAGCTGGACCTGGCTGTGGCGAATTGGGGTAGCGGCACCGTGAGTGTTCTCTTAGGCAACGGAAACGGCACCTTTCAGGCCACGAAGAACTACAACGCGGGGTCGGGCGCAGGCGCCATTGTTGCCGGGGACTTCAACGGGGACGGCAGATTAGATCTGGCGGTGGCGAATTACTACGACAACACTGTCAGCGCTTTCCTGGGTAACGGTGATGGGACGTTCGCGGCTGCGGTGAACTACGCGGTAGGTGCCTACCCCGACGGCATTGCCGTGGGGCACTTCAACGCTGATAGCAGTCTGGACGTGGTGGTGGCCAACGAAGGCAATGACAGCGTGAGTGTGCTGCTCGGGAATGGCAACGGCACATTCCAGGCGGTGGTGAACTACGGTGCGGGTTCGGGCCCAGCATCAGTAGCGGTGGCCGACTTCAACGGTGACGGGAAGCTGGACGTGATCACGGCGAATTCGGGAGCCTCGCCTGTGAATCCGCGCTACAGCAATGATGTAAGCCTGCTCATGGGAAACGGGGATGGGACATTCCAGGCGGCGGTGAATCATCAGGTGGGATCTTCGCCTTTCTCGGTGGTGGTCGGAGATTTTGATGGCGACGGCAAGCTGGACTTCGCAACCGCGAACGTTGGCCGGCAAGATGGCATCCACTCTGACTTGAGCGATGTGAGTGTGCGCCTGGGCAATGGGGCTGGGAGCTTTCAGAGAGCGGTGAATTACAACGCAGGGGTGTCCCCGGTTTTCATAACCGCAGGAGATATCAATAGAGACGGCAAGCTGGATCTGGTCGTGGCGAACTTTGGCCTCCCGTTTGTCGACAGCAACGTGAGCGTGCTGCTTGGGAGCTGGGGCGGTGCCTTCGAGGCGGCGCGAAATTACAGAACGGCAGGAGCGGGCTATTCCGTGGCGGTCGGGGATTTCAACGGCGACGGAAGCCCGGACGTGGTCACTGCGAATTTCACCAGCAACAACATCAGCGTCCTACGGGGGAAGAAGAGCGGTACCTTCCGAAGGGCTGTGAACCACGCGGTTGGTCAGGCGCCGGACTCGGTGGTCGTCGGAGACTTTAACCGCGATGGCAAGCAGGACTTGGCGGTTGCGTACTCCAACACAAGCCATGTGAGCGTCCTTTTGGGCAACGGCGACAGCACCTTCCAGTCGGCGACGAACTATAACACCGAGTCGGGATCCGCCTCCGTAACCATCGGGGACTTCAACGGCGACGGCAAGCTTGACCTGGCGGCGGCGAACTACTACAGCGACAGCGTAAGCGTGCTTTTGGGCAATGGGGACGGCACCTTCCAGGCGGCGCTGAGCTACGGCACGGGCACGACTCCGAACTCGGTAGCGGCGGGGGACTTCAACGGCGACGGCAAGCTGGACCTGGCTACGGCGAACTGGGGCAGCAACAACGTGAGTATTTTGCTCGGCAGGGGTGACGGCACCTTCCAGACAGCGGTCAACTACGGCGCGGGATCGAACCCCGCTTCGGTGGTCGTGGGAGACCTCAACGGCGACGGCAAGCCAGACTTGGCGGTGGCCAACTACAACAGCTTCAACGTGAGCGTGTTCCTGGGCAACGGGAATGGAAGCTTTCAGGCGGCGGTAAACTATTCAGCCGGGACAGAGGGTGCTCCGGCATCTGTGGCGGTGGCAGACCTTAACAACGACAGTATGCCGGATCTGGCCGTGGCCAAGGCTTTCAGCAACAGCTTGAGCGTGCTCTTGGGCAAAGGGGATGGCACGTTGCAGGCACCGGTGGATTACGGCGCAGGAGCCTCCCCACAATCCGTAGCCGTGGGAGACTTCAACCTAGATGGGGCGCTGGATCTTGCGATAACCGACAGCGCCGGCGCAAACCCGACCACGAGAAACCTGACCGTGCTCCTCAACACCAGGGGCACTCTGGACAGCGTGACCAGCTCTCCGAATCCATCGTCCCTCGGCCAAGCGGTCACCTTCACCGCTAACGTCCACGCCACCGTTCCAGGCAGTGAGTACCTGGCGGGCAAGGTGAGTGGCACCGTCACATTCCAGGACGGAAGCACGACGCTCGGGTCGGCACCGTTGGTGTCAGATCAGGCAACCTTTGTCACATCTGGTCTGAGCAAAGGCACACATACCATCACAGCGATTTACTCGGGCGACAGCAACTACAACGCAGCTACATCGCCACCGCTTACTCAGATGGTGCAATAGGTGAGGCCGCAACAAACAGCGAGAGCCGCGAGCGGTTACTCGCGGCTCTTTTGGGGGAGGGGAAGAAATCGGGTCTAAACTTCGGGCAATGCTGTCATCGTCACGCGGCTTCCTTGGTGGTCAGCGCGGCGACGTACTCGCGCCGCTCGGACGATGAAGTGATCACCCTCATCTGCTGCCAGTCGTAAGGAAATTCCCGGCCGCAATCCAGACATGCCACATACGTTCCGGTCAACGCTGCCGCCTGCGGGCGGCGATTCGCGCCGCGAATCGTAACTGGGAAACTATAGCGGGGATGCCGGCAGCCGAAGACTGCGTCAATCAATCTTGCGATCATGACCCACCACCCTTCCACACTCCGGGCCTGGTTCGCCCTCGGACCCTGTTGTTCGTAAGTGTTCCCGCCCCCTGAGACCACCCCTTGGTTATACGCCAGCACTCAGGTACTTAGATTCACTCCTAAGGTAAAAGGTTTAGACTTTGGATGAGGGGAATCCAAAGAGGAAATGAATGCTGGAAACCATTGAAGCCGCCATAGTTACAGGAGTTGCAAAAACCTACACACTCTGCGGGCCACGGCGCTTTTGTTGCTGGCATTTGGCCATGATGGCGGAACGGAGTCGGCTGCGGAGGTCTTCGGGGAGTTCGTAAAGCTGGGAGTCGCGATAGATCTCAATGGTCTTTTTGGTCGTGTCGCAAACTACGTAGCAGTTGTGGCACCAGGAAAGATGGTTCTCCAACTCGACCTTTGTTTGTTCGTCGAGGACGCCGTCCAGATAATTTGTCAGCTCGTGCAAAAACTCAGAGCATTTCACCGGTTGCCATCTCCACTCTCGCGTTTCTGGAAGTAGCGTCCCAACCGTTCGCGGAGCTGCAGGCGTGCGCGCAGTAGCCGCGACTTCACCGCAGGCACACTCAAGTCGAGTGCGGATGCGGTTTCTTCCGTTGAAAGTCCTTCCACGTCCCTCAGTACAAACACCGTCCGGAAGCCCGGGGGCAGGCCCTGGATGGTCTTACTCAAGATTTCTCGCAGCTCGGCCTGCGTGTATTGCTGTTCCGGGTTCGGACTCCAGTCCGCGATCTCGCGGGGAAGAGAATCGTCTTCCGTCTTGATGTCTTCATCCAGCGAAACTGTGCGTTCCGGACGGCGGCGGCGCAACTTCATCAGCGCTTCGTTGACCGCGATCCGAACCAGCCAGGTATAAAACTTTGACTGCTCCTGGAACTGCGCCAGGTTGCCGTAGGCTTTCAGGAACGCTTCCTGCACCACGTCTTCTGCATCTTCGCGGTTTTGCGTGATATGTTGCGCGATCCGAAAGACGTTACGGTCGTACCTGCGAACCAATTCTTCGAAGGCCGAGTCATCGCCCCGCTTAGCGGCCTGCACCAGTGCCAGCTCTTCGGTCACAGGTGCTGCTACTTTGTTTTCGATGGCGCTCATGGTGTTGTCGATGCAGTATTTTCGGGCGACGCGGCTTGAACCTGAACTGTTATTCTACTTGGTAACCAGCGCCTTTGCCCAATCGCTTTGACGTAGTCGCGGAGCGATCGTTTGCTATAGAGTCCAAGGGTGGCGCCGTACGCGGTCGAACACGTCCTGTCGTACCCTGACCTTGTGGCACAAGTACCGTATAATCAGCAGTTAGGGCAGTATTGTTTCCATTAAGGCGTCGACTCGCGAATCGCATCAGGTAAATTGCGTCGGGGAATGGTCCTCTGAGCATGGCAGAACATAGCGAAGTCCAGCAGATCGTCGAAAGTGCGGTCGCGCGAGTTCTGGCGAAGCGGCTTCCGGAGTTGCAGGCGGAACTCGTCAAGCGAGTACTCGAAGTGCTGCCGGCTCCTGCTTCCGCTCAAGCCGCGCACGGCGGTGGGGCGGCGACGCTGTTGCAGGCTATCGCGGACATTCAGGCCAACACTACACAAAAAGAGATTCTGAAGGCGTTGCTGGATGGCGCATCCGGGCACAGCTCGCGTGTGGCATTGTTCGTCGTGAAAGCGGCAGCGGCAACGGGATGGCAAAGCCGGGGTTTTGCGGAAGAAGACTTGCTCAAGGATTTTCCCCTGGACATGAATGCTGGCCCCGTGGCTCATGCGTATCAGAATCGCACTGCCACCCCGGCAAATATTGCCGAGATGGGCGGTCGGTTTGTGGAGCGATTTGGCGAACCGGCGAATGAACAGATTCTGGTGGTGCCGCTTCTGCTCAAAGACAAGGTTGCGGCGCTGCTGTACGGTGACGGCGGAGCCGACGGAACGCTCGACGGGAGCGCGCTTGAGCTGCTGGTGATGGCGACGAGTGCGTGGCTTGAGGTGACGTCGTTGCGCAAACAGTCGCAACAGGTTCAAAAAGAGGGAAGGGAGGCGGTGGAACCAAGTGCGCCTCGAGTGCCGGTACAAACCGTGAGTTCTTTCATGGATCCCTTTGCCGGGCATGCTCCCAAGCATACTGCCAATATCCCGGCAGATTCCGAGCCTGCGGGTGAGGTAGTAGAGGTAGGCGTGGGCGCGCAGGCGGCGAGCGCAGCGGCACCCGCTGCGGCTGCCGATCCGCTTGCGGGACTGTCTACCGTGGACGCGGACACACACCGGAAGGCGCAACGATTCGCGCGCCTGCTGGTGGATGAGATCAAGCTGTACAACCAGGCTAAGGTGGCAGAAGGGCGGCGGCATAGAGATGTGTATGACCGTTTGAAAGCTGACATTGAAAAGAGCCGCTCCACCTACCAGAAGCGTTATGGGAATACGGCCGCGTCGAGCGTCGACTATTTTCACCAGGAACTGGTGCGAAGTCTGGCCGAGGATGATGTTTCGCTGATGGGAGCGAACTTCAAGCATTAGGATTTTCTGGACCGGGTCTCTGGCAAGGCGCGTCTCCGCGCATCAAATCAAAGGTGATTCGATTGGGTCTCAAGTGGTGGCGGGTGCTCGCATGGGTAATAGTGTGCGGGCTCTTGAGCGGAGTCTTTGTTTTCGCGTGGGCGTTCCCCCGGCAATTTTCCGCAGACGATTCATCGAAATCGCAGCACGTTCCCGCGAAAAAGTTCTCTTCTGGTCAAAGCACGCCCACTACGCCGAGGGTCTCGAAGCTGGCACCGAAGTCCGGCGCTCCGACGAAGCCCGCTACCAGCAAGACAGCAGTGGCCAAGAAATCCAAGCCGGGCTCCACACAGAGCCGACGGGTCAGCGCAAAGAAACGTAGGAAGCCGATCTCGCCGCGCGTGCGACGGATGCGGCAGGCATTTGTGGCTTCGACGAGCTTGCGGCCTATGGCGCAGCAGTTGATACAGGATCGCTCGCCCGCGGCCTATGCGGGAGTGGAATCATACGCACGAGCTCATGCGAAAGAAGACGCTGGAGCGCTGGCGTGGCTCGTCGCAGGATACGCACACGTCCTCGATCGTGACTACGCCAAGGCCATTGATCCGCTGAATCGGGCGAAGCCTCTGGCGGGCGATCTGGGCGACTATGTGGCGTATTACCTGGGGACCTCGTACCTGCAAACTGGGCACGTTCCCGAAGCGTTGGCGACACTGGCAGATTTCGAGACGGTGCATCCGGATTCTCTGTTGGTGCGCGACGCACACGTCAGCTATGCCGACGCGTTGCTACTGGAGGGCAGGGCAGCAGAGGCTGCAGGCTTGTTGGAAAAAGACCGCCTGCCAGTGCGTTCGGATGTGGAGTTTGCCGTCGGCCGCGCTTGCGCGGCATCGGGGCAGAGTTCGAAAGCGGCGGAAGCCTTCGGCAATGTTTATTACAACATGGCGGTGAGCACCGAGGCCGATGCGGCATTGGCGGAGATGAAGAAGCTACCAGGCCTTCCGGCCGCAACCGCGGCGCAACGCAAGTCCCGCGCCGACTTGCTGATGAAAGGAAGGCGCTACGCCGATGCTGTGGACGCCTATCGCGATCTGTTGAGTGTCGTGAGTCCCGCCGACCGGCCTGCGACAGAACTTGCGATGGCCGACGCCTTGCATCGTATTGGTCGAGACCGCGAAGCCAAGGCGCAGTTGAATGCCCTCACCGGACTCAGCCCTGAAGCAAACGCGCAGCGGCTGTACGTCGTCGGACAGGTCGACTGGACTTCAAACGATAACGATGCGTTCTACCGCTCGGTGGACGAACTGCGGAGGACAGTTCCGACGAGTCCTTGGCTGGAGTTGGCGCTGCTGTCGGCGGCCAACCTGCACCTCGTGCATCACGAATATGATCAGGCCCTCGATGCCTATCGCGAAATGCAGCAGCGATTTCCCAATGGAACGCGCGCTTCGTACGCGCATTGGAAGGCAGCCTGGCTGACCTTGCGGCAAGGCCGCAACGACGAGGCCAAGAAGCAATTCGAAGAGCAGATTGCGCTGTATCCAAGCGGCGCGGAGACTCCGGCCGCCTTGTATTGGCGAGCCCGGCTGGCGGAGGAAGACAACCAGCCGGCGATGGCTCGCGCTTTCTATGAAAAGCTCTCGCAGCGCTATCTGAATTACTACTACGCCGAACTGGGGCGGCAACGGCTCAAGAAGCTTCCTGCTGATTCAGCGTCGACAGAACGTTTTCCGTTACTGGATCGGGTGCCATCGGTGGAAGGCAGCGGGAAGGTGACACTGTCCGATCCTCCTTCGGATGACCTGCACCTGCAGAAGGCGGAACTCCTGGGGAACGGCGGGCTGGTGGACTTAGCGGCGCGTGAACTGCAGGCTGCAGCGAGCGCGGACTCCGGAAATTGGGTTACTGCCGAAACGGCACAGCTCTACATCGACACCGGACATTACGATCGTGCGATCGAGGTGATGAAACGCTCGACGCCGAACTACTTCGCCCTCGACATCCCCGACTTGCCGCGGCCTTATTGGGAAGCACTTTTTCCCAAACCATACTGGAGCGATCTCAAGCGCCATGCAACGGCGAACGGGCTGGATCCTTACCTGGTCGCTTCGCTGATTCGGCAGGAGTCGGAGTTCAATCCCGCTGCGGTGTCGCGCGCGAATGCGGTAGGACTGATGCAGCTGTTGCCTCGTACCGGCAAGCTGGTGGCAAGAGAAGTGAAGCTGAAACGGTATAGTCCCAACCAGTTGTATACACCTGAAGTGAATATGCAATTGGGGACGCGCTATTTCAAAGGCATGGTCGACAAGTTCGGAGGATCGTTCGAGTACGCGCTGGCCGCTTACAACGCGGGGTCGGATCGCGTGGAGGAGTGGCTTGGGCAAGGGAAGTATCGTGATCCGCAGGAGTTCGTGGAGTCGATTCCGTTTACCGAGACGCGAGAGTACGTGCAGGCGATTCTGCGGAATGCGAATGTGTATAAGCAGCTGTATGGGACGCCGTAGGAGCCTGTTACCGGGAAGGGGCGGCTTCCAGAGGCTGCGGAAAAGTCGCTGCAACGTCTCTTTGAAAGAGCACGGCTTCCAGCCGCGCCGCTAAGCTCCAAAGTATCAACGCGGCTTTAGCCGCTGAGGGACTCTGGCCACGTGCAAAATGAGTTTTCCGTAACCTGTTCAAGCCATGCCCCAAAATGTGCTCTGAGGATTGCGCCTTTATAGCCTGAAAAACTCACTTTGTAAACCGGAAGTCACCCAGTGGCTAAAAGCCACTTGACTTTGCGGCATTTGCGGCATTTGCGGCGCGGCTGGAAGCCGCGCCCTCTCAAAAACACAACCAAAGGCCAGTCTTTTCAGCAGAATGTTGGCCGGTGAAGGCAGCCCGTTAGGCCTAGTGCTGCTACAACACATGTCAGGCATTCTTGCCATCGACATGAGCTGAGGTTTCATCCTTCGCCCGGCTGAACAGGATTTCAAGCACCAGCAGGCTTGCTCCCAGGACAATGGCGCTGTCCGCTAGATTGAACACTGGCCACTGGTACTGCTTGACGTAAAAGAGCAGAAAGTCGACTACGCGGCCGCTGGCGAGGCGGTCCCACAGGTTTCCCACCGCACCTCCAAGAATCAACGACAGCGCGATGCCTGTCATTGTGAGCGGGCGTGTCTGTTTCCACAGGAGAATCGAAACGATCACCATGGCGACCAGGGAGAACGCGATCAGGAGAGTCGTCTTCCACTGCGATGGGGAATCGGCGAAGAGGCTGAATGCGGCACCGGTGTTCTCGGTGTGGGTCAGGCGGAAGAAGCCGGGAATGATCTGAATGTGGGTGTAGAGCGCGATGTGGGAGGCGACGAGGTGCTTCGTCCAGCGGTCGAGCAGGATGATGACGACGGCGAGAATGAAGTGCAGGATGCGAGCTGTGTTGGCGGTCATTCGGGCAACGACATCTTAGTCGCGGCGGGCGCGTCGGAACTACAGACAATCCGGAGACGGGCGCCCTTGCTTCGCGTTGGGCGGACAGCCGAGAGCCTGCCCTGAGCCTGTCGAAGGGCGGCTGTCGCTACGTCAGTTGTGGTCACTTCTCGAGTTCCTTCAGAACTGCGCTGCAGCGTTCGCAGACGGTGGGATAGGTCTTGTCCTCGCCTACGTGCGTCGAGTAGTTCCAGCAGCGCTCGCACTTCTGGCCGTCTGCCTTCTCCACTTCGACGTGGACGCCCCCTGTGCCGTTGCCCGAGCCTTGCTTCAGGGTGACGGCTGAGACGATGAATAGGTAGCGGAGTTGATCCGCATATCGCGACAACACAGAAGACACAGGGTCGGAAGCGGTGATGGCCACTTGCGCCTCGAGGCCCGTCCCGATCTGCTTGTGGTTGCGGGCTTCTTCGAGCGCTTTGAGCACTTCGTCGCGGACGGAACGCAGGACCGTCCAGTCCTCGTCGGATTTGGATTCGGTTTCCTTGGCTGCCTCACCCAATATCTCTGCTGCCGGTGGGAATGCTGCGAGGTGAACGCTTTCAGGGCGATCCGCGAGTTTTGGCAAATATTGCCAGACTTCCTCGCTAGTGAAGGTCATGATGGGAGCGAGCAGGCGAACCAGAGCCTCGCCGATGCGCCAGACGGCGGTCTGCGCGCTGCGGCGGGCCTGCGACTTCGGGGCAAAGATATAGAGCCGATCTTTGAGCACATCGAAATAAAATGCGCTCAAGTCCACGATGCAGAAATGATTCACCCGGTGGTAGATCTTGTGGAAGGCAAAATCGTCGTACGAGGTGCGTACGTCTTCGGCGAAAACCGTGGCTTGGCGCAGCATGTACCGATCGAGACCTTCCATCTGATCGAAAGGGACCACATCGTTTCCGGGGTCGAAGTCGCCGAGATTGCTCAGGATGTAGCGGAAGGTATTGCGAATCTTGCGGTAGTTTTCGGCGATGCGCAGCATCAGCGCTTCGGAGCCGACCACGTCCTCGCGAAAGTCGACGGAGGCGGTCCATAGCCTGACGATTTCTCCGCCCAGTCGGCTGGCGATGTCGACGGGATCGACATCGTTGCCGCGCGACTTCGACATGGCCTGGCCTTTTTCGTCGAGCGTCCAACCGGGCGTAACGACGCCTTTGTACGGCGGCGTGCCGCGCACCCCCATGCCGCAGAGCAGGGAAGACTGGAACCAGCCGCGGTATTGGTCTCCACCTTCGAGATAGAGATCGGAGGGCCAGGGATAATCCGGTTCGTCCGCAATCAAGGCGAGATAACTGGCCCCGGATTCGAGCCAGACGTCGAAGATGTCCGTTTCTTTGTCAAACTTGGTGCCGGCGCAATGCGGGCACTTTGTTCCAGCGGGCAGGATCGAGTCGGCTTCCGGCGTGAACCAGGCGTCTGCGCCGGAGCGCGCGAAAAGCTCGACGACTCTGCGATTGAGGGCATGGTCGTTCAGAGGCTTGCCACAATTCTTGCAAAGAAACACAGCGATCGGAACGCCCCAGATGCGCTGTCGCGAGATACACCAGTCGGGGCGAGTCGCGATCATGTTCGACATGCGCTCTTCGCCCCACGCCGGGTCCCACTTCACTTTCTTGATTTCATCGAGCGTGCGTGAGCGAAGCGTGCCATCTTTGGAACTCTCGCCTTCCATGGGAGCCTCCATGGAAATGAACCACTGCTCAGTAGCGCGGAAGATTACGGGATTGTGGCAGCGCCAGCAGTGCGGGTAGGAGTGCTCGGTCTTCTCCGTATGCAGCAATGCGCCCTGGCTCTTCAGTAATTCGATGATGGGAGCATTCGCGTCCCAAACGCGCTTGCCGGTGTACTCGGGCAGGCCGTTGCGCAGGATACCTTTTTCGTCGACGTTGCTGGTGGCGTCGAGGCCATATTTCATGCCGGTGATGAAGTCTTCCGCGCCGTGCGACGGCGCAGTGTGGACGACGCCGGTGCCGGTGTCCATGGTGACGTAGTCGGCAAGGACTCCAAGGATTTTGCGGTCGAGAAATGGATGCTGAAACGTAAGATGCTCGAGTGCGCGGCCTGGGAAGTGAGCTAGGGGGTGAGGTGACGCGAGATTACACTTTTGGGCCACTTCCTTCGCGAGCTTCGACGCAACGATGTAGACCTCGCCTGCCGATTCCAGGGCGACGTATTCTTCATCGGGATGGAACGCCACGGCCATCGACGCGGGAAGCGTCCAGGGAGTTGTGGTCCAGATGATCGTGGAGACTTTCTGTCCCGCCAGCGACGCCTCGATTTTGGCGGGATCGTCGATGAGCACGTATTTCACCCACACGGTGGAACTGGTGTGGTTTTCGTATTCGACTTCGGCTTCGGCGAGAGCGGTCTCGTCGTGCATGCACCAGTAGACGGCGCGCAGGCCCTTGTAGACGAATCCTTTTTCGTAGAAGGAAAAAAAGGTTTCCAGCACGACTGACTCGAAACGGGGATTCATTGTCGCGTACGGACGATCGAAGCGGCCGAAGACGCCGATGCGTTTGAACTGCTGGCGCTGCAGGTCAAGAAATTTCTGCGCGTACTTGCGGCACTCGGCTCGAACGTCGAGAGGCCGCATCTGGAGCTTCTTTCCGCCTAGCTCTTTGTCGACTTTGATTTCGATGGGGAGACCGTGGCAGTCCCATCCGGGCACGTAGGGCGCGTCGAAGCCCGCCATGGTTTTGGATTTGACGACGAAATCCTTCAAGCATTTATTCATCGCCGTACCCAGGTGAATCGGGCCGCTGGTATACGGAGGGCCGTCGTGCAGGATGTACTTGGGCGCCCCTTTTCGAGCCTGCCGAATGCGCTCGTAGATTTGGTCCTGCTCCCAGCGGGCCAGCAATTTGGGCTCATTCTGGGGCAGGTTGGCCTTCATGGGGAAGGCAGTTTTTGGCAGATTGATGGTGGCTTTCAGTTCGAGCTGCACTCGGATGGCTTCTCCCCCAAATGATTGAATCTTTTCATTATAGGGAGCATGAGCGGGAACGTCCACGCGCGCACATAGGGTGACACGGGAAGGACATGTCTGATCGAACATGTCTCGTCGAACATCCGGACATGGAATTGCCCTGTCGAAAGCCCGGAACTAGAGGTACAATTTCAGAAAGCGAAAAAGGGACGGTTTCGGGTCCGTCGGTCGGACGTGGCAGCAACCGAACTGGAACGGCTGACGCAGAAACCGAAGCAACTTACTGGAGGGTTGGCTCATCTGTGTAAGTAGCGTGTTGCGCGGGAGTTAGCCCTTGTCCGCAAGAATTCAAACCGTAATCATGGGATCAGCACAATTGAATCCGAACCCTCCCGGTAACGAACCGGAGTTGCATCTGTCGCTGGCTCAGGAGTTGTTCGAAGAGCCGCTGTACAAGTCGCTTTTCCGGCAACTGGATGAATTCTTTTTTCCGAAGAAACTTCCACCTCTCAAGCTGGAGTCCAAGCCAGAGCCAGTGCGTGATATCTGGGGCTTCTACAACTACAAGAGGGGTGGGGCGCTGGGTTCTACGGGTGTCCACATTCTGATCATCGGGATCATCATTGCTGGCACGCTGATTGGGCGGCGCATGGTTACTCCCGTAAAGGCGTCGACCAAGGTGATTCCGCTGGTGGATCCCGGGGACCTTCCTTTGCTGAAGCCATCGAAGACTCAGGTGGGCGGTGGGGGCGGTGGGGGAGATCGCGACGTGCTGCAGGCGACCAAGGGCAGGCTGCCGAGACTGGCGATGGAGCAGATTGCGCCGCCGACGGTTGTTGTGCGGAATGAGCATCCCAAGCTGCCGGTTGAACCGACGATTGTTGTTCCTCCGCAAGTGAAGCTGGCTTATAACATGCCGAACATCGGCGATCCGATGTCGAACGGAGTTCTGCCGTCGAACGGAACAGGGTCGGGTGCAGGCATCGGTTCGGGCAGTGGTGGTGGCGTCGGCAAGGGTACTGGACCTGGATTTGGGCCGGGGCAGGGTGGCGGAACCGGTGGCGGAATTTTTCACGTTGGCGGCGGCGTGAGTGCGCCCCGAGTTATCTCACAGGTCGATCCGGAATTCTCGGAAGAGGCGCGTAAGGCAAAGTATCAGGGAACGTGCACACTCATGCTGGTGGTCGACGCCAGTGGGCGTCCGACGAATATTCGCGTGGCCAACTCACTTGGTATGGGCCTTGACGAGAAGGCGATCGAGGCAGCGAAGAAATGGCGCTTCGAACCGGCGATGAAAGATGGCCATCCTGTGGCCGTGGAAATCGCTTTGGAAGTGGACTTCCATTTGTACTGAGATCAATCAGGGTTGACGTCGGACGTCAGCCAACTACCTCAGTCTTCTGAATCACAACTTCTGAATCACAATGTAGTGGCCGAACTTCCGTTCCTGGAAGCCCAACTTCTCGTAGAGTCCGATCGCGCCTGCATTGTCCTGCCGCACGTGCAGAAAGGGCGTCTCGTCGCGTTCGCGAATGCGCCGCATGACTTCCGTCATTAGCGTTCTGGCATAGCCTTTTCCGACGTGGTCTGGGTGGGTACAGACGGCACTCACCTCTATGTGGCCGGGGATCTTCATGCGTTCGCCCGCCATGGCTATAAGCTTCCCTTGCACTCGAATTCCGAGGTAGGTTCCGAGTTCGCGAGTACGTTGAGCGAAAGGACCGGGCTTGGTGAGGGCGGCTAGATCTTGCATCTCGGCGGCATCCTGGCGGCCCAGTTCTACGATTTTCACGCCAGTTGCGGGCGTCGACGCTACGCCGTTTTCGCACAGCATCTGCAGGAGAGGAGCGCCGCCGGCTACGTTCCATCCGGGACGTTCTTGATATGGATCGTTCAGAAACAAGCCCACGATTTCACCTGTGGCCACAAGACTTTCCAGCGATTCGTAGCCTCGGTTTGTCGGTTCCAGAAATGCAGCGAGGGGACTTACGTCCTGCACGAACCTGCAGGCTTGGTCGCGGCGTTCAGCGAATTCTGTTTGGCGGGTGGTCAGGGCGTACCAGATCACATTGTCGAGCGGATGCATATCGTCTTTATTGGACTGACCTTGCTGGCTGATCGACACAGTAATTCTGCTCTGTACTCTGGGCTATCCGAATCTTGCTGGCAAAAGAACTAGCCGAGCTTTGCTCGGTTGGACAGACGAGGCGGCTGTCTCTACGTGGACTATTCTTTCAGGTCGACATGTTGGACGTCGTCGGTGGAGTGACCTAGGAACCGGTGGCCCAGGCGACGAAACTTTTCGACCGAGTCTGTGGCAAAAAACTTTAGGCGTGGGTGGGTACGGTTCTCCTGCTGTTGGGTGGAGGGCGGGGGCAGCAATTCTTGCAGGTGCGTGGCTACGGCGCCAGCTGTGGACTCGGCGGAGTCGACGATGGTGACGCTTGCCGGTGCTACGCGGTGTAGCAGGGGCTTTAGCAATGGATAGTGTGTACAGCCCAGCACGAGTACGTCGGCGTCGTGGAAACCGTCGCCAAAGGCCTCGCCGAGATAGATGCCGGCCACCTGCTCGGTGACGGCATGGTCAACCCATCCTTCCTCTACCAGCGGGACCAGAAGGGGGCAGGCTTTTTCTCTCGCGTTCAAACCACGCGCTTCCAGGGCCTTGCGGTAGGCGTGGCTGCTAACCGTGGCTTCGGTTCCGATGACGACGACTTTTTTGTTCTTCGTGGCCGAAGCGGCGGCCTCGGCACCGGGTTCAACTACACCAACCACCGGTACATGGGCAGCGGCGGTGATGCGGTCGAGAGCAAGGGCGGTCGCGGTGTTACACGCAATCACCAGCATTTGCGCGCCATGAGCTTCCAGGTAATGGGCGGCTTCGACGGCGTAACGGCCAACCGTTTCCACCGACTTTGAGCCGTAGGGGAGGCGGGCGGTATCGCCGAAGTAGAGATAGTCCGCGTCCCGGACGAGTTCAAGTAAAGCTTTAAGTACGGTGAGGCCTCCGAAGCCGGAATCGAAGACGCCGATGGTGGGTCGACGAGTGCTCATGATCGTGGGGACAGCTCGATCATAGCAGCGAGTGACGACCCACAAGGATGACCAGGTTTATTCCGATCTTACCGCCGGGGATGAGCTGCCGAAGTGGCAGGAATAGAGCCTGCTAAGTCAGCGGTCCTTCCACAGCACGGCCCGGGCGGAATGGGCGCCCCATGTGGGCAGGTGCGCGGATGGCCAAGGAATGTACAGATCTTGTCGGTGGCTTCCGGCGACAGGATGTGCTCGAACTTGCAGGCCTGCTGCTCGATTTCGGATTCGCTGTCCATCGCTAAACTGTCGGTGAAGAGGCGCTCGGCCAGCCGGTGGCGGCGAATGATGTTTCCGGCACGCTCCCGGCCGCGCGGCGTGAGTTCCACGATCAGCGTGCCGTCGCCGAGTGAGGCGGAAACAGGCTTCAGGGCTTCGTGGCATGGGTTCACGAACGGCTTATGACCGTGCGGTTCGGGCGGATGCGGCATGGAGACGACCAGACCCATCTCAATCATCCTTTCAATCGCCAGGCTCACCGGCAAAGCGCCGTGGACTTCCATGCGCTCGACTTCGGCGATCTCGCCATGCTCGGCCAGCACCCAGAGTTCTTCCAGAACTTCGTCGAGCTGCTCTTCATCGGCCATTGAAAAGACTTCCTGAGACGCAATCTTTCCGTGGTGCAGTTCGATGCGGCGGTCGGCCAGGCGGGCGACGACGGGATCATGCGTGACCATCACGATAGTCCGGCCTTGCTGGTGGAACTCGCGCAACAGACGCAGAACGATCTCTTCGTTTTGCGCGTCCAGGTTGCCCGTAGGTTCGTCCGCGAGGATGATCTTGGGATCATTAATCAAGGCCCGGGCGATGCAGACCCGCTGCTGCTCGCCGCCGGAAAGCTGCGACGGGAGGTGATGCGCACGGTCGCCAAGGCCGACGCGGGTCAGGGCATCGACCGCCTCCTTCTCGTCGGTCATGCTGTGGAAGTACTGCGCGAGCATGACGTTCTCGACCGCTGTCAGAAATGGAATGAGATGAAACTGCTGGAAGATGAAGCCGATCTTTTCTGCGCGGACGCGATTCAGTTCGTTCGAGGAAATGCCGGCCACGTTCTGCTCGTCCAGCCAGATTTCGCCGGAGGTGGGCCGGTCCAGGCAGCCGATCAGATTGACCAGCGTTGACTTCCCCGATCCCGACGGTCCCATGATCGAGAGCCACTCTCCGGCCGCGACATGCAAAGAGATGTGGTCGAGGGCATGAATGGAACCGCTCTCCTTGCCATTGCCAGCCGCGCTCGCGCTGCCGTTTCCGGCTTCCTTGGCAGGGTAGAGCTTGGTGACATCTTTGATCTCAATCATTTCACTCTCCCCTCAGGATCGCCGCGGGCTGCACCCGGCGCAGCAGCGAGATCGGGAGAATCGCCGCCAGCAACGTCACTATCATGCTACCAGCCAGAACTACCGGCAGCACACTGAAACGTGGTACGACGGCGGCGTGGAAGTTGGCGCGTCCAATCCATGCGGCGATGCCGACGCCGGCCACGAATCCGATGAGCGCGCCCGTTGCGCCGAGCACCGCGGCCTCGGCGGCGAAGAATCCATTGAGCAGGCGACCCGACGCCCCCAGAGCCTTCATGATGGCAAAGTCGCGGCGGCGGTCGAACACCCAACCCATCAGCGTGGAGAGGACACACAATGCTGCCGTCAAGATGATGAGCGCGGCGGCTGCCAGCAGCGTGGACCGAGTCTTGCCGAGAACGCGCGCCTCGCCTTCCATAATTTGCCGCACCGGACGAACGTCGGCGGACGGAAGCGCTTGCGCGAACTGGTTGATCGTGGCGGCAATCTCTTCGGGAGAGCCGGCGGCTGCAACTTCAATCGTGGACGGCTGAATCCCGGTCCACGCCACGAAATCGGATAACGGAAGATAGATGCGGCTGTCTTCGGCGGCGCCCGTCTGCACGGTGCCGCCGGGCGTCAGGTGAAGGGTGCGTCCCTGAAAGCTGAGATCGAAAGGCTGATTCTTCGGCGAGATCGCCGCGACAGCGCGCACGCCAATCAGCGCTTGTTGCGGAGCCGAAGGCCAGTTACTCACCGACCACCAGCGATCTAACTGCCGCACTCGATCAAAATCTGTGCCCGCGACCACAATCGGCTGCCCGTCGCCGGTGCGGGCAACCACAAAGGCGAAAGGTGCGACAATGCCGCGTCCGGACAGCGTCGACTCAACCTGCGAGAGAGTATTAGCGGGAAGGGAAGCACCGTCCTTGCCCACGACGATAAGGTTGGCCCCGTAGTTGCGAAACTCGCGGCGCAGCTTGGCCTGCACGTCAACATAGAGATTGAGCATGGCCGTGGAGACCGCGGCCGCGACCACCATGGCGAATAAGGCGGATAGCGCTCGCCCGCGACGCAGCACGGCCGCCCGTACCAGCATGCGCAGAAACATGGAAGTGTGCGGAGCCTTGGCGCGACGAGCTGCGAGACTCTCTGCGGAATGAGACTCGGGCGCGCTCACAGTTCACCTCGTAGCGCGAATACGGGATCCAGTCGAACCGCGCGGCGGATTGCCGCGGCGCTGCCGGCAAACGTCACCAGCACCGCGATCGTCAGGATGACCGGCAGTACTACCGGCTGAATCGTAATCTGAGAGTTGAAAATCGACTGACCGATCTGGTGTGCCAGCAACCCACCGG
The DNA here is from genome assembly GCA_003225555.1 of Acidobacteriota bacterium. Lineage (GTDB taxonomy): Bacteria > Acidobacteriota > Terriglobia > Terriglobales > Acidobacteriaceae > Sulfotelmatobacter. The sequence goes on along the minus strand of QIAM01000011.1, from coordinate 99,720 downwards.
CCACGAACCCAATCAGGCCGCCCATCAACGCCAGCAGAGTGGCTTCGGCAAAGAACACAGAAGCGACGGCCAGTCTTCCCGCGCCGAGCGCCTTCATCAGCCCGACCTCAGCGCGGCGCTCGAAGATCGCTGTCGCCATTGCCGCCGAAACCGCCAGCGCCGACGCAAATAAAGCCGCCAGCGTGATCAGAAAGATCAGCCCTTCGATCCGCGTCAGTATCGCGCCCTCGTTCTGCGATACCTGCCGAATCTGCTCGGCGTGCGAGTGCGGAATCGCCTCAGCCAGCTGAAATGCAATCGACTGCGGATAAGGCGAGCAATACCAGCGGTCATAGATCGGGCCAGACATGCTCTTCGGATCGCGGCGGGCGAACGCGTCTTCCGGCTTGGTCAGAGCGCTCACGTACACGCGGCGAACGGCGCCGGGCTTGGCCAGAATTTCCTGCGCCAGCGCAAGAGATCCAACGAACTGTTCTTCTTCCGCACCGCCGGTGGAGAGTACTCCGCTCACGCGAAGATCACGTCCTGAAAGCGTAATGTGATCTCCCGGCTTCACCCCAATTCGAGACGCCAGCCTCTCGCCGATCAGGACATCGCGGGAACTGTCATCCGGCCACGCACCGGAAACTCTCCACCACGGATGCGTCGTGCGCACTCCGGTGGCGAAGTCTTCCTTGCCGAATGCCAAATGCTTCGAAAAATAGGTTCCCAGGAGGGTGGCGTCCCGGGCCTTGCCGTTTCCTTCAAGCGATACATTAACCGGCAGCATCGGCGCGAAGCCCGTGATGTTGTTGTGCCAGAATGTGCCCTTGATCTTGGGCAGGTCGGCTTCATTCAGGAAGGCGCCGTCGGTGGGCGGCTTGAGGTTGACGCCGCCGATTTCAACGTCCAGCGTATCTTCCTGCGGAGTGATCAGCAGGTTAGCTCCGATGGTGCGCAGCTCGCGATTGATCTTGTCGCCGATATCGGTCGCCACGGCAATCATCGCCGTGGCAACCGTCACTCCCAAAGTGATGGCCGCACCTGCGAGCAGCTTGCGCCGCTTCTGTCGCCGGAAGGATTCGTAAACCAGCCGCACGAACATGGTCTACGGTTGTCCGAACATGCGGCTTCCGGCCGCGATGTCGGCCTCCTGGATGATGATGGCGTCAGCGGTCTCTGTGGCTTTCAGCGGGACGGGATTGCAGCCTCCGGCGCTACCCACCGACTGCGGATTGATGGGAGCGGCGCAGTTCTTGCAAATGACTCCGTTCGCGCTCTTGTAAAAGCCGACTGCACCGCAAATTTCACAGGCGTCGAAAACTGTCGCAATCTTGCCGTCCGGCTTTTGATAGAGCCAGAAGCGGATCGGGATACCGTTCTCCTGTGCCTGGAAGCGATGCAGATCACCGTCGGAAACCTGGGCGAGAGGAATCCTCACTTGGCCGTTTACAAATTTCACCTCGGTGGCCGGCGAAAGCGCGCTCTGGCTCTTGGCATAGACAAATTCCGCGGTGATCATCGCGATGAACACGAACGAGAAGGTGTAGACCGATATCATCCACAGGCGCTCGCGGCGGGCGCTCCAAGCGGCTTTCCTGCGCTCCGCGGGGGAAACGCCTTCCGGCGCTGGTTCGCGGCGCTTGGCATCAAACAGCACCATCAAGGCCGCCAACGCGAAAATGGTCACGACAAAGAAAAGCTGATTGCGGACGATGGGCCCGATGATCGCCATCTCCCGCCGCGACGACGGAATCACTCCGCTTTCCGACAGCTCGTGCAACCCCGAGATCACTAGTTGCGCCGCCACTAGGAACAGAATGGCCGTCGTGACCCGGAAGAACTTCTGCAAGTTGATCCGGACGCTGCCCTTGACAAACATCACCCCGAACGCGATGGCGGCGAGCACGCCCAGCAGGGTTCCGAGGAAGCTCATCAACTCGGTCGAGTTCAGCGACACGCCAGCCAGCATCAGGACGGTCTCCGCCCCCTCGCGCAGCACCATCAGGAAAATGAAGATGAACAGGCCGAACCAGGCGTCGTTGCCCGCCAGCAGGCCGACTTTGCCTTCGATTTCTCCCTTGAGCTTGCGCCCCGTCTTCATCATGAACACGACCATGGTGATGACGAAGAAGGCAGCGACGAGCATGATCCAGCCTTCGAAGATGTCTTCGTTCAGGTGGGTGCGGGAGATCACCACGGCCACGGCAATGCTGCCGAGGAAAGCAGCGCCCAGCGCGGCGTAGACGGTTTTGCGCAGCTCAGCGCGCCCGATCTTGGCCAGATAGGCCAGCGTGATGCCGACAATGAGTGCGGCTTCAACGCCTTCGCGCAGGGTAATGATGAAGGCCTGGAGCATTTCAACGGAGTCCTATGATTTTGAAAATGAATTTCAATTTCAACTTCAAGGATATGCCGCCGCCGCCAAGGCAGTCAATCTGCTACCTCACAATGGAGCGTGATCGGGATCACGATGCGTGATTCCGGCCCTTAATTGCTTCTCCTTGCAGGGAAGGGGATCAAACGAAGCTATCTAGCGGACGACCATTGCCTCGGCCCTCTGCTGGGCTGCGGCGCGCAGCGCTGAGAGATACTCGAAGGCCATCTGCGTCTGGTTGTGAACGTACTCGATCCCGACCGGCTTTCCGTTCTCCAGCCCGGGGTGACAGAACTCCCAGTTCATGTAGCCTCGGTATCCAGAGGAGACCAGTGCATCGACATACGCGGGATAGGCTACGTGCCTCCCCCAAAAGTGCTCGTCAAAATAGCCGGCGCCTACCAAATCCACCATGCCGTCCGGACGCCTCGCGAATTCTCCGTTCATATGCGAGTGGATTTGCAGTGCTCCGCTGGCCCGTGCCATTTCGCGGGCATGCTCGGGCGAGTCCGCCTCAGGCTCAATGTTGATGTCCATGCACGCCTTGAACGCTGAGGAGCCGACCTCTTCAATGAGCGACAGCACATCCTGATAGCGATTCACGACGTCGGGGCCATGATTCTGCATCGCGAGGACGACGCCGTAGTCCTCGGCCACTTTGCAGAGCTCGCGCATGGACTCAACGACGAAGCCCCGGCGGTTTCCTTTCCAAAACCCGTACTGGTTGTAATTGTAGGTGTCGTCGTACGTCGCGAGACCGTCATGGAGCGTGATGCCACGCCACGCGGCGAAGATCTTGCAGATCGGCGAGCCCAGATCGCGCGCCAGCTTGATGCATTCCCGCACATAGCCGATCATGGCTTCGCGCTGAACCGGGACGGGGCTCGAAAGATCACAGTTGGGCGAGACCGCGCACAGCTCGAGTCCGACGTCGCCGGCGAGATCGCGCAGGCGCCGCCTGTCGTCGGCGGATAGATCCATGGGAGTCGCATGAGGCCGCTCGGCGTCCAGTTCCAGTCCTTCCCACCCCTGCCGCCTGGCCAGACGCAACAGGTTGAAAATATCGACCGCCTCGCCGCGGTACCATACTCCCCGATACGTGATGCTGTATAAACCGACCTTCATTGCCGTCTCCTCCGGCGCAATGATCTATCCTACAACCGTTTGAGAAAAGCATTGGCCTCCGCGAGTTGTGGAAACAGTTTTTCCTCCGCCTGAAAATCTGCCGAATGTATACATCTCCGGGTGCCGCGCAACTTCACCGGATGCTTCAGGTGAAGCATCTCGTGATAAACGATGTATTCCACCGCATAACGCGGCACCGTGTGATGGTCAAAGATGCGGCTGATGATGATGGCGTTGTGCGCGGGATCGTAGTGGCCGAGGATGCGGCGGGTGCGGATCTGGCTCCAGCTCATGCGCGGACGGGCCAGCAGGCCGTGAAAGAAGCGTGAGTTCAGGTCCTCGAAGATGGAGTCGAGATCGTAGATGAATCCCTGCGGAGACCGCAACCGCTTGCGCCCGCGCATCTGGCGTACGAGATGAGCCTTGCGGACGATCTCATGGCTGGCGACGTACTTGCGATAGCGTGCCGCATGCGAGCGGTCAATGGGCTTGCGGTACATCTTGGCCAGAAGGATATGCGCAATCGCGCGCAGGACTGTCTCGGGAGCTCCCTCCAGCAAATCCGAGAGCCTTACCAGGAGGCGGCCATCGCGCAGCCGGATCGTGTTGTTGACGTTGGCAAACGCGAAGAATTCGATTTTCAACTCGGGCAAGGAAGAGGATGGACGCAGCTCGCGACAGGTTTCCTGGAAAATTTCAAGCAGGCCTTCACGCACAGTGAAAGTAGATTAGCACGATAAGGCGAATGGCCAGTGGGCAGTGATCAGTCTCGAAGCGCCACTGGCCACTGAATTCCTATTCCGGCTTGCCGCCGTTCTTCGCATGCGCGTGCAACTTCTTTTGCTTCGCGGCTTCTTCCTGATCGGCCATCAGCTTGCGATGGTCTTCGGCTGACGTATCCAGAGTTTCGACCGCGTTGGTAAGAACGAATTCGTATTGCTGCGCCTCTTGTCGTGGGACGTCCGCCGCATCCTTAAGCGCGCGCAGCTTGGCCTGGAATTCAGTGTCCGCTTCAATCACGAGTTTCAATGGTTTGCGGATGTCGTCCTTACGATCGACGTAGGTATCCAGGTTGTCATTAAGCTCGTCGTAAATCAGCAGGAAATCGTCGAGCATGTCGTGCGTTTGTCTGGCTCGGTCTTTGGTCTTGGGGTTGTTCCTCTTCTCCTCGAGCTTGACCAGTCGGTCGCGGGCAAATTGGACGTAGAGTTTCAGCCGCTGCTGAGGTTCCCAGCTGGCATCGCGCACCTGGCCGATCTCTTCCTGAGTGAGGGGGTCGCGCCGGCGCTGCGCGAATGCCACAGCAGTCAAGGCCAGCAAGCAAACGCCAACCACGCTACGAAGTACAAAGGTCTTCTTCATTTGTCCCCCTTCTTGGGAAACATGGCGAGCAGCAGGTCATCGCGCACTCTTTCGAGTTTATCGATCGCTTCCTGCACCGCCGGCTGCTCTTCGTGCGTGACGACATGTTTCAGGTCGGTCAGCTTCCGCGTCATCCTTCGCACGGCGATTTCAGTTTGTTTCTGATGCTTGTGGGATTGAAGGGAATAGTCGCGCGCCAGTTCGGAGAAGGCGACGACGTCGGTAAGTGTCGCCTGCGCCTTTTCGCTTTCGACGGCCGCGTAAAGCTTGTCTGCCTCCTGGAGTTGACGCTCTGCGATCTGCAGGCAGAGCTGCGGACGATTGCCAATGTTCGTAGAAGACAGCCGGGCCTTCAACTCATCGACGGTCGGTTCTTTGGCGGTGGCTCGGATGAGCGCCGAGGAAGCCAGCGTCAGCGCTACCGCTAGCGTTACGCGCCAAAAGGATCGATTTCTTGCTGTACCCATCATCCATTGCCAGTTCATTTCTTTGGCTCAATCGCAATCAGGCGGTGCCTGGCCTGCCATTCCTGATCAGGATACTTCCCGTTGGCCGCGTTGAGAAAGAGGTGATAGTTAGCCGACGCCTGCTGGTAATCGCGCAGGTGATCCAGCGCGGAAGCGCGGAGAAAATACGTGATTGGAATCTCCGGCAGGAGTTTCGCGCGGGCGTCTAGCGCCTTGATGGCCAGCGCGTACTCTTTGTTTTCACTGGCGGCGAAGGCCAGATCGCCATAGGCTTCGCCGAATTCGGGCTTGAGCGTCACGCTGGCAAGAAATTCCTGCTGCGCATCAGCAAACTTCTTCTGCCGGAGCAGCGCCTGACCGAAACCGCGATGGAGTTCGGCGTCGTTAGGATGCGCGGCCAGTATGGTCCGATAGACCGCCTCAGCGCGATCATGTTTTCCCGCCGTCGTGTAGAGTTCCGCCAGGTCGCGCTGAACCGCCTCGTCTGCTGGAGCAAGCTTCGTTCCGGTTTCCAACTCGGCGATCGCGTCTTCATGCTTGCCTTCGGTTTCGAGTACGCGCCCCAGTTGCACATGAGCGGCCGCCTGGTCGGGACTGGCCGCCACCAGCTTGCGGAGGTACTCCTCAGCTTCGGGGAAACGGCGTCCCCGCATGTAGACATTCGCCAACCCGGTCAGCGCATCCGACGCGGGATCGAGAGCGAGCGCCTGCTTGTACTCTTGCTCCGCGTCGGCAAACTTGTTTTCCTGCTCGAGCAAGTGCCCGGCGGCGAGGTGCGGCTCGGCCTCATTGGGCTGCAAGATTGCCGCCTGGTGGTACGCCGATAGAGCCTGCTCAAAGTTGTGCTTCTCCAGCACCTGTGCGAGAGAAAGCCATGCCCGGTAGTGACCTTCGGCGACATGGCTGGTGGGCTTGAGCTGTGTGGCCGCGCGCAGAAACTGTTCCGCTTCCGGCTGGCCACTCTTCGCCAACTGCAATCCCAGATTCAGATTCGACTCGAAGACATCAGGTTTCGCTGCCACCGATTTTCTGTACGCAGCGATCGAGCCATCGACCTTCCCGAGTGCGTTCTGCACAAAACCCAGATCAAACCATGCAACATAATTGTTGGGATCGCGATCCACCACCTTCTGCAACAGCGGCTCGGCAGCGACGTAGTCCTGTTTCTGGATCGCCTCTTCCGCCTGGCCGAGTTCTGACGACGAAGCTTCCTTGAGAACTGTGGTTCGACGGATCGTCCGGCTGGAGTTGGGTCCGGTCTTTTCGTGAATTGTCTGAGTCGTCGACGACTTCGCTGGTGACGACGGCTGGTCCTGGGCGCGCGCGACCACACCAGTCCCGGCAAGCAGTGCCAGCAGGGGATAAGACAGGAATCTAGGAGCGCCCATGGGAGCGAGGTTTGCCATTTCCGTTCAACACACGCGCCAGATACTTCCCAGTATAAGAGTTGGCCAGCTTGGCGATGGCCTCGGGTGGACCCACCCCGACCACCTTGCCGCCACGATTGCCGCCCTCGGGACCAAGATCGATCACCCAGTCCGCCGTCTTGATTATTTCCAGATTGTGCTCGATGACTACGATCGAGCCCCCTGCCTCTATCAGACGGCGGAAGGCGGCGAGGAGTTTGCTGACGTCGTCAAAATGTAGGCCGGTGGTCGGCTCGTCGAAGATGTAAAGCAGACGCCGCTTGCGGCGGGTCGCGTCGTCCCCGGTGCTGCCTCGCTCGATCCTGCGCGCGGTGGGCTGCAGGTGGGCAGCCAGTTTCATGCGCTGCGCCTCGCCTCCGGAGAGTGTTGTAGCCGATTGGCCCAGCCGCAGATAGCCGAGGCCGACTTCCTCCAGAGTGCGCAGCTTCTCCGTTACCTTGGGCGCTTCCGCGAAGAACTTCAGCGCCTCTTTGACGGTGAGATTCAGCACCTCGTGAATGTTCTTGCCGCGGTAACGGACCTCGAGCACCTGCGGCTTGTAGCGCGTCCCCTTGCACTCTTCGCAAATGAGCTCCACGTCTGCCAGGAATTGCATTTCCACCGTGACGGTTCCATCGCCCTGGCAAACTTCGCAGCGTCCCCCCGGGATGTTGAACGAAAAATGGCCCGCACTGAACCCACGTTTCTTCGATTCCGGCAGGGAAGCGAACAGGTCGCGAATCGCGTCGAATGCCTTGATATAGGTGACAGGGTTCGAGCGCGGAGTGCGGCCAATCGGGGACTGATCGACGAGGACAACTTCATCGATGTATTGATCGCCTTCAATCCTGTCCCAGGTCGCCGACGAAGAGGAGGCACCGTTACTCTGCTGCTTCTTGGCCTGGGCCAGCGCCTGAAACAAAACCTGATGCAGGAGCGTGGATTTCCCCGAGCCCGACACTCCTGTAATGGCAACCAGCATGCCGAGCGGAATGCTGATGTTCACTCCCTTCAGATTGTTTGCCCGCGCGCCGAGAATCTTGATCTGTTGCGAGCCCGGCTTGCGCCGCGAAGCCGGCGGCTGGATTCGCAAATCTTCGGAAAGGTAGCGCCCGGTCAAGGAAGACGGATTGTGCTGGATCTCTTCGTAAGTGCCCGCCGCCACCATCTTCCCGCCATTTTCTCCCGCGCCCGGTCCGAGGTCGAGAATCCGGTCGGCCGCGCGCATGATGTCGGGATCATGCTCGACCACCAGGATTGTGTTCCCTAGGTTCCGCAGGTCGTGCAGGATCTTGATGAGGCGGTGCGTGTCGCGCGGGTGCAGGCCGATCGATGGCTCGTCGAGCACGTACAGTGTCCCAACCAGGCGCGAGCCGAGCGAGGTAGCCAGTTGAATGCGCTGCGCCTCGCCGCCGGAGAGCGTGGAAGAAAGACGGTTCAGCGTAAGGTATTCCAACCCTACGTCGTTCAGAAAGCGCAGTCGCTCACGAAGTTCCTGCAGCAGCTTGTCGGCAATGTCGGCTTCCTGTGCGCTCAGTTCTAGTTGATTGAAGAACACGCTCGCATCTTCGACCGTCATCGCGCAAATCTCGCAGATGTTGCGTCCTCCGATCTTCACCTGCCGCGCTTCCAAACGCAGCCGGCTGCCGTTACACGCCGAGCACAGGGAATATCCCCGGTAGCGGCTCAGGAAGACCCGCACATGCAGCTTGTACTTCTTGCGCTCCAGATGATTAAAGAAGCCGCGCACGCCCAGGAATTTGCCTTCACCATCCAGCACCAGCTGCTGGTGCTCCGATTCGAGTTCCTCCCAAGGTACGTCCAGCGGAATCTCGACTTGCTTCGCATAACGCTTCAGGTCGGTGAAGAGCGGCCGGTATTTGGGCTTCGTCCAGGGCTCGATGGCGCCCTCCCCCAGCGTCCTCGTCTTATCCGGAATTACCAGGTCGAGATCGAAATCAATGGTGTTGCCAAAGCCCTGGCAGCGCGGGCACGCGCCGTACGGATTGTTGAAGGAGAAGAGTCGCGGTTCTGGTTCTTCATACCGGAGGTTGCAGTTCTTGCATTCAAAACGCTGTGAAAACCGAAGTTGCCGCGCAGGTTGGTCGTCGTGTGGCGCGAGTTCGAAGATCACTTCGCCAGATTCGCGATACGCCGTCTCAACGGCGTCGACGATTCGCGCCCGGCCCTCCGGAGATACCGTTAGCCGGTCGACCAGCATGAAGACAGGCTGGCTGAAATTAACATCGAGCAGAGATTCAGGCGTCGAGAATTCGAAAATCTGCCCTGACTGGTACAGCCGGTTGAATCCCGCCTTGCGAAGATCGAAGAGGCGAATCTTGAGAGCTTCGGTCAGCTGCTCTTTTTCGCCGGTCGCTGCCTTCTTCTTTCTGCCGGATCGGGATTTCTGGCTTTCGGACTCCTGCGCCGCCGGCGCTGATCTCTGTAGAGGGAAGAGCACCTGCAATCGCGTGTCGGGATCGAGGGCAAGAATGGCGTCCGCGACCTCGTCAACCGTGTCCTTCTTCACCTCGCGGCCGCAATTCGCACAATAGGTTCGTCCCACACGTGCGAAGAGCAGGCGGAGATAGTCGTAGATCTCGGTCGCCGTCGCGACCGTGGACCGCGGATTCCGCGTCGTATTCTTCTGCCGGATCGCTACCGCCGGCGCAATGCCATCGATGGTGTCGGCATCCGGCTTCTCGATTCGCTCCAGGAACTGCCGGGCATATGCAGACAGAGACTCCACGTAGCGGCGCTGTCCTTCGGCATAAATCGTGTCGAAGGCGAGCGAAGATTTGCCCGAGCCCGAGACCCCGGTTACCACCGTCAAGGTATTGTGGGGTACCTCGAAATCGATGTTCTTGAGGTTATGGACGCGGGCACCGCGTACAACAATGCTTTCCGTGGACATCGGGTAGAAAAAGCCTTGGCAGCCGCACCGAGCTCGACACTGGTCACTTCGGGGGGCTAGGGAATCCTTTTATTATAAGGCAGTGAGGAGATTGATGCCGGGATGGGTCGGATGATGCGGTAGTGTCCTACATGGAGAAGTCAAGGCTATGCCGAACAAGTTCGTACAGGTGCTGACATTCTTTGGTTTTGTGTGTGGCTGTCCGGCCTGTTTCGGCCAATCGATGATGAGCGCGGCTCACGGAACCCTCGTCATCATCGTGGCCGACAAAGACAGGATCGTTGCTGGCGCCGACAGTCTGACTACTGGAGTAACCGTTGATGGCACCGACACGTCTTGCAAACTGATGCCGCTCAGCAAGGAAATGTTTTTCGCCGCGACAAACAAGACCGCCGTGAGCCATGTCGACTCTGGAAAAAGGGTTTTTTCCATGATGCTCATCAATTCGCTAAAGGTAGTTTTGAACGCTTTCGGAGTCAGAAGAATACCGATACTAGGGTGAATCGTATAGCCACAGACTGGGGAGATAGCGTCAGCAAGAAAATGAATGAATACCTGATCGCTTATCCGCCCGAAAGAGTCGGCGATAGATTGACGCTCGTGCAAGGCATATTCGCAGCCAGTACAAAGGCAGTGGGTGGTCCATCTATATAGTGAAAGTCGATCTAACGGCTGATTCGGGAGTTCCAAAGGCAGTTCCGACTGTTGCACCATGGATTCCTAAACCACCCGATACAATGCAGGTATTCGGAGCAGATGATGGAAGTCTCGTTGGAGAATTTCTGGCTGGTCAGACTGCAAGGGGCGCTCAGGCACAAAAGGAGTTCCCGCGCATTGTGGGTTTGAACCCTGGCATCGACAGAGTCGCTTTCGATATCGAATCGGCCATTGCCTTCGCCGAAAAGTGGGCACCCGCTAGCAGCGGTATCGGAGGCGAGATCGATGTTTTGGAATTGGGGCACGGTGGTCCCATACACTGGCTTAAGGTGAAGGATAAGTGCCGCAAATAGGCGCGGTGGCAGTAACACGTTTTGTTTTGACACACCGAGAATGCAACGCTGGTGAGAAAGTACCGCGGAGGGCCGGACAGCCAGCCGCTCCGCGAAAACGTCGCGCGCGTGCAAAACTAAACTGGTGGGGTTAAGACAGGGGCTCGATGCTGTCGACATGGATCGTGTTCGTATTCATGTCGAGTTTGCCGGTCACCTTCACCTGCTTGCCCATAAACTGCTTTGCCTTGGAAGCATCGTCAATCTGGTAACTGGTTTTCGTTACCGGGTCCTTGAGGACGACTTTTCCATTTTCCTTCACGATGCGACCGGTGAACGCCTGCGCGTCCTTTGTCGCGTCGTGACCGGCGGCGGGCATCTGGGGCTCATTCTGACGCGGATTTGCAGCCGGCTCGTTCGGTTCCTGCTGGGGACGCGCCGTAGGCTCCTGAGGAGTCTCGGCTGGCGTCGGCTGGGCCGATGAGGGAGACTGCTGCTGCGGAGGCGCTGTAGCCGCGGGATCCTGGGAATTCGGCTCCTGCGCCTTCGCCGACCCTCCTACTAGGACGAGCACGCCCAAAATCAGCCCTGCTGCCAATGACAGGCGAACAATAAAATCCTTCATTACTGACCTCCAAAAGAGTTGGTGGCGCCTCCTTTTTTCCATGCACGGAGACTGCCAAAGTCGATGAGCTTTTGCTTCAACGCGGTTGCAGGCGGTGCGGCGATATCCCCGCGCTTGCACTACGGCAGTTTTGCTTAAGGCCCGAAATTCTTGCCTCCCACGGCGGCAGAACCCGCGCCAAACCGCCCGAACAGCCGGCGAAAAGTGCTGTTTCGAAGTAAGGATTTCCTTAGATTTGCGGTACAGGATTTACCCTAGTTTTATCGCCCTTGAATTTGGCTATCTTCAAGACTCGCTCCACAAGACGCCGCCGCTTCGGAGTCGTCAGCAATTGACCATTCGCACTCCGCGAATTTCGGAGAGTTAATTTCCCGGTAATTGAATAGACAGTCTGGACCGCACACAGACTTGGAGATCGGACAATGCCAGTGCACACCCCCGCCGCCTACGGCATGTACTCTCACGAGACCCCTTTGAATGAAGTCGTGCGCGCCCTCAATCAGGCGGGATTCGGAAACGAAAATATCTGCCTCATGCTTGCCCCCACGCATCCCATTGCGACCATCGTGCGCGAAGCCAGCTTTCTGGACGAACGCGAGGCCAGCGCGGTTACCGCCGGCCTGATTGGTTGGCTGTCGGAATTCGGCGCGGTCGTGATTCCCACGGTTGGATTTTTCATCCGTTCCCAGGAATTTTTTCAGGCGCTCGTAGTAGCCAAGGACTCAGCCCTGTGCGGAAACTCCAGTAATCTCGCTGGTCTGGGCTTTTCTCCAGACGATGCCCAACGATACGACAGTCAACTGCGTAAGCTGGGCGTGATGGTCTATGTGTCGTGTCCCGAGAAGACGAAGACGACCTGGGCCATTGAGTTATTGCGGCAGACCGGAGCCCGGGAAGCGGCTATGCTGGAGCGAGCCGCAGCCATGGAAGCCGTAGCCTAGCCGTAACCATTCGGAAGAATACTTTACGGGTCGAGATCGTTGTTTTGCTGTAGCGGTTGATCCGTCTCTGATTCCCGATCGAGTTCGAGATCTCGCCGTTTTCCATAACTGAAAGCGCAGCCCACGCCCACGGTCATCACGCCGAGGGGAGGTATCAGCAGAATCAGGATGGCTCGGCTCAGTGCGCGCTGTCCCTCTTTCGGCGCCCCCTTGGCAGCCGCATAACACATCGAGCAGCCTTGCGAGAATGCAGGGGCTGTCCACAGCCCTAGCAGCAGAAGCAGTATCGTTACGGAACGCATTACACCCGCGAACCTCATTGGCCCGTCCACTTGACCCCGAGGTCGTGTACCCGCCCGGCATCGGGGAAAAAGAAGAAATACATGATGATGAAGCAGGCAACCACGGAAGCCATCAGCATCCAGCGCATCAAAGCCTTCTCAAACTTCAAGTGCATGAAGTAACCGATGATCAGCGCCGACTTGATTATCGAAAGAATGATCAGCACTTCCAGCATGCGCACCGGCTGGAAGACTTGTCGATAGCCGAGCACTACTTCGACTGCCGTCAGAAACAGCAGGGCGCCCCAGACCCAGAAGTATGTGACTTTGCTGTCGCTATGTGTTGCGGTGTCGTGCATCATTTTCCCCTCAGCGGCTCAGCCGCGTGGATGCCTCTACTGAATCTTGGTTGACATCAGATAGACCAGTGGGAAGATGAACATCCATACCAGGTCGACAAAGTGCCAGTACAGCCCGGATACCTCGACATCGTGCGCGTCATAATCTTTCGGCTTCAAATACAGAATCACCGCCCCAACAATCAACCCGAGCAGCAACGCATGGATGCCGTAGTGGAAAACATTGTCCGCGGGAATCAGCAAATACCCCGCAATCCACAGCACCCCCAGAATCGGCAGAAACCACTTGCGAAACGCCACGACGCCCAAATAGATCACGCCGATCGTGACGTGCAGCATGTGCATGGCAGTGAGCCCGAAGAACGTCGCCGGGAACTGCGGTACGTTCTTCGAAATGTCAGCCAGTTCTCCGGTAGCTGCGCTAGGGGGCTTGGGAAATCCGGGGATGGTCAGCCCTTCTCCAATCAGCTTGCTCCACTCCATTCCGTGCAGCACGATAAACGCCGTCCCGAACACCATCGTCGCTAGCAGCCAGTTGCGCGTCCACGCGCGATCGCCGCGCTGCGCCGCGAACACTGCCATTACCATCGTGAGCGAACTGGAAAGCAGGCAGGCCGTCATGATGGTAGCGTTGGCAATGCTCTCCGCGTGAAACGGTGTGGGCCACGGAATGGTATAAAGGCGGTTGTAACTGAAGGCAAACAGCAGAGCCCCGAAGGTCAGCGAGTCTGAGGCCAGAAACAGCCACATCCCCACCTTTTTGGAGTAAGCACCGAACAGAGGAGCTTCGTAGGCGCCCGGAACCCCGTGCTGCACCGTGTCATGTTGAAGCGTGGCGTCAGCCATTCCTCAAGTTCCCCTTTCGATTACCGCGCAAACGCTAACAGAGCAAAGATGTAAATCCATAAAAACGCCATGAAATGCCAGTACCAGGCCGTGACATCGATCACGATGCGCCGCGCCTCAATCGGCTTCCGCAGCAGGGAAGTGATTGCTGCCCACAGTAACGCAATAATTCCGCCGGCCAGGTGAACCCCGTGCGTCGCCGTCAACAGAAACACGAACGAACTGTTCGGATTCGTGTTGATGTAGAAGCCGCGATTGTGGAGTTCGCCCCAGGCCAGCCACTGCCCAAGAAGAAAGCCGAGACCGAGAACCACCGTGATCCCGAGCCAGGGAAAACGCTTCTCGTCGCCAAGCGAGATGCCTGGGATCGCCTTCACCGGCGCCAAGGCAGCCTGCCGCGCGGCATCGCGACGTGCCGCCTCTATCGTGATGCTGCTGACCAGAAGAAGGACTGTGTTGATCGCAAGCAGCAAAAATGGCAGCCGCACCTCGCCCCAATCACGCACGTAATTGCGGCTTGCGTCATCAAAAGTTGGCAGCCCCTGCCGCACCACGTAAGCGCTGGTCAGAGAAATAAAAACCATGCAGACGGTCGCGACGGCACAAATCAGTCCCAGTCGCGCCCGCCTCAAACGCGCGCCGTAGTTCGGAGAACCGCTGCTGTTGCCGTCATCCCCTCCGCCCCGGGGTGGAACAGGCGGAGCCCCGCCTCGCCCCAGCTGGGCGCTGCCGATCGGAGTGCTTGGAGTATAAGTCGCCATAAGCACTTAGTGCGTCAGTGCGCCGAAACAGTTGCCGGATCGTTCTGCATGACAAAATCACGAGGCGCGCCCGGCACACCGTACTCATATGGACCGTGATAGACAACCGGCGTGACCCCGCCGAAATTGTCGTGCGGCGGCGGAGTTGTCGTGGTCCACTCGAGCGTCGTGGCTTCCCAAGGATTGTCGCTCGCCTTTGGTCCCTTGAACATGCTCCAGAACAGATTGATCACAAAGATGATCTGCGCACTGATCGTAATGATCGCCGCAACTGTGATGAAGGTCTGCAAGGGAATCAGCTTCGCCTGGTAAGCCACCTCGGTGAACTGCGAGTAGCGCCGCGTTTGTCCCGCCATGCCGAGATAGTGCATGGGCATGAAGATGGCGTAAGTCCCGGCCAGAGTGATGAAGAAGTGAATTCGCCCCAGAGTCTCGTTCATCATGCGCCCAAACATTTTGGGGAACCAGTAATAAGTAGCCGCAAAGATACCAAAGATCGCGGCCACGCCCATGATCAGGTGGAAGTGCCCGACGACAAAATAAGTGTCGTGCAACTGGATGTCGAGCACCGGTTGCGCCAGGAACGGCCCGCTCAACCCCCCAGAGACGAACAGAGAAACGAAGCCGATCGCGTACAGCATCGGCGTGTGGAACCGGATGCGGCCCTTATACAACGTGCCCAACCAGTTAAAAGTCTTGATAGCCGAAGGCACGCCGATGCACATGGTCAGAATCGAAAAGGCAAAAGCCGAATACGGGCTCATGCCGCTCATGAACATGTGGTGGCCCCACACCATGAATCCTAAGAATCCAATGCCCAGCATCGCGTACACCATCGCCTTGTAGCCAAAGATCGGCTTGCGCGCTAAGGTCGACAGCACCTGCGAGGCCACGCCCATGCCCGGCAGAATGGCGATGTAAACCTCCGGATGTCCGAAGAACCAGAAGAGATGCTGCCACAGCAATGGCGAACCGCCCTTGTGGCCCAGGACCTGCCCGTTCACCACGACCAGTGGAACGTAAAAACTGGTGCCCAAGTTGCGGTCCATCAGCAGCAGGATTCCCGCCGACAGCAGCACACCAAATGCCAGCAGGCCCAGAATCGCCGTGATGAACCACGACCACACTGTCAGCGGCATGCGCATCATGGTCATGCCCTTGGCCCGCAGGTCGAGGGTAGTGGTGATGAAATTCAGCGCTCCCATCAGCGAGGCGACGCAGAAAATCGCGATGCTCGTGATCCATAAATCAGCGCCGAGTCCCTCGCCTGGTCCGGCTGACTGCAGCGCGCTCAACGGCGGATACCCGGTCCAGCCGTGCAGCGGCGCCCCTCCGGAAACGAAGAAGGCTGCGATAATCACTACAAAGCCGACGAAGGTCGTCCAGAACGAAAGCATGTTCAGGACTGGGAACGCCATGTCTGGCGCTCCGATCTGAATCGGCAGAACGTAGTTTCCGAAGCCGCCCTGCGGCGCCGTGGTCAGCACGAAGAACACCATGATGGTGCCGTGCATAGTCAGCAGGCTGAGATAAGTCTCCGGCTTGATCTCGCCTACTAGCGGCAGGCTCACCCCCGGCCAGATCATGTGGATGCGCATCAGCAGCGAGAGAAACATTCCCACAAACACCGCCGTGAGCGCGAGGAAGAAATACTGAAGCCCAATAACTTTGTGATCGAGGCTGAAAATGTACTTGCGAATGAAACCTTGAGGGGCCGAATGAGCGTGCGCGTCCTGGGCAACCATTTATTGTTTCTCCGCCTCCCGTGCCGCCAGCCATTTGTCGAAATCTTCCTGGCTGACAACGTGTACCATGCCATGCATCTTGTAGTGACCGAGGCCGCAGAGTTCGGCGCAGGCAATTTCGTAATCGCCAATGGCGGTCGGTCGCAGGTGCAGATGAATGTTCAATCCTGGCACTGCATCCTGCTTGAATCGCAGGTTCGGAACAAAGAAGCTGTGAATCACGTCCACCGCGCGCAGGCTGAGATCAATCTCGCGGTTCACCGGCACATACATCGTTCCGGTAACAATGTCATCTTTCGCCGCAGGATCGGAACCGCTGAGCCCAAGCGCCGCCTCGCCGCCTGCGGAAGGATCCATCAGCTTCGGACTCGTCGCGCCATACTTTCCATCCGCGCCAGGATAGCGGAAGTACCAGGCGAACTGCATGCCCGTGACTTCGACTTGCACCGCGCCACCTTCCGCCGGATCAAAGCGTTCGTGGGCCCATACCGTGCTGCCCATCAGGTTCAACCCGATGAACAGAGCAGCCGTCAGCACCGTCCACACCAGTTCAAGTTTTGTATTGCCGTGGGAGTAGTCGGCCGGCGGGGCTGAGGCACGTTCGCGGTACTTCCACGCAAGGTAGCCCAGCCCGAGCTGCGCCGCCAGAAAGACGATCCCCATGAGCAGGTACGTGAGGTCGAATTGGCGGTCAATGAAACCCGCCGACGCAGCGGCGCCAACCGGAAGCCACCAGGTTTTGGCGATAAAGAAATACGTGCTGACTAAGGTGATCAGCCAGATGACCACGAGTAACGCGAGGCCCATTCCCGACCCTCCCGAGTTGTTGCAGGATTTCCCCACGGCCGCAGCTTCGCCCCACGGCGAAAGCAGCAGTCGGCGGCGAGTTTAACACAGCCACGCGACAGAATTCCAAGCGAGCTGTGGAAGAAAGAAAATCGGCCACGGATTTCACCGATTCGCACGGATAGAACAAAATCGAGGAATTGAAAAAGCTATCTCGCCGGGTTATCCGTGTGAATCCGCGCAAATCCGTGGCCAAAGTTTTACTTATCCTGCCACTCCGGAACCCGGCCCGGAGTCCAGGGCGCGCCAGCCGCCTCCATCTCTTTTTCCAGGTTCGCAAGGTCGACTTCAACCAACGCATGAAGTTTCGCCAGTTGATCGGAAAATTCCGCCGCAGCAATGTTGTAGTTGTCCAAATGCGACTGCGTCGGCTTGGCCAGAGCGAAGCGTTCACCGTCCATAATGTTGGTCACGCGATCGTTGATCGACGACGGCACCGGTTCGTTGCGCTTTTGCAATTCTTTGTCGCCGCGAAGCGCGCGCAGGGTCTCACGATTCTTCTGCTCGATCGAATCGGCCACGGTTCCTAATTGCCTTTCCACCGCCGGCGCTTCGCGTAGAGCGTCCCGAATCGCCTTCACCCGCGACTCCACGTCTTCGGCGGTATGCACCGCCCCTGAGACTGCACGGTACAGGCGCGCCACCTTCCGGTGGAACTCCTCCTGCGCCGCTCGGTCAGCCGGACTCATGGAGGACGCTCCGTCGGCGACGACTTTGAATGACTGGGGACCAGAGAGTTCGGTCACGGCCAGCTTCACCTTCTGGAACATTCGCACCGAGTAGTTTCCCGCCATGACCAAAGGTCCCAGCGACCCTGACGGAGGGAAGTCCCCATCTTCGTCATGTTCCCGCAACGATGGCGCGGGATAGCGCAGATCCCAGGCAGTTCGTTGAAATCCACTCTCGGTGCCTCCGCTGATTCGACGGATCGGTGCTCCACTTTCGTCGTAAACCACGAAATACAGCTCCGGCTTGGCCTCTTCGGCCTCGGCACGCAACTCACCATTCGTAGGGTAGGGCAGTGTCTGGTTTTTCTTCGCCGCTTCTTTTTCCGCGTCCTGCCGCTTCTCTTTCTTGGTCTTCAGCTTCTCTTTCAGGAACGCCGTAAAGACCGCTCCGTAGGGAGGATTGTCTGCGGTGTAGAACGCGTCTCCCTGGAAAGCCTTCTTCGGCCCGCCCAGAGGATGCCGCTCGATATACAACAGTGCATCTTTCACCGGAAAGAGCGCCCCCGCCTGCTCCACCGATTCAGGCTTGATCTGCCGCAAGGGCGTGATGTTGTCGAGCACATAGAATCCGCGCCCGAACGAGGCGATGACGAGATCGTTCTCCCGCGCCTGAATCACCATGTCGCGCACCGCAATCGTCGGCAGCCCACCCTTGAGCCGCACCCAGTGCTCGCCTCCGTTGATCGTGAAGTACGCCCCGAACTCGGTGCCCGCGAACAGCAGGTTCGCATTCCCCGGATCCTCTGCAAACGCCAGCACAGGCCCATTCTCCGGCAGATCGCCCGCGATCGAGGTCCACGTCTTGCCCGAATCCGTCGACTTCAAGACGTACGGCTTGAAGTCTTCATTCTTGTGATTGTCGAACGCGGCGTAGACCGTGTTGACGTCATCCGGCGAAGCCGCCAGACGGCTGACGTAGGTCATGTCTGGTACTCCCGGAAACTTCTCGTACTTGGTCCAGCTCTGCCCACCGTCGCTCGTGACTTGAATCAGCCCGTCATCCGTGCCAACGTAGATCATTCCTTCTTTCTTCGGTGATTCCGCGAGCGCGACGATGTTTCCGTAGAACGACGTCGATGCATTCTTGGCCACGGCATCCGCACCCCAGACTTTGCCCATCACCGGCAACTTGTTGCGATCGATCTGCCGTGTAAGGTCGCCGCTGACGGCCTTCCAGGTGTCGCCGCGGTCGTCGCTGCGAAATAGTCTGTTGGCCGCGAAATACAGCCGCGTATGCGAATGCGGACTGATGATCAGCGGCGAGTCCCAATTCCACCGCAGCGGAGGCTCGCCCTTTCCTTCCAGCGGCTGGAGCACAAGCTCTTGGCCCGTCGGCTTGTCATAGCGAACCAGCACCCCGTACTGCGATTCCGAATAGATGGTGTTCGGATCAACCGGATCGACTTGCGAACGGAATCCATCTCCGCCTGTAGTCACGAACCAATCGGAATTCACAATGCCGTTTACGTTGCGAGTTCGCGACGGCCCGCACCAGGAGAAATAATCCTGCGTCCCCCCGCAAACGTTGTAAAAGGGAAGCGCATTGTCGACCGCCACGTCATAAAACTGCACCGTCGGCAAGTTCGCCTTGAACTGCCAGGTCTTAGAATCATCGTAAGTCTCAGCCACGCCTCCATCCGACCCAAGAATCCAGTGCTTCGTGTTGTCTGGATCGATCCAGATGGCGTGATTGTCCCCGTGATGATTCGTCTCCTCGACCTTGTGCAGGGTCTTTCCGCCATCGAGCGATTCGCGCAGATAAACGCTCATCA
The DNA here is from genome assembly GCA_003225555.1 of Acidobacteriota bacterium. Classification (GTDB taxonomy): domain Bacteria; phylum Acidobacteriota; class Terriglobia; order Terriglobales; family Acidobacteriaceae; genus Sulfotelmatobacter. Next base: position 80,197 of record QIAM01000011.1, on the reverse strand, counting down.
CAAAGATGCGGTCCACATTTTTCGGATCAGCAACGACGTGCGCGTAGTACATCGCCCCCTGATCGAATTCGTTGCGTCGCTCCCAGGTCGCGCCCTTATCGCTCGAACGAAAAATGCCGCCCTTGCCATCCGCCGCTTCAATCGTGGCGTAAACCACGTTCGGATCAACCGGCGAAACCGCAAGCCCAATGCGCCCCATATCTTCTTTAGGCAGACCGTTCTTGAGCTTGCTCCAGCTCGCGCCCGCGTCCGTGGACTTGTAGATCGCACTCTCCGGTCCGCCATCAATCAGAGTGAAGACGTGGCGCCGCCGCTGGTATGCCGCCGCATAAACAATGTCGGGATTCGACGGATCCAGTGAAACGTCGACCACACCGGTGTTCTCGCTGATGGTCAGTACCGCCTTCCACGTCTTTCCTCCGTCTGCCGACTTATAGAGCCCGCGATCACCACCCGGTCCCCACAGCGGCCCTTCCGCCGCCACGTACACCACTTTGGAATCCCGCGGATCGACGACGACGCGCCCGATATGCTGCGACTTCTTGAGCCCAAGATTCTGCCAGTTCTTTCCCCCATCGTCCGAGCGGTAAATCCCATCGCCATAAGCCACGCTGCGCTGGCTGTTGCTCTCGCCCGTCCCCACCCACACTACCGACGGATCATTGGGATCAAGCGTCACCCAACCAATCGAATACGACCCTTCGCCATCGAACACCGGAGTCCAAGTCGTACCGTGGTTCACCGTCTTCCAAACGCCGCCGGAAGCAACCCCGACGTAGTACTCAAATTTATTCTTGGGATTCACCGCCAGCGACATGACGCGCCCGGAAGCCACCGCCGGCCCGATCAGCCGGAACTTCAGCCCGGAGAAAGTATCCGCGGTCATGCCGCCTTTCTTCTCCTCTTTCGCCTCTTCCTTCTTCTCTTCCTTCTTCTGCTCTTTTTTCGAGTCCTTCTTGGCCCGCGAGCTGGGGGGAGCGGCTGGCGTCTTCTTGCCGGCGTCCTTGTCTTTGTTCCGGTCTTCATTCTGAGCAAAGACGACCAGGCGGGTGAGGGCGAATAACACCATGGCGAAAACTGCAACGAAGCGGCGCACTCTCACGGAACACTCCAAATCCAAGGATTTTCCAAAACCGATATGTATACAGCAATCCCCCCTAAGAAAGAAGCGCAGATTAACTCCGCGCCCTCTGCGGCCGTTCTCAGCGACCTCTGCGATAAAGCTCTTGACCCTCCGCGCACGATAAAATCACCCATGCCCCGAAAGCCCAGCAGCCAAGGCCACGACACCCGCTACACCAAATTGCAGAAGAATCTGTGCTTCGCCTGCGGTCAGAACAATCCCGACGGAATGCACCTCAAGTTCACCATCGACGAGAAGCGCCAGATGACCGTCTGCCGCTTCCGCCTGGACGCCCGCTACACCGGCCCCCCGGGACACTGCCACGGCGGAATCATCGCCACCATCCTCGACGACGCCATGGGCAAAGTAAACAAGCTCCGCCACGTCGTAGCCCTGACCCGCGAAATGACCGTCGAATACCTGAAGCCCGTCCCCTTGCACAAGCAGCTGCGAGTCGAAGGCCGCGAGGTCCAGGTCCGCGGCCGAACTCACGTAAATGTCGCTGAGATTGTGAACGCGAAAGGAGAAGTCCTGGCCCGCAGCAAGGGGATTTTCATAGCCATCGATCCCGAACAAATGTTCGCGAAATACGTGGAAAGATAGCGATCAAGCCCTAGCATCGGCTCATGTGTGGGGACAGCCGCCCTCGGCTGTCCATCCGGGCAAAGCCCGGCTGCTTTTGCTGATCGCTGATAGCTGACAGCTGACGGCTGATAGCAATCCCCGGGGGTACCGCGAATCGCGAACGCGCTGTAAAATAACCACAGGTTCGCTGACACGCGTCAGCTGATAGCCGAAAGCTGGCTCCCAGAAAGAGATTCCCATGTCCCAGAACAACGGCAGTTCAACCTCTCTCCGTCTCAAGACCGGCCTCGCCGAAATGCTAAAGGGCGGGGTAATTATGGATGTGACGAATGCTGAGCAGGCGATCATCGCCGAGAAAGCCGGAGCCGTAGCGGTAATGGCGCTAGAGCGCGTTCCCGCGCAGATCCGCGCCGAAGGCGGCGTAGCCCGCATGGCCTCTCCCAAGAAGATTCGCGAGATCATGGCCGCCGTGTCGATTCCGGTGATGGCCAAGTGCCGCATCGGACATTTTGCCGAAGCCCAGATTCTCGAAGAACTCGGCGTTGACTACGTCGATGAATCCGAAGTGCTAACCCCGGCCGACGAATCCCACCACGTCGACAAGCACGCCTTCAAGGTCCCATTCGTCTGCGGCGCGCGCAATCTGGGAGAGGCTCTCCGGCGCATCGCCGAAGGCGCGGCTATGATCCGCACCAAGGGCGAAGCCGGCACCGGAGACGTTGTCCACGCCGTCAAGCACATGCGTCAGATCGTGCAGGAGATGAAGATTCTCACTGTCCTCGGCGAAGAGGAACTCTACGCCAAAGCCAAAGAGCACCAGGCTCCGTACGAGTTGGTGAGAATCGTCGCCAAGGCAGGGAAGCTGCCCGTCCCAAATTTCTCCGCCGGAGGCATAGCCACCCCTGCCGACGCCTCCCTGGTAATGCAGCTAGGCGCCGAAGCCGTCTTCGTAGGCAGCGGCATCTTCATGAAAGATTCCACCACCTTCGCCGACCCCGTCGAAGCCGAAAAGCGCGCCCGCGCCATCGTCAAAGCCGCCACGCACTTCAACGACCCTAAAGTATTACTCGAAGTCAGCGAGGAGCTGACGGGCGCGATGAAAGGCCTCGCCGTTGCGGGATTGGATGAGGCGCACATGCTGCAGACTAGGGGATGGTAGAGGCGTGTCTGGTGTGGTCCGCATCACGCCGACAGGATCGCTGGGTCAAAATTGGAATCGTGGTCCAGAGGCCCTCGTCTGCGCTGACTCGATCACGCGAATCTGTGTGATAATCCGCTCGCTCCTAACCCACAGAAAATTCGATTGTTTGTAGATCGAGGTTGTCTTGCCGTCGAACTTTAAAATCATTGCTGAATATTTTGTAATTCCGCTGCTCGTTCTCTTGATTTCGTACGCCATCAGCGGGCAGTTCAATCTGAAGTACAGCGCGGGCACCGATTTTTTCATCTTCTTTCTCCAACGCCGATCTGGGGGCGATCATCGAGTACGAGGATCTACGCACTCGCATCAACCCCACATTTCGAGAAGACTATCTCGCCGTCTTCGCCGTTCTTCTAACCTTGTGCATCCTGTTCGTGATCGTCTCCGGCCTCACGCAGCGGAGACTTGAGCTCTGGAGAGAACAGGAGCACCGAAAGGCATCCTGGAGATATAACCCCACAGACCGTTCTGCGGTAAAATATCCTGTGTGGGGAGTGATTGTAAGTTGGGTCGCGACCATCGCGCTCATGCCCACTCACCTCTACGTTTTCTTTGGCAAAGGATGACTTATGCTGGCTTTGTTGCAGGTTCTCGGAATCTACTCTGGTTTGGCAGTGGTTGCGGTATATGGAGTCTGGAGGCTGATTGGCCACCAGGGCTTCATCGGACTGGAAGACACAGATTCTCGGCTGGCTCACCACTTCCGCAACCCGAAAGCGGCGGTCACGAACGACAAACGTATCGCTCGCGCGTGAAGACTCTGCACGCCTCAAGTTCGAACAAGCCGAGAAGCGCGCCATCGTCAAAGCCGCAACCCACTTCAACGACCCTAAAGTATTACTTGAGGTCAGCGGGGAACTGGTGGGGGCGATGAAGGGCCTGGCCGTCGCGGGGATGGATGAGGCGCACATGCTGCAGACTCGCGGATGGTAGAAAGCGGCGGCGTGATCACGGATGACGAGAGCTTGTCTGCGTTTAACTTTCTTGCAGGGGCGTCCCTCCGAGGGGAGTCCGTCTGCGACGCCCTAGAATGTCGCCTCGAGAAGATTGCCACACTCGCGCGCTACTCTTCGCTTTATTGCGACCGGGTTCTTCTCCCGGTACAGTTTGTGCCAGCCTCACGAAGACGACGAAGATGACACAAGGTACCACTTCTACAGGGACCTCGTCTGCGTCCTCGAGTTACGTCCACTGATCGAGTCAGGAATCGTTCTGCTCCTCCCCTCCTTCCTCAACTACTGTCCACACTGCATGCCCATTGCCGTTCCAGAGCGACCCGATATATGTAACGCCGCCCGCGAGTTGACCGCTGCCCACCTCAAGGACTTCAAGATGTTTTACGAGCGGGATGGAAAGAGGGGATACCCGATAACTCTAAAGGGCCCCCAAACGTATTACTTTTTGCGACCCATTCCGGAAAGTCTTGGGCAGCGTCCTGTCTGTACTCGGATTTCCTTACAACAAACGAACGGCTAGGCACAGCAACCGGTCCAGCGCTTGCGCTCCGCCAATCCGCCTAAACGACGTTCTTCTCCTTGATCGGAGGTGCTTGCTCGCCCCCTGCCGCTATGGAGCTATACCAATCGATGTTGCGGGTGAAATACATTACCGCCGCAACCGCGAGGGAGCTCGCCACTGCACCCACCAAGAGAGCGTTATCCTCGAGACGCAATAGGAGGTAGATAAAGAAGTAAAGCAAGCTAAAGACTACGAGAGCGCGCAAGCCTTGCGCTCGGCTGGCAAAAATCCATTTTGTGTTGGCCGAAAGCAGAATTACGGTAGCAGTGCCCGCCAACAGGAAGCCCCAGTCAAAACCAATCCGTTCAGCCAGCGAGAGCAAGAGCAAATAAAAGATCAGTTGTGCCACGCCTACCAGAACATACTGAGCAGGATGGACCCGCTTGTGGGCCGTGACTTCGAAGACAAAGTACGAGAGAAATACCAATCCCACAAACAGTGGCAGGTATTTGAGCGAACGGTTGACCGACTGGTACGGGTCCGCCACTTCGATAAATGAGACCCCGAAAGCCGCGCTGTCGAACGTGCTTACCGCGGTGTTGGTGCCCTCGGCGCGAACGCCGCGGGCAATGAAAAGTACCAACCACTCCCCAGTGAACCCTTGCAAAGAAACGGTACGCTTGAGTGGTACAAAGCCCCCGTCGAAACCGGGGCTCGGCCAGTCTCCTTCTATCGTCACATGCGAGGTCTTGCCCTAAGGAAGGACGGCAATCCGCTGCGCGCCAGAAAAGCGTAAGGCTGCGCTTACGCGAAACGTGGCATTAGGTTGGGCGACATCGGATGCTCGTACACCAAAATAGGTTAACGGCAGGCTCGACTCACTATTCGCGTCACCGATGTTTTCTGCCGGGACGAGAGTGACGGTCTTACCATTCGTTGTCAGAGTGCCATCCGTCAGGGCTCCGTGAGCGTTACTAACACCAATCACAATTGCCGCGCGGGACCAGTCAAGCAGAACATCTGGGGGCGCCGCCGCGGGCACTCCAGCAAGATCAAATGCCGCATCGAACTTCAAATCCGCCTGAAAGACTGGGACCTTGAAAAGAGAACGACGGCGCTCCTCGGTGCGGACCTTTACAGCGGCATCACCTTGAGTGGGGAATACCACGTACACACCAGTCGCGGAAGAAGCGCCTTTAAAGGCCGGCGGGACGCTGTACGGAATCGCAAGCACGGGCCCAAGAAAGGTCTGGGCCCCGCCCACTCGGCTGCTGACCTCCTGGACTACGTCCTTGGCTTTCGTAGTCCGTTCCTCCACAACACTGCTTACGAATATGGCCGGAATTGCCATAAGCAGGGCGAGGAAGCTGACAACAAGCAGCTTCAGTCCCATGGAGCGGGACCGGTTACGAATCTGAACGCTCAACGGCAAAGGAGCAGCTTGGTTCACAGGAAAGTCCTAAATTTGAGATGAAGTCACTTTCGACCTACTGACGCTGTAGCACAAGATCATAAGTAACCTTATCACAAATAACTTTGTAGTGCAAAGTAAGCAGAATCCGACGGGCGGGACTTCTGAGCTGCCGAACCGGTCACCTTCGCAAAACTTTCCTTGCAAGCGCTCGCGCGATCGTCACCGGATGAGTGGCCAGAGTGCAGAGCTGCCCCAATACACTTTGCGGGTCATGGAAGACGCCGAGTTGTCGCAATACCGTCGCCCGGTCGTAACAGATTCTTTCCCCGGCAAGACGATCATCGGAACGGAACGTATAGACTCCGCAAAGCGGGACTTCGACTCGCCTCCCTGTCGCCGGTAGACCGCGCCATTCCCCCAATTGCGTTCCGCGAATCATGACTTCAAGCAAAATTGCATCTGCTGTGACGTGCCGGCGCAATTTCTCGATCTCCAGGTCAGGCAGCGCTTTCATCAACTGCTCATAAAACTGGCGAACTTCGTCAATGCCTTTATAGTGCTTGCCCCACGCCTCGTCGTCATATTGCGCCGTATTACCGAAGGTTTGGAGAACTCCTTCCAGGTCATGCTCGTTCTCCAGCCGAACGGTCGTTCCAGAGTTGCGAGACGCGCCTCACGCGAGTTGTCCTCTGTTTTGGTGTCTATGGGAATCGATACGCCTGCCACATGCACCCCCGTGTTACTCGAGATGGAAGCTTTTTCCACGAAATACTACCACTGGGTGTGGCCCACAGCTTAAGCCGGGTACCCCAGGTCTCGGACTACTCCCCCCCATCTCAGACATCCCATCTCAGAAATGACGGGTGGGGAGACACGATCCGATCACGCTGCAGGTGGGCGAATGGTCATCACCAAAATGTCGGTATCGTTAATCCGGACTGGCCCCACCTCGCCTGAGGAATACCAGCGAAAGCTGCTCCAATGCCACTGCTCCGGCGAATCCACTAGTCCCCCGCGCCACCGGATTGCGATGAATGTGGCGCAGCTTCTCAATTCGCTTCTTCTCCGTCCAAACATTGAAATCATAAAACCGCGCCTGCCAGAAGCGATTTGGTTTTCTGGGACCATCAACACTGGGGGTGCCCCCATGTCTCGCTGTTTTTGCGAGACATGGGAACGCCGCTGCCCTCCAAACTACGAACTACTCCAAGCTTCAACGCCTGGATTGCAGTCGCCAGAGTCGCCCGCTGCGGCTCGCTCACCAATAAGTGCACGTGCTCGGTCATGACTACATATCCGAAAACGACTAGCCGATAGCGCCGTCGTACTCGTTCAAGGATTTGCAGAAATAGATCGCAGCGTGAAGCGCTGTTGAAGGATTGCTGTCGTTGATAGCAACGGAACGTCAGAAAATGTAAATCTCGCCCACCATAGAAGCGGTGCAGAGCTTGCACCATGACCAGAGACTAAGAAAGGAGCGCCGGGAATGTCTGTGACATGTGAACATCGAGGACGGGGGTTGCCCGTCCCATGTCTCGCAAAAGAAGCGAGACATGGGGCACCCCAGCACTCAATAGGATGTGATCCGGAAGAACCTGTGGTCATGGCTGCCGAGCGCTACTTCGGACCGGACCAGGGTAAAGCCTGGGTGGCACAGCTTGGGGAGATGGTCTCATCGATGGTTCGCGTTACTATCACGCCCGATTTGGATCGGCCTGCTGGATCTCCAGACGCGCTTTCCCAGTGCGTTGCAACTCTAGCTATCTCCTACGGGCCCGTGCTAACATCCGCCGCAATACCGATGGCGGAAGCTGCGCATCTTCGAGAAATCCCGATCGCTGAGGCGGATGCATCGAATCCTCCGCGGCACTCGGCGGTGGTGCGCATCACTCACTGGATCACGGCGGTAAGTGTCTTTGTTTTGCTGTTGAGTGGGATCGCCATTCTCCTGGCTCACCCGCGTCTTTACTGGGGTGAGACCGGCGCCAGGGAAGGGCCGTCTCTGATCGATCTGCCGCTGCCGTTCGTATTGGATGTTCCGATCCGCGGCCCCGGCCGTTACCTGCATTTCACCTTTGCCTGGGTCTGCGTCCTCACCGGGCTGTTTTACGGTCTCTTTGGACTTTTCAGCCGGCACTTTCGCAAACACTTGCTGCCCACACGAGATAGCTTGTCGTGGCGTTTGATCTCCCGCCACCTGCGGCTCACTCGGCCTACGGAGGAAGAAGCGCTCAGCTACAACGTGGTGCAGCGGTTGTCGTACCTGGGTGTGGTGTTTGTGCTCTTTCCGCTGATCATCTGGACGGGACTTGCCATGTCTCCGGCGGTCACTTCAGTTTTTTCCTGGCTGGCGACCGTGTTGGGCGGCCAGCAGTCGGCGCGCACGATTCATTTCTTCACCACCATCGCGATTGTGCTTTTTGTTCTGGTCCACGTGGCCATGGTTTTTCGAGCTGGTTTCGCGTCGCGGACCTGGCCGATGATTACGGGTCGGCTCTCGGCGCGACCTCGCAGCAAGCCATCGCACATTGAAGAGGAGGGCTCATGAGTGTCCTGCTCACCCGCCGCAAACTGATTACGACCGGACTGGCGGCTGCGGCCGGCGCCTCCGGCCTGGGAGTCGCGGCTTACCTTGCCAAGCGCTACAACCTTATTCCGCCCGACCATGGCGGCATCTACGGCGTTGGGGAAACTCTTACCTACGCGGCCCATCGAGTCTTGACGTCTGGCCACTCGCTCGCGCGGGAATTTGACCGCAGCCAGATTTCGAAAGTGATCCCGGTGAACGGCAAGCATCCCGAAGTCGACGCCTACCAGCGCTTGCTGGCCGGAGGCTTTGCGGACTGGAAGCTGACGATTGATGGGTTGGTCGATCGTCCGTCATCTTTCTCTGTCGCCGACCTCAAACGCTTTCCTTCGCACAGCCAGATCACGCATCAGGCCTGTGAGGAGGGCTGGTCCTTCATTGCGGAGTGGAGAGGCGCCCGCCTCTCGGATGTGTTGCACTCCGTTGGTGTGCAGCCGCAGGCGAAGTGGGTTTTCTTCTTTACCTTCGACAAGTGGTGGGACAGCCTCGACATTCCGGACGCGCTGCATCCACAGACGTTTCTCGCCTACGGCATGAACGGCCAGGAGATGCCCCTGGATCACGGAGCCCCAGTCCGCCTGAAAGTGGCGCGCCAGCTCGGGTACAAGAGCCTGAAATATCTTTCGCGGATCACCGTCACGGACACGATGAAAAATATCGGTGACGGTCTGGGCTCGGGCTCGCCGGGAGCCGGCTACTCGTGGTACGCCGGCATCTGAGGCAATTCCAAGTCCCCACGTCGCCGTGCGCTGGGAACAGGAGGGAACCATGAACCGTGAACGGGCGCTGAAGATTTTATTGGTGGTGGTGGGATTGATCTTTTCGGCTGGCGTTTATCCCCTGGTGACGTCTGTACGAAGTGGTTGGCAAGCGAATAAGGAAGACGCTTTGCCGATGATGCTTAGCCTCTATGTCACGCTCGGGATTTTCCTGCTGTTGGCAGCGCGTAACCCCTCGGCGAATCGCAGCGTAATCGCTTTCGCCGCGTGGTCCAGTTTTGCTCATGGCGCTGTTATGGCGGTTATGGCAGTCCACCTTTCGAACGAACGCAGAGGTCTGCTGGTCGCCGCCGCTGTGTTTAGTATCATCGGTGTGGCCCTGATAGTGCTCGCTCCTGCAAAGCAGTCACCAGAATTGGCATCTGCAGCCGCTGTGTAGGCTCGCCCTCGCGGTTACTTGGTCTGGACTGTACTTTCTATGGGCTTGAACATTGAGGCTGCGGCCTTGCACTCCCCGTCCGCGGACTTCCAGACGCGAACGTATCCAATCTGGAATGAGATATGTTTGCCGGTCTTGCGTTCTTCGAAGCTGATAGAACCGGTACCGTATTCGTAAGCCATATCGCCCGCGCTGGAAACCACGATGCGTTGAGGCTGCTCGACCGGGACCTCATGCTTCCTCACTTCTCCAACCTTTTTAGAAGCCGCTTCCGCTGCGGCGTTGCCGATCAGTGGCTTGTCAAATGCGCCCGACCAGAAAAACGTGTCCTCCGTGTATTTGATGGTGTTCTTCTGAATGGCTTCGCGGATGGCTTTCTCAGTGCAGGGCCCGGACGGGGTTTGGGCCATCAGCAGAGTGGAACAGAGAGTTGACGCCAGGACTGAAGCGAGCAGAGTGAGGCGGTGTTGCATGGAAACCTCCGGGAATGAACGATGGGCTATTCGCCGGCGGCGGAAATAGTAGCAGATTCCTGGACGGCAAAACCAGCGGGGACTGGCCCACCTGTGCCGCGCCACAACGGAGGCGGGTGGCTAACTTTTCCCTCGCGCAATCCTTGCGTTCTTTGCAAGCGCCTGCCCTAAGCAACGCCGAAGGGGGTGGGCATTCCCAACTCTCAATCGCTTAGGATTTTGATTTCGACGCGAGGTCCAGAGTTATACTTCTGGCGCCGAGTCCGTGACTCGGCTTATTCCGGTTGGCCGCAAGGGGAGCGAATCATGCCCGTGAAACAAGGGGACCTTGGCCTGCTGCAGCATCCCGCCGCGAAGGATCTGCTGGCATCAAAAATCCCTGCCCGCCTGGCTTATATCGCTACCGATGGCACGCCGCGGGTGATTCCCATCTGGTTTCACTGGAATGGACGCGACTTCATACTGGGTACGCCTCCCAAGGCGCCCAAGGTAAAGGCTCTTGCCAAGAATCCAAGAATCTCACTGACCATCGACGACAACGTATTTCCCCACAAAGTGCTTCTGGTTCGCGGCACGGCGCGTCTGGAATCCGTAGAAGGAGTCGTGCCCGAATATGCCCTGGCTGCGGAGCGCTACTTTGGACCGGAGCAGGGCAAAGCCTGGGTGGCACAGCTGGAGCAAATGATCTCATCGATGGTTCGCGTTACCATCACGCCCGATTGGATCGGCCTGCTGGATTTCCAGACGCGCTTTCCCAGCGCGCTCCCACTGTAGCTAGATCATGCGGAGCCAGGTAGAGAGGTACTTATCTTTTCCGCAGTCCATGATTTAGAGGAGGCTTCGAATTTTCTGCGTGCGGGAGTGGTTGAAAGTTTCTTAGCACGTCCAATGAATGAGGCCTCGTCGGCGCGGGAACATACCGCCCAGGAAACCCATCCAGTAAAATCAAAATCAGCATGAAGATCGGTGTCCTTGCCCTCCAGGGCGATTTCGACGCCCACCGAAAACGGCTCGAGGAGCTGGGCGCTGAAGTTGTGCTCGTCAAAAAGCCCGAGCAACTCGACGACATCGACGGCTTGGTCATCCCCGGGGGCGAGTCCGGCACGTTCCTCAAACTGCTCGGCGAAGTCGGGTTCGAGAAACTGAAGCAGTTCGTGCGCCTGAAGCCGACGTTCGGCACCTGCGCTGGTGCGATCTTGCTGGCCACCGAAGTCGAAAATCCAAAGCAGGCTGGACTCGCCGCCATCGACATCCGCATCCGCCGCAACGCCTACGGACGCCAGATCGACAGCTCGATTCGTGAAGGCAAGCTTCTTCAAGGTAAGTCAGGCGACTCACCGCTGGAAATGGTCTTCATCCGCGCGCCTAAAATCGAGCGGGTCGGGCCGGAAGTCGAGATTCTGGCCACCGAAGGCGCCGATCCCGTTGCCGTCCGGCAGGGAAGAGTCATGGCGGCCACCTTCCATCCCGAACTCTCCGAAGACACCCGCGTCCACCAGGCGTTCCTGGACCTGTGTGGAGCGGACACCCCCTTCGACAAGCTCAGGGCAGGCTCTGTCCGCCGCTCTTGACGTTGATTTTGTTTTCGGTCAGAACCGTACAGCGGCGGCTGGACGGGAGTCGTCGAACAGCTCAAGAAGTTCGTGGAGAGCTCAAGCTAGATAACAAGGTGGAGCTCGAAATCAATCGGCGAGAATCCGCGTCGATCCTTGGCTGATTCTTTTGGTTGGATGTAGGGGTTGGATGTGGGGCGGGCGCCTCGCCCGCCGCCGTTGATGTTGCCTTTGATTTGCGGCGAAGGGCGCAAGCGAGCCTAGGGGCAAGTCAAATTAAGATCAGAGCCAAAAGCGGCGCGCGAGGCGCCCGCCCCACACGATCAGCGGCTGCGCCGCAGCAGCATGAATCCTCCAACAAAGGCGAGGCCCTCTATCACCGCGGCGGTCACCATCCCCGCCCAAAAAATGGGATTGTCGTGAGGTGTCTCAACGTAGAAATGGTGCAGCACGTGGACAAAGTGCAGCGCCAGCAGCAGCACCGCAATCCCGCTCAGAATTTGCAGAGTTCGCATCGTTGTTTTCCGTGCCCCAGTCTCCCACACGTTCTCTGGCCACTCCAATGATTTTTTCGCGTAGGGCGGGACGCCCTCGTCCGCCGCCCCTGATGTTGACTTTGCCGGTGCGGGTCAGACACTCCCTTCGACAAGCTCAGGGCAGACCCAGTTGACTCGCGGACGGGGTATCTTTCTACACGCGGGCTTTGGGCCGATGCACGGAACTCACAGTCCGCTGCGCCGTCTGTCCGCGGCGCAGTTGATCGTGTGCGGGGGCGCTACTCAAGCAGCTTTGGCGTGAGTTTTTGCTCCTTTTCGTTGAAGCAATTTTTCCCACAACTCCAACCACGTGAAAACGTAAAGCAGGAGGATAGTCAGACCGGGGCCAACCAGGGTCGTAAACATCCCAACCATGGCCTTGCCCATGTTGACTTCAGGGGTGCTGACCGCGAGCCAGAGAAAATACAGGCCATAGCACCCCATCACTACGGGAAAAGCAAATATGACGGTTGCCAGCCCATACTTGCCGGCGAGCTGTACGACTTCTGTCAGTCGACGGAAGATATCGGCGGGGGTGCCGTCTAAATGGGAAGAAATATCCCGATTATCGTTGATACTCGTTGGGATCTTCATAGAGACCTCCTTCAAGATTGTCCTCATAGCGTGTCTCAGCGCCCGACCGGGGCACTGCCAGCCTGTTCGGCCCAGTTCTGTCTAACCGGATTTTGTATTCGGGGGAAACCGAAGCTGCGCTTCAGCGGGCGTGCTTCCTGGGAGAAATGCTGGCAGAAGCGCGGACTTATGCGGCGGATTGTGCTCCAAACCGGGGCAGCAGTCAAGGGTAAAGCTGATGCTACCCGCGTTATACTGACTTCATATATGTCCGGAGATACGCAAAAGACCTTTTACCTCGAAACCTTTGGCTGCCAGATGAACGTGCATGACTCGGAGAAGGTCATTGGCACGCTGGTGCAGCAAGGGTATCGGCAGGTGGAGACGGTTGAGCAGGCCGATTTGATTCTGTACAACACCTGCTCCATCCGGGACAAAGCCGAGCAGAAGGTTTTCCATCGGCTCGCGGATTTCAAGAAGTTGCAGGCGCAGGGCAAGAGGTTCGGCGTGCTGGGCTGCGTGGCGCAGCAGGAAGGCGACAAAGTTTTCGAGCGCGCGCCGCACGTCTCGCTGGTGTGCGGCTCGGCTTCTTATCGAAATCTGCCCGAGATGCTGGTGCAGATTGAAGCAGGGAAGCGCGCTACCGGGCTCGATGATCGGCAGACCGACGAATGTTTTGAGACGGAATTCACGGCGCGCACAAATCCTTACCGCGGTTACATCACCATCATCGAAGGATGCGACAAGTTCTGCGCTTACTGCGTGGTGCCGTTCACGCGCGGCAAGGAGCGCAGCCGGACGTCCGAGTCGGTGCTGGCGGAGGCGCGGCAGTTGGTCGATCTGGGCTACTCCGAAATTCAGCTCCTCGGACAGAACGTTAACTCGTACAAGGATCCGGCAGGGAAGAAGTCTTTCGCGGAACTGCTTGCTGCGGTGGGAGAAGTGCCTGGCATGAGGCGCGTGCGGTTCACAACCTCGCACCCGCGAGATTTTGGACGGGACATTGTCGAGGCGATCGATGCTACGCCGACACTCTGCGATCACGTCCACCTGCCGGTGCAGAGCGGATCGAATCACGTGCTCGATGCGATGCAGCGGCTCTACACGCGCGAGCAATATCTCGAACGTATCGGCTGGATGAAAGCCGCCACGCGGGAAATCAGCATTACCACGGACGTGATCGTGGGCTTCCCCGGCGAGACCGAGGCAGACTTCGAGCAAACCTTGAACCTGCTCGAGGAGGTCGGCTACGACGGCGTGTTCACTTTCAAGTACTCGCCACGGCCGAATACTCCCGCTCTGGAGCTCGAGGATGCGATCTCCGATCAGGAAAAAGCCCGGCGGCTGGAGGTACTGATGTCGAGGCAGCGTGAGATCCAGATCAACCAAAACAAGAAACACATAGGAAAAACATCTGAGGTAATGGTTGAGGGTCATAACCAGGCCCGCGGGCAATGGATCGGCCGAACTTCACAGAACAAGACCTTGAATTTCACCGCCCCCGACGATGCCACTCCCAAGGTGGGAACGTACGCCGACGTGACGATTCTCAGCACTTTCCCCAACAGCCTGCTCGGACAAATGGTGATATAAGTGAAAAATCAGGAGGTCACGATGGAGGTAGAAATGACAATCCGGGGGCTGATGATGGATCCCGTGACCAATACGCCAATCGTGATCCTGAAGGATGTGGCCGGCGATACGGTTTTGCCCATCTGGGTAGGAGTTTATGAGGCGAATGCCATTGCCTTGGAAATGGAGAAGGTCAGCACGCCGCGGCCGATGACGCATGATCTGATCAAGAACGTTCTGACCGGGCTGGAGACGCAGGTGCACAAGGTGGTTGTCACGGAACTGCGGGAGGATACGTTTTACGCGGTCATTTGGCTGGAGCGCAGCGGCGATGTGATCAGCATCGATTCGCGGCCTTCGGATGCGCTGGCGTTGGCGCTGCGCGTGGATTGTCCAATCTTCGTGGATGATCTGGTTTTGAAGAACTCAAAGCTGGCGGCGAACATGTCGGATCGCGTGACCAGCGAAGAGCTTCGGAAGTGGCTCGAAGGCCTGAATGATGAGGATCTAGGGAAGTACAAGATGTAGATGAGGCAGCTATCAGCTGTCAGCTCTCAGCGGTCAGTAAAGTCAATATCCCGCCGGTAAGGCCTCACGAACACGAGAGACTCTTTAAGCACCGCAATTGAATGCTGATTCTCATTACTTTACATAATACCTGTTATCGGACATTGCATAGGGTTGAATCCGTCCGCCTGCATAATTAAGCCCGGGAGTCGCCGGTGCGTTGAGGCTCCTGCGCGGGTTTGGTTCCCTGCGCTTGCGGCTCGGGCCTTGGGCTCAGACGCGGTTCCTTGAGGCTGTACTTGAGCAGGCACCAGAGGGCACGCATGCCGTCTTTCCATCCGATCTTCTTCCCTTCTTCGTACGTGCGTCCCCAATAGCTGATGCCGACTTCGTAGACGCGGAGGCGGCGCTTGGCGATTTTGACCGTGATCTCGGGCTCGAAGCCGAAGCGATTTTCCTCAATGGGGATCGACTGAATGACCTGACGGCGGAAAACCTTGTAGCAGGTTTCCATGTCGGTCATGTTCATGTTCGTTAGCGCGTTGGAGAGCAAGGTCAGAATCGAGTTTCCCACGGAATGCCAGAAGTACAGCACCCGGTGCGGGCCGCTGCCGAGGAATCGGGAACCATAAACCACGTCGGCTTTGCCCTGAATCAGCGGGCTGAGCAGCAAGGGATATTCGGCGGGATCGTATTCGAGATCGGCGTCCTGGATGACGACGAAATCGCCGGTCGATTCCTGGATGCCGCGACGCAGAGCGGCTCCCTTGCCAATATTCTTGGGCTGAAGGAGAACTCGAATCTGAGGATGTTGGGCCCGCAGTTCGCCCAGGATTTCGCGGGAGCCGTCGCATGAGCCGTCATCCACGCAGATGAGTTCGACATCCAACGGCACGGCCAGCACTCTGCCGACCACATCGCGCAGGGTGGCTCGCTCGTTGTATACGGGCATGACGACGGAGAGTTTCATGGGATAGGGCACCAGTATAGTCGAGGGCGAGACTCCCACGTCTGGTGGATGCGCTAATGTAGCCGCGCTCCTATTTTCGCTTCACTGCCTGGTACAGGACGGTGGAGATGCTGTGTAGATTCGATGCGTCCCCGCTGTAGAGCGCGGTGATGCGGTAGAGGCCGGGTTTTAGGAGTGAAGTGGTGAAGGTGGCTACACCACTGGCATTGAGCGTGCCGGTGCCGATGCCGTGCGAACCCGATCTGAAGTTGACTGTGCCTGTGGGGGCGATGGAGCCAGAGGTGGTGACCGTTGCGGTGAAGGTTACGGGCTGACCGTAGAAGGAATGATTCTGGCTAGAGGTGAGAGTGGTCGTCGTGAACTGGAGTTCGACGGTGTTGTTCAGGAGCACGCCCAGCTTGCCAGGCAGACAGCCGCTGCCGCCACAGAAGTTCGCCACCGCGACGTCGAGCAATCCGTCCCCGTTCAGATCTGCGACCGCTACCGAAGTGGGATTATTTCCACCCGAGCCGTAGGTCGTCGCCGCCTGGAAGGTACCGTCGCCATTACCCAGCAATACTCCCACCGTGTTGTAGAAGAAGATCGCCGCCACTAGGTCGGGCTTGCCGTCCCCGTTCACGTCTGCGACCGCTACCGACCAAGCACCAGTTCCACCCGGGTCGTAGCTCACCGCCGTTTGGAATGTTCCATCGCCATTGCCCAGCAGCACACTCACTGAACCGTGGGCACAATTGCTACTTGTGTCACATATATTCGCCACCACTAGGTCGGGCTTGCCATCCTTGTTAACATCCGCGATCGCCACCGAGAGGGGGATGTTCCCACCCGAGCTATAAGTCACCGCCGACTGGAAGGTACCGTCGCCGTTGCCCAGCAACACACCCACAGTGTTGTTAGTGTTGTTAGCCACCAGCAAGTCTGGTTTGCCATCGCCGTTTACATCGGCGACGGCAACAGAGTCTATGGCGTATTTCGTATCATAGGTCGTTGCCTTCTGAAACGTGCCGTCGCCGTTACCCAAAAGCACCCCTACTGAACCATCTGCACACGTGTTGCTGTTGTCGCACTCGTTCGCGACCACCACGTCAGGTTTGCCATCAGCGTTGACGTCCGCAACTGCTATTGACACCGTAGTGCTTCCACCCGAGTCGTAAGTCACCACGGGCTGGAAGGTACCATCGCCATTGCCCAGCAAGACGCCTACGAGCCCATTGCTGTGGTTACAGACATTAATTCCGATCAGGCCGCAGTCTGCCACTAACAGATCAGGCTTGCCGTCACCGTTTATATCCGCGACTGCTACCGAATAGGCATAATCCCCGCCCGAGTTGTAGGTCACAACCGGCAGGAAGGTGCCGTCACCTTTGCCTAGCAACACGCCGATTACACCCTCTGCAAGTCCAGCATTCGTCACTACCAAGTCGGGCTTGCCGTCTCCATTCAGATCAGCGATCGCAACGGAAAATGATTGGCCGCCTGGGTCGTAGGTGACGACCGGAAGAAAGGAAACGGAGCTTCCAGGGGCAGCGCGAGCCGTTACCACATCGCCGGGGATCTCATTGCGCTCGGAGTTAACTGCTGCCAAGTTTGGCCGATGCAGCGGTTGCGATGTGCTCGCTTGCAGCTGTTCAGCAACCACGGCGGGCCTCTGAGACTGCCCTGCACTCGTGTGCGCAGCGGAAAACTTCGGGAAGTGCTGGCCGACCACTGCTTGCTGGGCTGGGGCGGCGAAGGCGATCAGAACGGTCAGAGCCGCGAGCAACGGCACGAACGTGCTGAGGATATGGACTTGTATACCGAAGGAGCACTTGCTGGTCATGGGAGACCTCCTTTGGTACTTCTGGTACTTCTGGTACTTCTCTGCGGCGCTCATCCTCGCCGATCCCGATGCCGAAAACCGTGCCGCGCTCCTATTTTTGCTTCACTGCCTGGTACAGGACGGCGGAGATGCTGTGTAGATTCGATGCGTCCCCGTTGTAGAGCGCGGTGATGCGGTAGAGACCGGGTTTTAGGAGTGAGGTGGTGAAGGTGGCTACACCGCTGGCATTGAGCGTGCCGGTGCCGATTCCGTACGAACCCGATCTGAAGTTGACTGTGCCTGTGGGGGCGATGGAGCCAGAGGTCGTGACCGTTGCCGTGAAAGTTATGGGCTGGCCGTAGAAGGAATGATTCTGGCTAGTGGTGAGGGTGGTCGTGGTGGATTGGAGTTCGACAGTGTTGTTCAGGAGCACGCCCAGTTTGCCAGGCAGACAGTTGAGGCCGCTGCCGCCACAGAAGTTCGCCACTGCGACGTCGAGCAATCCGTCCCCGTTCAGATCTGCGACCGCTACCGAAGAGGGATAATTTCCACCCGAGCCGTAGGTCGTCGCTGCCTGGAAGGTACCGTCGCCATTGCCCAGCAATACTCCCACTGTGTTGTAGAAGAAGATCGCCACCACTAGGTCGGGCTTGCCGTCCCCGTTCACGTCCGCGACCGCTACCGACCAGGCACCAGTTCCACCCGGGTCGTAGCTCACCGCCGTTTGGAATGTTCCATCTCCATTGCCCATCAGCACACTCACTGAACCGTGGGCACAATTGGCGCTTGTGTCACATATATTCGCCACCACTAGGTCGGGCTTGCCGTCCCCGTTCACGTCCGCGACCGCTACGGAATGGGAGCCAATTCCCCCCGATTCGTAAATTACTACCGGCTGGAAAGTTCCGTCGCCGTTACCCAAGAGGACGCCCACCCGACTGTTCCCACCGCTCGCCACCAACAGGTCGAGCTTGCCATCGCCGTTTACATCGGCGCCGGCAACGGAGTCTATGGCGTATTTCGTATCATAGGTCGTTGCCTTCTGAAACGTGCCGTCGCCGTTACCCAAAAGCACGCCCACTGAACCATCTGCACAGGTGCTAGTGTTGCCGCACTCGTTCGCGACCACCACGTCAGGTTTGCCATCAGCGTTGACGTCCGCAACTGCTATTGACACCGTAGTGCTTCCACCCGAGTCGTAAGTCACCACGGGCTGGAAGGTACCATCGCCATTGCCCAGCAAGACGCCTACGAGCCCATTGCTGTGGTTACAGACATTAATTCCGATCAGGCCGCAGTCTGCCACTAACAGATCAGGCTTGCCGTCACCGTTTACATCCGCGACTGCTACCGAGTAGGCCAAATCCCCGCCCGTGTTGTAGGTCACAACCGGCAGGAAGGTGCCGTCACCTTTGCCTAGCAATACACCGATTACGCCCTCTGCAAACCCAGCATTCGTCACCACCAAGTCGGGCTTGCCGTCTCCATTCAGATCAGCGATCGCGACGGACAATGATTGGCCGCCTGGGTCGTAGGTGACCGCTGGCAGGAAAGATAGTGAATTAGCTGAGGTCATCACGCCGGCGTCGTGTCGCTTCGTTTGCAAGCGCGTCTCAGCAACTCGCTCAGCACTACCAACTGTGCGCGGCGACGCAAGCACCGCTTGCGCGAGCGCCCCGGACTGCGTTGACGCAAAAGCCGCGGAAGGCTTCGCAGAGGCTTGACCGGTGTGCGCCTGTTGGACTGGGGCGGCGAAGGAGATTAGAACGGTCAGAACTGCGAGGAACGGAACGAAGGTGCTGAAGATACAGACTTGTATACCGGAGGAACGCTTGCTGGTCATGGGAGACCTCCTTTGGTACTCAACCCCCAGGGGCCCTGACGTGCGTCCAAGTCGCCCGTTACGAGATCCCACCGGACAGCTGCCCGGGGACGGCGGTGCTAGTTCTGCACGGTCTGGATGACGGATGCGGCGCTCTTGGCGATGTTTGAATCTCCGTAGTAAGTCGCTGTGACCGTGGTTGATCCTGCGAACAGCGAAGAAGTCGTGAATATTGCTTTGCCGCCGCTGAGTTGAGCGGTCCCCAACACCCTGTTTTCTGCCGTGAAAGTGACTGGTCCCGTGGGGGTCACTGTTGGCGATGAAATCGTCGCAGTGAAGGTCACCGCCTGACCTTTCGTCGACGGGTTCGGTGACGAAGTGAGGGTGGCGGTGCTCGTGGCCTGCGTCACCACCTGAGTCAGGATGGCGGACGTGCTGCCGTGATTGGCCGCGTCGCCTACATAGACTGCCGTCAGTGGAATTGTGTCGGCGTGGAGCTCTGATTTGGTGAAAGTGGCCACACCGCTGCTAAGAGTCGCCCGGTCAATCGTGTAGATGCTCCAGGTGAGCCGGACTGTCCCGGTCGGCGGGATTGAACCGGAGGAGGTAACGGTCGCGGCGAATGTTAGCTTCTGACCGTAGATCGAGGGATTCAGCGACGAGGTCAGAGTGGTGGTCGTGGAGTTCTTGAAGGGGGTATTGTTCAACAGAATGCTGACCAGGCCTTCGGAACTACCATTCGCGAATACGTGCCCAACCACTAAGTCCGGCTTGCCGTCGCCATTCAGATCGGCCGCCGCCACCGCTCCGGCGGGAAATCCGTCCCCTGAACTGTAGATTGCCGCTGACTGGAAGGTTCCATCGCCATTGCCCGGCAGCGCGGCGATGTTGTTAGAATTAGCGCCTCCTACCACCAGGTCGGGTTTCCCATCACCATTCATATCCGCTACAGCCACCGGGTAGGATGAACTCGCTATAGGGAAGGCCGTGGTCACATCGTAGATCACCGCAGGGCGGAAGGTTCCGTCGCCGTTACCTGCTAGTACTCCCACCGGGCCGTCGGTACAGGCCGATTGGACGCACGTCAAGACGTGACCTATCACCAGATCAGGCCTCCCCTCCCCGTTCAGATCCGCGCTTACCAACGAAACCGGGGACACTGCGCCCGTGTCATAGGTGACTACGGGCCGAAAGGTGCCATCTCCGTTGCCGAGTAAAACGCCCACGGTTTCACCCGCGATCACCAGCAGGTCGGCTCTGCCGTCGCCATTGACATCTGTAGCGGCTATGCTGCTCCCTCCGCTCCCTCCCGCGGAGTAGTTCACCGCCGCCTGGAACGTTCCGTCGCCGTTGCCCAGCAGCACCCCGACTGTACACGTGCCGAGAGAACACACATTAGTCTGGCTCCAGTTCACGACCGCCACGTCCGGCTTGCCGTCGCCATTTAGATCCGCGATCGCCACCGACTGTGCTAGATACCCACCTGAGTTGTAGCTTTTCGCAACCTGAAACGTTCCGTTGCCTTTGCCCAGCAGCACTCCCACAGAGCCACCCCCTGCGCAATTAGTGCCATCGGCACACTGGTTCGCCACCACAAGGTCGGGCATGCGGTCCCCATTCACATCCGCTATGGCTACAGAAACAGGATTTGTGCCGCCAGAAGCGTAGGCTACCGCTGCCTGTAAGGTTCCGTCCCCGTTGCCGAGCAGCACGGCTACCGAGCCACTGCCGCCCCACGTGTATGGGATGCAGTTACTACTGTTGGAGCACCAATTTGTCACGGCTACATCGGATTTGCCGTCGCGATTAAGGTCGGCTACGGCCACCGACATTAGAGCGACACCACCGGAGTCGTAGCTCACCGCGGGCAGCAAAGAGGGTATGTTCGCGAAGTTGGCGCCCGCAATTTTGTGCGTTGATGAGGACGATGGTGCTCTGAGCTGACCCGCACCCTGTTCTTGGGCTAGGGCCATCAGAATCGCCAGAATTGTAAAGATTGCAAGGAATAGGGGAGCCACACGAAGAACCTCGTGCTTGCGGGTTATGGGAGACCTCATTTGTTGTGCGTGAGTCCGCATGGCAATCTCCTTCTGCGTCCACGATGGATTGGCGGGAGTGGGTCCGTGGACTGCGCCGAATAACAGGAAGGGCCCGCTCAGACAGAATCGGCTTGCCGAGAAGGACTCTGGTGAGGCGTATCGCGAGGTACAGCAGGACGATGCGCCCGGGCGGAACAGCTGTCAAGGAAATAGTAGGTATGAACGAATGCCAGCCGGGCTCCTATTTTCGCTTCACTGCCTGGTACAGGACAGCGGACATGCTATGTAGATTCGATGCGTCCCCGTTGTAGAGCGCTGTGATGCGGTAGAGACCGGGTTTTAGAATTGAAGTGGTGAAGGTGGCTACACCACTGGCATTGAGCGTGCCCGTGCCGATTCCGTGCGAACCCGATCTGAAGTTGACTGTGCCTGTGGGGGCGATCGGCCCCGAGGTTGTGACCGTTGCGGTGAAGGTTACGGGCTGACCGTAGAAGGAATGATTCCGGCTGGAGGTAAGAGCGGTGGCTGTTGGGTTGAGAGGGACCGGTGTGATAGCCACCCCCACGGGGTTGGCCCCAACAGCTATCGTGGCGGTTACCGTGTTGGTAGACGTGTCGATCACAAAGACGGAGTTGGCGCTGAAACAAGCGACATAGACGTGGGTTCCGTCCGCAGTGATGGCCAAGTCCTGAGGGTCGATTCCAACCACGACGGTGGTGAGCACAGTGCTGGTCGCCGTGTCGATCACCCTGACGTAGCCGGTGCTGAGGGAGGAGTTATCGGTCACGTAGGCACGAGTTCCGTTCGGCGTGATAGCGACAACAACAGGTTGGGCCACTGCCACCGTCGCAATTACCGCGTTGGAAGCCGTGTCGATCACCGAGACGGAGCCGCCGAGGTTGCTCGCCACGTACGCACGGGATCCATCTGGAGTGATGGCCACCCCGACGGGAGCCAACGCAACCACCACGGTAGCAATTACGGTCTCGGTGGCAGTGTCAATCACCGAGACGGTATCCGTGCCGTTATTGGTGACGTAGGCACGCGATCCATCGGGAGTGAATGCAACTCCGGCGGCGCCCGAGCCGGCGGCGATCGTGGCGATCACAGTGTTGCTCGCCGTGTCGATTACGGCCACGTTGTTGGAGAATGAATTCGCAGTGTAGACGTGAGATCCATCCGGTGTGATCGCCAATCCCTGAGGAAAGGACGGATCGGCGATGGTGGCAATTACGGTGTTGCTCGCCGTGTCGATCACTGAGACCGAGTCGGAGCCGGAATTCGCCACGTAGACGCGGGAGCCATCGGGAGTGAAGGCGTCCCCGATGGGCCTGCCCTCGACCCCGACAGTAGCCGTGACAGTATTGGTCGCTGTGTCGATCACGGAAACGGAACTCGAGCCAGAGTTCGTCACATATGCGAAGAGCTGAGCCGGGGCTGAGTGAGCCCTACCCGCTTGAGGCGCTGGGGCGGCAAAGGCGATCAAAACGGTGAGAGCTGCGAGGAACAGGACGAAGGCGTTGAGGATACGGACTTGTAAACCGGAGGAACGCTTGCTTGTCATGGGAGACCTCCATTGGTGCTTCAAAACCCTTGGGCCCTGACGTGCATCCGAGTCGTGCGTTACGAGATCCCACCGGACTGCCGCCGGGACCGCGGCGCTACTTCTGCACGGTCTGGATGACGGATGCGGCGCTCTTGGCGATGTTTGAATCTCCGTGGTAAGTCGCTGTGACCGTGGTTGATTCTGCGAACAGCGAAGAAGTCGTGAATTCAGCCTTGCCGCCGCTGAGTTGAGCGGTCCCCAACACCCTGTTTTCTGCCGTGAAAGTGACTGGTCCCGTGGGGGTCACTGTAGGCGATGAAATCGTTGCAGTGAAGGTCACTGCCTGACCTTTCGTCGACGGGTTCGGTGACGAAGTGAGGGTGGCGGCGCTCGCGGCCTGCGTCACCACCTGAGTCAGGATGGCGGACGTGCTGCCTAGATTAGCCGCGTCGCCTACATAGACTGCCGTCAGCGGAATTGAGTCGGCGTGGAGCTCTGATTTGGTGAAAGTGGCCACACCGCTGCTGTTAAGAGTTGCCCGGTCAATCGTGTAGATACTCCAGGTGAGCTTGACTGTCCCGCTCGGTGGGATTGAACCGGAGGAAGTAACCGTCGCGGTGAACGTTACCTTCTGGCCGTAGATAGAGGGATTCAGGCTGGAAATAAGTGCCGTCGATGTCGCGTGTTTGCTGGTCGGATTCACGACTTGCTGGAGCCCAGACGAGGTGCTGGCGGCGAAGGTGGTGTCTCCCGGATAGCTCGCCGTAATCGTGAACGTGCCTGCGGAGAGCGACGAGGTGGTAAGGAAAGCAGTCCCTGCGCTCAAGGCGGCGGTACCTAGAACTGCGGATCCCTCGTAGAAAGTGATGGTCTCCCCGTTGGGCGGAGTTCCGGCGGTTGAGGTGACAGTGGCCGTGAAGGTAACGGCTTGCCCGACAAACGACGGATTGAGCGAAGAGATCAGCGTTGTGGTTGTTGGACTCTGGTTGGATACACTGTTGTTCAGCAGCACACCGACGGAAGAGCGCGTGCAAATAAGCGTGTCGTCCGCACAGATGTTTGCCACCAGGAGATCGGGCTTGCCGTCGCCATTTAAATCCGCAGTAGCCACCGAGTTGGTCAAGAAACCGCCGGAGTCATATGTCTGCGGCGTCTGGAAAGTGCCGTCGCCGTTACCTAAAAGCAAGACCACCAAACCCTTGTTAAGACAGCTGTTGCCCCCGCAAGAATCAGTGGCCACGGCGTCGAGCTTGCCGTCGCCATTCACATCTGCGACGGCTAGCGAAGTACCCCAGCCATCCGCGCCCTGCAGGTAGGTTACGACCGGCTGAAAGGTTCCATCACCATTGCCCAGGAGCACGCCCAGCACACCACCAAGCTGCCCACAGCACTGGGTATTCTCCACGATGAGATCTAGCCTGCCATCGCCACTTACGTCCGCCACGGTTAGGAGCGAAGAAGAGGGAGGAATCCAAAACCCGCCTGAGGGATACGTCACGGCCGGCTGAAAGATACCATCTCCGTTGGCCAGCAGCACGCCAATTGCGCCTCCCCAGGTGTACTTCTTATCGGTCGTCGCAACTAGAACGTCCGGTTTTCCGTCGCCATTCACGTCGGCAACCGCCACTGCAAAAGCTTCGACACCCCCCGTGAGATACGTTATGGCTGCCTGGAAGGTGCCGTCTCCGTTGCCCAACAGAACGCCCACCGAACCATCACAATTGGGATCGGCGCAGTTATTCCCGACCACCAGGTCAGGTTTGCCATCCTCGTTCACGTCCGCAACTGCCCCTGATACGGTGAATAGACCTCCCGAATCGTAGGTCACCGCCGCCTGAAATGTTCCGTCGCCATTGCCCAACAGTACAGCTACCACGGCTTCGATCAAACAACCATTGTCGATGCACCGATTCGCCACAACCAGATCGAGCTT
Organism: Acidobacteriota bacterium; assembly: GCA_003225555.1. Classification (GTDB taxonomy): domain Bacteria; phylum Acidobacteriota; class Terriglobia; order Terriglobales; family Acidobacteriaceae; genus Sulfotelmatobacter. The sequence continues at coordinate 55,349 of QIAM01000011.1, read as the reverse complement.
GCCATCGCCATTGAGGTCCGCCACTACAACGAAGCGGGGGCTGCTGGTTCCGGTCCCATAAGAGACCGCTGGCTGAAAGGTTCCGTCTCCGTTGCCCAGCATTATTCCTACAGAGCCGATATTGGTGATCGAAGGGGGGCCATAGCAGTCCCCGCAATTGAGGACAATTAGGTCTGGTTTCGCGTCGCCATTCACATCCGCCACTACTACCATGCTGGCTTCGGATCCACCTGAGTCGTAGGTAACCACCGGCGCGAAAGAGACGGAATCGGCCGTCGTTGTTTTGCTGGTGACATGATGATTGGTCCGCGAGCTCACAGCAACGCGCTCAACGCTATCAAGTCCCGCCAGCGTCGGATGCAGCGCCTGCGCACGAGCATCCGGGAGCACCGTAACAACAGCAGGTCTCTTAGACCGCACCGCACCCGTTGTTTGCGCGCGAGCGGTCAGGGTGGTAGGCGTGGCGAGCGCGATCAACAGCCAGGTGAAGAGCTTCTTCAATTGCGTGCGATTCCGCACGGCAATCTCCTTCTGCGTCCACGACGTTTGGACAGGAGGGAGTGCGTGGACTGCGCCGAATAACAGGAAGGACCTGCTCAGACAGAATCGGCTTGCCGAGAAGGACTCTGGTGAGGTGTGTCGCGACGTACAGGACGACGATGCGCCCGAGGGGAGCAGCTGTCAAGGAAATAGTAAAGTGAGTGAGCGTAGCGGTGGACACTCCGCACGAACCTGACGGCGTCGTGCGAACACGAAATCAAAAGCGGCGGACAGGAGTGTCCGCCCCACACAGTACGATTTTGGGATGGAATAGCGCGCCGGCGACGCGCGTGGCGATGGCGATCAGTTCCCTTTGGCCATAGAACACCTTGACCTGGCGGGCGAGGGAGAGTTCGGGCAGGTTTACGGCGCGTCCGCTGCGGATGGCGGCTGCGGTGGGCTCGTCGGCGGTGACCGAAGGCAGTTGCGGGAGCAGCGTTCGGGGATGGATGAAAAGGTCATCGGCACTTCCCTTCGCGGCGGCTTCTGAAAGCTGGTCCAGGGTGTGGGCATCGGCGATCTTGAATTCGGCGACCGCGGTACGGCGCAGCGACTGGAGATGGGCTCCGCAACCTAGTTGTTGTCCCATGTCATGGGCGACTGAGCGCATGTAGGTTCCTGAGGAGGCCTGGGCGCGGAAGAAGCTCACGCGATCTTCGTCGACGGCGAGAATCTCGAACTGCTTGATCTCGACTCTTACAGGTTCCAGTGCAACGTCTTTCTTCTTGCGGGCCAGTTTGTAGGCGGGGACTCCTTGAATCTTCTTGTCGGAGAACGGGGGCGGAATTTGTTCGATCACTCCTCGGAAGCGGGCCGCGACTTCCTCAATCTGCGGGAGCGTGAGGCGTACGGGCTGGGCAGGGCCGGTGGCCTCGCCTTCGGAATCGTACGTATCGGTGGCGAATCCGAAGCGGATCACGCCTTCGTAGGTCTTCTCGGAGGCGGTGTAGAACTGCGCGAGGCGGGTGAGGCTGCCCGTTACAAGCGGCAAGACGCCGGTGGCCAGAGGGTCGAGCGTCCCGAGATGACCGACCGAGCGTTGTCCGAGGATGCGGCGAACGCGGTTGACTACGTCGTGTGAGGTCAATCCCGCGGGCTTATCGATGACGAGGACGCCGTTCATGAAGGCATTTGGTAAGTTCTAAAATCTTGCGTGCTGGAATCAGGTCTTAGGAGGAAGTGAAAACTCATTGGGGCTGAGCGCATCTCAGCTCAGCGGCTAAAGCCGCGGTGTTTTTTGCATCTTATGGTGCGGCTGAAGCCGCACGCTTTCAAAGCTTGGAATGTGCCCCTTTCAGGCAAACTGTTAGATTACAGAGTACCAAATTGCGATAATCTTCCATGCTTCCCCTTAGAGATGATCAGCCGCGCTTCAGCACTCCTTACGTCACGTATTTTCTGATTGGGCTGAACCTGGTGATTTTCTTTTTCGAGTGGACACTGGAAGTGTCGAATCCCGATGCCTTGAAGGCTGTGATCTTTCAGTTTGGGGTCGTGCCCGCGCACCTGAGCGCGTTTCTTTCGGGCTCACCGAGGTACCCTTTGCCGGCCGTGGCGCTTCCCTTTTTCACGGCGATGTTTCTGCATGGGTCGTGGATGCATGTGATCGGCAACATGTGGTTCCTGCACATTTTCGGCGACAACATCGAGGATTACCTGGGCCATTTCAAGTTTCTCGTGTTTTACATTCTCACTGGACTGATCGCTGCGAGCGCGCAAGTGCTCATTGATCCCAGTTCGGGTGTGCCGATGCTGGGAGCCAGCGGAGCGATTGCTGGCGTGCTGGGAGCGTATTTCGTTTTATATCCGCGGGCCCGCGTGCTCACCTGGTTTCCGCCGATTTTCCTTTTCTACCTTCCTGCCTGGATCATGCTGGGGTACTGGTTTGTGTTTAATTTTCTGAGCGGCGCCGCTACTTCGCTTACCTACGAGGGGCACAACGTTGGGGGTGTGGCGTTCTGGGCGCACGTTGGCGGATTTGTCGGTGGCGCGATCATGATCAAGGTGTTTCCGGAGCGACGGCGGCGTTCTCCGTACGCGTACCAATGAAGCGATTGCTTGGAGTTGTAGAACAAAGGGGGCGGGCGAAGGCGCCCGCCCCACATTTTCTCCGCGCGCCTACTTCTTGGGACGCGACTCTGGCGGCACGAGTCCCGAGAGGCGGTAGTACCCAACTAGCTGGCCATAGTGCTCTCCGCCGTGCTCGATAAAGCCGTAGGCCATGTCGGAGACGCGCACCTGCTGGTGGCTGAAGGGATCGACGAGCAAGCTGTTCATCCCTTTGTCCCCCTTTGCCTTGACGGCGGCAGCACCGTCGGCGAAGGACTTTTTCACGAAGGCGACGACGTCGGCCTTCGTTTTGTACTGATCGCGCTTGGGATCCTCTTCGGCGGGTGGCTTTTGCCCCATCGCGAGGTTGGTGAAGTAATAGTTGGCGCCAGCGGCGTGCAGCAGTTGTTCGGCAAAGCTGCGTTGGGCGGGCGTGGGCTTGAAGTCATACTTGTCTTCGGGAAAATCTTCGGCCATTGCAGTCAGCTTGCGCCCGATGTCATTCCAGGTTTCGAGCACGGCTTGGGACGGGCTTGCGGCGGGCTTCACGGCGGCGTCTTTTTTCGCGGCGTCCTGAGCGGGTGCGGCGAGCGACAATGCGATTGCGATCAGCGTTGCTGCCGTCATCAAGATTGTTTTCTTCATCGATTCGATTCCTCCGATGCATGGTTTGCGGGCGGTCGTAATCTTAGCGGGAATTGTCGAATGCGTACAGCGGATTGGGCAGGCTCGCGCGGGAAACAAGTGTGAGGTGTGATGTTTCCTACAGAGTGCCTGCGGTAGGCAGGATCTCGAGAGTCTCTACCGTTGCGTTCTCCGGAAGAAGGATCGCATTGACTACAGCCTCGGCGACCGTCGCCGGAGACAACATCTTGCGGCGCGGAGCTTCGGGCCAGAGCGTCTTCCAGATATCGGTGTCGGTGGCGCCGGGGAGCAGGCCTATCACGCGAATGCCCTTGGGGCGCAGTTCTTCACGCAATGTATTGGTCAGGCCCAGGGCTCCGTGTTTCGAAGCGTTGTAGGCGGCGGACCCTGCGAATACACGGTTCGCGGCAATGGAAAGATTGTTTACGATCGTGCCGCCTCGCTTCATCATGGCAAGGGCAGCCTGGGTTACGAGGAATGTGCCGTCTAAATTTGTTTCGATCACGCTCTTCCAAACGGGAAATGGGAGACGTTCGACGGGAAGATTGGCGTGGGCGATGCCGGCGTTGTTGATGAGAATGTCGAGGTGCTTGAATTGGCGGCGGAGGGAGCGAAACAAGTCATCGACGGAATCGGGGTCGCGGATGTCGCAGGGCTGGGCCAGAACCTGAATCTCGAGACGCGACAGTTCCCTGCTGATACGGTCTAACGCGGAGTGGTCGCGACCGGTGACGATGAGGTTGCAGCCTTTGGTGGCGAGTGAGCGAGCGATGGCTAGACCGATGCCGCGGGTGGCGCCGGTGATCAAGGCAACATGGCTCTGGAATGATCTTTCGGAGCTACTTAATGTTTTACTTGAGGTCTGTCTTGTCATGTCACCGACTTGTGACATCTGTTCACAACAAATCAAAAGCAAAGTCAAAGGCGGCGGACAGGAGTGTCCGCCCCACACTAGCTAAGTTCCGTTTGGCCTTTGGCGGATCAGTGAGAGGAACTCGGTGCGTGTTTCTTGCTCGTTGCGGAAGCAGCCTAGCATCGACGAGGTCACGGCCGCAGAGTGTTGCTTCTCGACTCCGCGCATCATCATGCAGAGGTGTCGGGCTTCGATCACCACTCCAACGCCCTGGGGCTCGATGACCTTCTGAATGGTCTCGGCGATCTGCGTGGTGAGCCGTTCCTGAATCTGCAGGCGGCGGGAGAAGACTTCGATGAGACGGGGGATCTTGCTCAGGCCGATGACTCGCCCGTTCGGGATGTAGGCCACGTGGACTTTGCCAAAGAAGGGCAGTAAGTGGTGCTCGCAGAGACTGAACATCTCCACATCTTTGACGATGACCATTTCGTCGTAGGTCACGGAGAAGAGGGCGCCCTTGAGCAGGGCTTCGGGATCTTCGTTGTAGCCCTTGGTGAGGTATTGCATGGCCTTGCGCATGCGTTCAGGAGTGCTGGTAAGGCCTTCGCGCTCCGGGTCTTCACCCAGGCGCACAAGCATCTCGCGCACTAGATCTTCGAAGCTGGCGCTGGTGAGTGTGGATGATTCCGTGGCTGGTTTCATAGTTAGCGGATCCTGTCCAGGTGACGTTTTGCTACTTTCTGGGCTCTGCGCTTCCGGCGTACTCGAAAGAATTCATCATCGTCTCTTCCAGTCGTACTTTCTCCAGATGCGCATGAGGGAAGCCGCGCTGCAATATTTCGAAGATCTCAACGCACAGGTTTTCCGTGGTCGGCACATTCTCGGCGAATTCTTTCAGCGTATTCAGGTTCTCCAGGTCGTAGCGGGAGAGCACTTCCCTTTCGACAAAGCCGTCGAGGTCCACCAGATTGCACACCATGCCGGTACTGGCATCGACGGGCCCGCTCACGGTGACCTCGAGGCGATAGTTGTGCCCGTGGCCGTAAGGATTGTTGCACTTGCCGTAGGTAGAGCGGTTTTCATCGACGGACATGGCGTCGCTGTGCAGCCGGTGCGAAGCTGAGAACAGATAGCGGCGTGAGAGATGAGCTTTCATCTTCTTGGCTTAAGGTTCTCCGTAAAAGTCGACGAAGAGGTCGGGCGTCTCGTATACGCGGACCCGGTGCAGTTGTGCCTTCTGAAGCTTCGGCGCCAGGCGCTGCCACACCGCAATGGCGATATTCTCGGTGGTTGGAATTTGGGTGAGGAATTCCGGGACTTCCTTGTTGAGAAAACGGTGATCCATGGCGTCGAGAACTTCGCGCGTCATGATTTCTTTGAGTTGCTTGAGGTCGACGACAAAGCCGGAACGCGCGTCGACGGCGCCTTTTACCGTGACCTCGAGCGTGTAGTTATGGCCGTGACCATTGGGGTTGTTGCACCTGCCAAAGATACGGCGGTTCTCTTCGGCGGAGAATACCGGATTGTGGTAGTAGTGCGAGGCGGAGAATTCAGCTTTGCGCGTGAGATAGACCATTGCTCTCCTGCTTCCGGGAGGCGGACAAGACGTCTTGTCCAGCGCCCGGATAGGTACGGCCTTTCCAGGAAACATCGCCGCGGCCATAGGCTATCTTCGACCGCAACAAAAGATATGAAAACAGCGGGAGCCCTAAGAGTGAGAGGGCATTTGCGTCCCAGGAAAAATGGGCGCGGCGGATTCGCAAGAAAGTAAAAACGGGGAGCACGGCGTACAAGATCGCGTGCAGATAGTCGCGGTTCGAAATCGCCACCACTATGAAGGCGAGGCACGCCGTTACGAGAAGAAATTCCAGTCCGCGCCACGCGGCGAGCCATCCTGGCCAGGGAAACAGCAGCGCAAGATTCTTGGTCCAGCCTTCGCGAAGTTGCGGAAAGCTGCGGTACATGCGGGTACGCACGGCATCTCCAGCATAACGGAAGAGGATCTTGCGGCCGGACTGCTTTACCGCACGAGCTAGAGCAACGTCATCGAGAAGGCTCGTTGCCACGGCTGCGTGGCCGCCGACGGCGTCATACGCTTCGCGCGTGATCAAAAGATATTGACCGTTCGCTGCCGCGGCAGGCGATCGGGGATCGCTCACCTCCGAGGGGCGATAATACGAGCCCAATTCCGCGAAGATCACGGGCATGACCGCCTTTTCCAAAAAACCCTTCACGACCTGTTCCGGGGAATAGGAAAGCAGTGCTGCACTGTTCTTCCTCGCTTCTTCGAGACTGCGAGTCAACGATCCGGGTAAATGCACGGTATCGGCGTCGGTGAATAGCAGCCACTCCCCTAGCGCCGCGAGAGCGCCGGTGGTTACAGCGTTGTTCTTGCCGGTCCAGCCTGGGGGCAAAGGGCGGGCCTGCAAGACTCGCACGCCGGGGAAGGAGGAAGCGATTTCGCGGGTGCGGTCGGTGGAGTGATCGTCGACAACGATGATTTCAAAGGACACACCGGCCTGGGAGGTCAGCGATTCGAGACAGGCGCCGAGGCAACTCTCTTCGTTCCGGGCGGGAACGATGACCGAAATCATCGGCGGGAGCGTTGCTGTTTCCTTCGTCGTCATGGGCAGAATCTATTATTATAGCTGCGTGCGACGCATCGTCAGTTTCGGCGGATCCCTGCTTGGCCTCATGGTCGTATTAGCGTCTGTGGGCTGCTACAGCGGATCGCGCCCTCCGCGCATCGGCTCGACGGCGCCGGACTTCACGGTGCAGGATGCTCAGACCAAGTTGACGCTCAGCCAGTTTCATGGGCAAGTCGTGGTGCTGAATTTTTGGGCGACGTGGTGCGCACCGTGCGTGGAGGAAGTTCCGTCGCTGGTTGAGATGCAGCGTCGGTTGAAGAGCAAGGGCGTGACCGTGGTCGCGGTCAGTGTGGATGTCGACGACAACGCCTACCGGCATTTCGTGAGGGACCATGGGGTCAGCCTGCTGACGGTGCGTGATCCCGACCAGAAGAGTAACGCGCTGTACGGATCATTCAAGTTTCCGGAAACTTACATCATCGACCGCAACGGCGTGATGCGGCGGAAGTTCATTGGTGCGGTGGATTGGACCACGCCTGAGATTACCGACTTTCTGAGCAAGCTTTAACTCACGAGATATCCTTGCTTTGCATTCTCGACGACGACGGGTCATGAGGATAAGTACGCGAGCTCTCCGCCTTCTTCGGATGGCACAATTATTGTTGGGCGTCGTTTGCTTGCTTGGTGCAAGCGCATTGCTGGGAAAGGCCTTCCACTCAGAGGATCATCCTATGAATCCCAAAGTCGTTAGCCAGTCTGAGTTCACAGTGGTCGGGATTGCCGCGCGGACCAGCAACACGCGGGAGGCGACGGCGGACGGGGTGATCGGGAAACAGTGGGAGCGTTTTATGAAGGAAGGGATTCTGGCAAAGATTCCCAACAAAGTCGATTCTGCGGTTGTCGCGGTCTACACCGACTACGCGAGCGACAAGGATGGCGAATATACCTACTTGCTGGGCGCTAAAGTGAAGTCAAATCGTGACGTTCCGGAGGGAATGGTAGCCAGAGTGCCAGCTGGGCGCTACGCTGTGTTCACTTCGGAGAAAGGTCCCGCGGCTCAAGTCGTGGTTGAAGCCTGGCAACGGATCTGGGCGGTGCCAAAGTCGGCGCCGGGTGGGAATCGCGCTTACAAGGCTGACTTCGAAGTTTACGACGAGCGGGCTGCCGATCCGCAGAACGTGCAAGTGGACGTGTATGTGGGGATCAAGTAGCACAGCGGCGCGCTAGGTCCATGGCGATACACGCCAGATCCTTCGCTCCGCCTGAAGAACGGCTACGCTCAGGATGACGCCACGAGTTTTCCTCGCCAATTTAACCGCTTTTACAGTTTCACATTTCGCAGACGCAACGCGTTTGTAATTACCGAGACCGAACTAAAACTCATAGCGGCTGCGGCGAAGATCGGGCTTAGGAGCAATCCGAAGAATGGATACAGCACTCCGGCGGCGATCGGCACTCCGACGGCGTTGTAGATGAATGCGAAGAAGAGATTCTGGCGGATGTTCCGCATGGTGGCCTGACTCAGTTTGCGGGCGCGCAGAATTCCGGTCAGATCACCTTTCACCAGCGTGATGCCGGCGCTTTCCATGGCGACGTCGGTGCCGGTGCCCATCGCGATGCCGACGTCGGCTTGAGCCAGAGCGGGAGCGTCGTTGATGCCGTCTCCAGCCATGGCGACCACTCTTCCCCGCCCTTGCAGCTTGCGAATGATTTCTGCTTTGCGTTCGGGCAAAACCTCGGCTTCGAATTCCGTAATGCCCAGGAGGGTGACAATTTCAGCAGCGGTTTCGCGCCGGTCTCCCGTAAGCATGACAATGTGAACGCCTTTTTTTTTCAGTTCATGGATGGCATCTTTGGCCGCAGGCTTGACTGGATCTGACACAATGAGAGTTCCAGCTAACTTGCCGTCAATCGCAACAATTAGCGTTGTTCCGCCTGGTACATGCAGTGTCCCATAGGCTGCTTCGTCTTTCGCGAACGCTCCCACTTCGAGCATCAAGGCCGCGTTGCCGACCGCGATTTTCCGGCCGTCTACAATGCCGCGAATTCCCTTCCCTGCTGTGTACGTGAACTCAGCGGGCTCAGAAAGCTTGAGATTTCGTTGCTGTGCGGCGGCAACGATGGCAGCGCCCAGGGGATGCTCACTGGCGCGCTCCAGGCTGGCAGCCAGGCGCAGGACTTCCATGCCATCCTGGTGTGGCGTGGACACAGCGGCCAGCTTCGGCTTGCCTTCGGTCAGAGTACCCGTCTTGTCGACGACAAGGGTATCGACCTTTTCGAGAATCTCCAGCGCTTCAGCATTCTTGATGAGGACACCAGCGTGCGCGCCGCGCCCTGTGCCCACCATGATGGCCATCGGTGTAGCCAGCCCGAGAGCGCACGGACAGGCAATAATCAGCACCGCAACTGCATTTACAAGCGCATGTGCCAGGCGCGGCTCGGGTCCCGCCAGAAACCAAACGATGAATGTCGCAACGGAAATACCAACCACCGCGGGTACGAACCAGACGGCGACACGATCGGCGAGTCCCTGAATCGGAGCGCGGCTGCGCTGCGCCTGGCTGACCATTTGCACGATTCGCGCCAGCAGCGTCTCTGAACCGACACGCTCGGCACGCATCACGAATGAACCTGTCCCGTTGATCGTCGCACCCACTACTTTGTCCCCGGGGTGCTTCTCGACAGGGATGGATTCGCCGGTGATCATCGATTCGTCAACGACGCTGCTGCCGTCAAGGGCCACACCGTCGACGGGAATTTTTTCTCCCGGCCGGACACGCAAGCGATCGCCGGGCTTCACCCGTTCGAGCGCGACGTCGTTCTCGCTGCCGTCGGAGTTGAGCAGGCGCGCGGTCTTCGGACTCAGGTCGAGCAGGGCGTGAATCGCAGCGCTGGTGCGGCTGCGGGCACGGAGTTCCATGACTTGGCCCAGCAAGACGAGTGTCGTAATCGCGGCAGCGGCTTCGAAGTAAACGTCGGGATATCCCCCCATGCGCCGCAACGACTGCGGGAATAATTGCGGCGCGACGGTGGCGATGACGCTGTAGCCGTAGGCGACGCCCGTGCCGAGTCCGATCAGCGTGAACATGTTCGGGCTGCGGTTCATGAGGGATGTCCAGAAGCGCTGGAAGAAAGGCCATCCGCCCCAGAGCACGACTGGCGTGGCGAGGGCGAATTCGAGCCAGGGCAGAGACGCACTGCCCAGGATTCGATGCAGAGGCATCTCCCAGAACATTGCCGCCATGGCGATCGCGAGCAGGGGGGCGGTGAGAATTGCGCTCACCCAGAAACGCAGGGTCATGTCGCGCAGCTCGGGACTGTCTTCCGCCGTGGCGGTGACCGTTCGCGGCTCGAGGTCCATCCCGCAAATAGGGCACGAGCCGGGCTCCGTGCGAACGATTTGGGGATGCATCGGACACGTGTACTCGATGCGTGTCGCGGCGAGCGGAACGTCGGGCTCCAGGGCCATACCGCAGGAAGGACAGGCTCCGGGCTTGGCTTCGCGCACCTCGGGGCACATCGGGCAGACGTAAGATGGTGCCGCTGGCTCGCCCTGGGCGGAACGCGGAGTGTGAGTTTCTGTGGGCTGCGGCGCGGTGTCGTGGGACTGTGGATGCGAATCGGACGCCTTCGCGATCGGCGGCTGCACGCCGAGCATTACTAGATTCGACGGGCGAGCCGGGACCGGCTTGCGCAGATAGGTCTCCGGATCAGCCTCGAACTTTTCGGCGCAGCGGGCGCAGCAGAAGTAGAAGTTCTTCCCAGCGTGTGGGTGGACGTGCTTGGCCGTGGCGGGATTTACGTTCATCCCGCAGACGGGGTCTTTTTCCAGCGCGGTTGCAGAATTGGCTCCGTTCATTACTGGTCACCGGTTAGTTCTTCAGGAAAGGTCCGGTCTAGGTGTTTGATTGCCGATGCTCTATAGTGGATGCGTTCTCCGATCGGGGACATCCAACCTCATCATACAGAAGGGCTTTCACACGATGACTTACTTGGACGTTGTGTTTCGCTATGGGGCCGCACCGGGAGAGAATGAGCTGCGAGCGATCGATAGCATGCGCGAAGTTTACGGAGTGCGCCGGGTGCTATTCAATCAGAAGGAACAGACAGTTCGCGTGGAATTTGACGCGTCCAGGCTGAATCAGGATGCGGTCGCTCGGCTACTGCGTCAAGCAGGAATTGATGTTCGGGAGCCGCTGGCTTTGGCGTAATTGAGGGCTTGGCGAAAACAGGACTGAAGAAAATGCAAGCGGCGCCCAAGAAAACCTCTGGCCGAAGTTATTCTCTGGAGCGCCCCGTTGCGCGCCACTTCGTCTGGCCTTTCCTAAAGCACACAGCGTGCCGTCCGGCAAGTCATTAAGAATAAAGGCTCGGGCAGTTTGCTGCTCTGTAGGAATTTCTCTGCTGCGGGGAAAGATTTACGTCGCCAAGCAAAGGCAAGAATAGGGCCGACTGCGTACTAGAAGCGCCATTTTCTTGTGAACGCGGCGTTTTACTTTCCGGCTACGGGATTCACCCTAGCCGGCCGGATGCACTCTGGGGGTGCAACGAGCGGACTTGCCTCCTACAGGTCGAGAGGATGCGCGCAGGACGCATCCCGATGTCGAACGCGAAGAAAGGACGAGTTTTGCTTTTCGCACCCAATACGTGGCCACATTCGAATCAGTCAAAGAGTAACGGCCTGGTCACGACAGTCATGAAAGCATATTCTTCGACTAGGCTCCGAGCCGTGCGCTGACAGCGTGGCAGCTTGCCGAAGCATGGGACAAGGGCGGGGACGGTTCACGCGGGTTGGGGCTGATTGGGATTGATCTTTTCGCGCCGAATGATCTTAGCCTTCACTTCTTTACCGTCGGGCCATTTGACGAATAAGGCTTCACCATCGACTCGTGCAGGAATGCCAACGTCTCTCCTGAGGCCGGAGAATTTCTCATCTCGTTTCAAGGGCGGGTCGTACACAGCGGTGTACAGCGTACCATCGAGTATCAGAGAAACCTCCCGGATCACTGGGGCAGGAGGAGTCTGAGGGAAATTGCCCTCCCCACCAACAACGCTGGCAATGTCTATACCGTCGTGAATGGGCGGATCGACATCGAAGAATATCGCGCAGGCAAAGTCCTTAGGAACTTCGGTCGTGCATTTAACTTCCCTGCCTCTGATGTCATCTAAGTGGACTTCGACAGGGTAAGTCTGGGAGAACGCCATTCCGAGCAAGAGGAATAAGAGTGCCGTTTGCTTCAGCATACCGATTCTGTGGGAATCGTCCTACTTGTTGAAGGGCAAGTCAAGCTGGCAACTGTGTCGGGGCGCACGCCACCAGAAAGGGATGTCCGTGAGAGTAGTTAATTTTTAATTGTTCTTACGGCGTATATAGCCGTAAGATAGCCATGGACAACGCCCCACCTCCCACTCGCCTCCGCCATCTCGCCGCCGAACTGGCTGAAGCCAAACCCATGCGCCGCGGCTCCTTGTCCGAACGCACCATCAAGTGCAGCAAACCGGGCTGCGCCTGTGCGGATGACCCCAAGGCTCGTCATGGCCCTTACTTCAGCCTCACCCGCGCGGTCCAAGGCAAGACCCACTCGCGCTTCTTGACGGCAGAACAGGCCGCCGTCGCCCGCCAGCAGATTGAGGCCGGACACCAGTCTCGCAGCCAACTAGACGCCTATTGGGAAGGCTGTGAGGACTGGGCCGACCGCGAGTTGGAAGGTTCCGCCACGGCCTCCGCCCGGGAGGCCGAAAAAGGGGGCTCCACGCCGACCTCCAAAAGGAAATCGTCCAGGAAATCGAGACGCTGTTAGGCCATCAGTCGATCGCGGACTTGGATTTGGAAGCGGTAGAGATGGCGGCGCGACGGCAAGCTTTGCGCTTGGCAGCCCGCGCCCTGGAACAACAGCTCAACGCCGATACCAGCGATCATGGGGTACCGGAATTGCCCTGCCCCTGCGGAGGCTCCGCCCAGTATCCTGGCCGTCACCCGAAGACCTTCGAAAGCGTACTGGGGCCTTTGCACCTCCAGCGCGCTTACTATCACTGTGACCAATGCCAGAGCGGATTCTGCCCGCGGGACCGGGCTCTGGGGCTGGAATCGTTTTCTTTGACGCCCGGCGTTCTGCGCATGACGGCGAGTGCGGCAGCGCTGGCGAGCTTTGAAGAGAGCCGTGGGCTGCTGCAGGAGTTGGCGGGGGTGAACGTCAGCGCCAAGCAGGTGGAACGAGCAGCGGAAGCGCTGGGGGCCGAGATCGCCGTCGATGAACACCAGCACGTGGAAAAGATGAGCGAAGGTGCTCCCACCATGTACCTGGGAATGGATGGTACCGGGGTGCCGATGCGCGCCCAAGAAGTCGCGGATCGCGCGGGCAAGCAAGCCGACGGCTCGGCCAAAACCCGCGAAGCCAAGCTGGTCACCATCTGGACTGCAGAATCGCGCGATAAGGAAGGCAAGCCGTGCGCGATCCGGGATCGGTTACCTATTTCGGCCGCGATTGAAAGCGCGGCTACTCTGGATACCAGCCCTCACCTCTCCGACTTCGCGGAACGCGTAGGGCGCGAGGCAGCCTGCAGAGGTTTCACCGAAGCTCCCCATCAGCTGGTGCTGGGGGATGGTTCGACTTGGATCTGGAACACGGCCACGGAACTATTCCCGCCGGCCACTCAGATTCTCGACCGCTTTCATGCCAAAGAACATCTCAGCCAGGTGGGAAAGGTTATTTATGGGGGCAGCTACGGAAGGCCAGCAATGGATTGAGGCGCGCTATGATGAACTCGACGAGGGCCGCCTGAAATCCCTGAAGGGTTGCGTGACCACGCCGGCCAGTACAGAGAGGCGCGAGAATGTATCCACTACATCTGGAAGAATCGACGGCGCATGCGATATCCCAAGTTTCACCAACAAGGTTTCTGCACCTCGACCGGCGTGATCGAGGCCGGCTGCAAAGTTGTGATCGGTACCCGGCTCAAGCGGGCGGGCATGCATTGGACCGTAAGGGGCGCGAACGCTATCATCGCCCTGCGCTGCAGCAGACTCAGCGGTTGCCTTGAGGACTTCTGGGAGCGCCGCTCAGATCGAACGCAGGCGGCTGCATGACTTCATCTCCCAAATCTGGCGTGCACCCACTGTGTCGCCTCCGCCAAAGCTCCCGAAAGCGAAACAAGAATTCTCGCCAATGGTTGTTGAAACATCGCATTGACTTGTCTGAAAGCGCAACTGACAACTTGTGCCGTACCGAAAGCACGTCTAGAATGTGTTCAACGGGCCCGTAGCTCAGTTGGATAGAGCACTTCGCTACGAACGAAGGGGTCGGGCGTTCGAATCGCTCCGGGCCCACCATTCTCAAATTCTCCATCGTTCCGCAGATCGGCCCCGTAGCTCAACTGGATAGAGCATCAGACTTCGGATCTGAGGGTTGGGGGTTCGACTCCCTCCGGGGTCGCCACACTTGTAACTGAGTGGCACGTATCTCTTCTGTTAAGCTCAACTTGCCCTGTTGTGCGTGTAGTCGGGGACGCCATCTCTCCCGAAAGCCAAACGTAGCGCCATGACAAAAACCGATCAACAGGATTTATCTGTACTCACCGCCGCCAAGAATGGACTCGTTTACCTGACACCGAACGATTGGGCTCTTATCGTCGATAAAGCAGCTCGTGTACGCTTCAAGGCAGGAGACAACATTGTCGAGCGTGACCGGCGAACTCACGGAGTTTATCTGCTTTTGAGGGGGGCGGCTGCGGTGCAGATCCCTCCGTTCACTTCACCGACTATCGGTCCGGGTGAGATTTGTGGCGAACTTTCGTTCCTGGATGAACTTCCTGCGAGTGCCAGCGTTGTAGCTCAGGGTCCTATCGAAGCCTATTACCTTGATCGTCCGACTTTGCAGTCGTTGTTTGAACTCTTTCCCCACTTGGCTTCCCGCTTTTATCGTTCGCTCGCTACAAACCTGGCACGAAGGCTCAGAGACCTTATCGCTGCCAAACCCGAGCCGACCATCAGGACGCCAACTGCGGCAAGCAAAAAACAGAGTTAATCCTCGGTGCTTGTTCCGTTACGCCCCTGGTTCTCTCACTCTTGAAGCAAAATTAAGGAGCGCCCCGAAACTCTTTCGAGTCGCGGGACGCCCGAACAGCCCTCCCCCAGAACTGCTCAATTGCTAAGTTACTGGCACGTGCTTGTTTTGTGAACTCCACGTCGGTGCCATGGGATGGCACGAGACGGGTAAGGTTTTCGACCCAGTGGTTCTTGACTGAGCTGGTTCCTGGCGGCCTACGCGAAAACGCATAACTCTGGCGTGAGTGTGCACGAACTTGCAGCTTCCGCGCCCTCTCTTCGCCGAGTCGACCCGTAAGCAGTTGGGAATAAATAGTTTACATACCATCCACATTTGGTACTCAAGGTGCTCAAAATGGACCGGCGTAATGTGAACGCCTCGCGAGTCAGGGGCACTAGACCCTCGAAGATACGCACAGCACTCTGGCAAGCGAACAGGTTCAGGAGGAAGTTTATGAAGCGGATTGTTTTGATGGCCCTGCTGGCTTTGGCCCTGCCCCTAGCGGCGTTCGCCGGCAGTTCGGTGGATTTTACCAATGGCGCCGGGCTGCTTTCTGGTAGCACCGCCGGGTTGTCGCTCAGCGGCTCAACTCTCATTGCAGTAAACGGTTTGAATGGCATGGGATTGGTTACGGGCAACTTGGGCTCGGTGCGCTTTTCGACGGGAGCATTGATGAGTGGCAGTCTGAAAGGCGGCGGAACATTCGCCGCAGGCGGCAGCTTTCTGGTCACAGGAAACGGCACCAATGGCATCCCGAATGGTGTGGTATTTCACGGAGTATTCAGTGGGCCTGTTACGTGGACGATGTGCAAGTTGGCCAATGGGACGCACAAGTACATGCTATCGGGCGCTATAAAGGGAATGACGAGTAGCGGAGTGGTGGTTGGCTTTTCCACGCAGTTGACCATCAACACCGGAAAAGACCTCTTTGGAGCCACGAGCCTCAACGGTCAGGGCGGCAGCGTCCTGATTGCCGGTGGAAATACCAACATCAATATCAGCTCGGTGCCGGAGCCGGGTACGCTTGGTCTGCTGGGCACGGGCCTGGTTGGTCTGGCCGGAGTTCTTCGTCGCAAGCTCAAATCCTGAGTTATCCTCCTGCTGTCAGACATGCCCCGCCTCGCGCGGGGCTTTTATTTTGAGCACGACCCCTGCTGTTCCAGCGGCCCCCAGCGCGATGTGCTTTCGTAACATTCGATTACCGCGGTAACGCGAAAGGGGGGATTGCCGTTGACCCTGCCTTCGCCGCTCCTTAGATTTCCAGCAGGGGGTTGTATGAAAGATATCCATGAGGTCCTGCGGCAGAAGCAGGCGAAGTATGCCCAGCTCGGCAAGCAGATCGAGATGCTGCAACAGGCGGCTGAAAAGCTGCGCGAAGTAGCTCCCCTGTTGGCGGAGAATGACGACGAGGATAGCGCGGTTTTGGCAGAAGTCGATGAGTCTTCGAACCAATCCGACGCCATGGCCGCCAAGGCCGCCGGGGCCAGTTCCAGCGCGTCGGCGGCTTCCAAGACCCGTCCGTCCGCTCCCCGCTGGCCCTGATTTTCGACCCGGGTTCGGCGAAACCTAGCTATGACTCTTCAGGCATTACTATTCTCGAGCGACGATGCCGCTGCCGATGTGCTGGGGCGAGTGCTGCCGGGCTTCGGCCTGGCGGCGGAACGGTTCAGCCAGGCTGAGGCGGCGATCGCGCGCCTTCAGGAGCAGAAGTTCGACGCCCTGGTGGTCGACTTCGAAGATCCCACCGCAGCCGAGTCGGTCATCGAGGAGGCTAGGAAGGTGGGGTCGGGGCGTCCGCCGCTGACAGTTGCTCTGGTCAAGGATCCCGGCAAGGTGCGCGACATCCTGACCGGCGGCGCGCACTTCGTTCTCTACAAGCCTCTGTCGGAAGACACCGCGCAAGCCGGGCTTCGCGCCGCGGCTGCTTTGCTCAGCCGCGAGCGGCGCCGCGCGTTTCGAGTTCCGGTGCAGGCGCCGGTGGAACTGACACTGGCGGATACAAGGAAGCTCGAGGGAATCTTGCTCGATCTGAGCGAGACTGGCATGGACGTGCTTACCGCCGAGACACAATTCCCCGGAGCTGTGCTTGGTTTCAGTTTTCATCTGGCCGATGGTTCATTGCATGCGGCGGGCCTGGGACAGGTGGCGTGGGCCAATCCGAACGGACAGACCGGGGTGCATTTCGTTGATATTTCGGAAGAAGTAGTCGTGCAGCTCAAGGCTTGGGTGAAGGCGGCATCGAGTATCGCAGGCACCGGGCCAGGTGAGACTGTTCCCCATTGCAAGCTTACTGATCTCAGCCTCGGCGGCTGCTACGTGGAAACCGACGCACCCTTTCCGGAACGAGCGCTGGTTGATCTCTGCCTGAAAACGGGAGACATGGAAATCCACACCGAAGGGATGGTGCGGGTGACGCATCCGGGACACGGCATGGGAGTCGAGTTCCCTTCCCGCACCGAGGAGCAACGAACCCAGGTAGGGAATCTGATCAACTTCCTGCGCACCTGTCCCCAGTCAATTCCGGAGTTGATCATCTCGCCCCGCGCCCTGGTTGCAGACTTGACTCAGTTCGAACCGGGGGACCGCCAACAAGCTGAAGTCAGCCAGGATCTTGACGATGCTCTGCTTGAACTGCTGCGTCGAGGCACTACCTTGCAGCAGGTCGACTTTCTGACGGAACTCAGCCGTCAACGCACACCCGAAAACTTGGCTTCTGTCTAGAAGTAACTCTCAAAGTAAGCATCGCTCCTTACCTCCACAAAAAGCCTCTCGAGGCAGGTTAGTGGTCGGAATTTTTCTGGAGGGATTGAGCATTCTAGAAGATCGCAGGCGGCTTTGCAGGCGAGAGGCTTGGCGGCGAAACGATACTCGAAAGACTGGGGGACCCGCGCCCCGTCTCTGGCTCGGGTCCTTCCTGTCCTTGTGGTCTGTTCCACCCCTTGTGCGAGTACAGTATCGAAGCGACATTGCGCGGTGGTTTCAGGGACGTTAAATCTCGGTTAAATGTAGACTGAGACGCAAGCCGCACACGTTCACACTTGCCGTTTGAGAGAGGCCTCCTGGGATCGAGCGGAAAAGAAGCAATGCGCCCCTCGCCATCGAGCGCTGCGGGCCAACCTGTGGCCCGGAAACCGGCATTACTCGGGACGCCGTTGATCGCGATCAGTGCGACCGCCTTCGCCGTCGAAATTCCGTTTTTCTTTTTCGGCTTGCCCTCCGGCCACGACGTTGAATTCCATCTGTATTCCTGGCTGGAGGTTCTCACGCAATGGAAGCAGGGGATCTTCTATCCGCGGTGGGCTGCGTTGGCGCACTTCGCGTATGGTGAGCCGCGTTTCGTTTTCTATCCGCCCGCGTCGTGGATGTTGGGAGCCGCTCTCAGTTCGATTTTCCCCTGGACTGTAGTTGCCAGCATCTACATTTGGCTCGTGCTGGTCGCGGCGGGAGCGTCCATGTTTTTTCTGGCACGCCGGTGGCTCAGCCGGCGCGACGCGATCTTTGCCGCGTGTCTGTATGCCGCGAGTCCCTATCACTTGGTGATTGTGTACTGGCGAAGCGCATTCGCGGAGTTGCTCGCGAGCGCGCTGATTCCCTTGCTGCTGCTGCTGATTTTGCGAGCGAGAGAAGATAGGCAGCAGGCGATCGTTCCCCTGGCAATTGTCTTGGCGGCGGCGTGGCTCATCAATGCTCCGGCAGCGGTGATGATCCATTACTCTCTCGTATTTCTGCTGATCGTGTTCGCTTGGCAGGATCGCTCGCCACGACTGTTGCTCGCAGGGGCAGTTTCGGTTGCGTTGGGCGCTTGCCTGGCGGCTTCTTATTTGCTTCCCGCCATCTACGAGCAGAAATGGGTGAACATTGCGGAATCGGTTTCGGCGGGCTCGCGTCCGCAAGATAATTTCCTGTTCATTCACACGACCGACGCGGAACATGACGCGTTCAACCGGATCATCTCGTGGGTCGCCACCACGGAAATCGTACTAATGATCGCAGCGTTCGGGGCCGGAAAACTCTGGCGGGATGAACGGCGCGCGATCTGGAACACTCTGGCTGGCTGGGCGATTCTTTGCAGCGTTGTCATGTTTTCGGTGAGCAGCGTGCTCTGGAACTACTTGCCCAAGTTGCGCTTCATGCAGTTCCCCTGGCGCTGGTCGCTGTGCCTGAGCATGGTGCTGGCGGTGTTCGTGGCCGTCGGGATACGACGCTGGTGGGGCCGGCTCGTGGTGTGTCTGGCCATGGCGGTGGTGATCGGCTTTGCGTGGCAGCACATCCAGCCGCCATGGTGGGACAATGCCGGCGATCTTCGCGAGATGCAGGATAACGTTGAGAGCGGCGCAGGATACGAGGGCGCAGACGAATACACTCCCGTCGGAGGCGATCCGGCCGCGATCGATAAGGACGCGCGCCGAGTCACCGTCGACGGCCCCCAACACACGACCATTCATGTCTATCGCTGGGATGCGCGAGAGAAAGTGTTTACAGCGGATATGTCTGGGCGCGCAAACCTCCTGCTTCGTTTGTTCAACTATCCCGCGTGGCAGTTGGAGGTGAACGGCCGCACGGTGCAAGCAGCCACACGCGAGGGAACGGGACAGCTGCTGGTGCCCGTGGAGGCGGGCGTCAACCGGGTGCTGATTACCTTCACTCGCACCTGGGATCGCATCGCCGGCGCTTGGCTTTCTTTGGCGGCATGGTTCTGCCTGATCACATGGAGTGTGCTCCTGCAAAAACGTCGGGGCGAGGCACGACCTGCAGCGCAATCTCCCTGATCCTTCGTGCACCTTCGTGTCCTTTGTGGTTATTCTTGTTATCCGATCTCCATGCGAAGGATCCTGATTGCCACGTCGAATCCAGGCAAGCTGCGCGATCTTGCCGGCGCAGCAGCGGCGCATGGAGTCGAGGTCGCCCCGGTTCCCAACTTCTCTTCCCTGCCCTCGGTGCTGGAAGACGGTCTCACATTCGAAGCGAACGCGCGGAAGAAGGCGGAAGCCTACAGCCGCCACGTTCCAGGAGAAATCGTCGTTGCCGACGATTCGGGACTCGAGGTGGATGCGCTGCATGGAGCCCCGGGCGTGCATTCTGCCCGCTATGCCGCTCCTGACTTGCTGAATCAGCAGCCGCACGAAGCCGGGGCAAACACGGATGACGACGCGAACAATGCGCGCGTGTTGCGCGAACTGGAAGAGGTGCCCCGCGAGAAACGTGGCGGACGATTCGTATGTGTGCTGGCGGCGGCTCGTAATGGTAAGACTCTGGCCACGTTTCACGGGAAGGCGGAAGGAATCATTCTCGACGCTCCTCGCGGGGCAAACGGTTTCGGTTACGACCCGCTTTTCAGCTTTCCGCAGATCGAAAAGACCTTTGCAGAACTGACCGCCGAAGAAAAATCTCGTTACAGCCACCGAGGGGCGGCCTTCCGCCAATTTCTCGAATGGTACGACTCGATGGAGGCATGAGGGCACGCTTATCATGATGTCCTTCTTGTGACTTCGTGTCCTTGGTGGTTGATGAATTCAGAACACGTTTCCTTGACTTCACTTCTCTGCTGCCCCGATAATAAAAAGTTATTTTGCCGTCGGTGAACTCATAAGCAAGGTCTCATAAGGAGCGATTCGTGGCGTCAGCCAGTTCTACTGCTCCCAGGGTTACGGAAGGTGCCCCGCAAACGGTAGCGCATGGAGTGGCTCCCTTGCGGACGGGTCAAGGTACCTCCTTTCTGCTGCGGCGACTACATTCCCTGACGGGCATCGTTCCAGTCGGCGCATTCCTCTTCGAACATATTCTGATTTCGAACTCCACGGCGATCAGCGGGCCTGAGGCTTACGCGCGGCAGGTGAGCTTTCTGGCCAACCTTCCGCTGGTTTTCTTGCTGGAATTGTTCGGGATCTGGCTGCCCATCGCGTTCCACGCGCTTTATGGGTTTTACATCTGGTACCGCGGCGATGGGAACACAATCGCGTATCCCTGGAGCGGTAATTGGATGTACACCGTCCAGCGCTGGACCGGCGGCATTGCTTTCGCTTATATCCTTTGGCACACCTGGACGATGCGGTTCACGGGAGTAGATCTGCATGCTCACCCGGAGATGTCATTTGGCAAGGTGCGGGGCGAAGTGTTTCGCACCCCGCTTTTCCTGTTTTATGTTGCGGGTCTGATCGCCGCTTCCTGGCATTTCGCGTATGGCATCTGGCTGTTTTGCGCGAAGTGGGGCATCGTGTCCGGGGAGAGGGCGCGCAAGCGGTTTCTGGCAGTGTGCCTGGGACTCTTCTTCGTGCTCACGGGCGCGGGACTCGCCAGTCTCACCTCGTTCCGGTCCCATCCGCAACAGCCTGCTGATCCCGGAACCGCCGTAATGAACAGGTAAATTACAGAAAGCCGCTAAGGAAACGATGGCAGCAGCTCCGAAAATTATCGTGGTGGGCGGCGGTCTAGCCGGACTCTCAGCCGTAATCAAGATCGCGGAGATGGGCGGCAATGTTGACCTGTTCTCGATCGTCCCCGTAAAGCGTTCGCACTCCGTATGCGCGCAGGGCGGCATCAATGCGGCCAAGAACCTGAAGGGCGAGGGCGATTCCACCTGGCAGCACTTTGACGACACCATTTACGGCGGCGACTTTCTGGCCAATCAACCCCCGGTCAAGGAAATGTGTGATGCGGCCCCGGGGATCATCGATCTGCTCGATCGCATGGGCGTGCCCTTCAACCGCACTCCTGAGGGACTTCTCGACTTTCGCCGCTTCGGCGGGACCTTGTACAACCGCACGGCATTCGCTGGCGCGACGACAGGCCAACAACTGCTTTACGCGCTCGACGAGCAGGTGCGTCGATATGAGTCCGAAGGCAAGGTGAAGAAGTATGAGCACTGGGAATTTCTCTCCGCGGTGCTCGACGGGAAGCGTATCTGCCGCGGCATCTGCGCCATGGACCTGCGGTCGATGGAAGTGCGCACCTTCCCGGCTGACGCAATCATTATCGCGACGGGCGGCATCGGCGCGCTTTTCGGCAAGTCGACCAATTCCGTCGTCTGTACAGGATCCGCGCAGTCGGCGCTTTACCAGCAAGGATGCTATTACGCTAACGGTGAGTTCATTCAGGTACACCCCACTTCGATTCCGGGCGAGGACAAACTTCGGCTAATGTCGGAATCTGCCCGGGGAGAGGGTGGGCGCGTATGGGTTCCGAAGAAACCCGGGGACACGCGAGATCCTAAGTCGATCCCGCAGAGTGAGAGGTGGTACTTCCTCGAAGAGTGGTATCCGAAGTACGGCAATCTGGTGCCTCGTGATGTGGCTACCCGCGCCATCTTTAAAGTCGTGTACGAGCACAACCTGGGCATCGATAGCAAACCGATGGTGTATCTCGATCTGACCCACATCGACCGCAAGATTCTGGACCGCAAGCTGGAAGGGATTCTCGAAATTTACGAGAAGTTTGTTGGAGATGATCCGCGCGACACGCCGATGAAAATCTTTCCCGGCATGCACTACACCATGGGCGGGCTCTGGGTCGACTTCAAACAGGCGACGAACATCCCAGGGATTTTTTCGGCGGGTGAGTGCGAATATCAATACCACGGGGCCAACCGTCTGGGAGCGAACTCGCTGGTCTCCTGCATCTTCGGTGGAGGCGTGGCTGGACCAGCGGCGGTGGGCTATGCACGCGGTCTACAAGGGCTGTCGGACGGAAATGGATGTTTCGACGCGGAGCGCAAAAAGCAGCAAGCCAACAATGCTCTGCTGATGAAGAACGAGGGAGATGAGAATCCGTTCAAGTTGTGGCGCGAACTGGGCGAGTTGATGACTAAGGATTGCACGGTCATCCGCTACAACAAGAACCTGCAGCAGACCGACGCCAAGCTAGTGGAAATGCTGGAGCGCTATCGTCGAGTCAATCTGAGCGACCGCACGCAGTGGGCAAATACCAGCGTGGTCTTCACGCGCCAGCTTTACAACATGCTGCAACTGGCCCGGGTCGTGGCCCAGGGCGCACGCATGCGCGATGAGTCGCGCGGGGCGCACTACAAACCGAACTTCCCGGAGCGCGATGACAAGAACTGGCTGAAGACAACGAAGGCATATTTCGCCCCGGATGCGGATGAACCGAAGTTTGAATTCGAGCCGGTGGATACGTCGTTGATTCCGCCAAGGCCGAGGAAGTATGACGCGGCCAAATGATGTTGGTCTCAGGGAGACGACAAGAGTGAAATGGCTGTTGATCAGGAATTGGACGAACTGCTTCACGCTGCGATTAAGACTAAACATTTGCTCCGGTTTAAATACAAGGATAACGAGCGGATTGCAGAGCCTCATGATTATGGCGTTCAAAATGGAGTCGAACGTTTGTTCTGTTGGCAGGTAGCTGGACAAAGCAGTGGGCGCATTCCCGGCTGGCGCATGGTTGATGTCGGCGATATGCAAAACGCCGAAAGCTTATAACAGCGTTTTGGCGGGAACAGCGAGGCTCCTTCCGGAAAACACCCTCGGTGGGATACGCTGTTCATTCGGGTGGAACAGCGAGAAGTAGAAGCGTTAAGAGCTGCGTGGAGTGACGTAGAACCGGGAAGGGCACGAGTTCCACTCGTGCCAGTTTGAGCAGGATGGATGATTCCGGCTTTAGCCGCTGAGGGCCACGGGTCGAGCTTGTATCCCGGCAAGGCGGAGCAATAACGGTACTCGCGAGAATCGTGAACGAGTCCCCGTTCAACGGGATTCTGGTGAATTTTCGCCGCGCTCGACCCCAACGTTTCAAAGCTAACAGCTAAAGGCTAATTGCTAATGGCTAATTCCAAATCCGTCATCATCAAAATCAAGCGCCAGAACACGCCCACTTCCCAGTCTTACTGGGAAGAATTCGAACTCGCCCACCATCCGGGCATGAATGTCATCTCGTCCCTCATGGAGATCGCCGCCAACCCCGTCACGCGCGAGGGCAAGCCGACGACCCCGATCACTTACGATTCGAATTGTCTCGAAGAAGTATGCGGATCGTGCGCCATGCTCGTCAACGGACGCGCCCGCATGGCCTGTTCAGCGCTTATCGACAACCTCGAACAGCCGGTCAAGCTGGAGCCTTTCTCCAAGTTTCCAGTGGTGCGCGATCTGGCTACGGATCGCAGCGTTCTGTTCGAAAATCTCAAAGCAGTCAAAGCCTGGGTTCCGATCGACGGATCGTACGATCTCGGCTCCGGTCCGCGTATCAGTCCACAGGAGCAGGAACAGGCCTATCCGCTCTCTCGCTGTATTTCATGCTGCTGCTGCATGGAAGCCTGCCCGCAGTTCAACGAGGACACGGGCTTTGTTGGCGCTGCCGCTATCTCGCAAGTACGCCTGTTCAACACACATCCGACGGGCAAGGAACTCAAGCGCGAACGTCTGGCGGCCCTGATGGGCGATGGCGGAATTCAGGAATGCGGCTATGCGCAGAACTGCGTGGA
Organism: Acidobacteriota bacterium; assembly: GCA_003225555.1. Classification (GTDB taxonomy): domain Bacteria; phylum Acidobacteriota; class Terriglobia; order Terriglobales; family Acidobacteriaceae; genus Sulfotelmatobacter. The sequence continues at coordinate 31,196 of QIAM01000011.1, read as the reverse complement.
GGTCTGCCCCAAGGACATCCCGCTGACCCGCTCCATTTCCGAGGTGGGAGGCGAGGTCATGAAACAAGCCTTAAGTGACCTTTTCCGGCGCTAATTTTTGTCACTCCGCGACAACCGGACAGTTTCAGAAAAGCATCTACTTTGCGCCAACCTATTGTTCGCGGCGCACATAAATTGTATCTATGCGTTCCACGAGGATGGCCCCCTACGTGCCACTGGTAGTCTGGGCCGCACGAGATTCAGATCGAGAGTAACCAGCAGTAATCAGACGAAAGGGCCCACCTCCTGTAGTACAGGAGTAACGGTGAAATTGCAGATTGCAGTTGGACCGCTGGACAGCAGGGCTTAGAATTACGGCTACTCGCAGGGGAAAACATGTGCGAACCTATCGGGACTGTTTTGTGAGACCCACCCCAATGCGCCAATTCGTGATACTTTCCTTGCTGGCCAGCCTGTGCGGCGTTGCCTTTGGCGCCAGCGCGACTAATCTGCACCGCCCGATTCGTCATCGCAGGCATTTCCGGTCACTGCGCTGGAATCCAATGTTCCGTCCCTCGCACGACTCTTTGCTGCTGCAAAACGAGGAAGTGGATCGACTAGCACTCCCGCGCATTCAGGATGACGATGAACTCGAAGCCCTGAAGGCGAGCGGTGCTTTACTGCCGATTCGAACCAGCGAAGCCCTGCGCTTCGATCCGCGACTCGATCCGTCGCGCCGCTTCAGCAGGCCATGGACTCGCGACTTTGTTGAGGATCTCAGCCAGGCCTATTACCAGCGCTTTCATCAGCAGATTCAGGTGAACTCCGCCGTGCGCACGGTTAAAGTCCAGAAGCGTCTTCGCCGTCACAACCGGAACGCTGCGCCTGCCGACGAGGATACTGCCTCGTCTCATCTCGCTGGGCTCACCGTTGACCTGCAACGCCGTGGCATGACCAAGCAGCAGGTTCGCTGGATGGAGCACTACCTCTACTACATGAAGGCTCTCGGCCTGGTGGAGCCGGAAGAAGAGCGCCGGCAGTGGGTCTTCCACATTATGGTCTCCGGGCGGTACGCGGATTGGCGCGAAACGCAGAGCATCGTCCCGATCGAGCGTCCTGACACTCAGCTCGCCGCCGACAACGGCACGAAGTAAGTTTCCCGCTTCGCTCATTTCCGTTACGATTCACTCCACCGATGATTGTTCTGATCGCCGGCCTTCCCGGCACCGGCAAGACCACGCTGGCGCGCGAACTCGCAACACGCACATCGGGACGCGTGCTGAGCAAGGATGAAATCCGCCACGCGATCTTTTCGTCTGAGGAGATCGAATACACTTCACGGCAGGATGATTTCTGCATACAAGTCATGCTCGAGACTGCAGGCTACATGCTGGAAAGGGATCCGGGGCGGTTCATCTTTCTCGATGGCAGGCCGTTCTCGCGACGCTATCAAATCGAAAACGTATTGACAGTTGCCACTTCCCTGCACCAGCCGTGGCGCATCCTAGAGTGCGTCTGCCCGGAAGCAACCGCGAAGAGCCGAATCCAGCAGCAGTGTGCCGCGACTGCACATCCCGCCGGTAATCGTGACTTCCAGCTCTATCTCGAAGTGAAGTCGCGTTTTGAAGCCATCACTTGGGCGAAAGCGGTAATCGACACGGACCAGCCGCTGGAAGTGTGCATCGCTCGGGCGCTGGCCGCCTTGGGCTGATCCTGCTTTCTTCTTGTGCGTGCAAACCTATACAATCTGTGGCTTGCCGCGAACTGCGCGACCGACCACCTATGACTCATTTCCGGCGCTGGCTGTACTTCCCCATTCTGTTCGTTACTTCACTCGCACTGTCCCAAGCCCCGGCAAAGCCCTCTCCCGGTGATGATTCGGCCATCAGCGCGAAGGCCCGGTCCATTCACAACTCAGCCCTGGTCATCGATACGCACGCTGACACGCCGCAGCGCTTCCTCGACGAAAACTTCGATATCGGCTCGACTGATCCCAACGACATAGGCCACATCAGTCTGGACAAGGCGCGTCGCGGAAATCTGGGCGCAGAATTCTTTTCCATCTGGGTCGAACCCGAAACCAATCAGGGACACTTCGCGCAGCACACCTTCGATCTGATCGACTCGGTGTACGAGCAGGCCGCGCGTCATCCCGACCGGATGATGATGGCGTTCTCCGTCGCTGACATCGAACGCGCGCACCAGCAGCATAAACTCGCGGCACTCATGGGCATCGAGGGTGGGCACTCGATCGAGAATGACATTCACCTGCTGCGCGACTATTACCGCCTGGGCGTGCGCTACATGACGCTTTCCTGGTCGAACACCAACGAGTGGGCTGATTCTTCCGGAGACATCGACGACCCCAAAGTGCAGCACCACAATGGGCTCACCGACTTCGGCAAAAAGGTCGTATTGGAGATGAACCGCCTCGGCATGATGGTCGATATCTCTCACGTAGCAGACAAGACTTTCTGGGACACCATCGCGACCACGAAGGCGCCGGTCATCGCGTCGCACTCCTCGGCGCGGGCATTGGTCACCGCTCCTCGAAACATGACGGATGACATGCTACGCGCGGTATCGAAAAATGGCGGGGTAGTACAGGTCAATTTCTTCAACGGCTTCATCGACCAGAACTATTGGGACGCGAATAAGGCTCAGGCGAAGGAGCGGGAGGCCGCGGTGAAAGCATACGTCGATCAAATGAAGGCTGAAGGCAAAGCGGTTCGCTACGTCGACATCGACCGCATCGACCGGGAGTGGACGGCGAAGATTCCGCGCCCGCCGCTGAAATCTCTGATCGATCACATCGATCACATTGCCAAGGTTGCAGGCATCGACCACGTCGGGCTGGGATCCGATTTTGACGGGGTCAGCGGCGCCACGCCGCAGGGCATCGATTCGGCGGCAGATCTGCCCAAAATTACGCAGGCGATGGTCGATCGCGGCTACAGCGCAGAAGACATTCACAAAATTCTGGGCGGTAATCTGCGGCGGCTGCTTCGCGACGTAGAGCGCATAAGTCGTGAAATGCAGGCCAGTGCTTCGAAAGCGAGCGCGCAGTAGTCTTGCACTCGCATCCGGGCCGAGCATCGGATTGTTCCGCTGTCGTACAATGCAACTTCACGTTTTATCGGTTTGCACAATCCATGAGGAGCGTTTTATGCGCAATATGTTCGTGACTTTGATCTTCGTTTTTCTGATTGCTTTTAGCGCTGGCGCACAGGAAAGTTCCGGCACAGGGGCGGTGCCCGCGACCAAGCCCAGTACGACTGCGAAGCCCAGCGGCAGCACCGCCAAGCCCCAGGCGCCACGCGCTGCATCAAGTACTTCTACCAACCCGACAGCCGTCTTCGATACGACTGCGGGCACGCTGCGCTGTACGCTGTTTGAAAAGCAAACTCCGGAGACGGTAGCGAACTTCATAGGCCTCGCCAAGGGGACCAAGGACTGGAAGAATCCGGTCAGCGGCAGCACGAAGCACGGCGTGCCCCTCTACGATGGAACCATCTTCCATCGCGTGATTCCGAATTTCATGATTCAGGGAGGCGATCCCGCGGGCAACGGGACAGGCGATCCCGGCTACAAGTTCAAAGATGAAATAGTGCCGACGCTGACGTTTGATCGTCCCGGCCGCCTGGCCATGGCGAATTCAGGGCCCGCCACCAATGGCTCGCAGTTCTTCATCACCGAGGTGCCGACGCCCCACCTTAACGGCAAACATACGATTTTCGGTCAGTGCGACGACGCCAGCGTTGCGCTGGTGAAGCAGATTGCACGGATGGCCGTCGATCCCGCGAGCGACAAGCCATTTCGTCCGGTGAAGATCAAACACGTCAGCATTGTGCGAGGTGCGGCGGCAAGCCCTGCAAAACCGGGGACTACGATGAAGAAGCCGGCAACCGCGACACAGAAGAAGCCTACGAACCCGAACTGAGGCACGAAGCGATTCTCCGCAAAGCTGCATGGCGATCCGCGCGAGATTCTTCGCTCTGCCTGAAAAACGGCTGCGCTCAGAATGACGCCATCGGTTTCTGGCTAACGACTAACGACCAACGACGATCTCCGAAAGGATTCTAATGACACGCCAACCTGGACTCTACGCGACGTTTGAAACCAGCGAAGGAAACCTTGTCTGCCGCCTGTTCGACAAAGACGCGCCGAAGACGGTCGCGAACTTTGTAGAACTGGCCGAGGGCAAGCGCGAGTGGACGCATCCGAACACACACAAGAAGTCGAAAGATCGGCTTTACGACGGGACGATCTTTCATCGCGTGATTCCCGACTTCATGATGCAGGGTGGCGATCCTCAAGGCACAGGGATGGGCGGCCCGGGCTATCAGTTCGAAGACGAGACCAAAGGCTCACCTCACAAGTTCGACAAACCCGGCAAGCTGGCGATGGCGAATGCCGGGCCGAACACGAACGGATCTCAGTTCTTCATCACCGTGGCGCCGACGACCTGGCTAACGGGCAAGCACACCATCTTCGGGGAAGTCATCGAGGGTCAGGACGTGGTGGACAAGATCACGGCTGCGCCGCGCGGTCGCAACGATCGGCCGACGAAGGATGTGGTAGTGAAGAAGGTGCGAATCGAGAAGGCGTAGCTCAACGATTCGGCAGCACATGAATTCCCGACAGTTCTGTCAGGTGCTCATCCGCCGTGACCAGCGTCAAGTCGAAAACTTTTGCGGTAGCCGCCAGAAAGTGGTCGGCAGGATCGCCGTGCGGAAAGTTTATCGATGATATCGCGAGCGCAACTTCGACGGTAAGGGGCGCTTCCGTGAGTTGCAAGTCCTGCATGGTCTTGGCGACCCAGTTTACGAGGTCGTGCGGAAGCTGAAGACGTCCCTTGCGTAGCAGCACTATCAATTCGCCCACGCTTACCGGAGACAGCCACAATTCATTCGCAGGATCCGCTAGTGCCTTGTCTACATGCCGCGTAAGTCGCTGCGGTTCGAGCGCGCTCCAAAGCCAGATGTGAGTGTCAAGAAGCAGCTTCACCGGGAGGCTTCCCAGTCGTCCCAGCTGCCAGTGGGGCCAACGATGTCCCCGATGATTTTGCCGGTTCCGACCATGGATCCCAGCTGCCTTCCAGTAGCCTTTCCGGGAGAGGGTGGGACAACGTCGGCAACGGGCTTACCAAAGCGAGTAACACGGACGGGTTTGCGCGTTTTGCGCACCTCTTCGAGGATGCCGAGGCACTTGGCCTTGAACACGGAAATGGCGATTTCCTTCACAAGACATATCATACCATGGTCAAAGACCATGGTCAACACAAGTACAATTGGGAAGGGCACGACTTCCAGTCGTGCCGATCAACTGACGCCCCGCGCCTGGGCTTTAGCTTCTGAGGGCCGAGGCTTGAATCCGGGATATGCGGACCAGTACCGTTATTGGCGACTTGGGAGTCGCTCTCATCGCGAATGCGGTGGTCGTTGAAACCACCCTGCCAGATCTTGCATGAGCATCCCAATTCCTTCCGCAAGGAGAAAGCAGGCGAGTAGGCTTCACGGCGAACCTCAGCGGCTGAAGCCGTACTTCTTACTAGCTTGGCGTGGCACGACTGGAAGTCGTGCCCTTCCCGGTTTTGAGTGCAAGGGGTTGCTTGACTAACGACTATACCCCGATCACAGTTACCAACTCCTTCACCGCCGCCGCGCTCTTGTCCAGCCCAGCCTTTTCTTCCGGCGTCAGTTTGATCTCGATGATCTGCTCAATCCCCTTCGCGCCCAGCTTCACCGGCACGCCGACGTAAAGACCATTGATTCCATATTCGCCTTGTAAGTAAGCGGCGCACGGAAGAATCTTCTTCTTGTCTTTGAGGATAGCCTCCACCATCTCGGTTGCGGCGGCTGACGGAGCGTAGTAGGCCGAGCCAGTCTTGAGATATTTCACGATTTCGGCGCCGCCATCGCGGGTGCGCTGCACCAGGGCCTCGAGCCTCGACTTCTCAATCAACTCGGTGATCGGGATGCCTGCAACTGTGGAATACCGCGGGAGAGGAACCATGGTATCGCCATGGCCTCCGAGGACGAAGGCCGTCACGTTCTCGACGCTGACGTTGAGTTCGGCAGCGATGAAGGCGCGGAAGCGGGCGGAGTCGAGAACACCGGCCATTCCGATGACGCGCTCACGAGGGAATCCGCTGAGCTTGTAGCCGGCTTGCGCCATTGCGTCTAAAGGATTGGAAACCACAATCAGAATGCAGTTGGGCGAATACTTCACCACCTCGCCAACCACCGATTTCATGATGTTGTAGTTGGTGTTAAGCAGGTCGTCGCGGCTCATACCGGGCTTGCGCGGAATGCCGGCGGTGATCACCACGATGTCGGAGTTGGCGGTGTCTTTGTAGTCGTTGGTGCCGGTGATATAAGAATCCCGCTTTTCGATCGGCATGGCTTCGAGCAGGTCGAGGCCCTTGCCTTGCGGGACACCTTCGATAATGTCGATGAGCACGACGTCGGCCAGCTCTTTGGCAGCGATCCAGTGAGCCGCGGTCGCGCCTACGTTGCCGGAACCTACGATGGTGACTTTCTTACGCATGAATGAATCCTTTCGAAAAAGAGCAGTCAGCACTCAGCAGTCCGCCTTCAGCCAGATCGCATTTCGTGAACTCAGCAAGGCACGTCGAGGGCTAAATGCTGAGTGCTGAGTGCTGACTGCTCCATCACACCAATACCGCCGCGCCCATGTTCTCGATGATGTGTCCAGCGAACTCGCTGGTCTTAACTTTGGTTGCCCCTTCCATCAGCCGTTCAAAGTCGTACGTAACTTTCTTCTGCAAAATCGTGCTCTCCATCCCGTGCTCGATCAGGTCGGCGGCTTCGTTCCAGCCCAGGAAACGGAACAGCATGACGCCCGAAAGAATCACGGAGCCGGGATTGATCACGTCTTTGTCGGCATACTTGGGAGCGGTACCGTGCGTAGCTTCGAAGATGGCATAGCCGTCCCCGATATTGGCGCCGGGAGCGATTCCCAGGCCGCCGACCTGCGCCGCGCAGGCATCGGAGATGTAGTCGCCATTCAGATTCGGAGTGGCGAGCACGGAATACTCGTCGGCGCGCGTGACCACCTGCTGGAAGATCGAGTCGGCGATGCGGTCGTTGATCATGATCTTCTTCTTCCACTCGCCGTGGCCGTGAGTGGCGTAGATGCAGTCGAGAATTTCCTTGACTTCCTGCTCCACCGATTGGCGGAAAGCAGGTGGGGCGAATTCCATGCCCGGCTCAACTAGTTCGGCATTCTGCGCGACGCTGATCGCGGGATTCTTGTCCTTGTTATCGAGAATCCAGCTCTCGCGCTCAGTGACAACGTTGTCGCGAAATTCCTCCGTGGCAAGTTCGTATCCCCACTTCCGGAAGGCACCCTCGGTAAATTTCTGGATGTTGCCTTTGTGTACCAGCGTTACCGTCTTGCGGCTGCTTTCAAGAGCGTGCTGAATCGCCATGCGCACCAGGCGTTTGGTGCCGGTGACGGACATCGGCTTGATCCCGACACCGGAGTCGAGGCGGATTTGTTTCTTGCCGCCTTTGAGCATGTCCTTGTTGAGAAACTCGATCAGGCGGGCGCATTCGGTAGTTCCCTGCTCCCACTCGATTCCGGCGTACACGTCTTCGGTATTCTCCCGGAAAATTACGACGTCCATGCGCTCGGGATGCTTCACCGGCGAGGGCACGCCCTTGTAGTACTTCACCGGACGCACGCAAGAGTAGAGATCGAGAATCTGCCGGAGGGCAACATTCAAAGAGCGAATGCCGCCTCCAACGGGCGTAGTCAGCGGGCCCTTGATAGCAACACGGAATTCGCGAATGGCGTCGAGGGTGTCGTCTGGCAGCCACGTGTCGAACTTGGCTTTAGCTTTTTCTCCAGCGAAGACTTCGTACCAGGCGACACGGCGCTTCCCTCCGTAAGCTTTTTCGACGGCGGCGTTGAACACGCGGAGAGACGCTTTCCAGATATCGCGTCCAGTTCCGTCTCCTTCGATGAATGGAATGATGGGGTTGTCGGGAACGGCATACTTGCCACCTTCGTAACCGATCTGCTTGCCGTCGGACGGCACGGCCACCCCGTTATAAGAACCTGCCATCGAGCCTCCTCCTTTGGAGTCCTGTGCTCTGGAGTCATCTTCAGTAGCGCCGCCGTCCCGGCGCAGCTGTGCGGTGGGCGTCTCGCCCGCCGAGCCGAGGGCCAGATGCCCCCGGGACAGCCGGCAAGATGCTGGCGCTACTTAGGAAACTTTCAATTATAAAGAATTGCGATGAACTAAAGACCAAGATCTTGTGCCCCGGTTGTGCCATAATTCCCTTTCCAACTCCAAATTGAGGTAAGGAGGTCCTCGTGATGTATCGTGGACGCCGCTATGCATTGCTAATACTGGGCGCCGCGTTCTTGGTGTGGCTCGCAGTGTCGTGCCTTGCGTTGTCGGTTACGGCATTGGCCAAAGACAATCCGAGTTACACACAGTTCGGACACACCATCAATGTGGGACCTAGTGACGAAGTGGGAGACCTCACCTGCTTCGGCTGCAGCATTCACGTGCGCGGCCTGGTGGCGGGAGATGTGACCGCGTTCGGCGGCAACATCACGATCGAGGATCAGGCACAGGTTTCAGGCGACGTGACAGCCTTTGCTGGAGATCTGCGCCTCACGAAGAATGTGAAGGTTGATGGAGATGCGACAGTTTTTGGAGGCCAACTCCGGCGAGATCCGGAGGCCGGCGTAGGCGGTGATGTAACGTCAATGGGTGGCCGCGGCTGGATCATGCTGATCTTTCTCTCGCCTCTGGTCGTGCTCGGGCTGGTCGTCGCTTTGGTGATCTGGCTGGTCCAGCGCATTCGCCGCCCAGCGGTGCCGGCAACCGCGGCTTAGCTGTTTGCTGAAAAACTCTGAATGTGGGTTGGCGCAGCGTTTTTTGACGCTGCGATTAAGCCTCTCGTTTCTGACAGGGCTTTAGCCCCGGCGGACGGTTTTTCAACAATCAGTCGAGCTCACCAGCGGCGCGTTCCAAAGGTCTTCCTCACGCCCACAGTCATGTAGCGTCCCCAGGGACCGTTATTGCCCAAGTCCGCCGTGCCGAGATTCCTGTTCCGCGAGCCCAGGCGGTCGAAAAGGAAGTGCTGGGTGACGCGGAACTCAAATCCCTTACCCACATAAATTCCAGCTCCCCACGAGTGCTCGACACCGATAGGATCAAAGGACCACGTGTAGAGGGTCTTGGGAATCGTCTTGCCGAACAGGAATGCCGGCGCTCCGAACAGCATGAAACGTCGAAGCGGGCTGCGCCCGAAGGGCCGCACTTCGAGGACGCCGGAAAGCATGTAGCGCGCGAACAGGCTGCAGGGCGCGTTGACCCCTCCGTAGTCTCCGGCGTTGCCGGCGCAGAGGTTGGGATCGATCTCGTTGTGCGGAGGGGCCAGATCGAACTGTGCCCATCCCCAGAGCATGTCGCGGGGAAAGAACAAGCGGTCGTTGGTGTCCCCCGCTTGCCAGGTTCCCTGGGACGAGGGTGAACTCTGCGCTCCTACGAGCAGGGGAAACAGCAGGAAGAATGTCAGAATCCACATCCACGCCAGTCGTTGCATTGCGCCTCCACACAGTTGTGTGATTTGAGATCCGGAAACACTGGCCCGCGATTCCTCGTGAACCTGCAGGAATGGGAAGCAGTCTGGTTGAATAGCGGAACATTGTACCCTGCGAGTTAGTCCTTAAGCAGTTGTAGCACCGCCGTCTCGGCGGCTGTCGTGAGGGCGTCCCGCCCTCACAGCGTGGGCGGGACGCCCACGCGGACCGCCGGCCAGAGGCCGGCGCTACAGAATCATGCATGGGCGCGGGAAGGCATAGCCTTCACTGGCGAAATGGGTCTTCTTGAATGCTCCGCCCCGGGCTCTTCTCAGCCTGGAATTAGCGACCTTCGGTTGCACGCTTCCAGAATCCATATTCAGCCTTGCTCTTATCCGCTTCATGGAAGTGCACGCGGAAGTGGAAAATCCGGTAAAGCCCTGTGTTTCCTAGGGTTCACGATTTGGTTGGAGGATTGCATGGCGTAATGCTAAAGCATTACCAGGATCCGCCATGCCCCAGGAAATATCGGTCTCGTATCAGGCAATTAAGAGCAAGGTTTATAGGCTGGTAGACGCTCTGGTCGTCGGTGAAAAGAGTGAAGCCGAAGTCCAGGAGTCGATCCGGCGGTGGTGGGACCTGATTCATCCCGCGGATAGACCGATTGCCCAGAAATACCTGCTCGCCGTACTCGGCCACTCTTCGGCCGCGCTCGAGGCCATCGGCGACGGCCTGATGTCGCGCACTAGCAATTCTGATGCCTTGATCGCCGTTATACCGTCGAGACGTCTGAAGCTGGCGGAAAGATATGTAAAAGAGACCTCGATGCGGGCTACCGTATAGTCGATTTGCTCTTGCAAACCCAGGCTTACCTAATCGTTATTTCAGTTTCTTCGCTCGCCCGACTCGCACAAATCTGAATTCATGCGCCTTGAAATCCACCCGCCGCCCGCGAAACCGCACGCCCTCCGCCTCCAGCCGCAAACGCTGGTCGATAGCCGAATCTCCCGTCAGCTTGATCTGCCCCCCAGATCCCAGCACGCGTTGCCATGGCAATCCAAAGCTGCGCCGTAAAACTGCCGCCACCTGCCGCGCCGCCCCCGGAAAGCCCGCACCCCGAGCCACCGCCCCATAGGTCGACACCGTGCCGCGCGGGATCATGCGAATCGCGCGCTCAATCTGCAAGCGCATGTCCGCCGTCTTGGAATTATTCTTGGATTTTCGTGACGCGGAGCCACGGCCTTTTCGCTTCACAGACATTCGCTCCGCGATTCGAAAGGAGACGGGCGCGCCTACGCGGCACGCCCCCGGAAGTTTATTAGGCTGCCTGGCGGAATGCCTCGAGGGCCTCATACTCCGAGTTGTGCACCTCAAACACCGTCAGCAGCTTGGTCACCTGCAGCAGATCGCCGACGCGCTTGGTAAGATTCGCCAGCTTGATCGACCCGCCCGCCGTGCTCGCCGTCGTGTGCAGCGCCACTAGCGTTCCCAACCCGCCCGAATCGATGTAGTTCACCTCGCCCAGGTTCAGCACAATGCGCTTGTTCTCCGGGATCGCCTTCTTCACCGTGTCCCGCAGCAGCGATGATTCTTCGCCAAACACAATCCGACCACTGCACTGCAGGACCAGAATTCCGTCCACCGTCTTGCTCGTGATTTTCAATTGCATGGACAACGCTCCTTTTGCGCCAGCCGAAGCCCTGATCGCAGCCGGCTCTGTACGGATGACGGACAAGCGTATCGCGTGCCGCGCACCTTCGCAAGCCCAGAAAGCCAGCTCTCAGCTATCAGCACTCAGCGGTCAGCCAAGAGCAATCCGGCGCACTTCTCCGCGACCTCTGCGGCATTTCTCCGCGTACTCTGCGATTCAGGTTTTTGCTCCCGCAAGCCAGTCGACGCATCACGTATAATCGTCTCTTCCGGCTCATGAGCTACACCGTCCTGGCGCGCAAATATCGTCCGCAAAGGTTCTCCGAGGTCATCGGACAAGAGCACGTTACCCGCACCCTGCAAAACGCCATCGAGCAAGGACGCAGCGCCCACGGCTACATCTTCAGCGGTCACCGCGGCATCGGCAAAACAACGGTCGCACGTATTCTGGCAATGGCATTGAACTGCCGCTCGAAAGATAAGCCCGTTCCCGAGCCCTGCGGCATTTGTGAATCCTGCACCGAGATTCGCGCCGGAAACTCCGTCGACGTAATCGAGATCGACGCTGCCACCAACCGCGGCATCGACGAAATCCGCGAACTGCGTGAAGGCGCCCGCTACCGCCCCGCCCGCGACCGGTTCAAGATCTACATCCTCGACGAAGCCCACCAGATCACTGACGCCGCCTTCAACGCCCTGCTAAAAACGCTGGAGGAGCCGCCCGACCACATCGTCTTCATGCTGGCGACGACGCAGCCCGAAGACATTCCCCAGACGATCCGCTCGCGCTGCCAGCACTTCAGTTTCCGCGCCGTCAAGTTCGACGACATCGTCGGCCAGCTCCGCGACCTGGTTACACGCGAAAAACTAGAGGCAAACGACGACGCTCTCGCCCTGCTAGCCGAGGCCGGCGACGGCTCCATGCGCGATGCCCTTTCGATTCTCGACCAGGCCATCGCTTCTTCCAGCGGAAAACTCACCGCCGACTCCGTGCACAACCTGGTGGGTGCAGCCCCAGCACACATTCTCGAGCAAGTGATGCAGGCTGTCGCCCAGGGCAAGAGCGATGAGGTTCTGCGGCAAGTCGACCACCTGATCAGCGAAGGCCACAGCCCCACCCACTTCGCCCGCCAGATGGTCCGCTTCCTGCGCAACGCCACCGTCGCCAAGGTCGCCGGCAAGGACTCTTCCCTGCTGCAGATTTCGAGCGAGGAACGGGAACGCGTCGCCCGCGTCGCAGAACTTTTCGGCGAAGAAGACCTGACGCGCCATCTGCAGATCATGCTGCGCACTCACAGTGAACTGGGATACAAACACGAACAGCGCTTCCACCTGGAACTGGGTTTGTTGAAGATGGCACATGCCCAGCGCCTGCTGCCGATCGAACAATTGCTCAGCGATGCACGGCCAATCGATGTAGCCAAATCTGTGCCCACGAGCCAGCCACGATCGGGGATCACCATTGCGGCATCCGCGGATACGCGGTATAGCCAGCCTTCTCAGCCAGCGCGATCCAATTCCGTGTCGCCCTTCGCGGCTGATTCTGCCCGTAAAGGCACTCCCAGGCAGGACGCCTCCGCGGACCCTTCTCCCACAAGTGGCCCGCGAATTGTCGCGGGAACAAACGCACCGGTGATCATGGGCGCTGCCGCGCCCGCGAATTTGCGCGAGAACGCGCCCGCTCAAGCGACTGCTGTGGCGCCCGCGCCGCCCACCTCGATCGACAACTTGCAAACAGCCGTCCTGCAAGCCCTCGCCGATGGCAACCAACGCATCCTGGTATCCATGCTCGAAGCCGGCGAGTGGAGCGTCCAGGGAAACGAACTGATCGTCAAAGTTGCCGAGTCGCAGGCGGTAGTCGAGATGTCCCTTGGCGCCGACGCCCGGCGGTTGGCCATCGCCTCAGCCAGCGGAGCCTTAGGCCGCGCCGTGAAGCTGAAGGTCGTTCCGGGCGCCGCCGTCACGTCGCAAAATGAAAAAGGCAACGGCGCCGCCGCGCGATCCAATGGCCCGACAGTCGGCGGCCGCGATCGCGCCGAACAGGATCCCGTAGTGCAAAGAATGCGCGAAAAGTTCGGCGCCGAAATTCGCACGGTGATTGACTACAAAGACAAACGCTGAGAGTGTAGCCTTTGTCTATTTGTCATCCTGAGCGAAGCGAAGGACCTGTGTACTTCGCTCGCTGCAGCAGAATGCATAGGTGCTTCGCTTCGCTCAGAATGACAATTCCAGGGGATCGATAAACAGCTAATCCCGGACCTAACACGCAACGGAAGGTATCAATGGGTGGATTCAACCTGCAAGACCTGATGTCCAAGGCCAAGTCGCAGTACGAAACCCTGCAGAAGAAAATGCAGGAGACGGTGGTTGAAGCGACCTCCGGCGGAGGCACGGTCACCGCCAAAATGGACGGACGCAAGCAATTGCTCAGCCTGCGCATCGAGCCCGAAGCGGTGAAATCCGGTGACGTCGAAATGCTGCAGGACCTGGTCCTCGCCGCAATCAATGAAGCCGCCCGCAAGGTCGACGCCCAGATGCAGTCGACCGTAGGAGGCATGCTCGGCGGCCTCGGCCTAGGCGGGCTCTAATATCCATGTCATCTTGATACTTTGTCATCCTGAGCAACGCGAAGGACCCATGCACTTCCCCGCTGTCAGCAGACTGCATAGGTTCTTCGCTTCGCTCAGAATGACAAGCCGATTGAAAGTGAACGAAGAATGTCCAAGTTTGCCGAACCCATGTCACGCCTGATCGACGAGTTGAAGAAGCTCCCCGGCGTCGGCGCGAAGAGCGCGCAGCGCCTGGCCTTTTACATCCTGCGCGCGAGTGACGATGACGCTGAAGCCCTGGCCGCCGCCGTGCGTGATGTGAAGGCCAATCTGCGCCTGTGCTCGGTATGCAACAACATTACCGACGTCGACCCCTGCGTCTACTGCACCAGCCCTACCCGCAACCAGCGTTTGGTTTGCGTGGTCGAGGAACCCACCAACATCGCCGCCATCGAAAAGACCAAGCATTTCAACGGCGTCTTTCACGTCTTGCACGGCGCAATCTCCCCGTTGCACGGCATTGGCCCCGAGCAGTTGCGCATTTCAAATCTCGTCACTCGAGTTGACGCCGGCAATGTCGACGAAGTCATCATCGCGACGAATCCCACGGTTGAAGGGGAAGCCACCGCCACCTATCTCTCGCAGCAACTGAAGCGCGTGGGCGTGAAAGTAACGCGCATCGCGATGGGCATCCCTGTCGGCAGCGACATCGAGTACACCGACGAGATCACCATGCTGAAAGCCATGGAAGGCCGCCGCGAGTTATGACCCGTCTCGGGCGGACCCATGGGTTCGCGCTGAATCTTTTCTTTGAAGAGGCTACGGCGTGATCTCGAATACCGTGCCCCCTCCGGAAGCCCCGCCTCCGCTCGTAGTACCGTAGAGATTGCCGGAGGCATCGAAGACGAGGCCATCGTAGGGGTGGATTCCATCGGTTCCACTGCCGAAGTTATGGAGCACAATCTCGGTCCAACCTCCCCGCGAGTTGGGCGTCAACTTGAATACCGTCCCGCAGCCGAGTGAGCAGACTCCTGAGCCCCCCTGCAAGGTGGTGCCATAGAGATTGCCTGCGGCGTCGAAGATCAGGCCGCCCCACGGGAATGCCCCGTCGGCTAAGTTTTGGAACTGATCCAGAATCTTTTGGGTCCATTTTCCGTTCGCTTGGGGCGTTAGCTCGAACACTGTCCCCGCACCGGCACCGCCGGAGCTCGTCGTGCCATAGAGGTCGCCTGCGGCGTCAAAAACCAAACCAGCCTCCGGACGTTGTCCGTCGCCGAAAGCTATGCCCGAAGTTATGCAAAATTCTCTCTGTCCAGCCGCCACCCGCGTTGCGTTAACTCGAAAACTGTACCGTGGCCATAAAGGCCGCCATTCGTGGTCGTGCCCTAGAGATTGCCGGCGGCGTCGAAGATCAGGTTGCCTAAGGGATGGGTTCCGTCTGTACTGTTAGAGCCGAAGCTGTGCAGGACCTTCTCGGTCCAAACTCCGTTTGCTCCAGGAGTCAACTTGAAGACCGTTCCCAGCCCGCCGCCATAAGCGCCGCCACCGTATGTCGCCCCGTAGAGGTTTCCCGCCGAATCGAAGACCAGGGAGCCGTTGGGACCGAGGCCATCCGTGCCCTGGCCGAACTGATGCAGCTGCTTCTCCGACCAGCCACCACCGGCTTGCGGCATTAACTCGAACACAGCGCCGCCGCCAGAAGCGCCGCCACCGGCTGTCCCGAAGCAAAGATTACCATCGGCATCGAGAATCAATCCGGTGGGCCCACCTTGGCCATAACCGAAATCTTTCAGAAAGGTAGCCGTCCAGCCACCGCCGGTTGCGGGCGTCACTGAAACACCGTACCGGAGCGAAGGCATGGGTGCCGCCCAAAGTCGTGGCGCCGTAGGGATTACCAGCCGCATCGAATGCCAGGCCGGCAAGGGGCGAGTAGCCGGAAGGAATACAGCACTGTTTCTGTTTGGGCGGCCGCGCGCGTGGCCGTCACGAGCAGCGTCAAACCAAGAATCGTCAGCACCGCAGTCCATCCGAGGGAAAGTCTCTTGATTCGCAATGTAGTAATCCTCCTTAGTCGACGATGTGACCGGTGGTTCAGTCTTGCTCTGGGTCCAGGCTTTTCACAGATGTGAAGATTCGGGCGCTCTCGGATTCCAAAAAACTTGCCGATCACAGGCCCCTTTCTGCTGCCGTTTAGGGTTTGAACACGAACACCGTGCCGTCTCCAAGACTCCCGCCACCGAATGTCGTTCCGTAGAGCTTGCCGGAGGCGTCGGAGATCAAACCGGATTCAGGTCCCTGGACGTAGCCTGTGCTGGCAAAGTTGAAGCTGTACGCCAGCGTTTCCGTCCAACTATTCCCCGCCGATGGTGTCAACTTGAAGATGGCCCCGCAGCCAATCACCACCCCGACCTGTTCACATGTTCCGCTGCCGCCGGCGCTGGTCGTTCCGTAGAGATTGCCAGCGGAATCGAAGATCACCGGGGATTGGGAATTGTAGCCGTCAGAGCCGTTGACATCGTTGAAGAAATACAAAACCGTGTAGCTGGTGCCGGACGGTCGGACGGTCAGCTCGAACACGCCGCCACCCCCCCTGGAGCCGCCGTAACTGCCCGTTCCATAGAGATTGCCCGAGGAATCGAAGATTAGGCTGGCGTCGGGATAGGCTACGTCTCCGGAGATGCCACCAAAGTTATGCGACACCACTTCCGCCCATGTTCCGCCCGACGAGGGCGACAACTCGTAGACGGCACCGAAGTTGAACTGCCCGCCCTTTTCCGTCGTGCCGTAGAGATTGCCCGCCGAGTCGAAGACCAGCCCGGCTCTGGGATTCGCCCCATTGGCGTTGTTGAAGTTCCAAAGGATCGTTTCCGTCCAGGTCCCGCCCGTTGAGGGTGATAATTCGAACACCGTGCCGTAATCATTACGTCCGCCATTTTGCGTAGTGCCATAGAGATTGCCGGCAGAATCGATAATCAGGCCGCCGATGGGTGTATTCCCGTCCGTGGTGATCTTCAGAAAGCTATGCAGGATTTTCTCCGCATAGCCGCCGCCCGCCTTCGGCGTCAGCTCGAACACCGTACCTGCCCCCTGACTGCCGCCGTTCGCAGTCGTACCGAAGAGGTTGCCGGAGGAATCGATGATCAACCCAGCCAGGGGCGCGTAGCCGTCCCTGCCGTTGTTGTTGAAAGTGTGCAGAACAGTCTCGGTCCAGCCTCCGCCCGCTTTGGGTGTGAACTCGAACGCTGTGCCCACACCGTAAAAGCCGCCCGCTGTCGTTGTGCCGAACAAATTGCCGGAAGAATCGAAGGTCAGGCCCGCCCAGGGCTGGAAACCGTCTTTGCCGGCTTTGAAGCTATGTAGCACGGTTTCAGTCTGTGCGGCCGCCAGTGTGGCGGTCACGAGCAGCGTCAACCCAAAAATCGTCAGCCCCGCAGTCCATCCGAAAGAAAGTTTCTTGCCCTGCCTGGAATTCTCCTTGAGCTTCAAAGCGACGAGTGGCTTGTTAACTGGGGCCCGGTTTGTTAATCGAAGCGAAATGCGGCGCTCAAATAACTGTGAGAGACGATCTCATGTAGGGAGGGAGCGGAAACATTATCGCGGGTGCATGAGCGGTCAAGAGGCCGGTATCTGTGTACTTTAGACTCTGAAGGCACCAGGATACTGCACACTTCTAAGTGCAACCTGTGCAAGACTTTTCTTTTACTCTTCTGACAGCGAGGGATTGCCCAGGTACTTCACGCTTTGGCGAATTCCGCAACCGCCACTATTTCAATCGCTTACAAATACTCCATAAACAAATACAAGCGTTCTACTGATGGCACGGGCCTTGCGCCAAGGTCTTTGTCTGTTTCCTCCGCTTCTCGGATCTTCGATCTAGACCGACGATCTGTGGACTGGCCTGAGGAAGCACAGCCGGGCAACCGGACTGGTCCTAACCCAACCAGAAAAGCAGCCTTAGCGCCAGTCGCGCCATGCTGCGATGTAACCGCATCCAACCCGACGCCATGAGAGACCGGGCCAACCAGCCCGGTTTTCTTTTTGTCCCGAACGTCTATGGCTTAGACGAGGACGTGTCTTTCCTACGACGGAGGTGGCACTCCCAACAGAGTTCGGGGCGGACTCTGACCTAATCTGCACTTGAGTCTTGCATTATCTATGAGATATTACTCGATAGCGCCGGATCGCAGTTCCCCACTGCCGGAAATGGGTCGTGGAGCCTCTCTACAATGCCGTTTAATCGCGTTCCGAAGCCCGCAGATCAAGAGTAACGGGTCGGGCGGATTTCCAGGTCATCCCTTCCGGCGGACGGGGCTTTAAATCGACCGCCAGGCGATTGTTATCTTCTAGCTATACACATTGGGTCCTACCGGTCAGACCAGTTCACCACCGAGGCAGCTCAGGTTCCAGGAAGACGTTCCCCTCATCCTCGGCAGCGGTCAACCCTTCGGGCAGCGTACCGCGGTTATACTCCGCCATGCGGTTCTTCCACTTCAGGAAGTCGGTGATGGTCTGCGGTTCAATGCGCACCTGCACGCGCGCCAGACTAGCCAGCAGCAGGTTCATCTCGTAACGGAAGCCCGTCGCGGTGCGCAGGTTTTTGGCCGAAGGATGGGTCATTTCCACGCCGCGGCCGCGGATCTCAAGCAATCCCCAGCCCGCAGGCAATTCTTCGCGGCGCACCAGGCCTGCAGCTGTTAGGTAGAAGCGTTCGCTGCCGACTCCCTGCTCCGGCTTCAGGCGAAAGGGCTTGGCGCAGTCGGCCAGGAAATCCGCGCGCGTCACCTTGCACTCGACCAGCACGGAGTGGCAGGCGCGCTTCCATCCGAGGGCGTCTGGCATCTCGCCGCTTACGCAGGCCTGTTCGGAAAGGACCACTCCGCAGCGGTAGTGGCGCAACCAGCGGACCGCCTTTTCAACCAGTTGGGCGTGAGTCATGAGTATTCAAGTTGTAGCTCAGGGATGAGATCAGCGGAAGTAACTGAAGAGCTGCTAGTCAGCCTCGTTGCCCCAGGCCAGCTTCGCCAAAAATAAGAATATGACTAACATGGTCATATCGGATATAATCCATTCATGCGTTTCGTGAATATCAGCGATCTGAAAGCCCGGCTCAGCGCTCATATCCAAATGGTGCGAGAGGGCGAAGAAGTGCTGGTCTGCGACCGCAACAAGCCGGTGGCACGGATCGTTCCCTGCCTCCTGGAGGATCAACCCGAGCGGGAGCGGCAACTGATTGCGAGTGGGATCCTTACGCCCCCGATAAAAAAACGGACGTCGCCGGTCTCATGGCCAGAGCCGCCGGGCGCCATTCCCGATGAGGTCATCGAACAGATATGGCGGGAAGAACGGGAAAACCGGTAAAGCGGCATTTGGCATTTTGGGACGCAAGCGCTCTGGTTCCTCTCTGCGTTGCTCAAAGCACTACACCCCGCATCATCACGCTCTACAAGACCTACGAGGCTGTAGTGTGGTGGGCAACTCCGGTTAAGATTGCCAGCGCCCTGGCGCGATTGGTGCGGATGAAGCTGCTCGACGCAAGTGATTGGGCGAAATCGCGCCGACTGGCTGAGGCGCTGGCGGACGCGTGGTTCGTCATTCAACCCACCGACGCGCTCAGAAGCAAAGCGGCGCAACTTGTGGACCGCTACGACTTGCGGGCTGCCGACGGATTGCAACTGGCCGCAGGCCTGGAGTGGTGTGAAGATGTTCCGCAAGGCCGGCTGTTTCTGACCCTTGATCAAAAGCTGCGAGAGGCTGCGGTCCTTAGCGGGTTTGACGGGAAGCAAGTCTGACCGCCCGTGTCGGTCCACCTCATCCCGCACGCCAGGCTCAATGGCGGTAAGACCGCTGAGGTTAGGCTGAAGCGGTTTCAAGGAATGACCGAGGAGCCCGCGGTGCTGAAGAACGTCAAGTACTGGGGAACACCGCGCAACGACGGCTTCATCATGATGCCCAACCCAACGAGTTTGAGGCGTACAAGGAGGGCCCCCAGGCCTACGAGTTCAAGGGAACGAACGGCTTCATGCTAACGTTCGACATGACCGCGAAGGACGTTGCGCCCCAGAAAGGTTCGATGGGCTACTGAAGGACTTTGCGGTACTTGCAGCATGATGCGCCGGAACTTCCGGCGCATCATTTTTTTCGGGCTTGCTTGGCAGGCATACTCTTCATCGCCCTCACCAGCACGGGCCGCCGCAGGACAGTTTCCAGGAGATAGCGCTCTGCGGCGACAGTCTGAGCGATGGGACTGGTTGACCTGTATCCACTTGCGTCAATGACCACCGCTTCGTTCTTACACAAATCACTCGCGGGCTTGCGCAGGAATCCGTCCGTGCGTCTCTTGCGATTCAGTTCCGCTTCGATCCGCACGTGGCTGATGCTCCCATCGTGGGAGAAATCCAAAGCATTCGCCAGCCGCAGAACTGCGGCCAGCTGGATGATTGTTTTCTGCTCATTGGACAGGAGATCGCGTAACGCTTTGTGGCTCCGGGACGGCAACGCACCCTGATGGAAGCGGGCAACGATGGCGGCGCGATGAAGGATTGCAGGTTTCCATCCGAGGGGAACTCCGTGATCTTCAATCAGCCGTTGCGAGGCCTTGTGATGTCGATTCTTCTTCTTGGACTTGCCCACATCGTGGAGCAGGGCTGCCGCCCATAGGCTGAATCGTTCGTCCGATCCATGGTCCGAGTTCAACAGTCCTGCGTTGCCGAGACCGTCGTAGAGTTCGAGCGCCATCCGGGCAACGTGTTCGGAATGCGCGAAGTCAGGATCGAGGGCGTACGCCCACAGCTTCATCCGACGCGTGGCGAGCTCCTGAATCTGTTTGCCTTGTGGTAGCGCGGCACGCCAAACCTGCCAGAGCGAATTGGGCCCGACCATTCTCTTGCGATAATCTTCGACTCTCTTGGCCCTTTCTTCGAGAATCCTGGCATGCCAGCGTTTTTTTGCGTCGGCGTCAGGAAAGACGTGGCACTCGACGGCAGTGTTCCAGAGAACGTCGAGGTCGTGGACTTCGCCGAGCAAGTCCTGAATTTTCTTGAGGTCGTTGCTCCAGGCTTTGTGTTGTTCGGGAAGGAAATTTTCGACGATGTAGCGGAAGCGCTTGATGCCGATGCGCAGAGTGTGCAGCGCGATTTGAGAGCGGTTGCGCAGGGCGCGGTCGTGGAGTTTGCGGGCTTCGGTCCAACGTTCGAGGGCGAGGTGCCTGAACAACGGGCTTCCGGGGCGGAAACGGGCGGCGCGCTGGGGCAGAGACTTGCTCCATTGGCGCCATTGCTTGCGATCGAAGTCGTCGAGGGCGGATTTCGCCTCGTACTTGTGCTGGGTCTCGCGGTGGGTGAGGATCTCGAGCAGTCCTTGGGCTGCCGGGTCTCTAGCGTTGCGATTCTGGCCTTCGGCGGCTGCCGCGTCTTCGGTGCTCCCAGAGTTTCGTTCCGATTGCGGCAACGCGGGCGAGTCGCCCGCGTCCACATAGTCCTTCTCCACACTTGAGTGCTCCGCACTTACGTCGGCGGGATGAAGCTTGTCGATCCACTCCATCATGACCTGGAGGTCGCGCAAGTCGCCGAGGCTGCGAAACAGGGCGCGGCCGGCTTTTTTCATGGCTTTCCACTCGGGGTCTGGGTCGAGGGCGTGCAGGCCGTCGGCCATCGAACGACAGCGACGCAGGGCGACGCGCAGATCGTGCACGGGATCTGCGCTGAAGTCAGCGGAGACGCGGTCGCATTCTTCGAGCACGCGCAGCATCCAATTGCGCAGGCCGGTGGTCTTTTTCTTCCGTCTTGATGCGCTTGGAGGAGCCAAAGGGAAATTCCAGATTCGAAAACTAAGTCAAAGACTGATTCAGGACTGCCAGAGTTTCAATTACCATTCTCGCCGGAGATCATTGGGAACGCCAGTGCTAGGGGTCTACCAACTCAATCTCTGTGGTGATGGTCGCCGTCTTCTCGAGCATGGCAGAGACCGAGCAGTATTTCTCTTTCGACAGGCCGACGGCATCCTCGACCGCTTTGCGCGACACTTTGCCTCCGACACGGTAGGTCAGCTTGATCTTGGTGTATACAGCGGGATAGCGCGTGGCGCGCTCAGCTTCGGCCCGAACTTCGAAGCTGGTAAATGCTTCACGCTTTTTACGTAGGATGCCGACGACATCGGAAGCAGTGCATCCGCAGAGGCCGATGAGGACGAGCTCCATTGGGCTGTTGGCGGTTTTATCGGCAGCGGTGTCCATCACCAGGGCGTGATGGGAAGAAGCATCGCCGACGTAACGTTCGCTGTCGGACCAGATTGCACGGGCTGAGATCATTTTGGTTTCCGATTTGCGATTTTCGATGCTGTCCTACGATACGACCTTCCCGCGAATCTGGCAGTGAGCGAACTGATGGCAGTGGGCCATTAGCCGGGTTAGTTTGCCGCGGATCGCTGGCGTTCTTCAGGAAGGAGTTCCAGCGCGACGTGGCGACCCGGCTCTGTCCTGCAGCTTCAAACTCTCCACCCAACCCTCCGCATCAATTCGATAAACCTTGGATCGGCGCGTATTCCGTCAAAAACCGGTTCGGAATTTAGCTCGATCAGGTCGGGATTGCCTTCCTTGTACGATGTTTCCAACCACATGAAAGCTTTCTCCGCATCGCCCATGGCGACATAGATCTTCGCGATGTTCAAGGGCAGAACATAGCGTTTCGCCGCGGGCTTCTCGAGTTCGTTCAGAATTGTTTTCGCATTGGTTATATCCCCGCTCGCCGCATATCCTGTCGCAAGAGCGGCCAACGTTTCTGTACTGCGTTCCGCCAGCTCGACAGCGGTCTTCAGTTCATGGATCGCCTCGTCGTATCTGCGTTGCTGGATGCGCAGCAAACCCAGTTGCATGTGCAGCAAGAAATGATCGAGTGATTGCTTGTGCGCGCTTCAAGACTTCAGCTGCCTGATCGTATCTGTTCGAGGAGTTACTAAAAATACTCGTGAGACGTGAAGCGGTCATCCTCGGTCCTCCTATTGGTGAAAAGTAGCTTAAATTGTTCCGGCCGTTCCATCGCCAAATAAATCGGGGATTCCGGAGCTCTTCCCCTAATGGGAGGAGATATGGCCGGGACCTGCGATGAAGCTAGTCGGCCCGGCTGCTGGTGGGTGCCCCATTCTAGATTTCGCGTTCTTTGCGAAATTTAGAGTGGGGATTTTCGCCGCGGCTTCGGCTTGTCCTTGCCCTTGAGGTTGAGCGCCACCGCAGCGCGGATGAGATCCTTCAAGGCCGCCTCATCGACCTTCTCGCCTTCGTGGATGTCGATGGCGCGCCTGACATTCCCCTCGAGGCTGGAGTTGAATAGACCGGAAGGGTCCTTCAACGCAGCTCCCTTGGCAAATGTCATCTTGACGACGTTCTTGTACGTCTCTCCCGTGCAGACGATGCCGCCGTGGGAAAAGACGGGAGTCCCCGCCGATGTTGCCTTGGCCCACTTCCACTCTTCGACGATCTCAGCGTCTGCCTGGTGCATGATTTCGCGCACTTTCGCCAGCGTCTTCCCGCGCCAGCCCCCAAGCTCCCTGATCTTCGCGTCGATTACTCCAGAGGCAGATTCCATCGGGACGCTCCTTTTTCATATACAGCTCCAACTCTCGCACCTAATTTAGCTGCGCTCAGCGTAACCTGCAAACGGCGCAAGTGGAAGCCTCTTCTGGTTTTTCTCGATCTACATATAAATGAGGAAAGGAAAACAAGAGGGTGGGCAAGTTTCATTCAACCCGTAGCGCCTCGATCGGCTCCAAGCGTGCCGCCCGACGTGCCGGAATCCACAGAGCAAATAGCGCAACCAGGGCCAAGAGTACCGGGACTGCAAGAAAGACCATCGGATCCCAAGCTCGGACACCGAAAAGAAACCCAGCCAGAAAACGGGCCAGGAAAGCCGCCGCGGCCAATCCCACAATGACTCCGAGGCCCGCCGTCAACATGCCCTTCCCAATGACAAGATTGCGGATACGCGCTCGGTCAGCCCCAAGAGCCATGCGTACGCCGATCTCATGCGTGCGCTGAGCTACGGAATAAGCCATTACACCGTAGATCCCAACCGCAGTGAGCGCCAGCGCTGCCATTGCGAAGACACCAAGCAGAAGCATGCTGAAGTTTTGCCTTGCGATCGAGTGGGAGAGGATCTCCTCCATGGTGCGAACCCGCCCCGCGGGCAAGCCTCCGCTCGCTTCTCGCAACTGCTCAGAGACGTTCACAGCCACCTGATGTGGCTCAAGACGTGTACGGATGAGCCAGAAGATTGGGCCAAACTGTAACCCGAGACGCGTCATGCCATCCGGTTCTTGCGCCAACGGGATCGTCATGGTGGGCTCAGCTGGTTGACTCAAATCGTGCTCGCGCGTGTCGGCGACAATGCCGATGATCTGGCGGGGCGTGTCTTCAAAATCT
The DNA here is from genome assembly GCA_003225555.1 of Acidobacteriota bacterium. Lineage (GTDB taxonomy): Bacteria > Acidobacteriota > Terriglobia > Terriglobales > Acidobacteriaceae > Sulfotelmatobacter. The sequence continues at coordinate 7,043 of QIAM01000011.1, read as the reverse complement.
GGCCCGATGCCTCGACCGATTTCAATGGTTTGACCGATTGGATCCTTGTCTGCCCAATAGCGTTTTGCCATCGTCTCATTGATAAGCACGACACCCGGCGCGGCTTTTCTGTCTTGTTCATCGAAATCTCGACCGCGAATAATCGGGACCCTCAGAGCCGCGAAGTAGCCCGGCGATACAGACATCCGTTCCGCATCTCCGTTACTGCCCGAGTTGCCGGGCGGAGTTCCTATTGCGGCAAAAGGCAAACCCATCCTGTCGCCAAACGGGGGGCTGCAAGTGGCTGCTGCAATTTCAACTCCAGCAACGCCTGCGATGCGCTGTCGAGCGTCCTCAACCAGACGTGTGACATTGGCTGTGGTTGCGAATTGAGATCCGTGCAATGACATTTCCATAAGAAATACGTTATGACGGTCGAAACCCGGATTCACGCTGCGCAATGCGACGAAGGTGTGTAGGAGCAGCGCTGCACCAATAAGCAGCACAACAGACAGGGAAACCTCGCTTAAGACAATCAGCGATCGCGTCTTGCCCTGGCTTGAACCGGATCCCAGCCGCTGGTTCCCTTCGTTGAGTGATTGGTTCAGGGATGGGCCGCATACGCGCAGGGCCGGAACAATTCCGAAGACAATGCCAACCAACAGCGAGATCCCGAGGGTGAACATCAGTACGCGCCAGTCAAGTCCCACGGAAGCGCCCCCAACGCCAATGCGCGGAATGTTGCCAGGACTTATCGAAAGCAGTGCGTGCACGCCGATTGATCCCATCACCAGACCGACTCCACCGCCGCATGTGGACAGCAACACACTCTCGGTCGCAAACTGACGAAGCAGCCGTCCTCGACCTGCCCCTATGGCGGCTCGAATCGCGAACTCGCGCTGGCGAACGGTAGCACGACCAAGCAACAGATTCGCCACGTTCGCGCAAGCGATCAGCAGCACCAGGCCCACCGCAGCCTGCATTAACCACAGCGATGCTCGCGCATCTTTGACAATGGCATCGCGGAGCGGCTCCAGCACAAAGGTGTAGTCAGGGTCGGGTTGTAACCCTTGGCGCTGCGCTGCTTGCGCAGCCGATCTCAACTGCGCACTTGCCTGAGACAGTGAGAGCCCCGGTTTCAGACGCCCGGCTGCCCCGAAGGAATGCAACTGATCAATGCTGTTCAGATTGAACTGAAATGGGATCCACAAATCAGATTCCGGTTCGGTGCGAAAGCTCTCGTCGGTGACACCAACCACGGTGTACGGCTCTTTCTCTAACGAGATCGCCTTGCCTCCTATCTGCGGATCTCCGCCGAACCTTCGTTTCCACAGCCAGTAGCTCAGGACCACAACCTTCGCTGATCCTGCCCGGTCCTCATCCGCACTGAACGTCCGTCCAAGCACAAGCGGCGCACCGAACAAACGAAAGTAGTTTGAAGTGACGTGGACTCCATGAACCTCTTCAGGTATGCCGCTCGTTAGGCCGAGCAGGCCTTCGCCAAGATCGTACGCCGAGATATCGTCAATTGCCTCGGCGTGCTGCAGCCAAAAACGAAAATCGGGAATAGATGCGCCCGGTACCGATCCTTCCGTTGAGTTCAACCGGAATTGGACGATGCGATCAGGTTCCGGATAGCTGAGGGGCCTCAACAGCACTGTGTTGACGACTGAAAAGACGGCCGTGTTCGCGCCAATTCCTAAAGCAAGAGTCAGAATTGCGGCTACGCTGAAGCCCGGGGAACGGAGCAGCGAACGGCATGCGTGCCGAACATCCTGCAGACTTTGAGACAGCCAGAGAAAAGAGCGTTCGTCGCGATGTGCCTGCATGACCTGCTCCACGGCGCCACACGCGAGCCGAGCCTGCCGGTGGGCTTCAAGCCGTGACAGACCCTGACGAAGAAACTCCTCTTCGAGATACAGCAGATGGGTTGCAATTTCTTTCGCCAGTTCCTCTTCGACCCTGCTGTCTCTGAAGAGGCCCTGAATCTTCGCAATCGCTCCTGCGAGATGTTTGATCACGCGCGGGTCCCTTCGACGAGCAGGCGGTCAATCAGTTGCGACGTCCGCCTCCAATGCTTCGTCTCGGCGCGCAATGCTTTCTGTCCGGCGACTGTGATTGCGTAGAATCTCGCCTCACGACCGCTCTCTGTTTTGCTCCAGCTACCCTTTATCCAACCGTATTGCTCGAGCCTTACCAGGGCGGGATAAAGCGTGCCCTGGTTTAGGTTGAGCAGTCCGTCCGAGACTTGCTGGAGGCGCGTCGCGATTTGGTAGGCGTGCTGCGGTCCAATCGTCGCTAAGTTGCGCAGGACGATCAAATCCAACGTTCCTTGGAAAACCTGATGGACCTTTTTGTCTTTACCAGACATCCAAGTGGACTGTCACAGGATCAAGTCTCTGCTGACTACACTAGAATGTCAAGTGCAAGCAGGTGCGGGTGGCCCACAGCTGGTACTTCACTGGCGGAGGCACTTCAGCGCGGGCTGCTGCCACGATGTCACGAACTGCGTTGACCACAACATCTGGGGGAATGTTCGTGTGATCACTGTTCTCAACAACAATTTCGCGGCCGCGCGGATTATCGGCTAGTCTTCGTCCGCATCCGCTCGTAGCGTAGCCCGACCGATCCATTCGATAGGATTTGCACTCTGTCAACTTGAAGTCGCGCTGCGGGAGCTTGCCCGGGAAGCCGGGGATGCCATCACCCAAAAGAACGGGAGCAAGGCCGAGGAAGAGTTCGTCCACCAAATCCTCTTGCAGGAAACTGCGGCACAACTGACCCCCGCCGCCCAGGTAGATGTCTTTCCCTTTGCGGCGTTTTAGCTTTCTCACGAAGGCTGTCAGAGATCCGATCACCATTTCGAATCCGTCCCGTTTGCCCGGCTTCCAACGCCGGGAGAATACGTAGTTGGAGATGCCCGGCATGTCCGGTATCTCGCCACTCTTGCGCATTTCCGCCGTGGCAGCGGCTGTCTTGCGGCCCATGATGGTGGTGTCGATCTTGGCGAAGAAGTCTGCCATCAGCGCTTCGCCTTCTTTGTCTATCACCAGATAGTCCATGGCGCCGTTCCATCGCGCAATATGGCCGTCGATGCTGATTCCGAGTCCCAGGATGACTTTCCGTGGCATGCTGAGATCGTAATTTGGACCGTTTACTTACCGTGAAGGGGAAACGAACAGCCCTGTCAAATCCGCCGCATACCAGCCCCCTTTTTACGCCTGTCCATCCGCCGGACGTTCGTGTGAAGGCGCCCACGAGGCGGCTAGGGGTTCTCTGCAGAATCTGGTTGGGCCGATCTTTTCGAAATAAGTCGTCGATGGACATGGCCTTTCCACATCCACAATCCCGTAAGGACCATCACAGGAAGAAAGACAAACCGAGTCGCGGGGGCATAGTCTGGAAGTTTTTCAAACGGACTATAAATGTAACCGAGTATCGGAATGGCAAAGACGAGGTGAATCCAGCGAACAATCGAACGCTTGGTGATTCCTTTCATGATGAATTTGTCCTCCCGCTATCGGCGTGCTCGAAAAGGTGAGCGTCCAAGTGCCAACACTCTCGGGACCATCGGCGTGTAAGACATGAGATTGTTCGCTAGACCCTTAGCGAGCCACGGAATGCCCTGGCGGCATAGTACGATTCCGCACCGTTGTGATACACGAAAACAGTGTCGTAGCGGCGATCACAAAAGAGGGCGCCGCCGAGTTTTCTGATATCAGAAGGTGTTTTCACCCAGCTCGACGTTTTCGTATCGAAATTTCCAAGTTTCTGCAACTCTCGATATTGTTCTTCCGTTAAAACCTCAATGCCCATGGCATCTGCCATATCAATCGCGCTATCTTCTGGTTTATGTTCTTTCCTTGAGTCCAGCGCTTCACGGTCATAGCAAACACTTCTTCTGCCTTTAGGACTTTCCGGTGAACAATCATAAAAAATGTATTCGCCCGTCTTTTTATCATGACCAACAACATCCGGTTCACCGCCAGTTTGTCCCATTTCATTGAGTGACCACAGCTTTTCGGCATTAGCTTCCAGCTTTGCTTGTACTTTCGCCCATTCAAGACCTTGATGGCGGTTCATGTTTTTCTCAAAACGGGCTTTCAAGGCTCTGAGCAGTTCTTCACGTTGCTTTTTTGAAAGGGTCACATTTGACATAGTTTTTAGGTTGCCGATTTCTTCGAAATGAGCTGTCGAAGGACATGGCCTTTCCACATCCACAATCCCGAAAGGACCATTACAGGAAGGAAGACAAACCGAGTTGCGGCGGCATAGTCCGGAAGTTTTTCAAACGGCTATAAATATACCCGAGTATCGGAATAGCAAAGACGATGTGAATCCAGCGAACAATCCAACGTTTGGTGGTATCTTTCATGATTGGTGCGACCCCCCTCGATTCACGACTTTTGAGCCGCCTGAGGCGGCCAGTTGGGCGTTTCGATACCAAACTGCTTGGCATACTCCGCGTTCAATCGCTGCCAGCCGCCGAACTTGATGGCCTCGGCGCCGACGATTCCTCCAATGGGAGTCCCGCTGAGCAGGTGATCCAGAACATCGAAAGCAATGTGCCAGCCCGCGGCGCCCCACGAGATAAAGCGGCGATCGATGTTGCTCCACAGCGTCAGGCGCGTGCCGCCGCCAAAGGGTTCGAGTTCCCAACGGTTATCGCCGTACTCAAGCACCTCGGGAGCGTCCGCTCGCGTCACTCTAGTTTCGATCGGCGTGGGCGTTCCTACCCAGGTGAGCTTCACTGTTCCAACCGTACCCAGGTTGCCGTCGGTCACAAAGGGCGCCCACTCGCGCAGATGCGCCGGGTCTGTGAGTGCCTGCCAGACTTTTTCCGGCGAGTGGCGCAGTTCTCGGACGAGAATGAGCGTCCACTTGTCTTTATCCTTTCCTGCCCCGTCCTTTCTTACCTGCGCCCCGTAGGCCGGACCCGATGTGTACTGCGCGCGATCAGTCATCTTCTTCTCCTCGCATCAGCCTGGATATGGGCGTCCGCGCTACCAGCTCATCAGCTGCGTGACCTGAATGAGATTGCCGCAGGTGTCGTTCAGCATGGCGATCTTGGATGCGGTCACGTCCTTTGGCGGCATGGTGAACTCGGCGCCCCGCGTTTTCATACGCTCGTAATCGGCCTGGACGTCGTTCGTGAAGAACATGGCCGCAGGCTGGCTTTGCTGGAACAACGCCTGCTGATAGGCTCTGGCCGCGGGGTTGTTATTGAGCGCTAGCTGCAACTCCGTGCCGTCCGAGTCCTCTGGTGAGGCCACTGTCAGCCAGCGGTACGGTCCCTGGCTGAAGTCAGTCTTCTTCACGAAGCCCAGCACTTCGGTATAGAAGCGCAGTGCCTTCTCCTGGTCGTCGACGTACACGCTGGTCAATTTGATTTTCATTTTGTTTCTCCTTTGTCACGTTCGCGGTTGGTGCCGCGTCGTTTTCTCCTTGTCTTCTGTTTCGTTGGTGTTGACTGATCACGATCCATGCGATCGAGGTGGCGTTCGAGAGCATCCACGTAAGCGGACCAGAACCGACGGAACTGCGCCAGCCACATATCCACCTCCTGAAGTGGTTCGGGCCTTAGCCTGTAAAGCCGGCGCTGTGCGTCCACCGTGGATTCCACGAAACCGGCCTCGCGCAGCACTCGCAGATGCTTTGACACGGTCGTCTGCGGCATACCAAGTTGACACTCGATCTCTCCGACCGACTGTTCTGACGAGACCAGGAGGCTCAATATGGCGCGACGGTTCGGCTCCGCAATGATTTCGAATACAGATTCCATTCCTTTTATATACTCTACAGAGCATATACCTGTCAAGGTATATTTACGCAGGGCCCAAGCAACGGTCGCCGAAGGGAAAATCGGCACTGGCAACGCCTTCTGACCAAAGAACCAGATCAAGTTCCTGGATAGTCGGCAATCCTTCCCTTATTCAGGGTTGTGGAAGAGTTGCGCGTGGCTCGCTCAGAATCGTCAAAGCTCCGCGAAGCGGCCCCTCACGGAGTGGGCGCTACCCCTTGGAGCTCCGACCAGCTTCGGCAGCTGCCATGCTTATTTCAGCCCTGCGGACAGCGCACTAATCTTAACGTAATATCCGTCCGGATCTCGGAGCAGGAACTCCTTCGTTCGAGTGTTCGAATTGAGGTGTGGTTCCTCTTCGAACCGACTGACGAGAGAGCGTGCCCTTTGAAGCGCCAGGTCGAAATCATCGACCCGGAAGAACAACCGGAGGCCGTTGCCGGGTGCCCCGTGATCGGGGCTCATCAATGAGGGATGCTCGTGGGCACCCCATTTGTGGAGGCAGAGCAAGACAGGGTAACCGGCTGACCGAACAGCGCCTGATACCATTTGAAGCTCCGCGGGACGTCGCCTACTCCTATGATGGTCCACGTGCGCTTCATCGATCCCCTCTGCGGCCTAATTCTCGCCTAGTATATCCCGCGAATTGCCGTACTGTTCTCTGCCGACAAGGGTCCTCTCAGGTTGTCGGGTGAGTAGCCCCGGGGAATCGCACCCCGAGGCTCTCGCAGAACTGTACGTGAGCCTCTCAACTCATACAGCTCCCATCATGGAGCCATGCCGCGCGCCTATCTGCCAGTGGGCGAACAACTCCGAAGCGCTACGCGAGATGCGCGCGATCCAGTGTATCGCCCTCCGAAGATGGCGACGCAGCTTCTTGTATTTCTGCTTGGCCCAGAGGACCAGATCTCGGTCCAGTTGGCGCATGGTCGGGTAAAGCGCCGAGCGATAATATCGCCCGTAGTATTGGATCCAGCCTCGGATAATTGGATTGAACATCCGCGACAGATCCTCGATCGCTTTATCGCTGCGCTGCGGCAGCTTCCAGCTACGAAATTTGTCACGGATGGCCTTCGCTGCCCTCCACACCATTCAATATGCATGGCCCCCCGCGTCCGCCGCAAACGCCAGCGGCTTCCTCCTAACCTCCTGTCATGAAAATTATCTCCGCCTATGCCGCTTTTTGTTGCAGCGTCAGTGTGACCGCGTAGCCCAAACGTTCCAGGCGATGAACCAGGTTTCGCGTGAGGTGGTTCTTGTTGAG
>QIAM01000052.1 GCA_003225555.1 Acidobacteriota bacterium | reverse complement strand
TTGGAAAGCACAGAACGCTTTCCACTTTCCCACCGCCACGACGACGGACGTTAGATTCAATTCCACCAAGGTCTGCTCTGGAAAGAAGGAGACGAAAGAACAGTCCAACGGCGTACCGGAAAACCTGGACACTCAAACGCGTCCCTGGTGACCGCGGGGGTTTAAAAGGACCGGCACGCGCGGATCATCATCAAGTGCCCGGAGAGCGATTCTCCACTAAGAGGCCGGATACATTTACGCAGACTGTCCCTTCGCCCAACTTCAAACCTCTTGCAGTCCGGCGGCGGACCATACATTCAGTCTAATGACAGCACCACCCAATACGCACCCGTAGGATAAGTCTCAGTGCGGGCGTAACACCCTCCCACCGAGAAGCTGCGCAAGTTGGGGCCGGTGATGGCGCGCTCCGCGCCGCCGGGCAGCGCATCAGGATTCAGACTGGTAAATGTCAGAACGGTAAACTTCTGCGCCAATTGATGGACGGCCGAAGTATCAAGCGTGTCCGCTTGGGCCATGGAGCATGCAGCCTCGTCAGCATCCAGCAGATCGCGGCGCTGCAAGCCCGTCTTCTTCCCCTGGCGGCGCAATCGGTTCACCGCCACCGCCACGCGATTTTTGACTTCTGCCACAGAATAGCGGGGGAGAGCATGGCCGAAGTCTTGGACAATGTAAAGCCGGTCACCGCTACGAACCACGCCCAGCCCGACCACGTTGTAGGCCCGGTTCAGCAGGTTCGCGCGATGCGGGGGTGAAAGCATTAGATGCCGATGTCCCTGCGTGACGTCGAAATCGAACGCGACATTCTCCCCATCCTGGTCAAGCTGCAGGCTGGTCGTCGCCGCCAGCCGTTGAGCAAGGGAGGGCTCGCCTTCAAACCGGTGGGAAATCTGTCGCGCTTCAAACATCGCGAAGGCGTGGGCACGCGCTGCCTGCGAAAGTCCAGAGTCCAACTTCAGCGCAGCTGCTCCTGCTTGCGCCCGAGACTGGTTGGCCAACTCCAGAAGCAGCTGTTCCGCGTCCCAGTCGTACTCATGCAGCGGAATGTCAGGAGTCAATGCCGCGGCAGCCTTCAGCGTCGCGTGCTGGACAGGTTTCGTGGCCGCCGGCTGTTCTCCGCCTGCAGCGCTGCTCGCGGGCAAGAGCGTGCCTAGCACTAGCACCAGCGACAGTCGAGTGGGGGCTCTGAGCATCCTCTTGGTGCCTACTCACCTTGATCCCTGGGAAGGATCAAAAATTGCGGCCTCGACTTCCGATCAGCAGAGGCCAGTTCCGGCTCAAATTTGCCGCTGGTGCTAGGCTAGGGGCTAGAATCCAGCCAGAGAAATTACCTACGTCTATGGAACTCGTGACCAGTGGGGCTATTGGCCTGTTGTTTGGCATTGCTGTTGCCTGGCTCGTGCTGCGTTCGCAGCACGCCAGTCTTAGGACCCGGTTCTTGCTGATAGAGAAGGAATTAGTTGCCGCAAAGGCAGAACTGGCACGGCTTCTGCAGCTCCAGACCGAACTCGTCGCCGGTAAAGCTAGGCTGGAATCCACCCTCGAATCGGAACGGAAGACCAGCAACGAAAAGGTCGAATTGGTCACGCGCGCTAGTGAGGAATTGCGCAATGCGTTCAAGGCGATGGCCTCCGATGCATTGAAAAACAACAACTTGTCATTTCTGGAGCTGGCAAAAGCGAGTCTGGAAAAATTTCAGAGCGAGGCCAAAGGAGACCTCCAGGCCCGGCAGAAGGCCGTGGCTGATATGGTCGCGCCCGTACACGAATCGCTCAGCAAAGTCGATGCGCAGATTCAGCAGATGGAGGTAGCGCGGGGCAAGGCCTATGGCGATCTCCACGCACAGGTGCAATCCCTGATAACGACGCAGAAAGAACTGCAATCCGAGACCGGAAATCTGGTGCGGGCCCTGCGCACTCCCAACGTGCGCGGGCGCTGGGGAGAGATTCAATTGCGCCGAGTCGTCGAGATCGCCGGCATGCTCTCCTATTGCGACTTCGCCGAGCAGGAGACCGTCAACACCGACTCCGGCAGATTGCGTCCGGACCTGGTGGTGAAGCTGCCCGGCGGAAAGAATGTGGTGGTGGACGCAAAGACACCGCTGCAAGCTTTTCTCGATTCCTTCGAGACCACCGATGAAAAGACCCGCCTCGCGTGTCTGGCCGATCACGCGCGTCAGGTTCGTGACCACATGAAGATCCTGGCCGGCAAGAATTATTGGGAACAGTTTGAAGCCGCTCCCGAGTTCGTTGTGATGTTCCTTCCCGGCGAAACATTTTTTAGTGCAGCCTTGGAACAAGATTCGGGATTGATTGAGCACGGGGTGCTGAATCGCGTGATTCCTGCGTCGCCGACTACGCTGATCGCGCTGCTGAAAGCCGTCAATTACGGCTGGAACCAGGAAAAGCTCGGACGCAACGCACAACAGATCAGCGCTCTTGGCAGGGAACTGCACGATCGCCTGCGCAATCTTGCAGGCCATATCACCTCTGTCGGTGCGAACCTGGATCGCGCCGTCGATGCCTATAACAAGGCGATTGGTTCAATGGAAAACCGCGTCTTAGTCTCGGCTCGAAAGTTCAGCGAGCTGGGCGCCTCGGTGGCGGAGGACATCCCGGAACTAGAGCCGATAGAAACTACAGCCAGGGCTCTGTCGTTTGACTGGGACGACGACAACAATCTCAACGAAACCGGGAATATCGACGGTCGGAAAGCAGGGTAAGCGCCTCAACGTCGATACTGCCAGCCCGAGGAACTCGCAACAGAATCTGGAAGTGTCGTATTTGGGTTGTAATCCCAATTCCACGATTCCCGCTAACCTAAAGAAACTCAAAGGAAAGCAGATACAAAATCCCACAGAAACTTCCCAAAAGCCGTAGTAGGTGTTCGAATTAGCATCTATAATTTGAGAAGCCGTTTTGTTTCCGCAACTTAGCCAGACGGAGACGAACTCTCACATGGCAGCGAAGTTGCTCACAGAAGAGAAGAGTCGGGGCGCACATTCGACCCCTGCCAGGCCCCGGGGTTCGGGGCCGCTGCGGAAACCCATGAACCGGGAAAGCCAGCTGCGTTTCGTTGCCGTCCTGCTGTCTCTGCTGACCGTGGCAGCAGTGGTCTTCGCCGGCTTCAATTTCCAAACCGAAAGAAAGGTTACGGCTCCCGACGATGGCGTCGCCTGGGTCGAGCGCAACGGGCGACTGGTCGCGGACGAAGTCGAGCCCAACGGGCCCGCAGCCAAGGCCGGAATCAAACCCGGCGATCAGCTGGTTTCAGTAAACGGTCAGGACATCAAGAATACCTCCGGACTGGAGCGTCAACTCTACCGTACCGGCATCTGGTCGAAGGCCGCATATTCTCTGGTGCGCCAGTCCGTGCCCCTCGATTCAAGCGTCATTCTGGCGCCGTCTGACCGCTCCCTGAACAACTGGCTGCGGCTCATTGCTCTGATCTATCTCGGGATCGGCCTCTACGTTTTGCTACGTCGCTGGACGGCTCCAGGCTCGACGCACTTCTACGTCTTCTGCCTGGTTTCGTTTGTAGCCTATTCCTTCAAGTACACCGGCAAGTTGAACGATTTCGATTGGACAATCTACTGGAGCAACGTAGTCGCCTGGGTGTTGCAGCCCGCGCTGTTCCTGCATTTTGTTCTGACCTTCCCGGAAAAACGGGAGTTCGTCCGTAGGCATCCCTGGGTTTTGACTCTGATCTATGTGCCGGGCGCAATGCTGCTGGCCACCCGTCTGGCCGCAATGCGATTCCTGGAGGCCACTGGCCAACTCAGCCGCGCCATGGATCGCATCGACATCTCGTACGGCGCCGCATACTTCATCCTTGCCGCGGCAGTTCTGTGGTACAGCCACCAGCGCGTCAGCACGACCATCCTGCGCCAGCAGTTGAAGTGGGTAACTCGTGGCACGATCCTCGCCATCGCTCCCTACACGCTGCTGTACGTACTCTCGTACGTGTTCCCGCATTTCATGGGCTGGCTGCCGCAGGCGGCGATGAAGGTGTCAGTCCTCTCGTTGGGCCTGCTCCCGCTCACTTTCGGTTACGCAATCTTCCGCTACCGCCTGATGGATGTGGACCTGATCTTCAAGCGCGGCGTGGTTTACACCCTCGCAGCCGCCGCGGTCGTGGGCATGTACTTCGCCCTGGTCGCGGGCGTCGCGGAATTGGTGCACATGCAGAAGCCCGGCACGGGACCGATGGGTCTGATCCTGGCAGTAGTAGTGACCGCGCTGTTGTTTGATCCCGTCCGCAAGTGGATTCAGGATCGCGTCGACCAGTTCTTCTACCGCACCCGCTACGACTACCGCCGGACATTGATCGAGTTCGGCCGCGAACTGAGTTCGGAGACGAACCTGAACGCCATGCTCACGTCGGTCATGGATCGCCTGTCGCGTACGCTCGCTGTCGACAAGGTCGCGATCTTCCTGCGTACGGGCGAAGAGCAGGAACGCTTCATTCTGTCCAAGTGCTCCGGCATGATGCCTCCGAGCAACCTCGATCTGACTTTCCTGAGCGCCCCGCGCCCCGAGCAAGCTGGACACCTGTTCTTCGAGAACACGCACCAGGTGCCACGCGAAGCTCCCGAATCTCAGGAAACCATCGCCCGGCTCGATCTGAATTACTACATCCCCTGCCGCGCCCAGCAGAAGACGATTGCCGTTCTTGGACTCGGCAAGACGAACCAGGGAGACTTCCTCTCCAGCGAAGACGTCGAATTGCTCGAAACTCTGGGCGGATATCTCGGTATCGCGATTCAGAATGGCCGGCTCTACGCGTCACTCCAGCAGAAGGCTGCGGAATATGAGCGCCTGAAGGACTTCAACGAGAACATCGTCGAGTCCATCAACGTCGGCGTGATGGCGCTCGACATGGAAGACCGCATCGAGAGCTGGAATGCGCAGATGGAAGTCATGTACGCCTTGCCCCGCTGGCAAACCCTGACCCAGTCGGTGCAGACAGTCTTCCCCGCCGAATTCGTGGAGGAGTTCTACCGGGTGCGGCAGAGTATCGGCATTCACAACTTGTATAAGTTCCGGCTGAAGACCCCCGCCGGGGAAACGCGCACGGTCAATGTAGCCGTAGCTCCGCTGGTGACGCGGAAGTTCGAAGTCGTTGGGCGCCTGGTCATCATGGACGACATCACCGAGCGCATCGAACTCGAAGCCCAGCTGTCACAAGCGGATAAGCTTTCGTCAATCGGACTGCTGGCCGCCGGCGTCGCGCACGAGGTGAACACCCCACTTGCTGTCATCTCTTCCTACACCCAGATGCTAGCCAAGCAACTGCAGGGTGATCCGCAGAAGTCGGGCTTACTGGAGAAGATCACGCGGCAGACCTTCCGTGCTTCCGAGATCGTAAACAACCTGCTGAACTTCTCGCGCACCAGCGGCACCGAATTCACCGACGTCGACGTCAACAAGGTCATCACTGATACGCTCGCGTTATTGGAGCACCAACTCAAGACGGCAAAGATTCAGGTGCATCACGAACTCACTCCGTCCATTTCAGCGATTCAAGGCAACCCAGGTCGATTGCAGCAAGTGTTCCTGAACTTGTTCCTGAATGCCAAAGACGCCATGCCCGGCGGCGGAACCTTGAGCGTCGCAACCACCAATGGCGCGCTGGTTTCCGTCCGCGTTTCCGACACTGGATCGGGGATTGCGCCGGAACATATTCAGCGCATCTACGATCCGTTCTTCACCACCAAAGCTACGCCTCGCGAGGGACAAAGCCGCGGAACTGGCCTCGGCCTCTCGGTGACCTACGGCATCATTCAGGAGCACGCGGGCAAGATTCGCGTGGAAAGTCATCCCGGTTCCGGAACCACATTCGCGCTAGATTTTCCCCTGAGCAGGAAGGCAGTCAATGTCTGAAGCAGCAGTCATATCGCGCGGCACGCTGCACGGAAACACCGATCCTGTAGGATCCGTGCTCATCATTGACGATGAGGCCGAGATTCGCGAATCCCTGCAAACCTTGCTCGAACTTGAGAATTTCGAAGTCGAGACGGCTGTCACCGGCGAAGAAGGACTGCAGCGCGTCGGCGATCGCCCCTTCGATCTCGTGCTGCTCGACCTAGCTCTTCCCGGCCGCAGCGGAATGGAAATTCTCTCCGATATCCGCTCGCACGATGCGCATCTCCCCGTCATCATGATCACCGCATACGGCACCGTCGAAAATGCGGTGCGCGCCATGCAGTCCGGGGCCGCAAACTTCGTTCAGAAACCGTGGGACAACGAGAAACTCCTCGCCGATGTACGCGCTGCCGTGGGATGGCGTCGTGCCGCAGAGGAAAACGTACAACTGAAGCGCGCCCTTAAGCAGCGCTACAACTTCGAAAACATCGTGGGCAAGAGCGAGCCCATGCTGAAGATTTTTGACCTGGTCGCTCAGGTGGCCACCAGTCGTTCGACGGTGCTGCTTCAGGGAGAAAGCGGAACCGGAAAAGAAGTCATCGCCAAGGCGATTCACCTGAACTCTGCACGCCGCGACAAGCCCTTCGTCCCAGTGAACACAGGCTCCATGCCCACCGACCTGCTCGAGTCCACGCTCTTCGGACACGTCAAGGGAGCATTCACCAGCGCCATCGCCTCGAAGAAGGGCCTTTTTGAGGTTGCCGACAAGGGAACCCTCTTCCTCGACGAAATCGCCACCATGGGCCTCGAGACCCAGGCCAAGATTCTCCGCGTCTTGCAGGATCGAAAGTTCATGCATCTCGGTGGCATCCAGGAAATCCAGGTGGACGTGCGCATTATCGCCGCCACCAACGTCGACCTCCGCCAGATGGTGCGCGAAGGCCGCTTCCGGGAAGATTTGTTCTACCGCCTGAACGTGATCAGCATCGAGCTGCCTCCACTGCGCCAGCGCAAAGAAGACATTCCTCTTCTCGTCGACTTTTTCCTGAAGAAGTACGCCGAAGAAAACGAGCGCCCGGTGCGGCACATCACCCCGGAAGCGCTGCGTCCGTTGATGGTTTATTCCTGGCCGGGGAACGTGCGTGAGCTGGAGAATGTTATCGAGCGCGCCGTCGTGCTCTCCTCCGGCGCTGAAATCAACGTAGATCTGCTTCCCGACTCCATGATGGGACGAGGACATTCCCCGGCCCTCCATGACCCGCCCCCTGATTCCTCGCTGTTTGAGATCGTCGAAGACGTAGAGCGTCGCATTATCACCGACATGCTCGAGCGCTGCAACTGGAACCAGACTGAAGCCGCTGAGCGCTTCCACGTACCGCTCTCGACTCTCAACCAGAAAATCCGCCGCCTGAATATCGAGATCAAGAAGAAGGGCCGCGGGTAACCGTCAGTTCTCATCCATCAGCACTTTCGCGCCAGGAACAGCCGAGCTTTCTGATGGCGCCGGGCCGTGGCTGCCCCAAAATTGATCGCGGCCTTAAAGCGGCAGAGGTATTCCTTGAGGTTTTTGCCGCATCCGGCTCTCATGCTGAAACATCCGCCGAAGAGATAAAACTCTGGAACACTTCGTTGGAAAGCAATCTGCCTCGAGACGTCAGGCAGACTGAATCCCCGCACCGATCAATCAGCCCGCCGTCGACGAACTCCGAAATCGTCCCCTGGAACAGCTCGACCGCCTTCTCCCCGAAACCACGGGACATATCTCGCAAGTCAACGCCAGCCGTCAGCCGCAGTCCAAGAAAGAAGCTCTCTTCCAAAGCCGCGTGCCGTGATACCACGGTCTGCAGCAAGGGGGCGCCCGAGACATACTTCTCCAACGAATCCGCAGTCGAGAATCGCACAGCGTCGGCACCCGAAGCAGCCGACATCAGCATCGAGTGCGCATCCACCCCGAACCCAAGATAAGGCTGACGTTTCCAATACTTCAGATTATGCCGCGACTGGAATCGATCCCGAGCGAAGTTGGAGATTTCGTACTGCGCAATCCCCACCGACTCCAGCTTTTCACACGCCGCCAAATAGAAATCAGCCGTAGACTCGTCATCCGGAACGAAGTGCGCGTGATAGCGAGTCCCTCCTGCGATGAGTTCCCGACCCAACCGTGAATCCTCATCAACCTCGAGCATGTACACACTCACATGGGGCACACCGGTCGCAGCGGCTTCAACTAGCGATGCTTCCCAGCTTTCCGCCGTCTGGTGCGGCAACCCAGCAAGCAGATCAATGTTGATATTCGTAGTCCCCGCCGCTCGCAGGCGGGCAATGTCGTCAAGAACGGTCTGGTGCCTGTGTAGACGCCCCACCGCCGCAGCCTCTACATCCACGAACGACTGCACGCCCAGGCTGACGCGGTTCACACCACAGCGTAGCAACCCCTCTACCGTGCCGGGCGTGAGCGTTCCCGGCGCACATTCCACTGTAACTTCGGCTTCGGCTCGTACGGCGAACTGTTCCCGCACTGCGTCAAAGATCCGCGCCAACTGTACCGAATCAAGCACCGTCGGAGTCCCGCCACCCAGATAGATCGAATCGACTTCGTGCTCGAACTTACCACCCATCTGCGCCACGATCTGTCGCGAACGCTCAACATCCGCACGCACTCGCGCGACGTAGGTTTCGAAGACAGTCTTCGAGAAGACATCCGAGGCAAAGTTGCAGTAGCTGCATTTGGTACGGCAGAAGGGCACCGAGATGTAGACGCCTAAAGCCACTTTGCTTGATTATCCCACTGCGCGCGTGTGGAGCGGACACTCCTGTCCGCTGCCTTTGACTTTTTTTCCCCCCTTGAGTGCTGATTCGGGTCCGCAGACAACTTCAAGAGCGGCGGACAAGAGTGTCCGCCCCACTCGAACGACCCAAACTTTTCCATCCTGCCCGCTGCCTCAGCCATCTATTTGAGGTAATCTTTTAAAGTGTCCGGTGCAGTCTCCTCCGTCCAGCCCGGCACCCAAGCGAACGATGTCCCAGGAAGAAGAGGTACTCGGCAAAGCGTACGACCGCCGCCTGATGCGGCGTCTGCTCACCTACCTGCGTCCCTATCGCTGGCAGGTGGTGATTGCGCTCGTCTCCATCGTTCTTAAATCCTTCTGCGACGTGCTCGGCCCCTACCTCACCAAAGTCGCCATCGACCGCTACCTCGCGCCTACGGGCGGCACAACCGCCGGGGTGTGGAGTTGGCTCAGCCCGCACCCGCTCACCGGCATCGCGCAGATTTCCGCCATCTACATCGGCCTGCTGCTCCTCACCTTTTTGCTCGAATTTCTGCAGACCTATTACATGCAGTGGACCGGGCAGAAAGTCATGTTCGACCTGCGCAGCCAGATTTTCCGGCACCTGCAGCGCATGCACATCGCGTTCTACGACAAAAATCCCGTCGGACGCCTGGTCACCCGCGTCACCACCGACGTCGACGCCCTGAACGAAATGTTCACCTCCGGCGTAGTCTCGATCTTCGAAGACATCTTCGTGCTCGCCGGAATCCTCGGCATCATGCTCTGCATGAACTGGAAGCTGGCGCTGATCACCTTCGCCGTGCTCCCGTTGATCATCTACTCGACGAAAATTTTCCGCGACAAGGTGCGTGACTCCTACCGCCGCATCCGCACCGCCATCGCCCGCATCAATGCCTACCTGCAGGAGCACGTCAGCGGCATGGTCGTGCTGCAACTCTTCAACCGCGAGCGCAAGGCCTACGACCGCTTCTCCGAAATCAACCGCAGCCACATGGACGCCTTCAAAGACGCGATCATGGCCTACTCCCTCTACTACCCTGGATCGCGATCGCTAGCGTGATCTGGTGGGGCGGCAAGGAAGTGATCAGCGGCGTCCTCGTGAAAAGTGTCGCGCTCGAATTCAACCCACACTCCATCATCGCCTTCCACGTCGTAGTCGCGGCCGCATCGCTCGGCGTCCTGGTCGCCTTCATGCAATACGCCCAACGCTTTTTCCGCCCCATCATGGACTTTAGCGAGAAGTACAATATCCTGCAGTCGGCGATGGCCGCCGCCGAACGCATCTTCAAGTTACTCGACACACCACCCGAAGTCGTATCGCCCGTAGTTGCGAAAGAGCCCGAAGGCCCCGGCCGCATCGACTTCGACCACGTCTGGTTCGCCTACCGTGAGTTGTCGTCCGAGAAGGAACATGTGGGGACGGCCGCCGTCGGCCGTCCAGCCGAGCAAAGCTCGGCTGGCTCTTCTCCGGATAGTGACAATGCTGCGGCCCCCGACTGGGTTCTCCGCGACGCCACCTTCACCATCAACCCCGGAGAAACTGTCGCCATAGTCGGCCACACCGGCGCGGGCAAGACCACGCTGATCTCCCTGCTCCTGCGCTTCTACGACGTTCAAAAAGGCGCCGTGAGAATCGACGGCGTCGATGTGAAAGACATGGACCTCGCCGACCTCCGCCGCCGCTTCGGCGTAGTTCTGCAAGACCCGTTCCTGTTCACCGGCACCATCGCCGGCAACATCCGCCTCGGCACCGAGCGCATCGAAGACGCGCACATCGAGCAAGCCGCCGAAGACGTCAACCTCGCCGACTTCATTCGCGCCCTGCCCAACGGCTTCAACGAAGAAGTCCGCGAGCGTGGCTCAACGCTTTCGACCGGACAGAAGCAGCTCATCTCCTTCGCCCGCGCCTTGGCCCACAATCCCAAGATCTTGATTCTCGACGAAGCCACCTCCAGCGTGGACACGGAGACGGAATTCAAAGTCCGCGACGCCCTCAACCGCATGGTCGAAGGTCGTACCTCGCTGATCATCGCCCACCGCCTGTCGACAGTGCAGCGCGCCGACAAAATCATCGTCATGCACAAAGGCCAGGTCCGCGAAATGGGCACGCACCAGGAACTCCTAGCCCAGCGCGGCATCTACTACAAGCTCTACCAGCTGCAATACAAAGACCAGGAGATCAATGCGGCGCGGGCGCCCTCGCCCGCGAACGGCTCGGGAGGATTCCAACAGCCCGAAGTCACCACCAGCGCGGACGACTAACGCGACCCCACGAGGCCGTTCATGATTGGCTTTGACGCTCCATGCGTGCGAGCAAGTGCCACCGGATGAGATAGAGCCACAACCAAGAGAGCGGCAGAGAGAGACATCGACAGGTCCCCAAGCACGGTCAGGGCAGCGGCAGCGCTCATCGTTTCTCCTCCCAACCAGACATCGCAGAACCTGTTAATGGCCATAGTTGCTAAGAGGGCCCACGCGAGGAAGACCAAGCCGATCCATCGCGCGATACCGCTGGCTGCACTTCGTAAGTGTCTGAGATAGTCGGGATCGTTGGGTCGCTGGGATTTCGCCACAAAGGGCGGTATTCGATACCAGACCTTGAGAACCCGGGGTATTGTCCAAACGAAGGCCACGAGCAGGAACCCAGCGTAAAGCTTGTATCCGATCCAGAACTCTCGATCGATACGAAGCGGTGTCGTGCTCAACCCCGTTGATTCCTGAAACATAGTATGCCTCGAATCTCTGGCGGGATAATAAAAGGACAGACGCTGCTTGTCATTTGGACACCGCCCTGCCTTGTACGACGTTCACGATTCGACGATAAACCCAGTGGCGATCAGGTAGTTCGTCACCGGTCGCCCTAGCGGCTGTGAGTGGCCGTACAATGCTCACTTGCGAATCCTGATCTCAGCCGGCGAAGCTTCGGGCGAAATGTACGGCGCCCAGCTCATCAAGGCCTTGCACCGCGCTGCCCAGCGAAAGCCAGCGGAGCTTCACTCCGCCGGACAGCCGGGGGCGGCTGTCCCCACACGAGCAAATGTCAACCTAGAGGTGCTCGATTTCTTCGGCGTCGGCGGAGACCGCATGCTCGCCGCCGGCTGCGACACGGTGGTCGACGCCAAAGACCTCGCCGTAGTCGGCATCACTGAAATCCTAGGCCACCTCCCGAAGATCTACGGCCTCTACCGGCACTTGATCAAAGAAGCCGACAGACGCAAGCCCGACCTCGCCATCGTGATCGATTCCCCAGCCTTTAACTGGCGCGTAGCCCGCGAAATGCAGAAGCGCAAAATCCCCACGGTCTACTACGTTGCCCCGCAATTCTGGGCCTGGCGACAGGGACGCGTCCGCCTGCTCCGCGACTACATCGACAAAGCGCTAGTAATCTTCCCTTTTGAAGAGCAGTTCTACCGCGACCGAGGCGTAGACGCCACCTTCGTCGGCCACCCTCTCGCTGAACTTCCCCGCCCCACAATCGAGCGCACCGACTACGCCGCCCAATTCAAACTAGACCCCGCCAAGCACTGGATCGCTCTCATGCCCGGCAGCCGCGTCAAGGAAGTCCGTATGAACCTGCCCATCATTCTCGAAGCCGCCGCACAACTCGGCCCGGCTCACGAATTTCTTCTCCCGGTCGCTCCCACACTCGACCGCGTGTTCCTGCAAAAACAGATCGGCCAGCAACACATCACTCTCGTCCCCGACGCCCTGCCCGCCCTCTGGCATTCCCGCGCAGGAATCATAGCCAGCGGCACCGCAACCGTAGAAGCCGCCATGATGAACACGCCCTTTGTGATGGTCTATCGCGTCAGCCCGCTCACCTATCTGCTAGGCAAGTCGCGCGTGAAAATCCCCCACTTCGCTATGGTCAACCTGATCGCCGGAGAAGAGATCGTCCCCGAACTCGTCCAACACGACTTCACCGCCCAGAACGTAGCCGCGCAAATCAACCAAATTCTCCCCGAAGGCCAAGCCCGCGACCGTATGTTGGACGGTCTGGCCAAGGTAAGAACCAAACTCCGCATCTCCCAAACCGGCAGTCCCCCGCAGCACCCCGCCGACCGCGCCGCGAAAATCATCCTGGAGTTAGCGAACCGGGGCCAGGCTAAAAGCTAAGAGCTAAAAGCCAAAAGCTGCCCTAACCCTTGTGCTCCCAGCATCTTTTACGTCAAAATCTTCATCTTAGGAATATAGTGGTATTTTCTCTGGAGACTCTCCTGAATGCAGATTCACCTTCGGCGCGCCCGGTGCGTCTTAAAGAGTTTTTTCGTCCTTTTCCTGGCATTTTTCCTGACGACCGCCGCCATGGCTGCGGAGAAGCCTCGTCTTCGCGTTGACGACTACCAGATTCAGGCCGAGCTCACGCCCCATTTGCATCAGATTTCTGCCCGTGCGGCCGTCAAATTCACCGCGCTCCAGGATCTGAACGTCGCCGTCTTCGAACTGCACAACGGCTTGCGCGTCACTAAGGTTCTGGACGCCAGCAACAAGCCGCTCTCCGCCGAGCGCGTGACGCAGGATTCCACCATCCGCGTCCCGCTGCCCACCGGCCTGTCGAAAGACGCATCCACAACTCTGACGTTCGAGTACGAAGGCCAGCTCGAAACTGCCGACGACAGCCCCGTCCCGGGACTCAAACTTGCCTATATCGGCGACGACGCCAGTTATCTGCTCTATGCCGGACGCTGGTTCCCCGTCAGCGGATACGGCCTCAACCGCTTTACCTCGTCCATCAGCGTGAACGTACCCTCGCACATGCTCGTAGTTGGCAGCGGGAAGTCGACCGTCAGCGACAGCCCCGCCTCGAAGAAACCCAACTCCAACGCCCTGCCCACCAAGACGTTCACCTTCGTCTCCACCAAGCCCAGCTTTCCCGGCACCGTCGTCGCCGGAGTTTTTCAGGAATACAAAAGCGATGAAGCCGGCATGGATCTGCACGTCTACTTCAAACCGTCGCATCAGGCCCTGGCGCCCACCTACACCACCACTGCGGTGCAGGAATTTACCTACTTCATCACGCTCTACGGCCTTCCACCCTCGCAGAAGCTGAACGTGGTGGAACTCCCAGGCGACACGGTTCCTTATGCGTGGGCGCCCGAGATCGCCGCCTTGGCCGGTCCGTCGATCACCGAGAAAACCAACTACCGCCTGCTCGCGAATGACATCGCGCATCAGTGGTGGGGAGTTTCCGTGAGTCCCGCGACCAAAGAAGATTGGTGGTTGAGCGACGGCTTCTCCCGTTATTCCGAGGCGATGTATGTCGAAAACGCTGCTGGCGCCGCCGGCCTGGAAGAAGCGGTGAAAGACATGTCGGTGGGCGCGCTCGCCTACGACAGCGTTCCGCTGTCGAGTGCCAGCAAGCTCGATCTCTTCTCGACTGAGTTTCAGTCCCTCGCTACCGACAAAGGCGCCATGATCCTGCACATGTTGCGCTGGGTCATGGGAGACGAAAAATATCTCAAGACCGTGCGCGAATTCTCCGCGCAGTTCGCCGGAAAATCTGCCAGCCTCGACGACTTCCGCTCCATCGCCGAGAAAAATTACGGGGACCAGCTCACCTGGTTCTTCTCCCAGTGGCTGGACTCCACCGGCGCCCCCGAATTCAAGGTGAAGTACACCGTCTATCGCCTGGGCAGCAACAAAGGCTTCCGCGTCACCGGACAGATTTCCCAGGACCTCGATCTTTTCCGCATGCCCGTTGATTTGAAGATCGACACTGACGGTAAAACGGAGGAGAAGCGCATCGAAGTCGTCGGCACCAACTCCCCGTTCACGGTCGAAACCTTCGGCCGCCCGCGC
Source organism: Acidobacteriota bacterium (assembly GCA_003225555.1). Taxonomy (GTDB): domain Bacteria; phylum Acidobacteriota; class Terriglobia; order Terriglobales; family Acidobacteriaceae; genus Sulfotelmatobacter. The sequence goes on along the minus strand of QIAM01000052.1, from coordinate 35,948 downwards.
CGCATCGCCGTCGATCCCGACCACCGAGTCCTGACAAATTCCAGCGATGTGAAGCTGCGGTCATCCATCCTCCGCGGACAGGCCCTGCAGCAGCAGGGCGACCTTTCCGGCGCCCTGGCCGAGTTCAACAAGGCCCTCGACCTCAACAAGAACAGCTCCCTGGCCCACTACCGCATCGCCGAAGTCTTTTTCCTGCAGAGAAACTACCAGTCGGCGGCCAATGCCTACCGCGAAGCCATCAACGGCGACGGCGAGCCCCGCTGGACCGAAGTCTGGAGCCACATTCAGCTCGGCAAGATTTTTGACATTACCGGCCAGCGCGAACGCGCCGTCAACGAATATCGTCAGGCCGTCCAAACCAACGATAACACCTTCGGTGCCTTAGAAGAGGCGCGCAAGTATCTGCAAAAAGCCTACGAGCGTCCCAAAGAAAAGCAGTAACCTAGTCCTGTCATCCCGAGCGAAGCGAGTGATCTGGGTTTCTGCCCGTGCCAGCACAAACCTACATTCCTCGCAGTGCTCGGAATACCAACTCTCTCCCGTTATTCACGGCGTCGGCGTCATCCTGAGCACAGCCGTACTTCAGGCGGAGCGAAGGATCTGGCGTGTAGCTCAAGAACTCTTCACTAGAACTTGGGCCGACTCTGTAGAAAATCCCAGCTTCAATCACAAATCCGAACTTACCCATAAAGGCCCATCCCCTGAATCTTTTCTCGATACAAAGCATCTCCATATAAAGATAATATTGGAGGCACAATGACGACCCCCAAGAAAGTCCTCAAAATCTACAACCCCGGCTCCACCCACTGGGTAGGAGACGGCTTCCACGTCCGCAACCTGTTCCCGTCCAACGGAATCGGCGACGAACTCAGCCCGTTCCTCATGCTGGACTACGCCGGCCCGACCCGCGTCAAACCGAGCCCAAACCCCCGCGGCGTCGGAGAGCATCCGCACCGCGGCTTTGAGACGGTAACCATCGCGTACCAGGGCGCAGTCGAACACCGCGACTCCGCAGGCCATTCCGGCACGATCTATCCCGGCGACGTGCAATGGATGACCGCCGCCTCCGGAGTCGTCCACGAAGAAATGCACGAGCACGAGTTCGCCCGGAAAGGCGGCACCTTCGAGATGATCCAGCTCTGGGTCAACCTTCCCAAAGCTCACAAGATGTCGCGCCCACGCTATCAAACCCTGGCGAAGGCGAACATCCCGTCCGTGCAACTCGGCTCCGCCGGATACGCCCGAGTCATAGCCGGCGAATTAGGAGGAGCTAAGGGCCCAGCGCAGACTTACACACCAGTGAATGTCTTCGACGTGCGCTTGAAAGCCGATAATCACACGGAGCTAACCCTTCCCGCCGGCCAAAACGCCGCAGTAGTACTGTTGAAGGGCAACATAATCGTGAACTCTGGCGAGCAACTCCAGGGCGAAGCGAAGATTGCGCTCTTGAGCCCGGAAGGCGAACACGTAACGTTCGATGTGAAGGAAGACTCAATCCTTCTAATCCTCAGCGGCGAGCCCATCCACGAACCGGTTTTCAGCTACGGCCCCTTTGTGATGAACACTCGCGAAGAGATCCTCGAAGCCGTCGCTGACTACCAGGCCGGCAAGATGGGTCACTTGGAAGCCAAGGTTGCCCAGTAAGGCGAGGGGCTTCAGAGTGCACATGGAAACTGAACTCGCTGGGTTGAGCCGCGAAGCGGCGTAAGAATGCAGCCCACGGCGCAAGCCGTGGGTAGGGAGTGAAACGAGAACAAGCCCCAAGGGGGCGAAAGAGAAGCTACGACACAGACTCCGTCGTGAAAGCACAGTTTTCGGAGCGAACCTAATGGCAACTCGCAGAACAAATCCGGCTGGCATTCACCTCTGGCTGGTGCTGATGAAGGCCTACCAGGCGATCCAGCGCCGCGCCCTGCGCAGCATCGGTGATACCAGCCTGTGTTTCTCCGACTTCGCGGTCCTCGAAGCCCTGCTCCACAAAGGCCCTCTGCCGGTGAACACCGTCGGCGCACTCGTAACCCTGACCAGCGGATCCTCCACCGCCGCCATCGATCGCCTCGAAAAAAGAGGATTGGTCCGCCGCGCCCCCGACGCCACCGATCGCCGCACCAGAATCGTCCACTTGACCGACAGGGGTAAGATTCTCATCGAGGCCGCGTTCCGCAAACACGCCGCGGACATGGAGACCGTCACCGCCACTCTGTCGGCTACGGAAAAGAAAACTCTTCTCGATCTTCTAAAGAAGCTCGGCAAGTCAGCAGTCTCAGGCCCCGCTATTAATGTCTCAATCACGAAAGGAAAACCCAATGCTCAAAAAACTCACTAACACGGATTCCCGCAACTTTGCCCTGACCATTCTCCGCCTCGCTGCCGGAATCGTCTTCTTCGCCCACGGCGCCCAGAAAGCCCTCGGCTGGTTTGGCGGATACGGCTACACCGGCACCATGGGATTCTTTACCCACATGATGGGAATCCCTGCGCCCCTGGCCTTCCTCGCCATCATGGCCGAGTTTCTCGGAGGCATCGGTCTGATCGTCGGCTTTCTCAGCCGCATTGCAGCCTTCGGAATCCTCTGCAACATGCTGGTCGCCATCTGCATGGTGCACCGCCAGTTTGGATTCTTTGCCAACTGGAGCGGCCAGCAAAAAGGGGAAGGCATCGAGTATCACCTTCTTGCCATCGCCATCACAATTGCCATCATGATCGCCGGCTCCGGCGCGCTCTCAGTCGATGCAGCGCTGTCCGGAGAGCGTGCTCATCGCCTCTGATTGCATGCCGTGCCATGGCGAGCCGCGCCATTGCAGCGGCGCCCTGGATGCTCCCGAGAGTGTTGTCATCCTGAGGCGGGCGCCCTTTGCCCGCCGAGGGACCTTACGTCCGCTCCACGACCGAGATTGGCCGGCATTTTTTGAGAGGCGGCTTTAGGATTTGCTGAAATTGCTGAAAACCTCGTTAGCAGTTCTGTTTTGAAAGGGAGCGGCTTCCAGCCGCGCCGTAAATACCGCAAAATAGGGCCGGCTTTAGCCGCTGAGGTGCATCCAAATCGCCCCCTTTCCCCGGCTAACCTTTTTCTATCCTCCAGTGTCTAACCCACTAACGACGCAGGGAACTTCGCATAGCCCAGCTTCGTATCTCTGATCAGATGGTTAGGCGGGATTGAGACCCCTCGCCTGAACGTTACCCGGGGCCCCCACGCTCCTCCCCGGAGGCGTGGGGGCAGATTTCCGCAAGACACGGCCTATGCGAATGCTCCTCGACATTGTCCGGCAGTCGCTATCCACCCTGTGGGCGCACAAGCTGCGCTCGTTCCTCACCATGTTCGGAATTGCCTGGGGCGTAGGCTCGCTCCTCCTCCTCGTAGGCTTGGGAGAAGGCTTCCGCAGCGGCCAGGAGAAGGAACTCGCCAACCTCGGTCAAAACATTATGTTCATGTTTCCCGGACGCATCCCCGCGGTCGAAGGCAGCACCCAATCCGGACAGACGTACTACTTCACCTACAAGGATTACCTGGCCATCCGCGACGAGGCCAAGTACGTCGGCGCGTTATCGCCGGTGCTCAACCGCGAAGACATCCGTGCGGTGAGCGATTACGGTTCGACCAACGGCCAGATCTTCGGTGTGGCCGCAGACTACAACCAGATTCGCAACGTCCCGATCAGCCCCGGCCGCTGGTTCAACAATCAGGACAACTCCGACCGCCGCCGCGTCGCCGTCGTAGGCTGGGAATTGCTCAAAAACATTTTCCCCGGACGCCCCGCCGTCGGCTCCACCATCCTTCTCAATGGCATGAGCTTCGACGTGATCGGCGTAGTCGCCAAAGTCGGACGCGACGGCAACAACGGCACCAACTCGCGTATCTTCATCCCCGTCGAAACCATGCGCAACCTGTTCCCGCTGACCAAGGCGAACTCTGAAGACGCAATCTCGTTCCTGAACTATCAACCGATCAACAAAAATCTACACACCGAAGCCAAGACAGAGATTCACCAGATCATCGCCCGCCGCCACGGCTTCAACCCCAAGCTCGAGGATGCCTTCGAAGACTGGGACACCATCGAGAACATGAAACGCGTAGGCAGAATCTTCGACGCCATGGACTGGTTCCTAGGCGTTGTAGGGGTCGTAACTCTGGGCCTGGGCGCAATCGGCATCATCAACATCATGCTGGTCTCCGTAACCGAGCGCACCAAAGAGATCGGCCTCCGCAAAGCCCTGGGCGCAACCTACCGCGCGATCCTGACCCAGTTCTTCATCGAAGGAGCCTTCCTGACCGCCTTCAGCGGCGGCATAGGACTAGCCATAGCCACCGCCTTCGTAACGCTGCTAGCCATGCTCCCCGCACCCGAAGGTTTCGACACGCCGCGAATAATCCCGGCATCGGCCCTGGCCGCAATCGGATCGCTGGCGATAGCAGGGATAGCCGCAGGTCTCTACCCCGCAAGAAAAGCAGCATTGTTGCCGCCAGTGGAGGCCCTAAGACAAGAATAAGAAAATAGGAACATGAGGCGACAGCCGCCTCGGCTGTCGACCGAGCAAAGCGAGGCAGAGATTATTGAGAAACCAAGGGAACACCAAGATTGAAGAGGCAGGAGCTAGAAGCTAGCAGCTAGCAGCTAGAAGGCAAGAGCCAAAAACCAAGAGCGCCCCCATGATCACTGCCCTCGCCACCCAAGCCTACAACGCCCTGCGCCACAACCGCCGCCGCAGTCTGCTCACCATGCTAGGCATGGCCTGGGGCATCGCAACGGTAGTCCTCCTCCTAGCCTACGGCACCGGATTCGAGCGCGGACTCTGGTCCGCCTTCCGTTCGTTCGGCACCAATCTAGTCTTCATTTTTCCCGGACGCACCGAACTCCAGGCCGGAGGCACGAAAGCAGGAACTCAAGTCCGCCTCACCGTAAACGACCTCGATTACATCCGCGCCGAAGTCCCACTGCTGAAGCACGTCTCCCCGGAAGTGTCCAAGCAATGCCTCACCTCCTACGGCACCCGCAGCGCCACCTACGGCGTCAGCGGAGTCTACGCCGCCTATGGCACCATGCGCCGCATGGACATCACCGAAGGCACCTTCTTCAGCGAGGCAGACGACTTCACCCACACCCGCGTAGCCGTAATCGGCTCCGACGCGAAAAAGAAACTTTTCTCCGGCCAGAACGCCATCGGACAGGAGATCCGCATCAACGGCATCTCGTATCAAATCGTCGGCATCCTCAAGCACCAGGTCCAAAACGGCGACGACAACATCAACGAGCACGTGTACATCCCCTTCAGCGCCATGAGCGATCTGGCCAACACCTACTACCTGACCGCAGTCGTCATGGAGTACGAAGGCGACCACGCCAAAGTTGTCAAGGCCATCCGCGACTCCATGGGCTTCCACCACAGCTTCGATCCCAAAGACCACCGTGCCATCTTCGTTTTCGACGTCTTCGCCGACCTGATGGACCTGCAGGTAATTTCCACCGGAATCAAAATCCTTCTCGGCTTCATCGGTCTGTTGACTCTAGGCATCGGCGGGGTGGGCCTAATGAATATCATGCTGGTCTCAGTAACCCAACGCACCCGCGAAATCGGAGTCGAGAAAGCCCTCGGCGCCCACCGCTGGCACATCCTGTTCCAGTTCCTGGCCGAAGCATTGGTGATCACAGCCCTGGGTGGGCTGCTGGGAGTAGTGCTGGCCTACGTCGTTTCCTGGTCGGTGGGCTCCCTCACTCTCTGGAGTGCCTTCCAGGAAAACGCCAGTGAAGGCGACATCCACCTCTACATCGACGCCGCCACTTTGATCTGGTCGACGGTGATTCTCAGCTTCGTCGGCATCGTCAGCGGCATGCTCCCAGCCATCAAAGCCGCTAGGCTCGACCCCATCGAAGCCCTACGCTACGAGTAATCTCCAAGTCTCTTGCAGACTGTCGTCCTGAGCGAAGTTGCCATGCCGCGAAGCGGAGTGGCAACGCAGTCGGAAGGATCCCTACCCGCTGACATCGCCCGCGGCTCGAACGGAATTCACATGTTGGACGGTGAGGTCCTGCGAAACGATTTACGGTCAGTAGTGATACCGCGCCTGCAGAAAATCGATCCGCGATCCGCTCACCCGATACACCAACCGGTGCTCCTGAGTAATTCTCCTCGACCAACATCCTGCCAGCACGTACTTCAAAGGCTCCGGCTTTCCAATGCCCACAAACGGATCGCGCAGGACAGCCTCGATCAGTTCGAAAGTCCGAAGACCAACCTTCCGATCATTTTCGACCCAGTCGCGAAGGTCCTGTCGGAACTCCGGATGAAATATGGCTCCCCGTTCAACGCTGCGGGACAAGCCCTATTCCCGGCGCAGTTTCTCCAGTGGTTCCGGCTTTCCCTTCCGTCCTACAGCCCGACGTAACGCAGTAAGCAAGCGCCGCGCATTCTTGAAGGAGCGCAACAAGTGCGCCGTCTCCATCAGCCCGGCCAGCTCGTCAGCCGGAACCATAGCCACCGTTCTCTGGCCCTTGCGGCGAATGATGACCACCTCGCGGTCGTTGACCACGCGGTCGAGCACCGCCGCCAGACTCTGCCGCAGATGCGTATAGGTGGTTTCTGTACAGGTTCCCTGTACGTTACTCAAGAGTGAGTAGCGCCGGCGTTCCGCCGGCTGTCGCGAGGGCGTCCCGCCCTCGCACTTTCAAGCGGTAAGGCCGTCTCCTTTCTCCTTTACAATCCCCCTGTGCCCGAATCCCCCAACCCCCGCCTGGACCGCGTACTCAACCGACTCCGCCTCTACGAACACCCATTGCTGACTTTCTTCGCCCGCCCCAAAGGCGAAGCCGTCGAAGGCATCATCCAATTCAAAGACGAAACATCCCCGTCCACACCTACTACTTCGAACTCCATCCCCGCGACCTCGACCACCCGCAATTCGAATGGAGCTTCTAGCGCCAACTCTACGATGCCCTCCACGCCTACTTCGTAGAGATGTTCATCCGCACCCCGCAAGACCGTGCCGACCGCCTGCAGAGGGGCCTGTAAAGAAATCTCGCCGCGAAGCCATTACAGACTATGTGGGGACAGCCGCCCTCGGCTGTCCGGCGGCCCAGCAGTATCGGGCCGCTATGTTTCCGCTGACCAAAACCATCTCTCAACTCTGAAGAACCCTATTATCGCGAACCTGCGAAGCTGAGTTACCATCACAGCCGTTGAATCCCCTCCGCCAAAAGATCGAACAAGAAATCCGCGAGCAGGGCCCCATTCCCTTCTCCCGCTACATGGAGCTGTGCCTCTACGATCCCGACCACGGATGCTATTCCCGCACCGCCGAGCAATTCGGCAAGGCCGGAGACTTCTACACCTCCAGCGACGTCCACGCCGTCTTCGGACGCCTCATGGCCCGCCAGTTCGAAGAAATGTGGAAAGCTCTGGGCTCCCCAGAGCAAATCGCAATAGTAGAGCTGGGCCCCGGTCGCGGCCTCTTCGCCCAGGATGTACTCGACTGGTCCGAAAAAAAGTTCCCCGATTTCTTCCAAGCCCTGGGCTACATCCTGGTCGAAAGTTCACCAGCCCTGCGCCACCGAATCGAAGCCACACTAGGAACGCATCTCTACTCAGGAAAAGCAGCATTCGCCTCATTCGAAGGAGATACCAAGGCGGTCGCAATTGATGGGTCAGCTCCCTCCCCACCGGATGTCATCCCGAACGCGCCCCAGCGCGTGAGGGACCTTACGTCAGCCGGAAACTCCGATGCTGTCAACAAGATCACCGCGCCGCCTTGGGTGGCGCAGCGCTTCAGCGCTACGAAAGGCTCCGAGATGACGCGGGCTTTAGCCCCTGAGGTTCCGACCATCCTCTTCGCCAACGAATTCTTCGATGCCTTACCCGTCGAAATCCTAAGCCCGCAAGGCTCTCTCCACATCGACACCCGCGACAACAAATTCATCGAAACCTGGGCCCCCGCCTCCCCACAAGAACTCGAATACCTAGACCGCCACTCCATCCATCCCGAACCCGGAGAGCGTCTCGAAGCCCCGCTCATCGCGCAACAATACATGCACCGCATCGCCGACAGCATCACCCGTGGATTCCTCATCGCCATCGACTACGGCTACACCCGCGAAGAACAACTAGCCGGACGCCATCGCGGAACCCTGAAAGCCCTCCGCCAGCACTCTATCAGCAACAACCCTTACGAAGCTCCCGGCGAGCAAGACATCACCGCCGACGTAAACTTCACCGCCCTAACTGCCGCCGCCGAAGAGCAAGGCATGCAAACCCAAAAGCTCCTAACCCAATCCCAATTCCTGATGGGCATCGGCGAACCCAACCAATTCGCCGACGCCTTCGAAGACTGCCGCCTCCCTCAGGAGCACGCAAAAGTAGCCCTGCAGCTAAAGCATCTAGTCACCCCCGCCGGCATGGGCGAGAGTTTCCACGTGTTGGTAGCAAGCAAAGGAGTAGAGAAAGAAAAGGTCGCAGCCCTGACAGGCCTCACCTTCAGCCGAAGAATATGAAATGCGATCTCAGCAGAAAGGGTTAGTGTCATCCTGAGCGAAGTCGAAGAGCCTGCCCCGATCGAAGCCGAGGGGATCCCTAGCGAGTAAACAGCGGTGTCCACCCTATAGTTTTTGACCTCGCTGGAATCGCCAGCGAGAACAGACCTTAGGTGGGCCACGCGCCACAGATTGAGATCAATACAAGGCGATGCACAAATCAAATAGAATATCGCAATGAGCTGTCTGCAGATCGCCTTTAGAATCGTGGGAGTGGCTTTCAGTGTTTTCTATGGCTGGTAGGCAGTCACGATTCACGTAGCCAAGGATGGAAAGCTGGCAACGGTGCTCACGGAACGATAGCTTAAACCGGAGGAGCGACACCATTGGTCGTGGTGGGCGCACCAGAAATGGATCAACTTAGCTGGGAGCGCCCTCGGCTGGTCAGCCGGATACTACCTTATTTTTCACCAGGGAAAATCGAGACTTTGATGGACGCCTTCTTCCTTCTCGCGTTTGTAGTTGGAGTCTTTGGTTTCCTGCCTTGGAGGCTTTTCAATTCTCCTCTGAAATAAGCGTGCCGGGTTCCACAGGATTAACGTCTAGGTCATTCCGAGCTGGTTTTGGTCGCGCTGTTCTCTCGGGAGGGTAGTGCAGATTGAAAGTGACTTCGACAGCACCGGTCAAATAGGCTGATACTTCCTGGCGGGGTTGGCACCCCGCGTTATCAAGGGCGGCGGACAGGAGTGTCCGCCCCACATACGTGCACCTAGAGGCTGAAGCCCGGTTCATTTTTGCGATTCTATTTGGCACCCTTCGGCTTCGCTCAGGGCAGGCTCAAGGACCGGAAGTCGTGACCTTCCCGGTCTTGCTCGACCACAGCCTACTGCCGAGCTGAGATTCCTCCGCCCCTCGCTTTCGCTCGGGGGTCGGAATGACAGGAGTTGAGGGACCGGGCGGGCGGACAGGAGTGTCCGCCCCACATTGAGTGCACCCCAGGGCTGAAGCCCGGATCCTTTTTTACGATTCTGTTCGGCACGAGTGGAAGACGCTGCGGAAAGACTCACTTCGTACCTGGCCAGACTCCCTCAGCGCCTAAAGCCGCGTTGATACTTTGGACTTAACGGCGCGGCTTGAAGCCGCGCCCTTTCAAAGAGACCTTGCGGCGACTTTTCCGCAACTTCTGGAAGTCGTGCGCTTCCCGGTCTTTTCCACAGTTGGGCTTACTGAACAGATCACCCGAGTCCGTGCTCAATTTTGGCCGGGGGATGAAAAGCTGCCGGAAGGATTGTTGTTGGTTCCGGTGGGATGATTGGGATGCGACAATTCACCGCAGCCGGGTCCGCCGCCGAAGTGTCCGGTTCCGGTTGCTGGATTGCCTCCGGTCATTCCGGGGTGATTCATCCCCATCTGCTGCTGGCAGGCGTGCAGGGCTTCCTGTTGTTGGGGCGTGATCAGGCTGTCGATCTTCTGCTTTGACTGTCGGTGGATCTGCTGCACTTGCTCGTGCTTTTGCTGGGGCGCGAGTGAGGAATTTTCACATACCGAAGCGATTTGGGAGCGGCTCTCACTCTGAATGGAGTGGAGTTGCTGCATTACGGAGCGATCGATGCCTGCCTTCTGCAAACAGGGTGGAGCGCCGCCGCGACGTCCCGCCATCTGCGGGCCGCCCGAGGGGGAGGGGGTTGCGGTTTGGGCAAGCAGCGGGCAGGCAGCCAACCAGAGGGCCGCGGCCATCAGGCGACGATGGGATGGGGAAATCGTTTGGTTGTTCATAGAAAGACTCGATGGATGATAACCCTCGCTGACCGGCAGAGTTCTACACCGAAGGTCCGGGGGTGGATCGTGCGGAAGGTCAAGGTCGGTTCGTGCTGATGGGGGTGCCCATCCTTTGACGGTTGTGCGTTTATTCAGGTGGTGGACTGGGGTTCGCGCGGCGCTCAGTGTCGACGCACTTGGGGCAGCGGCATTTGAAATCGGGATTGTCTGGTATGGCGAGGTGGCTGCAACGAGAACAAAGAAACCATCTTGCCTCGGCCCGCCACATCATGGCTTTGAAAGTTCCGCCCTCGGTGCAGTACGGGCATCGGATGACATCGTCCATGCGAACACGACTCCGTCCCCGAGCGGACGGGGTGAAATGGATTTAGCGACTCCGTTATACCATATCTATACAACGTTTAAGCTATAAACGCTCGCTGGAATTTCGCCGCCCGGACGACACTCAGCGTGTTCATCCGCCGCGTTACGCGCCCGAGCATCCGAATCAAAACGCAGGCGGTTGCTTCACTTCGGTGCCGGCATGGGGGCGTCCAGAAATGGGGTTACGGCGAGCGCGAGCGCGGGGGAGGAGTTGATGTTGTAGTGGGTGAGGCCGGGCAAGATGGCGAGTTGGGCGACGGGCCTTCCGGAACCGTCCAAGCTGGCATCTTTCTGGCCGCCGCCGAGAAGTGCGAAGAAGTCGACAATGTGCGCGGGGCGGACGGCATCGGCATCGGCGAAGAGGATCATCCTGGGTGATTTGATGGCGGCAACTTCCTTCGACCAGTCGTAGTCCTTCTTCAGCAGATCGGCGAGCTTGGTGAATAGCACGTCCCAGTTGACGTTGGGATAGAGCTGGTACAGCGGGGAGTGCTTTATCCTCTCGGCGGCAGCGGGGCCCATCTGCGCCATGGCGGCGAGGACCTCGGGGTACCATCCATCGCGTTTGAAGGTCGCGGAGACGAGGACTAGCTTGCGCACGAATTTGGGATGCCGGATAGCCATCTGCAGGGCGACGCCGCCACCGAGGGAATAGCCCATGACGTCGGCTTGTTCGATGCGGAGATGCTTCATCAGAGCGGTGATGTCGTCGGCCATGCCCTCGTAGGTCAGCGGGCGGTCGATGTCGGCAGTGTGGCCGTGGCCCTGCAATTCGACGGCGATGACCTGCCGCTTCTCGGACAGCGCGGACAGGTTGGGGCCGAACATGGTGATACCAACGACTCCGCCGTGCAAAAGGATCAGCGGTTCGCCGGTGCCACGAATCTCGTAGTAGAGGTTAAGGCCGTTTACGGGAGCATAGCCGGTTTTGACGGGCGTTTCAGGGGTCGTGCGATTCTGAGCGATCGCAACCAAAGATGTTGCCAGGATGATTCCGGCGGCGGTGGAAGCTGTGAGGAACGTCCTTCTCAGGTGCATGGCTGAATTCTCCTCTTTAGCTTTAGGCGAATTATCTCTGTGCGAATCGGCAGCGGTGAGTGGACCGCGTGAGTCCAAGCCTTACTTATACGTCGAAGGAGCGGAACGGAGATCGACAGGTTCGAGATTATTTTCTTACGCATCGGGGGCGATGAGGTTTTGAGTTGCCTTTTGATGTCTGTAAAGGCTGCCGCTTTGATTTTGCCCCGCGCTACGGTGTAGTGTCGCTGGCGTCTTTTGGCCAGAGCCACCTATGCAGACGACCCTCGTTGCCGTCGCAGTCTTGCTCATGGTGGGAAATGCATCCGCGTAGCAGAAAACGCACGCGGCCAAGTCAACCTCGGAGGCATCCGTGCTGGAAGCGAAGGTGCGGAAGGCTTGGACGCCCATTGGATCATCCGGCGCACTGGTCAACTATGCGGGGCCGTGGCACCGTTGGCGGCCAGCCCGCCCAGCAAAAAGCGGTGCATGGCGAAGTTTGGATCCGGCACGGGAAGGGATGGAAGCTACTTTACGTTCAGGAGACAAAAGTGAAGTAGAGCGCAGGTGATCACGATGAGGACGGAAAGGCCCCACTTCTCGCAACAGAGGCGAGAAAAGGGGCACCCTTCCTACTCGCGATTCCAATCAGTACTTTTTTGCGACGTACTTTTCGAAGACGAATGCGGCCTTTTTTGCGGACGCGTGTTCGATGCGGAAGGTACGGGCGATGTCGCCGAGCGGCTCTGGCTCGGAAGGATGCATGCCGAAATCAGCGAGCGGGCGTTCGCCCTTCGCGTAGGTGTAGTCGGAGTGTTCGAATATGTCTTGTGGCGGCGCCAAATCGTGCTGCGAAGCGTGCTGAGGATGGTCGGGGATCTGGATCGGCTGCACATAGTTCGGCAGCACTGAGGCGGTCTGACCGAAGGCGGCGGTGGCACCGATAAGACATAGGACGAAGAGCGCGGTTTTCATGGCGTTTTGAGTTTCTCGTTTCGAGTTTGATGTTTCCAGTCGCAGTGAGTAGAGGCAATCGCGCGTCCAAAGTGGGTGGCTGCCGGCGACTTTAGCGTTGTGGCCTCCGGACCTAACTGGCCTATTCACGGGCACTTCGGGGGATACAGACGGAGCAGAAGCGGTTCTGGGGCGATTGCCAAAGCGGGCTGGGTCTGGCTCGCAACTGTTTGCACAATTGTGGTAGGGAATGGCTCAAATGCCTTGCTGGAAGCGGGTTCGGACCGCATTTCCCAAACTGGAGAGGTGGGTTGCGATCGCAAGCGAGAACCTAGATCCCTCGCGCTGCTCGGGATGACAAACTCGGGCGTACCAGCGAAGACGGCGGAATTTGGTGTGGTACTTGAAGTGAGATTCAGGGTGTGCTGTACTGCGGGGCATGGCGGACGAGAAAAATCCGAAAAAAGACATCATGCTGTGGGTTATTACCGTCGTCCTTTTGGCGCTGGCTTACTTCTGGTACAAGCGTCCTTAGGGGAACCAGGGTTGCGGTTCGGGCGAACGCTAAACTCGTGTGGCCGGAATTAACAATTTCGCATGCCTTCGCAGTGGCACGTTTTCAAATCCCGCTATTCGCTAACTTCTGTTCGCAGAGATCCCAAACAACCCTTAATCGCAGAGATCGCTGAGAACAGCCGCAGAGTGCGCTGAGAGAAGCAACTCAGAGCAATAGTTCGGCGGTGACTAGATCTTCGAGGGCGCAGCCTACGCTCTTGAAGATGGTGATCTCTTCATTGCTTTGTCTTCCCTGTTTCTTCCCGGTGATGAGTTCGTGCAGATCGGAGACGATGTGGTCACCGGTGATGGCGCCTTCCTGCATGGGAATAAGGAAGTCTCCCGGTTCGGAGAGGGTGGCGTAGGTCTCGACTGTGATACGGGTGGATCGTTTGATGGTGATGGTGTCGACTTCGCGAGTGTGGGGCTGGAAGGAACCTACCAGGTTGAGGTGAGTGCCGGGACGGAGGTCTTTTCCGTCGAAGAGCGGGGTGGGATTTGAAGTGCACGTGCAGAGGACGTCGGATTCGGCAGCTAGGGTGCGGGGTGTGGCAGAGACCATGACGGTGCCGCGTGCGACATCAACTTCCCGGTTCATTTCATCGACGAAGGCGGTGGTGCGGGCTGGATCTCGGCCGCAGGTTAGGATGCGCTGGAAGTTGCGGACTTGGGGGAGTAGTTGAATGTGAGTGCGGGCGAGGCGTCCGGTGCCGAAGATTCCGAGAGTGGGGGTGTTGTGGCGGGCTAAATACTTGGTCGCGATGGCGGAAGTGGCGGCGGTGCGGAGGTCGGTCAGGTAGTTGGCGGCGATGATTAGGCGCGGTTGGGCGGTGTCTGCGTCGAGGAGGATGTAAGTGGCTTGAACACTGGGTTCGCCGGGAGCGGGATGGCGTCGCACGGTTACCAGTTTTGTGCCCAGAGCGTGGCATGAAGGGTCGTAGCAAGGCATGGCGAGGAATGTTCCATTGGCTAGTGGGACATGGGTGCGGGCGGGAATCGTCACGGAGGGATAGCGGTCGCGGAAAGCAGACTCGATGGCGGCGAGAACCCTTGCCGGATCGAGGTGGCGGCGGACGTCGGCTTCTGTGACCTGCGTCGGAGTGGACATGGTGAATGGGCGACGAAACGAAACTGATTTTACCGGACTGGGAAAGGTGGCGATCGGGGGAAGCAATCCCGATCGCACAACTTGTTGTTGTTACGGGTTAGAAGGCATCAAGAAGTCCCATAAATGTCGACAGCAGCAGGTTGTTGATAACCCCGGGGCTAAAGCCCTGACAACAACGAAAGGCTTTATCGGAGCGTTAGAAACACCCAAAATCGAGCTCTTCAGCAGACTGTAAAGCCGCGTTGACATTTTGGAACTTTAGCGGCGCGGCTTTAAGCCGCGCCCTTTCAAAGAGACGTTGCGGCGATTCTTTCCGCTGCCTCTAGAAGCCGTGCCCTTCCCGAAAACTATTAACGTGATGCTTTCTTGGCATGGCACGGTTTGCTCCTCCACCGCTGACGGCGGGAACGATTGAAATCTCAGAGCCGGGAGAGACGGGGCTGGCGAGTCCGCCGGTATAGCGGACGTTTTCGTCGCCGATAAAAATGTTGATGTGTTCGCGAACTTGTCCTTGCTCGTTGGTGATGCGGTCTCGAAGGCCGGGGCAGAGTGTCCACAGTGCGGACAGGGCGTCGGACAAAGTTGCGGGTGAGTTTTCGATCTGAACCTTGCTGCGTCCGCCAGTAAATTCGCGCAAGGCACCCGGAATGTGAAAGGTGACGGGCACGATCATCTCTTCCTTGTTTTGGTTGAATGCGAACTGCGTGTCGAGTGGGATTTTGATCGAGACGAAGGTGAAGGAGTGGACTTAAACAACGTCGGCTGCGATGGAACGGAAGCGTCTTCGAAGACTGCGCTGCGTACGCAGACCACTGCGGGCAGCCCTTCGAGTATTTTTTGCCATGTCCTGCCTTCGTCGCGTGAACCGAAAAGTTGCCCACTCCGCGTACCGAAGTAAATCCCGGCGGGATCGAACGAGTCCGCTGCAATTGCATCACGCAGGACGGTTTCATAAGCGCGCTTCTGCGGCAGGCCGCGTAGGAGAGGCTCCCAGGATTCGCCGGCGTTGCGGGTTCGATAGACTCGCAGCCGGCCGTCGCAGGCGCAGCGAAATTCGTCGGATTCCACGGGGATGATATAGACGCAATCCGGATTCGTGGGGTGCGTGATCATGGCGAATCCAAAATCGGAGGGCACACCGTTGGCGATATCGGTCCAGGATTCGGCAGCGTTGTCAGAGCGATACAGTCCCCAATGATTTTGCAGGAAGAGACGCTCAGGACGAGCAGGATGCATCGCGATCTTGTGGACGCATTGGCCGAACTCGGGATATTTGTCGGGCAGGAACAAGGCGCGGATGCCGCGGTTTTGCGGGGTCCAGGTACTTCCGCCATCCTTTGTGCTGTAAACTCCGCCGGATGAGATTGCCACGTACATGCGTTGCGTGTTGGCTGGGTCGAGGAGAATCGTGTGCAGAGCCAGGCCACCGTTGCCGGGCACCCAGCGGGGACGGTGGGGATGATCGAAAAGGCCGCGCACCAGCGACCAGGTCTCTCCGCCATTGCGGGTTTCGAAAAGCGCTGCGGGTTCCACTCCGCAATAGAGTACGTTCGGCTCCTCGGGGCGGCCGAGCGCTATCTGCCAGATGTTCTTGACAGAAACGCCGGTATCGGGAGGAAAGCGAATGGGAGCCTGCTGCGGATTGGTCCAGCTCTTGCCGAAATCGTCGCTGGAGCGGAGGAGGGTGCCCCAGTAACTCGATGTCGACGCCCAGATGCGGTGTTGGCCCTCGCGGTCATCATAGGCCATGGCATAAACACTGTGCCCGTGGAAATACGGGCCACCGATATCCCAACGCCTGCGCTGAGCATTGGAGCGAAGAATGAATGCTCCCTTTGTCGTTCCCACCAACAAAAGGAAATCTCCCTTCTTGACCTGCGCGTGTCGCAGGCTGTGTAGGACTGTCGTCCTGGGCGGACTGGCGCCGGTGGCGAGGTCCGGCGAAACGATTGCACCGGACTGAACGGCTTCGAGAGCGGCCTGAATCTCACCGGCACGTTGGTAACGCTGTGCGGGTTCTTTGGCCAGGCAGCGTTGGATGATGGCCCATAGGCCGGGAGGCACAGGAGAGCCAACCGGCTTCGGGATTTCGCGCATGATGGCGGTGCTGATCTCAAAGCCGGTGCGTCCTTTGAATGGCAGGCGTCCGGAAGCCGCTTCGTAGAGCACAACTCCCAGCGCCCATAAATCGCTGCGATAGTCAGCTGCGTCGCCGCGCAGGATTTCTGGGGCCATGTAGGGAAGGTACCGCTCACACTGGAAGCATCCTCGATGCTGGCAAAGGAGCGGGTGGGACCTTCGAATATTCCGCTTCCTACCTGCTTGGCTAGTCCGAAATCGAGGACTTTCACCAGACCGTCAGAGGTAACGACAATATTCGCCGGCTTAAGATCACGATGGACGATGCCGCGGTCGTGAGCGCGCGCCAGCGCGCTGGCAATCTGGATGCCGTAGCGCAGGACTGACTCCGGAGGAAGTCCGGCATCGCCGCTCAGGTCGCGCAAAGACTTGCCCTCGACCAGTTCCATCACGATGTAGAGTTCACTGTCAGTCTCGCCGACGTCGTGGATGGTGCAGATGTTGGGATGGGAAAGAGAAGAAGAAGAACGCGCCTCGTGGAGCAGCCGCTGACTCGCTGAGGAGTCGAGACGAGCATCCTTGCTGACGACTTTTACGGCCACATCGCGGTGCAACACGTCGTCGTGAGCGCGGTAGACGACGCCCATTCCGCCTTCGCCGAGCTTCGCAAGGACGCGGCAACGACCGAGAACTTGGCCGATCACAAAGACTCCTTCCCCGCCCCATGCTAGTTTGCGCGTTGGAGGTCCGTCAACGAAGCGCGGTGCCTTGAACCGGAAAAAGAGAATTGCTTTATTGCAGCGTTGAAACGCTTGCGCCGCCCGAGGTGAGGCTCTCAGTCGAGCTATGCTCGACCAGACAGCCGAGGGCGGCTGTCTCCACATTTGGTCGTGGTGGTGCTGACAGTTACGCGGGCAAGGGCCCGCGCCACAGCCGGCAGGATGCCGGCGCTACGAAATCAGAAGAGGCGGCCTATGGAGAAATTTACACGGCTTTGGCCGGTGGGGCTGACGCTTCCGGCCAGGGCGATGGGGCCGACTATGGTTTCGGCGATAACTCCTAGATTCATGGTGCCGCGCACTACTACCGACTCGGGAGTGTTGAAGGCGGTGCCGGCTTCGTACCATCCTCCCCAGTAGATTTTTCTTCCGACGAATTGCGGGAGATGGTAGAGGTCGCGGCGAAATCCGAGGGAAGCGTATCCGTAGTGATTGCCTAGAAATTCCTGAGGAAAGTAGGCGCCGAGGCGGAAGGGTCCGCCGAGGGCGAAGACCTGGAAGGGTCCGGCGGTGCCGTGGAAGGTGGTTCCGGCGGAGAGGTTAAAGAACAAGGATGTCTTGGGACCGGTGGGTATGAAATTAGACGTTTGCACTTCGAGTTGATCGATGGGACTAGTGAGCGCGGGGCTCTGGAGCACGCGGGAGAGAGTGGCCATGACGCGAGTTCCGGTGCTGGGAACGGAGGGGCTGTCGAGGCCGTCCCAGATGTAGCGCAGGCGGAGTTGGCCGGTGCTGCCCCTGACGATGGGGAGTCCCGCGGTGCCGACGAGCGGAGCGAGTTTGGCTTCGAAGATTTGATATCCGAAGCGGAGTTCGCTGCGGCGTCCGGAGTTGTAGCCGAGGTCGAGTCCCCCTCCGGCGCGTTCGTCTCCGAAGATGGCGATGCGCGTCTGGCCTGTGAAGGCGTTGCGGGCGATTTTGGAAGCGAAGGCATAGGGGGCAACGAAGAGATGCGTGTCGCCGATCGGTTGGTAGTACTCGGTGGCGGCGAGGTTGCTGGAGCCGAGGAGAAGATCGTTGCGCCATTCGCCGCCACGATGTTTTACGTCCATGAAGGTGAGGCGAATGCCGGCGGAGAAATCGAAGGCGGCGACTCCGGAACCGTTCACGTTGATGGCGAGATCGACGAAGGGTGGGCCGTAGGATTTTTCGTGAGCGACGATGCGGAGGCCGGGGACTCCGTTTTGCACGAAGCCCTCGTAGCCGAGGCTGTCGAAGCGCCCTTCGCCGACGAGGTGAGTGAGGCGGGCGTCGAGCTGGTTGAGATCGAGATCACGATTTAGGAGCTTGTGAAGTCGTTTTTCGATGTGTTGCGCAGCGTCTCCCTTGACGCCGGCGACTTCAAGCGTGCCGGCGGATTTTTCGGGAGCGCGTTTGCGGGCGTTGCGGGCGTCGACGTATTGCTGCCATTCGGCGTCGGAGAGGGCGAAGGGGCGGAGGACCGCGGCTTTGGCGGCGGCGCCGTTGTATCCCATGCGAATGATGGCTTCGGCGCTGGCATAGTCGAAGACGGTGTAGGAGCCGAGGTCGGGGGCGAGCACGATGTCGGCCAACTGCAGGGCACGATGATCGTGGTCGATGGTCATCAGCGAAATGCTTTGGTCGAGGACGCCGGCGAGAGTCTGCAATTTGCCGCGGGGAGAGAGTGGCGGAATGATGTCGACGGCGATGACGATGTCGGCGCCCATCGAGCGGGCGATGTCGGTGGGAATGTTGTTGACGAGGCCGCCGTCGGCGAGCAGGCGCCCATTCAACTCGATGGGAGTGAAGACGGCGGGAATGGCCATCGTGGCGCGGAGAGATTCGGCGAGCGATCCGTCGCGAAGGGTTATGGCGTCGCCGGTTAGCATGTCGGTGGCGACGCAGCGGAAGGGCGTCGGGAGATCGTCAAAGGTGGAAATTGTCGAGTAGGGGAAGGCGATGCGGTCGATGAGCAGGCCTACACCGTGGGCTGGGCTTAGTCCGTTGGGTCCAGTGAGGCCGTGCTTGATGCCGAGCATGGCTCCAACCTGATAGGCAGTGCGATCCTGTTTGCGGCGATAGGAGAGCTGATCGTAGGAGGGCTCGCGGAGGAGAACGTCGTCCCATTCGATGGTCTTGACGAAGTCGCGCACTTCTTTTGTGTTCATGCCGGTGGCGTAGACGGCGCCGACGAGGGCCCCCATGCTGGTGCCAGCGACGGAGTCGATGGGGATGTGATTTTCTTCCATCCATTGCAGGACGCCGACGTGGGCCAGGCCGCGGGCTCCGCCGCCGCTTAGGGCCAGGGCGATGTGGGGACGGCGGGCGGGAGTTGCTGTTGTGGCAGGGGACGGGTTCGGGCTAGCGGGTTCCTGCTGGGCGTGGGTGGATTGCGGAAAGGAAAGTGCAGCTAAGACGGTTGCGATCATCGGAATGCGACAGCCAACGGAGAGCATCGAGAGCTCCTGAATTGAAGCAGCTGAGAAATCTTCTTTTTGTCCCGAAAAAAGAAGCGTAGCAGGTTGGGTTTGCGGGAGGCAGTGACAGAGGAATGTCGGTGAGGGTGGACTTGCATCCAAGGGTGCGTAGGTGGTCCGCGCGAGATTCTTCGCTCCGCCTGAAAAACGACTGCGCTCAGAATGACGCCCTTCACTAACAACGAGAATCAGGGCCGAGTGTTGCGGGCTTCGTCTAACACTTTGCGGACGGCTGCGATGACGATTTCGGGGCGATCGATCTGGATGTAGTGGGCGCAGTTTTTGGCGATCTCCTGCGTGCCGCGGGATGAGAGATGGGCTAGTCCTTCCTGCATTTTCTCCCAGGCATCGTTGGTGGCTTTGGCCAGGTCGGCGGGTAGGTCGGAGGAAGGCTTGTTGGGATCGTGAGACAGGACGGCGAGGGGCAAGTCGCCGAATGGGCTGGTGGCGGCGGTTTGGGCTGCGCTCTCAGAGAAGGCTTTCATTTCGGCTACGGCTTCGTGGGTGGTGTGGAAGTTGCATTCGGCGGCGCGGATGTCGGGATCGGGATCGCACAGGCCGAGGAGGCGCGGGATGCCGAAGGGCATGGTGAATTCCAGGAACTCGGTCTCGCGGAGCCAGGTTCCACGCATGTCCTTCATGGCGGGTGGGAAGCGATTCTCCTGGTCGGGATGGGAAGCGTCGACCAGCACCATGCCGGCGATTTGATCGCGGTAGAGGGTGGTGTAAAGACGGACGTCGTATCCGCCCATGGAGTGGCCGACGAGGATGATTGGACTGGGGATGCCGGCGTTTTGCAGGAGGGCGTGCAGTTCTTCGGCGATGTCTTTGCTGGTGCGAGGGTGGGGGCTGGAATCGCTGTAGCCGAGTCCGGCGCGATCGTAGGAGCAGACGCGGGTGAATTTCGCGATCTCCGGTTGAACTTTGCGCCAGGAGATGTGGCTGTCGCCGAGGCCGGAGTCGAGGATAACGGTGGGTGTTCCCTGCCCTTGACAATCGATGTGAAGTTTGTAGCCGCCGATGTCGATTAGTCTTCCGGGCATTGGGTTGAAGCGGCGGTCACGGGTTTCAGCAATATTTTGGTAGAGGTAGCCGGCGGTGGCGAGGAAGATGACGAGGACGAGGAGGCTGCGAAGGATGATGCGGAGCCAGCGGCGGGGCGGGGCGGCGGGAATCGTGGTGACAGTCACGCGTCCTCTTCGGCACGATCGTTCGCGGGCAAGGGCGCCCGCGCCACATTGACTTTCGGACCGTTGGATTCTACATCACGGGCGGGACGGTGATGCCCATGACTGCCAGCGTGCGGATTAGTTCTCGGCGGACTACGGCTACTGTGGCCAGGAGGAATTGTTTTCGCTTCTCATCGGGCTCGCTGAGGATGGGGTGACGGTGATAGAAGGCGTTGAAGAGTTGGGCCATTTGGAAAGCGCGTTTGGCGAGATGCGCGGGTTCGGCGGTGGCAATGCACTGATCTACTACATAACGCGTTTTCGAGGCGGTGAGCCAGAGTTCCCAGATTTCGTTGGCGGCCTCGCCGGTCAGGAATTTGGCGAAGTTGGCGGGGGAGATGTTGCGGGCAACGTCTCTGCTGAATTCGTCGGGATCGATTCCGGCTTTTTTGAAGATGCTGGTGGCGCGGACTACGGCGTATTGGGCGTAGGGTCCGGTTTCACCTTCGAAGCTGAGAGCGTCTTTGAAGTCGAAGGCGATTACGGACTGCTTGGTGTACTTGAGCATGAAATAGCGCAGTGCGCCGATCGCGATTTGGGTGGCGATCTTCAGGCGCTCTTCGTCGGTGAGTTGCGGGTGGCGAGAGTCGACTTCTTTCTTGGCGGAGTCGATGAGGCGGTCGATCAGGTCGTCGGCTTTTACGCCGAAACCCTTGCGGCCTGAGACCTCGATATAAGAGCGCGCCCTATCTTCGTCGCTCAGTGTGTAGCCGAGTTCGGCGGCGCAGCGCGGGGTTAGGGCGACCATTTCGTAGGAGAAGTGGGTGTAGTGGTCGGCAGCTTCGTTGTGACCTAGGCCGCGGAGGGCTTCGATGACCGTGTTCTGGGCTTCGGACTGGCGGGCGTCGATGACGTTGTAGATTTCGGAGACGTCGCCGAAATGGGGGTGGTCCTTTTCAGGGTTTCTATCGTCGGGCGGCGTAGTGGAGATCCAGCAGTCGTGTTGGTTGGGGTAGCGGTAGAACTTGCGGTAGGCGAAGTCGCGTCCTAGCAGGCCGAATTTCCACATGTGGTAGGCGATGTCTTTGCCTACGTAGCCTGCCGTGCCGTTGGAGCGGACGATTACTTTCTGGTCTTCTTCGGAGACGTTGTCTCCGGGTTGCACGGGCGAGTCGCCCGTGCCCACACGGTCCTTGCCCACACTGTTCTTACTGGTACCCGCGCGGCGCATTACCCAGCAGCCTTTGTTTTTGCCTTCGGTCTCATAGAAGAGGACACCTCTTTCCTTTAACTTTGCAAAAGCGGCGTCCCAGAACTGCAGGTGGAGGATTTCGCTCTCGCGGGGAAGGAAATCGTATTCGATGTCGAGGCGGTCCATGGTTTCGAGATGCCGTCGGAGGACGGCGGTCGAGATCAAGTCGGCGATGGCGGCGGTTTCGCTGTTGGGGTCTTCGATGGCGTGCAAAGTTTGCAGGCGGGCTTGCAGATTCTGTTTGTCCTGCTCGTACCAGTGAGAGACGCGGGCGTAGAGGTCCCAGCAGTAATAGTCGAAGCGTGGCTGGCGGGTGAGAGCTTCGATTTCCGCGCCAGACTTCTTCTCGATGTGCGTGAAGCCCACGACTACGTCAGCGACCTGTACTCCGGTGTTGTCGATGTAATTCTGGACGTCGACTTCCCTTCCCGCGTAGCGCAGGAGACGGACGAAGGTGTCGCCGAGGATGGCGTTGCGCAGGTGGCCGATGTGGGCGGCCTTGTTGGGGTTGATGCTGGTGTGTTCGACGAGAATTTTGCCGGGCGGAATCTCGGTGGGTGGCTTCTGGTCGGTAGCGAGGGCGGCGGCCATCCAGGTGCGGTCGAGTTTGACGTTGACGTAGCCGGGCGGGGCGACCTGCATTTCGGCGACGCCTTCGATGGGGCCGGCTTCGGCGCGGATTTCTTCGGCGATCTTCAGCGGGGAGGAACGCAGCGGCTTGGCGAAAGGGAACGTTGGAATGGCGAAGTCGCCCAGTTCGACCTTGGGGGGTTGCTCGATGACCGCAGTCGGGAGCGTGACGCCGGGGTGGCGGCGATGGAGCGTCTGCAGGATGCCCTCGGCCAACCGGTGTTCGAGATGACGGTACAAGGAACTCCTCTAAGCTGTTGAAGAAAATAGTGATTCTAACAGAGGGGAATGAGTTCGCTGGTTTGACGCGAGATACAGCGTTCCCTATGATGAAAAATCGGTCGCTGGTCGCTGGTCGTTAATCGTTCGCGGAGACTTTCGTAAGGCAGAAGTGGAGTTTGAGGCCAACGACCAAGGACTAACGACCAACGACGGTTCTTATGCGCATTGCTTACCTTGAGTGTTTTTCCGGGATCAGCGGCGACATGTTTTTGGGGGCGCTGTTGGATGCCGGAGTTCCGGCTGCGCTGCTCGAGAAAACTGTCGCGGCGCTGGCTGTGAGGGCGCGGCTGGAGATTTCGCGGGTGCTGCGGAGCGGGATCTCGGCGACCAAGGTGGACGTTTGGGTGGATGGGGAGAAGGATTTGCCGCGGGAGGAGTACTGGGAGAGACAGGGTGCTGGACATCCTCACGAGCACTCTGATCATTCCCAGGCGCATCATCAGCACCGGC
This sequence comes from Acidobacteriota bacterium, assembly GCA_003225555.1. Taxonomy (GTDB): domain Bacteria; phylum Acidobacteriota; class Terriglobia; order Terriglobales; family Acidobacteriaceae; genus Sulfotelmatobacter. The sequence continues at coordinate 12,634 of QIAM01000052.1, read as the reverse complement.
ATCCCGAGGATGAGCATCACGGACACTCGCATTCGCATGTTGCTGAGCGGGCGAGTCGCCCGCTCCCACACAAGCGTGGGCATGAACATGGGCACTCGCACGGGCGGGGGTTGACGGAGATTCGGGCGATTATTTCTGCTGCTGCGATTTCCGAGACTGCGAAGAAAACTGCGATTGCGGTTTTTGAGGCGCTGGGCGCGGCCGAGGCTAAGATTCACAGCACTCCGATTGAGAGCATCCACTTTCATGAGGTCGGGGCTGTCGATGCGATGGTGGATATCGTTTGCGCGGCGGTCGGGGCGGAGGCGCTGGGAGTCGATGAGATTGTTTGCTCCCCTTTGAACCTGGGTGGCGGGACGGTGAAGTGTGCGCATGGGACGTTTCCGGCGCCGGCTCCGGCTACGGTGGAGTTGCTGAAGGATGCTCCGGTGTATTCGTCTGGCTTGCAGGCGGAGTTGGTTACTCCTACGGGGGCGGCGATCGTGAAGATACTGGCTTCGCGGTTTGCGGCGTTTCCGGAGATGAAGATTGAGAAGTCGGGATATGGGGCAGGCTCGCGGGAATTTCCGGAGCTTCCGAATGTGTTGCGGTTGACGGTTGGGGAGGCGGCAGCTGCAGGAACTACATCGGAGATCATCAGCGTGCTGGAAGCCAACCTGGACGATTTGAATCCGCAGGTGTTTGGGTACGTGATGGATCGGTTGCTGGAAGAAGGGGCGCTGGATGTGTTCGGGATGCCGGTGCAGATGAAGAAGAATCGTCCGGGAATGGTGCTTACGGTTTTGTGCAAGCCTCAGGATGCGGAGAAGCTGACTCGGCTTCTCTTTGCGGAGACGACGACGCTTGGGGTGCGGCGGCGGGATGAAGCGCGTCAGACTTTGGCGCGGCGGTGGGAGAGCGTGCGGACCCAATGGGGCGATGTGCGGATCAAGATTGGCAGCCTGAATGGGACGATCAGCAACTACGCGCCGGAGTATGAAGACTGCCGGCGGATTGCGGCGGAGCATCGGGTACCTTTGAAGCGGGTTATGGGTGAGGCTGTTGACGCTTATTTGTCTCGGGGCCGTAGGTAGGAACGTCAAAGGCTTTATCGCAGAGGGCGCTGAGAACGGCCGCAGAGGGCCGCTGAGAAGACCGTCGGCTGGCATCTTCGCTGCAAAAAAAGATTCCTCACCGGCTTGACGCCGGTTCGGAATGACAACGGTTTCGATGGACCAAGAAAGCAGGACATGAGCAGGAAGTTTTACATTACGACGCCGATTTACTACGTAAATGCGCGGCCGCATATTGGGCACGCTTACACTACCATCGCTTGCGACACCATTGCTCGGCGGCAGCGGATGCTGAGTGCGGAGACTTTCTTTCTTACGGGGACCGACGAGCACGGACAGAAGATTGAGCGGGCGGCGCAGGCCGCTGGAAAAACTCCGCAGCAGTATGCGGACGAGATTTCGGCGGAGTTTCGAAAGCTGTGGCAGCGGATGGGAATTTCAAATGATGACTTCATCCGCACTACGGAAGAGCGCCACAAGAAGCGGGTGCAGGAACTGTTCCGGAAGATGCGGGATAACGGCTTCATCTACAAGGGGACTTACACGGGGCAGTATTGCGTTTCGGACGAGTTGTATGTGGATGGGGCGCAGCCGGGGGATCCTTGTCCGACGTGCGGGCGGATTACGGAGACGGTGCATGAAGAGAACTATTTCTTCAAGCTGTCGGCTTTTCAGGACCAGTTGCTGCAGCTTTATGCGAATCCGGAGTTCATTCGTCCGGAGACGCGGCGCAACGAGGTGATTTCGTTCGTGCGGTCGGGGCTGCGCGACCAGTCGATCAGCCGCTCAACATTTACTTGGGGCATCCCTGTGCCGAACGATCCCAAGCACGTGATTTACGTCTGGTTTGACGCGCTGGCGAACTACATCACGGCGATTGGGTACGGGTCGTCGCATGCAGGTGCGCAGGAGGCATTCAAGAAATTCTGGCCGGCGGATGTGCAGATGATTGGCAAGGAGATTGTTCGCTTCCATTGCGTGTACTGGCCGGCGTTTCTCCTGGCGGCGGGGTTGCCGGTGCCGAAGGCGATTGTGGCGCATGGGTGGCTGCTGTTTGAAGAGAGCAAGATGTCAAAGTCGCGCGGGAATATTGTGCGGACAGAAACGATTCTGGACGTGCTCGGTGCGGATGCGCTGCGGTATTTTCTGCTGCGGGAAGTTGTGTTCGGGCAGGATGGGTCGTTCTCGTTTGATGCGCTGGTGCAGCGGTACAACTCGGACCTGGCGAATGGGCTGGGGAATCTGGCTAGCCGCACGCTGACCATGATCAACCGGTACTTCAAGGGTGAGGTGCCGTATCCGTCGAAGGCGGCGTCGCGCAAGCCGGCGGATGATGCGATTGTGGAGTTGGCGCGGAAGACGATTCACGAATATGGAAGTTTCTTCGATCAGTTCCAGTTTTCGCGGGCGCTGGAGACGGCGTGGGCGCTGGTGGCGGCGGTCGACAAATATATTGTCGAGAACGAGCCCTGGGCTCTGGGTGAGAAGCAGGATGAGGACAGCCGGTCGCGGTTGGGGACCGTGCTTTACACGTCGGCGGAGGCGCTGCGGATTGTGACGGCGCTGGCGCATCCGGTGATGCCGGAGGCTACCGCGAAAATCTGGCGGCAGATGGGGCTGGGCGATATTAAGAAGGTGGCTCTGAACGAGCTGGCTTGGGGACAACTGCATCTGGGGACGAAGCTGGGTGAGGTGCAGCCGGTGTTTCCCCGGGCGGACAAGAGTGCGATTGAAAGGATGCAGAAGATGGAAGAGCAAGGCAGAGGGCCGGTGGTGGAAGAAGTCAACGTGGCGACCGCGCCGGCGAAAGTTGAGCCAGCGGCGCCCGCGGTTCCGGCTCCAATTGTGGATGGGGGAAAAATCTCGATTGATGATTTCGCGAAGATCGAGCTACGAGTCGGGCTTGTGAAGGTGGCGGAGCGGGTGCCGAAGGCGGACAAACTTCTGCGGCTCGAGATTGATATTGGGACTGAGGTTCGGCAGATCCTGGCTGGGATTGCGGAGGCTTATGCGCCGGAGACTCTGGTGGGGCGCAAGGTCGTTATTGTGGCGAATCTGGCTCCGCGAAAACTGCGGGGGTTGGAGTCGAATGGGATGATTGTGGCGGCTTCGCTGGAGGGTGGGAGGCCGGTGCTGGCTAGCTTCTTGGAGGATGTGCCGGTGGGGGCGCGGCTGAAGTAGCAGTGGTCAGTGGCTAGTGCTCAGTGGCCAGAAAGAACAACACCTCGCCGAGCGTTGCTCAGCCGGACAGCCGAGGGCGGCTGTACCCACATAATCAGTGCTGGTCCTCCATCCTTCAGTTTCAATTCCGATGTACATCGATTCTCACGCACATCTTGACGGGAAGCAGTTTGACTTGGATCGCGACGAGGTAATTGCTCGGGCGCGGGATGCTGGGGTTCGGATTCTCGTTGCCATCGGGAATGGGGATGGGCCTCCTACATTGGATGCGGGGGTTCGGCTGGCGGAGAAGTATCCGTTTATGTATGCGACGGTGGGGATTCATCCGCATGAGGCTCGGCTGGCGGACGAAACTGCGTTTGCCGAGATGGAGCGACTGGCGCAGCATCCGAAGGTGATTGCCTGGGGCGAGATTGGGCTGGACTATTACTATGACCACTCGCCGCGGGAGACGCAGAAGAATGTGTTTGTGCGGCAGATGGAGTTGGCGGCTTCGGCGAAGCTGCCGATCGTGATTCACTGCCGGCCTTCGGAGGGCAGCGAGGATGCATGGGAGGATTGCCTGGGATTGGTCGAGGCGCAGTGGGCGGCGAAGGGGCTTTCAGGCATTCTGCATTGCTTCACGGGAAGTTGGGGACAGGCGAAGCGGGCGCTGGACGTGGGGTTCATGATTTCGTTTGCGGGGAATCTCACTTTCCCGAAGGCGCAGCAGATTCGGGATGCGGCTCTGGAAGTGCCCTTGGAGCGGATGTTGATTGAAACGGATTCGCCTTATCTGGCTCCGGTGCCTTACCGGGGAAAAAGAAACGAGCCGGCATTTGTGAAAGAGACGGCACGGAAAATGGGGGAGTTGCGCGGGCTTTCGATGGAAGAGGTGGGCGAGCGGACATCCCGCAACTTTTACAATTTTTTCAAATTGGCTGAAATCTCTGAAAGCAAAGTTCCGGCGCGCTGACCCATCCCGTTCTGATACCCTCAAGAGTTGATTCCATCATTTCAGAAAGAATAGAAATATGCCGGATAACAGTTTCGATGTGGTGAGCAAGATCGACTTGCAGGAGGTGTCGAACGCGATCCAGCAGGCGCTGAAGGAAATTCATACGCGGTTTGACCTGAAAGATTCGAAATCGAACATTGAATTGGAGAAGGATGCGATCGTTCTGCATTCGGCGGATGAGTACAAGCTCAAGGCGGTGAACGATGTGCTGCAGCAGAAGCTGGTGAAACGGGGGGTCTCGCTGAAGGGGCTCAGGTATGGGGCGGTGGAACCTGCGGCCGGTGGGACGGCGAAGCGGAAGGTCACCATGCAGCAGGGGATCCCGATTGAGAAGGCGCGGGACATTGTCAAACTCGTCAAGGATTCGAAGAAGAAGGCGCAGGCTTCGATTCAGGGGGACCTGGTGCGAGTCAGCAGCAAGGATCGGGACACGCTGCAGGAGATTATCGCGCTCTTGCAGGAGCGTGATTTCGGGATTGATATGCAATTTGTGAATTACAGGACTAACTAAGAACTTTGTCGCAGAGGACGCTGAGAAAGGCCGCAGAGGTCGCGGAGAAGAGCAGGATCATTTTGAGCGCGCCGGCTGTCATTAACGGGAAAGAAATCTTCGACCTGCTGCGGGAAGACCTCGCGGCCTTGGAGGAGGAGTTCGGGCGGGATACGGTTTCGGGCGTGCGGGCGATTACGGAGATTGGGGAGTATCTGCGTGCGGGGGGCGGCAAGAGGATTCGTCCGGCGCTGCTGCTGCTCTCGGCGAAGCTATTCGATTACCAGGGGCGTGGGGCGGTCAAACTGGGAGCTGTGGTTGAGATTATTCACACGGCCACGCTGGTGCATGACGACATTATCGATGAAGCGAAGACGCGGCGCGGACGTCCGGCGGCGAATACGCAGTGGGGTAATTCGAAGTGCGTGCTGGCCGGGGACTGGCTGTACATGCAGGCGTTCAAGGTGGCAGTGCAGGAACGCAACTTTCGCATTCTAGACACCCTGATCGAATTGACGCAGCAGATGGTTGAGGGCGAACTGCTGCAGATGGAAAAACTGGGCAAGCTCATCACGCTGGATGAGCACTTTGACCTAATTTATCGGAAGACCGCTTGCCTGTTTTCAGTGTGCATGCGGCTGGGAGCGATTCTGGGCGGAGCGTCCGTGGAGCAGGAAGCGGCCTTGGGGCAGTACGGGCACGATCTGGGGATGGCGTTTCAGATTGTGGATGATGTGCTGGATCTGACGGCGTCGGAGGATGTTTTGGGAAAGCCTGTGGCCAGCGATCTGCGCGAGGGTAAGGTTACGATGGCGGTGATCCACGCGCTGCAGGGGTGCGAGGCGGATGAGCGGGCTGCGATTGAGAAAATCCTTCAGGAGCGGGCTTTCAATGGCGTTACGCATGGTCAGATTCTGGGAATTCTGCAGCGCTACGGATCGATTGAAGCAGCGCATGATCGGGCGGCTGCTTATGCGGAGTCGGCGCGGGAGGCCATTTGTAGCTTTCCGGATTCGGAGGTCAAGCGGGCTTTGCTTTGGGCTCCGGAGTTTGTGGTGGCCAGGGAAAAATAAAGGCAAAAGCTTATCGCAGAGATCGCTGAGAACGGCCGCAGAGGACGCTGAGAAAAGTCTTTCCTGCTGGTCGTTTTCCACAACCTAAAGTGACGATCGTCACTGCATTGCTCGGGTGACCCTCGTAGAGTTTGTTCGTGGGTGCGTTGCCAGATCTCGCAGGTGTCAGGAACCAGCGTCTCTCTCCTTCTAACATTAACGAACTCACCAGAGTCGTTATTGGAGCCGCGATCAAGATTCACAGGCGGCTTGGACCGGGAGTGCTTGAATCGTCCTATGAGGCCTGCCTCGCTTATGAGTTGACGGCGCTGGGATTACGTGTCGAGCGGCAAAAGCCGGTTCCATTGATTTACGAGGGAGTGAAGCTTGACTGCGGATTTCGGGCCGACTTAGTCGTGGAGGGCAGGCTCGTTGTCGAACTGAAATGTAAGGACGCGTTGCATCCGGTCGATCACTTGCAACTGTTGTCTCATCTCCGATTGCTTGGCCTCCCGGTGGGACTGTTGGTCAACTTCCATGTCACGGTGCTGAAGGATAGCATCACGCGCATGGTGAAAGAGTATCGAGGAGAGTGACGATTCTCTCGGCGTTCTCTGCGGCCGTTCTCCGCGTCCTCTGCGATTAGGCCTTTTTTACCGCAATTCCCATCATTTCGAACCTGCCATTTAGTAGGAGCGGGGCAGAGCCGAGGAAGGCTCGGGCGGGAAGGTCTTCGTGAAAATGCTTCACGTATTTTGCGTTGAAGCGATCCCATAGGCTCAGGTCGGGGGAGAAGACCTGGACCCAGACGAGGTCGTCCCAGGTCATACCGGCCTGCGCGAGCACGGAGGAGAATCCGGAAAAGAGGAGATCCAGTTCACGGTCGACCTCCGGAGGAGCGACACCGGTTGCGGGGTCGGTTCCGATGCGACCGGCAAGATAAAGTGTGTCGCCGACCAGTACCGCGTCGCTAAAGGGCAGGTTCGGGCGGCGTCCGGGAAGATTAATGATGCGGCGTGCTTCCTTTGGAGATGCCATAGATATAGATATGGATACGCGCGGCTTTTTCCCAGAACTGGTGAAACTACCTTTCCAGACAAACACCTAGGCAGAAAGGTTTTGGGCAACCCCTTCGACTGCGGGAGCTACCAATTCTTAAGCGTAGCAGAAAACCTGACAACCCATTTCGCGGGCCACCGTCCGTAATGACAACAGAAGTCCACCTGGCCTGAACTTCAAAGAAAACACACAGAGGAGAAACTCGAATGAAAAAGGTGATGATTTGTTTGCTGGCACTGACGTTCGTGATGAGCATGGCTGCATTTGCACAGCAGGACAGCACGGCGTCGCAGGGAACGTCGGCGCAGACTTCAGACCAAACGGCAGCGAAGGCTCCGTTGAAGACGCTGAAGGGTACCGTTAAAGCAGAGGGAGACAAGGTCACGTTCACCGATGACAAGGGCAAGAGCTGGGACGTGATGAATCCTGAGGAACTGAAGGCGCATGACGGACATCATGTGCAGCTCAGCGCGCATGTGTACGCCGACAAGGACTCGATTCACGTGATGAGCGTGAAGATGCTGAAGGGCGACGCCAAGTCGGGCGAGCCGACGAGCAAGTATTAGGCGAGTCGGTGTAGGATGCGAGGGCGGCCGCGTGCCGCCCCCTTTTTTGCTCGCTGATTTCATGTCCGTCAGACACCGGTGCGGATTGTTTATACTGAGACGTTTCTGGATTCTGGTCATCCAAGACTCACGCTATGCATGATCTAGTTTCACAGATGGCCCGCCACGGATACGCCCTGACGTTCGGACTGCTATTTACGGAGGCAGTCGGATTTCCCTTCCCTGCCGCACTTGCGCTGGTCGCGGCCGGGGCGGCGGTGGCGTCGCACACTCTATGGGGTCCCGCCGTGCTGGTAGCGGCTATGATGGGGCTGATGCTGGGCGACATTTCGCAGTTCTGGCTGGGGCGTTTCACCGGGTGGGCGCTGCTGGGATTCCTGTGCCGGGTGTCGATCAATCCGGAGACTTGCATTCTGCGGTCGGCGGAGTCGTTCTACAAGCGGGGCAAGATGACGGTCGTGATCGCGAAGTTTATTCCTGGAGTCAACACCATGGCGGCCCCGCTGGCGGGCAGCATGAAGATGCGCTTCTGGCAGTTTCTCCAGCTGGATTTTCTGGGAGCATTTCTTTATAGCGTGACGTACTTGCTGGTGGGATACGTTTCGCGGGATTTTCTGGCGGTGGTCCTGGACAACTTTCATGCGGCGGGGAGGGTAATGGAGGGAGTCATCATCGTGGCACTGGCGGCATACGCGATTTACCGCGTAGTGCAGTTCAGCAAGCACCGCGTTTACCGTGGGGTGCCGCGGGTGCAGGTTGAGGAATTGGCGGCGCGACTGGCTGTGGAGGGTCGAGGACGGGTGCTCATCGTAGATGTCCGCAGCCATGGTTACTATGACAGGGGCGCGGAGCGGATCTTTGGATCGATCCGGATCGAGCCAAACAATCTTGAGGAAGAGATCAAGAATCTTCCCACGGATAAGGACATTTATCTGTACTGTACTTGAGCGCGCGAAGCGACCAGCGCCCGAGTGGCGCACCTGCTGCGGGAAAAAGGATTCAACACGTTTGTGATCGTCGGAGGTCTGACGGCCTGGCGGAAGTTGGGACAACCGCTGGAGTCGGTGCCGAAGGACGATCTGGTGAAACTGCCGACATTTTCTTAGTTGCCCGTTCGACGAAGCGGCCTACGAGCGACGACCGCCCGCCCTTTTCCTGCCGACCGAACGCTTGCTGTGGGGTGTAACATTGTGGCGCTTTGCGGGCCATGACTCACTCCGCCACCCAAGATCGGAAAAGCGCCGGCATGAATGGCGTGCTCATTCTGCTCGGCCTTTCCATCTTCATCAACTACATCGACCGCGCTAACCTTTCGGTGGCAGCGCCGCTCTTAAGGACCGAACTCGGCCTTTCACCCACCCAGCTTGGGATTCTGCTCTCTGCCTTTTTTTGGACTTATGCCTGCATGCAACTAGTCGCCGGCTGGCTGGCCGATCGATTCGATGTCAAATGGGTATTTGCCATTGGCTTTTTCGCCTGGTCGGCAGCTACCGCCGTTACGGGATTGATTCACACATTTGCTTTGCTGCTTGTCATGCGCGTCCTGTTGGGGATTGGAGAGTCGGTAGCGTATCCGTGCTACTGCAAGATCTTTGCCACGCATTTCAAGGAGCACCAGCGCGGTGTGGCCAACGCCGTCATCGGAGCAGGCCAGTCTCTAGGGCCTGGCCTGGGCATGCTTTTCGGGGGAGTGCTGGTCGCGCGCTTCGGGTGGCGGCCGTTCGTCATCGGGCTTGGTCTAGTAAGCCTGCTATGGCTGCCGCCCTGGTTTCGATGGATGCCGCGCACGGCCGGCCACACGGCAGGAAATCTAGAAGAACGTCCCTCAGTTTCTGAAATCATCCGCCAGAGATCCGCGTGGGGCACATGGATTGGGCACTTCTGCACCAATTATCCCTTCTATTTTCTCCTTACATGGTTGCCGCTGTACCTGGTGGAAGAACGCGGTTTCTCCTTGAATCACATGGCAAAGATCGGCGGGTCGACGTTTCTTGTGGCTGTCGTGTCCTGCCTCATTTGCGGGTGGCTCTCCGACCGCTGGATTCGCTCGGGCGCAACGCCCACTCGCGTCCGCAAGACTTTTATGGTTACGGGAGAAATCTGCACCGGTCTGTTCATGTCGGGGGCCGTCCTGGCAGGACCGGGGTTGGGGGTGGCGCTGCTACTTCTTGCCGGCGCGTCGTTTGGGCTGCTTAACTCCAACATGAATGCCATTACGCAGACTCTGGCCGGCAAGCACGCCGCCGGCAGGTGGATGGGGATACAAAACTTTGTCGGGAACCTGGCCGGCTGGGTAGCGCCTACGCTCACTGGATTGCTGGTGCAGCGCACGGGCCATTTTTATTGGCCTTTCTTTATCACCACGGCGGTTGCCTGGATCGGAGGGCTGGACTGGGTCCTGGTGGTCGGACGGGTTGAGCCTGTGGTCTGGAGGCCGAGACCAGGAGTACTAGTCCCCGAAATTGAAAACGGCATCGCCCAAAGGACGATCTAGGAGCTGCTGACATTTTCTTAGTCGTTGGCCGTTTGTCGTCGATGGGGTTGTTGCGGCCGTCATACACTTTCCTTCATGAGTCGTGAGATTGAAATCAAGTTTCGCGTCGGAAATGTGCGCGCGCTTGCGCGCAAACTGCGAGCAGCGGGATTTCATATCGTGACGCGGTGGATGCACGAGATGAACACGCTGTACGATCTGCCCGGCGAAGTTTTGCGGAACCGCAAGCAGTTATTGCGGCTGCGGCAATACGGGTCCGAGTGGACGCTGACGCACAAGAGTCAGGGAAAGACCGGGAGACATAGCAGCCGAGTCGAGTTGGAAACATCAGTCGGCGACGGAAAGAAGATGGACGCCATTCTGAGGGCCCTGGGGTACGGGCCATCGTTCCGGTACGAGAAGTTTCGCGCAGAGTGGACGGACGGCAAAGGACAGGTCGTAGTGGATGAGACGCCGATCGGAAATTTCTGTGAAATCGAGGGGCCGCCGCGATGGATTGATGGCACGGCAAAGAAGCTAGGCGTCGACCGCGAACAGTACATCATGAAGAATTATGCGACGTTGTTTGCGGAGTGGAAGCGAGAGACGAAGAGCAGGGCGCCTGAGATGACATTCAAGGCGGTAGAGCGGCGCGATGATCTGTAGCAAAGTAAGAATTCTGCCTGAGAGGCAGGGCACGTCCACCGCGACGTTACGAAGCGGGAACGGACGAATATCCAAAACTGAGTGTTGGTGCGAAAGGGGGGACTCGAACCCCCACGGTTTTACCCGCCAGATCCTAAGTTCCTCGCGCACGAAGAATCAACAACTTGCACGGAGAGTGATGAAGAGCGACTACGTACTACAGATGCCTTGTCCCGCAAGGACTTTCGGCGCTATCCTCACTGTCAGTAGCACTTGGTAAGGTTTGGTGGTGGGCACAAAATTGGGCACAGTGAGGCGGCCATCAGCGAGAGATCTAGCCTTCCAAACAGCCTCTCTTCACCCAGAATAAGAGCGGCTTGTAGGAGTGGGGCGTTTCGGGTGGCTGTCGCGGCCCGGAACTTACTCCATTGCTCCGCAAGCAATGAAGTATGCCCGAGGGATGGGAGCGACTCATCACGGAGATGATCCGGCACATGATTCGGCAGTTCCTTGCCCATCCGGCCGAGTTTCTTACGTTTCGAAGATTGTCGCGGTTGGTCGCTTCGGACCCTGATGTTTTGCACGGCATTGCCGAACAACGCCCTGATCTTTTCTTGATTACTACCAACGACCGGTTCGTGAAGCTGTTTCCTGAGGCCGCCGAGAGAATCGCCAGCGCGGGGATTGAGAATGCGATCACCGAACCCAGGACGGTGCCATCGGGCAGGGATAGGAGGCGCGATTATCCCGGGTGTGTCCACTTCTCTTCAGACGAGGAGATCCTTGCGGACCTGCAGAGCGCTTCGTTCGGTCCTGAGTCCCTGACCAGGGGTTGCTGTTGGAGGGCCATCTGTCAAGTCCGAGCCCTAAGTCCGCAAGCGGTCGACGAGGAGACGTGGCGCGAGGTTTGTAGGATCCGCGGCTACCTTCACGGCCGGCAGAATCCTCGCGGCTTCTAGGGGACCGCCGTTCTGCACTATGCAGGCCGGCACGCGCAGGCCGGCACGCGAGGATATGCGTCCGTGTGCGCTTCTCCTGTGGCATTGCTGCTTTCTGCGCGCAAAGGGGCTGGGGTGGGGGCGATCCGGGCAAAACCGGAACCTAGAAATGGCGAACCGCGAAATATTTTCCCTGGTTTTTGATTTTTCAGATTTTTTCTGGTTGGCGCCAAATGGGAACCGCTGGCGGGGTGCGGGAAAGCAGCAATTCTCAATGAGCGCTTTGGCCTGTTAGCGACAGTCGCCGATTTTAAGGGGGGAACTCCACGGAAACGTCTGGTGTCTATTTGAGGTAGACATCAATGAGACGCCCGAGGCATTGGGTTCTACCGTTGCTTATTGCCGCCGTTGCTGGCACGGTATTTATTCGCAGCGTCGCACCGCGCCGACTGACGTTTTCGGAACTCAAGGTTGGCAACTTGCCTCGCATTCCGACGCAGCCGAGTGCGGCCACGATTGAGTGTACTCGCGGTCTGGAAGTCACTTTGGACAATGCAAACGGGGAGTGGTCGGCTATCCAAGATCATCCACCATGTACCGTTAGCGGCACGGTTCTGCATTCGGTCAAAGCCACTGCGACTGAAATGATGGAATTAAATTACCGTCCGCTAGTTGTCTTTCAAGTTGCTCCGAGCGGTTTGGTCAGCAATGCTGTCCTACTGCGCTCCTCGGGTAGCACGTCGCTTGATAGAAGAGCATTAGGGCAGCTTACAACGTACCGTTATCCACGCCACAACTGCGGTTTGTGCAAGCTGTCGATCCCCATCAGCGTCGATTTTCAAGGACCTGTCTGGATGCCGGAGCCTGCCCCAGCGCGGGTGCGTACTCGTTAGCTGTTGAAATATCGCGGTTACACTCAAATGTATGGTCCGCCGCCGGACTGCAAGAGGTTTGAAGTTGGGCGAAGGGACAGTCTGCGTAAATGTATCCGGCCTCTTAGTGGAGAATCGTTCTCCGGGCACTTGATGATGATCCGCGCGTGCCGGTCCTTTTAAACCCCGCGGTCACCAGGGACGCGTTTGAGTGTCCAGGTTTTCCGGTACGCCGTTGGACTGTTCTTTCGTCTCCTTCTTTCCAGAGCAGACCTTGGTGGAATTGAATCTAACGTCCGTCGTCGTGGC
>QIAM01000053.1 GCA_003225555.1 Acidobacteriota bacterium | reverse complement strand
ATCGCCTTCCGCCAGAAGATGGCCACGCCCGAGGCGCAAAAGCAGTATCGCCGACGCAGCCGCGTGATCGAGTTCTGCCACGCCTGGATCAAAAGCAAACTGGGACTGCGCCAGTTCCACCTACGCGGCTTGGCCAAAGCGCAAATGGAAATGCTCGGGGCCTGCCTCACCTACAATCTGCAACAGTGGATCCGCCTGCGCAAGCTGCCAGCCCCAGCGCCGCTTAAAGCCCCTTCGCCAGAATAAAAATCCAACCCAAACTTTCGCCACGCCAGACCCTCCTGACCACGGCAAAATCAACGCTTCGCGCTTCTTCGTCGTTGCCGGAAAGTTTTTTTCACAGCTTCAAAGTACGCGAGAAATGGCGCACCCAGTACCCGCTTCTAGCGCCATTTTTTCACTTTCGGCCACAATTGTGCCCAGGTACCGAACTTTGAGCCTCGGCAGATGAAGATGTCAATCTGCTGCTCTAGGGCGTAACGACTGGGCGCCGAGGTGCCGACATACTCTACGTTTTGCCAGAGGGCTTCGAGATTTTCGCGGCTGTCGTCGAGGATGATCATGCAGTTGCGGGAGTAGCCGCGTGGGCCCCAGAGAAACCACGTTTGATGTCCGCTTAGCGATGGCGGCAGTCCGTAGCGGGGGCCTAGGAAATCGATGGCGCCGGCTTGGCCGTAGTCCTGGGCGAAGATGCCGCAATCTCCATTCTGGCGTTCGTCGGGGGAGAGACGGTTCCAGGCTACTGCCGTCTCGGCGACGATTTCGTCCCAGCCAAACTGGTCGGAGTACCACTGCGGCAGGGTGGCGCGGGCGTGGGAGTGTTCCATGACCGGGAGCTTGAATGGGAGATATTTCATGTAGGCGATGAAGCCGTCTGGGGATAGAACGGGAACGGTCACGGGGACGAGATGCGCCCCGCTGGCCAGCAGCAGGATTGCGATCGCGGGTTTCAGCCACGCTCTGCGGGGATGGGCGAGCGCGGGCTCGAGGACGACTGCTCCCGCCGCCAGCAGCATGGGATAGATCGGGGCCAGGTAGTAATTTTTTCCGTGCAGCACGAAGAATACCGAGTAGCAGACCACATAAGACCAACCAAGAAAACGATACGGCCGCAGACGCGCGGAGAAGGCAAGGGCAAACAATCCCGCCAGCCAGAGGGGCGCTGTCAGAGGGTTCACCAGCAGAGTTTGCTGGAAAAAGTAGGGGAACGGTCCCAGCACCACGTCGCGCCCTTCGGCCTTGATCGCGCGCATCAGCTGGAGGAACGGCCAATCGTAGTGAATGTTCCACAGCAGGTTGGGGAGGAAGATCAGGAAGGCGGCGAGTCCGCCCAGCCAAATCCATTTGTTGAGGAAGACGCGGTGCTGCTCGGTCAGGAGCAAGCCGACGACGATGCCGAATCCGAATAATGCAATCGAATACTTCTCTTCGAGGCCGAGGCCTGCGACCACTCCAAACCAGAGCCAGTAGCGAGGGTTGTTTCGCTTGACTGCGAGGATGGCGAAGTAAGCACAGCCCATCCACAGGTTGGGTTCGAGGCAGTTGGTTCCGAGCAGGCTGCCATTGGAGAGATACTGTGGCGCGATCAGGGCGCAGATGGCGCTGAGGAGGATAGCGAAGCGGCGTCCGCCAAGTTCGCGGGCGAGAACTGCGGTTTGCACGACCAGCAAGGAAGAGGCTAGCGCGGGAATGAAGCGGATGGCGCGAAGCGAATCTCCGAGGACTGCGCGGGAGATGTGGATGAGGAACGGGATGAGCGGGGGTTGATCGACGTATCCCCAACCCAGGTGGTCGCCACACGCGATGTAGTTGAACTCGTCCCGGAAGTAGCCGTAGCGGTTGTTGAAGTAGACGTGGAAGAGGAGGTCGGCGAGGGCGATGGCCCAGACCCATGCCATCGCGGAGGTTAGAACCGATCGGTTGCTGTCGGGAGCGGAGACGGTTGTCGCAGTTGTGGCCATGGCTCGATAAGGATAGCTGAGCCTTGGTTACGAAAGAGGACGGATTTTCGTTCCGCTCAGCCCGCGGGCACGATTTCCCGCGAGCGATCCAAGGCGTCGGCTTCTGCCGGGCAGAAACATGGCGGCACCAAGGTAACGTCCCAAGATCATTACCTGTTCTGCGCGCAGTTTGGCTTATGCTAACGTTTGTTTTTACCGATATTTACTAGGTTCGGATAGGTTTCTGATCCACGTGTCTTCTGACAATCGCAAACCGGGAATCCACATCAAGTGGAAGACGGTCACGTACCGTAGTGTGGCCCTGCTGATACTGGCGGGTGCGCTCATACTTTTTGTTGGGATGCGGATTGCCTTCCCGCAATTTACGCAAGCCAGCATTCAGGCCGCCGACAACGTCGCGAACAAGATTCTGGAGCGCGTTGCGGGGATGGCTCCGGCGGCGGGCTCTGGAATTTCAACCGCGCAGCAGGCGCACTTCACCGCCCTCGACGGCACGGTGCGGATCAAGAAGGGCAACGGCAATAGCTGGGTGCCGGCTGACTACAACGTTCCTCTCGATAAGGGCGACGTGGTGCAGACCGGCTCCGAAGGCATGGCGAAGGTCGTGTTCAACGATGGCACCAGTTACACCGTCAAGCAGGATTCGCTGATCGTGATCGAAGAGAACTCCGCCAACGACCAGCAGCAGACCAACGTTGCCGTGGCGGTGAGCACCGGGACCGTGGATCTCTCCACCGCAACCTACGTTCAGGGTTCGAAGTCGCGGGTGATTGTCGAGGGTGCAACGGCGTCTCTGGCTCCGGACTCGGCGGCGCAGGTGCACAACGATCCCAAGGGTGACCATCACGAGATCCTGATGAAAAAAGGAACCGGCGAGGTCACGCGCAATGGCGAGACCGTGCAGCTGGCCAACTGGGAGAAGGTGAGCTTCCAGGGGCAACAGGCGCGGATGGAGAAGGCGAAAGAGATTGGGCCTCCGACTCCGATATCGCCGGCCAACATGGCGCCCATCTTTTCGGCGGGCGAGAGCACCAAGGATGTGGAGTTTTCCTGGACGCCGATGGCGAATGCAGTTGGTTACCGCCTGAGGATCTCCCGCAACCCATATTTCTCCTCTACACTGGTTGACAAAAGAGTTAACACAGCGGACGTTACCGTCACCAGCCTGGGCGAAGGCGCCTATTACTGGATGGTGCAGTCCTATGGCGTGTCGGGGAAAGAGTCGGTGGAGAGCGAGAAGAACCGCTTCACCATCATTTCCAAGGGCAAGCAGACCGAGGCCATCAATCTGGAACTGGATCCCTTTGTTCAGCACGGACACGTCATTGAAGTAACCGGCAAGACCGAGACCGGGGCGCGGGTGATGGTAAACGGGCGGGAGGTGCCGATGATCTCGACCGACGGCACGTTCCACTACTTCACGCCGCCTCTGCCCACGGGAGAAGCGGTGATTACCATCACGGCACAGACGGCTCAAGGTGGGGTGAACACGCAGCAGAAGAAGATCATTATCCAGTAGGAGACAGGGCAAGAACTCTTGGGTGAGCGCGGTGGGAGAACATCTCGTAGAATGGATGTATCCCGCCGTGAAAACAGGAGCGTGGTGAAGCCGGGTTTTCCCGGAGCGGCAGCATACTCGAAAAACGCGGGAAGAACTTAGTCATGTCAAACAACGGATTCCACTCCAGCGGATCGCGGACGCATAACCTGCGGTCTCTTTTCAGCATTTTTTCCAGCGACCTGGCCATTGATCTCGGCACCGCGAACACACTGGTGTACGCGCGCGGCAAAGGCATTGTGGTCAATGAGCCGTCGATCGTTGCTATCAACAAGAACACGGGCGAGGTCGAGGCCGTGGGCAAAGAGGCGAAAGAGATGCTGGGCCGCACGCCGGGCAACATCGTCGCCATCAAGCCTATGAAGGACGGCGTGATTGCCGACTTCAAAGTCACCGAGAAGATGCTGAACTATTTCATCCAGAAGGCCCACAACCGCAAGATGCTGGTGCATCCGCGGATCGTAATTGGCGTGCCTTCGGAGATTACACAAGTGGAAAAGCGCGCCGTCATGGATTCGGCGTATCGCGCCAAGGCGAGTGAGGTGCATCTGGTAGAGCAGGCGATGGTGGCGGCGATCGGCGCGGGCTTGCCGATCACCGAGCCCAGCGGCAACATGGTGGTCGACATTGGCGGCGGCACCACCGACATCGCGGTGATTTCGTTGAGCGGCATCGTCTATTCGCGGTCCGTGCGTATGGCCGGCAACCAGATGGACGAAGCCGTCATGAATTACCTGAAGCGGAAGTACAACCTGCTGATCGGCGAGCGCACGGCAGAGCAGATCAAGATGGAGATCGGCTCCGCGCACCAACTGGACAAGCCGATGACCATGGAGATCAAGGGCCGCAACCTGATTGAAGGCGTGCCCAAGACCATTACGGTGGACGACGGCGAAATCCGCGAGGCGTTGAGCGAATGTGTTTCGACGATCATGAATGCGATTCGCGTAGCTCTTGAGCGGACGCCGCCTGAACTCTCGGCGGACATCAGCGACCGCGGCATCGTGCTGACTGGCGGTGGCGCTCTGCTGAAGAATCTCGACAAACGTATCCGCGAAGAAACCGGCCTGCCGGTCTCGATTGCGGATGATCCGCTGTGCAGCGTGGTGCTGGGCACAGGCAAAATGCTCTCCGACTTCAAGCTGCTGCGGAAGATATCGATTGAGTAGCAGTGGTCAGTGGCCAGTGGTCAGTGGCCAGTCGGAACCCGAACAGGGATTTTCCTTTCAGGCACGACAGACCATTGCAAACTGGCCACTGATCACTGGCCACTGACCACTGATGTTATGGAATCCGTCCTCGGCCGTTACCGCAACCTGATCATCCTGGTGGGAGTGTTGTTCCTGCAGGTGCTGGGACTCGCGGTGCAGGTCAAGCGCAGCTCGGATGCGGAGAGTACGCGGCTGATCCGCATCTGGGCGGTGAGCGCCATTACTCCTCTGGAACGCGGGCTGGTCTGGGTGCAGAACGGCGCCGGCAATCTCTGGCACAACTATTTTTACCTGCGCGGGGTGCGGGCGGAGAACCGCCAGCTTAAGGAACAGATCGAGCAGATGCGGCTGGAGCAGGTCCGGTTGAACGAGGACGCAGCTCAGGCGCGTCGCCTGCAGGCGCTGCTCTCGTTCAAGGAACAATTCGTCTCCCGCACCGTGGCGGCGCAGGTCATCGGCTCGAGTGGCAGCGACCTTTCGCGAATTGTCTATATCGACAAGGGCGAGAACGACGGCCTGCGGCGGGACTTGGCCGTCGTTACTGCTGACGGCATCGTGGGCAAGGTGCTGCAAGCGTTCCCCACGGTCTCGCAGGTGCTGCTGATCAACGACCAGAGCAGCGGCGTAGGTGCGATTCTGGAGAAGAGCCGGCTGCAGGGTGTGCTGCGAGGAACGGCGAATGGCGAGGTTATGCTGGAGCGGGTGATGAGCGACGAAGAGGTTGCGCCCGGAGACACCGTGCTGACCAGCGGCGGCGACCAGATTTTTCCCAAGGGTCTGCGTGTAGGAACTGTTTCCAAAGTTGGAACCGGGAAGGATCTGTTCCTGAATGTCAGGATCAGGCCGGCGGCGAACCTGAGCAAGCTGGAAGAAGTTCTGGTGGTGACCGAGAAGCAGGAGCGGCAGGCCGCAGCTCAAGTCACGGAACGAATGCGAGCGGCTGACATCCTGGCGCAGCGTCTGCCTTCTGTACCGGACAAGCCGGCCACGCCGGAGGCGAATGCTGGTGGGACCGCTGGGAACGCGGCCACGGGCACGGCCGGAGGGGCGAGCGGTGCTCTTCCTCCATCGAAGCCGCTGACCGTGCCGAACCCGCAAGCGGGAGCCGCGACCAAGACGCAGAGTCCGAGTGGATCAACCAAGCAAGACGCTGGGAGCATACCGCCGGGCATCGTGACTCCATCAGGCAGTCAAGCAGCAGGCTCCAGCCATACGCGCAGCGCGACGGTTCCGGGACAGACCGTGTCAAACGGGGCGCCGAAAACCGCTCCTCCGAGGAGGGCATCCGAACCGGCCGCGCAGACTGGAAATTCCCAGAAGACGGTCGGATCAAAGCCGGCGGATTCCCCGGCCACGTCTCCGGAGACGCCAAAGCCAGCGCTGCCGCAGTCCAATCCGCAGCCGCCGGCCGCCGACGATAGTCCAAACTAGCGTGCAGATCACCTACACATCAGGGGAGCAGGTTGAGGTTTACCGGTTCAGTTTGCCGGTAACCGTGGGCGTGCCGCTGCTGGCCCTGTTCCTGCAGGCGTTCGTGCCCAGGCGGTTTCCATTTTTCTCCTACTTCGATCTGCCCCTCCTGGTGACCATTTTCTTTGCCATGGCCCGGCGGAATCCGATTTCCGGCTTGCTGACCGGCGCCGTCATCGGCCTGGTGCAGGACTCGATTGGCGGACATGCCATCGGGCTCTATGGGATTGCCAAGACCGTGGTCGGTTTTGGAGCATCCTCGCTGGGCGTCAAGCTCGATGTAGAGAATGCCGGAGCCCGTCTTCTGGTCACACTAGGTTTTTACCTGATCCACGGCGTGGTGTACTTCGCAGTAGCGCGCGGCATGGTGAACATGACGCTGAACTGGAGCTGGGGACACAGCATCCTGGCCGGCCTGGCCAATGCGCTGCTGGGCGTGGTGCTTTACTTCCTGCTGGACAAGTTCAAGCAGAGAACCTAGAGGCGGGCTTCGGGCTTCAGGCTTCGGGCTTCGGCCAACCCGGTGAAACATTCTCCAAACGACAAGTGGCGATGCCATCATTCGACAGTGACCTTCGTGTACTGGTAGCGAGCCTGCAGTAGATTCGGCAGGTTACAATAAAGGCAACTTCCCGAGAGGACAAATGGCCAAAGGTTTCGATTCCAGGGTGTGTGCCCCGCGCGCCTGAAGCCCGAAGCCTGAAGCCCGAAGCCTGATGTTCGGCCGTGACGAAAAAGTATCCGCCATCCGCCTGACGGCGGCGCAGTACATCATTCTGAGCGTCTTCCTGGTGCTGGCCTACGGACTGTGGCGGCTGCAGGTGATGCAGAGTGATTACTACTCGCTGGCTGCCGAAAAGAATCGCATCCGCAATGTGCCCATTCTTGCCCCACGCGGCAAGATTGTCGATCGCGAAGGGCGCCCCATTGTGGATAACTATCCTTCGTTTTCAGCCCTGCTGCTACGCGACTCAACGCGCGACCTCAATGCAGATGCGGACCTCATCGCACAGGGCCTGCATCTGGACCCGAACGAAGTGCGGACGCGTATCCGGCGCTTCGCTTCGATGCCCCAGTACCAGCCGATTTTTCTCAAAGAAGACATCACCCCCGACGAACTCGCCTTCATCGATGCCCACCGCAACGAACTGCCCGAGCTGGATACGATCATGGCCCACCGGCGGCTATATCCGCGCAACGGTTTCATGGCGCACCTGATCGGCTATGTTGGGGAAGTCACTGAGGACATGCTCAACCAGCCCCAGTTCGAGCTCTACAGCCCGGGCGACATGGTGGGCGTCTCGGGAGTGGAACGCCAGTACAACACGCTGCTGATGGGCAAGAACGGATTTCGCCGCGCACTCGTGAATAGTCACGGCCGCGAAGTCGGCCGCCTGGACGAGACCCCGGCGGAACCGGGCAAGCAACTCAAGCTCACGATTGACCTCGATTTACAAATAGCGGCGGAACAGGCGCTGGAAGGGAAGAATGGCGCCATCGTGGCCATGGATCCGCGCACCGGCGAAGTTCTTGCTATGGTGAGCCGCCCGACATTTGCTCCCCAGGATTTTTCAGTGCGCATCTCGCGCGACGAGTGGAACAAACTGGTTACCGATCCCGACAAGCCGCTGCTGAACAAAGCGATTCAGGCGCAGTTGGCGCCGGGGTCGACCTTCAAGATCATCATGGCGACGGCGGGCTGGCAGGAAGGAATTGCGCAGAATCTGCACGTGAACTGCACCGGGGGCGCGGAGTTTTACGGACGGCGGTTTGGCTGCTGGGTGAAAACCGGGCACGGAAGCGTCGATCTGGAGAAGGCCATCTACCAGTCTTGCGATGTTTTCTTCTACACCCTGGCGGAAAAGTTAGGCATCGATCGCATTGCGAAATACGCTACCGCTTTTGGCCTGGGACAGAAAACCGGGATCGACCTGCCCAATGAAGTCAGCGGCGTGATGCCTTCCGAAGAGTGGAAGATCCGTAACTTCAAACAGAAATGGTTTGCCGGGGAAACGATTTCGGTGGGCATCGGCCAGGGCGCGGTCGCAATCACGCCGATGCAACTGTTGCGTGCGATCAGCGCGATTTCCATGGGTGGCCGCATGGTCGTACCCCACGTGATCACTCCAACCGATATGCCACCGGGCTATGTCGAAGCCGCGCGCTATTTGGAAGTGAAGAGCGTCCCGATCGATCCAAGCGGGTGGAACTACATTACGGACGCGATGGTCAAGGTACTGCAGCCCGGAGGTACGTCCCCAATGGCGGCCGTGCCTGGGATAGAAATTGCCGGGAAAACGGGATCCGCACAGATTGTGTCATTAGCGACCCGGGCGAAGTTCAAGAACAGCGATGATCTGGCGCAGAACGGATGGTTCGTGGGATTCACGCCGCGCCGCAATCCCGACATCATTGTGTGTGTGCTGTTCCAAGGCGGCGAGCATGGGAAGTTGGCGGCGCGGCTGGCGACGCAGGTGCTCAAGGCGTATGTCGACAAGCAACGGCGCACTCCTCAGAAGATGGTGGAGAAGCCGAAGAGCGGCGGCAAGGTTGACATGGGAGCCCTCTGGACATCGCCCGATGGCGATGGCCACGAAGACAAGCTGGAAGGTGGGCGCTATGTTGTCGATCTGCCGAAGAAGCCTCTGGTGGCAGCGACGGCTGCTCCGGGGATGGTTCCTGTGAACTGATCGGGATGGGCAGGATGCGAGGGCGGGACGCCGGCGCTACGACTGAGAACTGAGAACCGAGAACTGAGACTGGTTTCTAATGTCACGTTACGTTTCATATCGCGACTTTGACTGGCTGTTACTGATCTTCGTGCTCATCATTTGTGGACTGGGCGTGATGGAGATTCAGAGCGCCACCCAGCACACGAAGTTTGCGGGGGCGCACATCAAGCAGATCTACTGGATCCTTGCCGGCGTGGGCATGATGTTTCTCATGAGCCTGATCAATTACCAGGCCCTGCTGGAGCAGATTCACTGGTTCTACATAGCGGGTGTGGGTTCGCTGATGGCGGTGCTGGTGTTCGGGCAGAAGTATCTGGGCGCGCGGCGCTGGATCAAGATGCCGGGCGGCAACAACCACTTCCAACCCTCCGAATGGGTAAAGATCATTCTGATCCTGGCGGTGGCCAAGTATTTTGCCGAGATGCGGCAGCGCGAACTCTCGTGGTCCGATTTCATCAAGGCGGGAGCCATTGTCGGCGTCCCGATGCTGATGGTTCTGGCCCAGCCTGATCTCGGCACGGCGCTAACTTATGTTCCCATCGCCGTCATGGGAGTTTTTCTGGGTGGGATGCAATGGAAGCAGGGGCTGGCAGTAGGTCTACTGGCCACCGTGGCGGTGGGGGCGGTGTTCTTTACTCCTCGTGTCCACGTTTTGAAGTCGTATCAGAAGCAGCGGCTCACCAGCTTTCTGGAGCCGGATGCTGATCCTCAGGGTTCGGGGTACCAAGTTTCACAATCCCTCATTGCGGTAGGTTCTGGAGGTCTGTGGGGCGGGAAAGGCTCGCAAACACACGGGGCTTTCCTACCAGTTCCCCAAACGGACTTCATTTTTGCGGCGTTCGCAGAAGAGCACGGATTCGTAGGCGCTCTCGGGGTGCTACTGCTATACTTCATAGTGCTGATGCGTTTGACCCAGAACGCGCAAACGGCGCCCGACCGCGCTGGCACGTTCGTGGTGATGGGTGTGGTGGCTGTGCTTAGTTTCCATATCCTGGTCAATGTCGGCATGGTGGTCGGCTTTATGCCGGTCACCGGAATACCCCTGCCATTGATGAGTTACGGTGGGTCTTCCGTGTTGTTCATGTTCCTGGCGCTGGGGATGGTTATGAACGTTCGTATGCGCCGCTTCGTGAATTAGCTGGGGCGAACCAATTTGGAGAGTTCGTTGCCGGCTCATGAACAGGTTGTGAGCTTCGGAAGAAGGCAGGGAAGTAGTTGCTGTGCCCAGGGGGCGCAGCCCAACAAAATATCGATCGCCCTCGCGTGAAGAGGGTAATTTCACCGGCCAGTCGAGCAGTCGAAGGCCGGGCAGGATTGAAGCAAGAAAGCTGCCGGGCAGGGAAACGGCCCCCCGACCGAAAACGGTCTGAGAGTGCGGTCACAATCCCCGGCAACACAAAGCGATAAGTGCAAAAGATTCCCAAGCTTGTGCAACGGATTCGGCCCGGGAGGGAACTCCTGAGCCCCAGCCGTCCCCTGTGTGGGGCCAACCTCGCGACGCTCGATCCTCCCGTTTCCTGCCTGACTCCACGCCGGTAAATCCCGCCCAAGACGGTGGGACGGAGTGTCCATGAACAAAGAACTATTTGTCTCTTCCACGCCTCACGAAACCAAGGTGGGGCTGGTGGAAGACGATCTGCTCGCGGAAATCTACCTCGAGCGCGAAAATGAATACACCCTCGCCGGCTCCATCTACAAGGGCCGCGTCACGCGCGTGCTGCCCGGCATGCAGTCGGCCTTCGTCGACATCGGCCTGGAGCGCGACGCCTTCCTGTACGTTTCCGACTTTATGGAGTTGGAAGATCAGGACGAGGACTTGACGGAAGTTGTGCAGGCAAATCGCGGCGTGCAGGACTTGCGTTCGCAGCCAGCGCGGATACAAGCGCCGGTGGAGGATTCGCACTCAGAAGTGAGCTCTGAGTCCACCACGCCAGCGGGCGAGGTTGACAGTGGTTCGGGCGGATTCGACGAACCGCAAAATCGGGAGGGCCAGACCTCGGCGCCTGCGGGAACTGAATCAGGCGACAGCGATGGGCAACGCGAACGTGGTGGCTATCGCGGACGCCGACGCCGCCGTGGCGGACGCCGCGACGGACGTGGCGATGGTCGCGGCGAGGGCCGCAGCGATGGGCGAGAGCGCGGGAATGAGTCGCGTTTCTCCCGGCCTGCCGCCGAGAGTGCGCCGCCACGAGCGCAAGAGTCGGGTAGAACTCAGCAGTTTGGACCGCCTGCGGGATACCAGCCGATTCTTCTGCCGGGCGAGTCGATTTCAAAGTATCAACGCCGGCCGCAGCCGCCCGCACGGGAAGCCCGTCCGGCGGCGCGGGGAGTTGAACCACCGGTGTTCAACGCGGAGCCGAACGTCCCCCTCGCAGCAACCTTCCCGGAAGACGAACCGATCTTCGCCAGTCCCGCGAGCGCCGCGGAACCACTGCATGAGCAGCACGACGACTCGCGAGGCAATCAGGAAGAGCCTACGGAATCGGCTTCCACCTCGGTGGATTGGAACCGCGAATTCCGGCGTTCCGAGCCGATGAGTGCGGCGTCGGCGGCGTTTGCTACCGAAGAGCCTGAGACGATCGAAGAAGAAGTCGTTGAGGAAGTCGAACAAGATATACGGACTGCCGCGCCCGAACACCGCGATCAGCCAGCGTCGACGTCGAGCCGACAAGAGGGCCCCGTGTTTGCTGCTCCCGGCACGATGGAGGAAGAAACCATCGACGAGGAGGAAGCCGATACCGTCCGCTACGAAGAGTCGTCGGATGAGGGCTACGACGAGTTTGAGGAAGAGACTCGTGCAGCCACTTCCGAGACTGGCCTGCAGCTGAACGGCGATGCCCGGGAAGCAGTGTCTGAGATTCACATGTCTTCACTGGCCGAGTCGGGCCTGACTCCAACTGCCGAGGCGAGTGCGACGGAAGTTGAAGAAGACTCGGAAGAAATCGAATTGGAAGAAGCTCAGGCGGAAGCCGAGGCTTTGCTCGACGCCGAAGCTCGTGGCACCGGCACCGTCGATGCCCGGGCGGAAGTTCGCGCTCCGGCAGCAACCGCTGGCTACACGCAGCGCGCACAACGGCCTGCGTTCGATCGCCGCAATCCCCGCGGCCGCCGCGGTCCGCGCCGCTTTCGCCGCCGCGAAGCCCAGGACGTCCCGAAGATCAGCGATCTGCTCAAGGAAGGGCAGGAAATTCTGGTACAGATTGCCAAGGAACCGATCGGCAAGAAAGGCGCGCGCATCACCAGCCACATCGCGCTGCCCGGCCGCTTCCTGGTCTACATGCCGACGGTGAATCACACCGGAGTCTCGCGCAAAATCGCTTCTGAGGAAGAGCGCCAGCGGCTGAAGCGGATCATCATGAGCGAGCGCGATAACGGACATGGCGGCTTCATCGTTCGCACCGCTGCGCAAAATGCGAGCGAGGACGAACTCCGCGCCGACATTCGCTTCCTGAAGGGTTTGTGGAACGACATCAAGGGCCGCTCCGAAAGTTCCAAGCCCCCGGCGCTCATCTATCACGATCTCAACGTTGTCGAGCGCGTGCTGCGCGACCAGGTCACCTCCGACTTCTCCGTGATCTGGGTTGACACCGAGCCGGAGTACGAGCGCATTCTGCGCTTCTTCAACCGCTTCCAGCCGGCGCTGGTCAAGCGCGTGAAGCTCTACACCAAAGAGACGCCGCTGTTTGAGCAATTCGGCCTCGCCGAGGAGATGAACAAGGCGCTCAAGTCGAAAGTCTGGCTGAAGAGCGGCGGATACATTGTGATCAACCAGACCGAGGCTCTGGTCGCAATCGACATTAACACCGGCAAGTACGTCGGCAAGACGGCGCGCCTGGAAGACACGATCGTCAAAACCAACGTGGATGCGATCAAGGAGATCGTGCGCCAGATCCGGCTGCGCGATCTGGGCGGCATCATCGTCATCGACTTCATCGACATGGACGAGCGCCGCAACCGCCAGCGCGTCATGCAGGCGCTGGAAGAAGAACTGCGCCACGATCGCGCGCCGTCAAAGGTGCTGCAGTTCAACGATTTCGGGCTGGTGGCCATTACCCGCAAGCGGGTGAAGCAATCGCTGGAACGCACGATTGGCGCGCCTTGCCCGTATTGTCAATCAACGGGCTACGTCAAGTCGGTGACTACCGTGTGCAATGAGATCTACGTGGAGATGCGCAAGATCGCTAAGCATCTCGAACATGAAGACGTCATGCTGCGCGTGAATCCGGATGTCGCCAAAGAACTGAAATCGAACAACGGTCGCCTGCTGAACGAGATGGAAGAGCTTACGAAGCGGACCATTATCGTGAAGAGCGACCCGGCACTGCATCAGGAACAGTACGATATTAACTAGCCATCAGCCCTCAGCCCTCAGCACAAGCGCGTAGCTGATCAACACATGTGGGGACGGCCGCCTCGGCTGTCCCCCGGGGCGAAGCGCGAGACTGCCTCAGCCCGGCTTTGAAAGGGCGCGGCTTCCAGCCGCGCCGGCAGAACCAATAAAGACGCAGGCTTCAGCCTGCTGAGGGATCTTCGCTTAATCACCGTTCGCTCTGGCCAACCGCGACATTTTGTCGGCAATCCAGCCCTGGATTCCTGTCCGGAATGGCCTACCATGTGGCGCGATGGACACCACCTTGCAGGTTGAACACGAACAAGCGACGATAAAGGCGTTGGTTGTACAGGGCCGACAGGATCGCTTCTCCTCGTTCCTTTCAACTGCCAAGAACCGTAAGAAGTTCACGAGGGAGTTATCGTATTTCCCCTGGTTTGATGGAAGATTCGCGACCGCGGTTCCGTGGAAGGTCGATCCAAGCCTCAAGCTTTGGGATCGACACCGACAGGGAATCGCGAAGATTTGCCGGCTTTTGAGGGTCAAAAGGTGCGGGCCAGACCGGTTGGGTTATTTCCTAGGATACAAAACTAGATAGGGCAAGAATTGCAGTTGGAATCCGCGCTTGAAAGCGTGGTCGGCAATGGAATGGGCACTATCCTCTCGTGTATACCGGGGAAGGCTGGCTTATTTTGAAGGCGAAGATGAATCGCTGCTCCTCGCTCGCTAACTGAGTACCTGCGCCCAAGACCGGTGGGCGGCAATACCATTTCCTAATGCCAAATGCCATTGTATAATGGAATCCATGACAACCACCTTAACCCTGGACAAAGCCGGACGGGTCGTCTTACCCAAGCCGGTTCGCGACGAAATGCAACTCCGGCCCGGAGACTCGCTGGAACTGGAAAGCTCGGAGGATCGCATTGTGCTTCGTCCGCGCAGGGGAGGAACTGGGCTGCACAAGAAAAAGGGAATCTGGGTCTTCAGCACCGGTGAGCCTATTTCCGCGGAAGCTACAGATGAGGTACTGCGGCAGCTACGCCGGGAGCGCGAACTTAGCTTTCTTGGCAACCGCCGCGCGCCCACGCCGCGACGAAAGAAAAGCCAGTGAAATGGTTTTTCGACAGCTCGGTTCTGGTTCCGGCGCTCCTGCCCGATCATGAACATCATGCTCGCAGCTTCGCCGCTTTTGCGGCTGCGACCTCCAGAAATGCCGGTTGCGCCGCTCACAGCCTCGCCGAAGTGTACGCGACTCTGACCAGGTATCCCGGAAAACAACGACTGAGCGCTGAATATGGAGGCCTGCTTGTGCAAGAAATTGAGCACAGGCTTGCCTTAGTGTGGCTCGACGGCGATGAATATCGTGCCGCCATCCGTCGCATCGCCACGATGGGAATTGTCGGCGGAGCAGTATATGACGCGCTGGTTGCAGCCTGCGCACTGAAGGCTGGGGCCGATCACATCTACACTTGGAATTTGCGCCACTTCAACATGCTGGGAGCGGATGTCGAAAGCCGCATAATGGCTCCGCCTGCGACCTAACTGCTCACGCGGGCCAACGTCTTAACCGCCACGTCTGCCCGTTCGCGCAACTTCCGGGCAGATTCGTGAATCGCTCTCGCGGCAGCACCGGCGCCATTCTGTTCAGCGCTCTTGGCAACGCCACCTGCCTCTTCAGCGGAGGTGCTGGCCATATCGAGCAGCACGACCAGAGCATCGGCGTGCAGCTTCCACAGGGAAGACATGCTCTGGCTGCGCTTCAGTTCTTCGAGTTCGGTGTTGATGCGGGCGGAAATCGAAACCAGGCGGATCAGCGTGCGGGCCAAATCGGCACGGAGGCTCTTCTCTTCGAGGAAACTGGCACTGTAGGCGTCCGCTTCCGGCGCGGTCAGTGTGAGGTTGAAGAAGCGCATCGGCACGACCTGTCGATATTTCGGATCGGCCACGCGTACGAACACGCGGATCGACTCTTCCACCCGGCGAAGCTTGCCTTCCTCCATCGAGATCTGTTGCGCGGTAATCGCGGGAGGCTGAAACACGGCGGGAGCAGACGGCCCTTTTGCAGTCGCCGCCTTGGCGGGTTTTGCCGCCGCAGCTGCACCTCCGTTCACCCGTGCTGCGCGGACGGCAGGAGACAGCAGTGACTTGCGAATCGGCGGTCTTCGATCCAGTTCCTTTTTCAGTTTCGACACGCGGCGAAACTTCTCTTGTGCGCCGTCATAGGCCGCGCCCAGCATTTCTTTCTGCTCAATCGCGGCTACGTGCTCGACGGTGACTTCCACCCCATCGACCGTGCTCAGGATGCTGCCGCCCATTTCTTCGAGCGCGTTGGCAAAGGTCTTGATCTCGCCGAGCGCTTGCTTGAAGAGCTCGTCAAAACGGGCGCCAAAAGCCGCGTTGTACGCGGCGACCGTGGCCAGCACGCCGGGATGGTAAAACGACGAATCCAGCCACTGCTTCAGCTCGCGCACCCGCAAGACGATGCCCGAATCCATCAGAGAATTGAAGTCGCGGAAACGCGCAATCTCTTCCCGCAAGGGATCGAATCGGCGCAGCAGTTGCACATGCTCCTCGGGCAGCGAGGGCACGTCGGTATCCGCAAGAATTTCAATCAGCGCAATTTCAAAAGGAGAAAGCGGCAGCGCACCATCGAGGCCATAACCACTTTGCTCCCACTGGCCGGGCACACGCGGATGGCGGTAAAGGAACGTAGCGATCAGGTCAGTCTTGTCACGATTCACTTCACTGGGCGCGCGGCGGCGCACAAAGTAGCGCAACAAAGCCTCGGCTACTTCGGAGTCGGTGTCGGGAGTAAGCGCGTGGCGCAGCATGGCCGGCGTGATCGCCATGTCGAGCAAGTGCAACCAGCGATACATCCGCGAGAGAGTTCCGGGCAGTTCGCGCTCGGAATGGCGCAGCGCGTCCTCGTCGAGCCCCTTGGGCACCGGCACGTCACCGCCGAGGCAATCCCGCATGAGCTTTTGATAGAAGCCCTGCACCGTCGCGAGAATTGCTAGTTCAAATTTGAGATCTTCGGCCAAAAGGGCTCCCGAGAGCGAGTTTCTCCCCGTCGTTCTTGGGAAATTAACTGTACACTAATGTCACCAGTAAAAAGGAAAGTTACCTGTGGTGCAAGTTACTACCGGATGGACACTGTCATGTAGTGCGTTCTTCCATCCCCGAAAGTACAAGGACTTTTGCGGATGTGAACCGCCGGGAGAGTGCTCAGAAAACCACCGTCTTGTTCCCATAAACGAGAACGCGGTTTTCCACGTGCCAGCGCACCGCACGGGAGAGCACCACTTTCTCCAGGTCGCGGCCCTTGCGGATGAGGTCTTCGACCGTGTCGCGGTGCGAGACGCGCACGACATCCTGTTCGATGATGGGGCCATCATCGAGGACTTCGGTGACGTAGTGGCTGGTAGCTCCAATGATCTTGACGCCCCGCTCGAAAGCTTGATGGTAGGGCCGCGCGCCAACAAACGCAGGCAGAAAAGAGTGGTGAATGTTGATGATGCGCTGCGGATAGCGCTTGACGAATTCGTTGGAAAGAATCTGCATGTAGCGCGCCAGCACCATGAAGTCGGGGCGATGCCGATCGATCAGGTCCTGAATCTTCTGTTCCGACTGCTGCTTGTTGTCCCCCGTGACCGGCACCACCGCGTAGGGCAACTTGTAGAAGTCGGCGAGCGGTTGGTTGTCCGCATGATTGGAGATGATCAGTGGAATGTCGCAGGCCAGCTCTCCGCACTGGTGCCGGTAGAGGAGGTCAACCAGGCAATGGTCGTATTTTGAGACAAAGACGATCGTCCTAGGACGCTGCGACGACTGTGCCAGCCGCCATTTCATCTGGAACTTTGCGGCAACCGGCGCGAAGTGCTTACCGAAGTCGGCGAGGTCAATGGCGAAATCTTTGGCATCAAACTCCACCCGCATGAGGAAAAGGCCAGACTCTTCGTCGGCATGTTCGTCGGCATGAAGGATGTTGCCGTTGTGGCGGAAGACGAAGTCGGCAATGGTCGCGACCTCGCCCTTGCTGTCAGGGCAGGAGATGAGGAGGATGGCGGAGGGTTTCATGCCAATTTTGTCGTGTTCGTACTGTCCCTTTTGTGTTGTCATCCTGAGCGGCGTTCGTTGCCGCGAAGGACCTGTGCAACCGGCCGGGACTACAGAGGTCCTTCGCTTCACTCAGGATGACAGGGCGTGGTTTTTCCTATCAGCGCTTCAGTTCTTTCAATATCTCCCGCGCGGCATTCGCTCCGGACCCGCCAGTCAATCCCACTCCGGGATGCGTGCCACTGCCACACAAGTACAGGTTCTGAATCGGCGTGCGATAGCGCGCCCAGTCCAGCAGCGGACGCATGGTAAAGAACTGGTCCAGCGCCAGTTCCCCGTGAAAGATCTGCCCGCCCGTCATTCCGTACTTTTCCTCGAGGTCGAGTGGGGTGATGATCTGGTGCGTCAGAATCATCTCCGGCAAATTGGGAGCGTATTGCGCCAGCGTCTGCACCACGGTCTGGCCAAGCGCCCTGCGCTGACTTTCCCAATCCCCCTTCAACTTGTAGGGAGCGTACTGCATGTAGATCGACATCACGTGCTTGCCCTCGGGCGCAAGCGTGGGATCGGTTAGTGACGGAATTGTGGCCTCGAGATACGGCCGGCGTGAGAAGTTGCCGTACTTAGATTCGTCGAAGGCGCGCTCCAGGTAGTCGATCTCATTGCCGATGTGAATGCGTCCCTTGAGGGCCGCCCCATCCCCGTTCTGCAAGGCCGTGAATTTTGGCAGACCTGACAGCGCGAGATTCACTTTCGCCACTGTGCCGTTCCCACGATAGTGCTGGAGCTTTTGCACGAAGTCGGGCGAAAGATGCAGGGGATCGGTCAGCTGCAGGAGTGTGCGCTTGGGATCGGCGTTGGAGATGACCGCCCTGGCGCTCATTTCCTCGCCCGTCGATAGCAGAACTCCCGTAGCCGCACCGTCCTTCACGCGAATCTCGATGACGTCGGCGCCAGTCCGAATCTCCGCACCCGCTGCCTTCGCAGCGGAGGCCATGGCCTGGGTGAGCGCGCCCATCCCTCCTGCGGCAAGATAGGCCGAGCCCGCCGGTTGAGCATCACCGGCGGCGCGGATCAACAGCACCAGTGCGCTGCCAGCCGACCATGGGCCAAGGAAAGTCCCGAAGATGCCGCGAGCGGCGACCACCGCACGCAGCAGTTCAGTCTCGAAATATTCAGCCGCCAGATCGGCGACCGCCATCGGCCCCCAGCGCAGCAGGCGGTACATATCTTTCTTGCCGAGGTTGCGGATGGCGCGCCCCGTCGTGAGCATGCTCCACAGATCGCCGCCGCTGGGATGATCGATGTTCGGCGGAGTGGTAGCGAGCGCCTGAGCGATAACACCGCCCATTTTGCCCAGCGACTGCTGAAACTCGGGATATTTAGCCGCGTCCTTCTGAGAGAACGCCGAAATCCCCTGCGCGGACTTGCTCGCATCCTGATAGAGCGAGAGTGCGCGTCCTTCAGGGGTAAGAGCCGTGACGCTCACCTCCGGCGTGATCAGCTTCAGTCCATGCTTCTCGAGTTGCAACTCGCGCACGATGTCCGGGCGAATAGGCCCTGCCGTGTGTGCCAGTGTGGAGCAGCGGAAGCCGGGATGAAATTCATCCGTGATGGCCGCTCCGCCCACCTGCTCGCGGCGTTCGATCACCAGCGGCTTGAATCCTGCCTTCGCCAGATAGAAGGCGGTGACCAGCCCGTTGTGGCCGCCGCCGATGATGACGATGTCGCGCCTCTCAGCCATGGGTCAGGCGGCTCCCTTGATGTCCTTCAAAATTTCGAGCGCCGCCAGACGTCCGTTCGCGCCCATGATGCCGCCGCCGGGATGCGTCGCCGATCCGCACATGTAAAGGTTCTTGATAGGCGTGCGGTATTGCGCCCATCCCGCGACTGGACGCAAGAAGAAAAGCTGTTCCAGCGAAAGTTCACCCTGGAAGATATTGCCCTCACTCAGCCCCCACTCGCGCTCCAGATCAAGCGGGGTTACAACTTGCTTCTCGATGATGATGTCCTTGATGTTCGGCGCGTATTCGGCAATTGTGTCCACGACCGTGTTGCCGAACGCTTCCTTCTGATCATCCCAGTTCAACCCCGGACGCAGTTTGTAAGGCGCGTACTGCACGAAACAGGACATCACGTGCTTGCCCGGAGGCGCGACGGACGGATCGGTCAACGAGGGAATGACCATGTCTATATACGGACGCCGCGAGAAGTTGCCGTACTTGGCGTCGTCGTATGCCCTCTCCATGTACTCGACCGAAGGCGAAATGGAAATCGCGCCGCGCAAGTGCACGCCGGGTCCGGGCATGCATTTGAAGTCCGGCAGCGCCGACAGCGCCATGTTCACCTTGCCGGAAGAGCCGCGATACTTGAAGCGGTTGACCTCTTCCAGAAAGTCACTGGGCAGATGCTCGGCCCCGATGAATCTGGTGAACGTGTTGCGCGGGTCGACGCTGGAGGAAATTACGTCCGCATAGACTTCATCTCCGTTGGCCAGCACCACGCCCTTAGCCTTGCCGCCCTTCACGATAATCTGGGAGATGCCGGATTGCGTGCGAATCTCGACCCCGGCCTCGCGGGCCGCGTCTGCAATCGCATTTGAAATCGCCCCCGTGCCTCCTCGCGCAAAACCCCATGCGCGAAAGGCGCCGTCGATTTCTCCCATGTAGTGATGCAGCAGCACGTAGGCCGTCCCGGGCGAGCGCACGCCCAGGAATGTGCCGATAATGCCGGAGGCCGACATCGTCGCCTTGAGCACATCCGTCTCAAACCACTGATCGAGAAAATCAATGGCGCTCATGGTCATGAGCTGCACCTGGTTGTACTTGTCCTCGCTCGACATTGCCTGGAAGCGCCTGCCGACGAACAGAAGCTTCATCAACTCGCGTGGGTTCAGCGTGTGAGGGTCCGGAGGCACCATGCTGAGAATCGGTTTTACGAACCGGCACATCGCCTGCATCGCTTTGCCGAATTCGTCGTAGGCTTCCGCGTCCACGCGGGAGTGGCGCGCAATCTCGCGGTGCGTCTTGCCATGATCGTTCACGCGCCACAGGTAGTCGCCGCTGGGCATGGGCGTGAACGTACCGTCGAGTGGAAGAACCTCCAGGCCATGGCGGGGAAGATCGAGGTCGCGAATAATCTCCGGCCGCAGCAGCGAGACCACGTAGGAGCAGACGGAAAACTTGAACCCCTGAACGATCTCTTCCGTGCAAGCCGCTCCCCCGAGCACGTGGCGACGCTCGAGCACCAGCACTTTCTTGCCGGCGCGCGCGAGATAAGCGGCATTGACCAGCCCGTTGTGGCCTCCGCCGATGACGATGGCGTCGTACTTCGATTTGATCGAGGATTTGATCCAGCTTAGTTGATCAGAACCAGCCATATTCGCTTTCAAACTTGAAATCGCACGGATTGTAGCAGGTGCAGTGCGCGGGTGATGGAACCCATGCGGCGCCGAATGAGAGAAAAAGACTAGAGGCCGCTGGGAAGAATAGTCCAGCTACGAAGCAGACTGCACAGCGATGGCAGGATTGAGCGCATAGTGGACCGGATGTGAATGGCTATTCTATCGGGAACGCGACGTTTTGTCTGCAGAAAGCATGAGACGACTGTTCTTGTAATCAACGGCGTCATCCCGAAGCCCCGCGTTTTCTCCAGCGGGGCGAGGGATCTCCTGCCGATCGGAACCAGGCGCAGGTTTGTACAATTTCTGCCAATCTTCCGCCAAATCATCCCAGGGCGGATTCATGGACTCGATGAGATTGATCTTCTTGCTGCGTCGCCAGCCTTTGATCTCTTTTTCTCGCGCAATAGCAGGTCCGGATAGAAAAATCGCTCGTAGTACACGAGTCGGGTTACGTTGTAGCGGCTGGTGAAACCAGGGAGGAGTCTGTTCTTGTGCTGCCATACACGCCGCGACAGATCGCCGGTGATGCCTGTGTAAAGAACAGCAGACTTCGGAGAGTTGCTCATGATCTATACGAAGAATTGTTTTGGCGGTCGCATATTTCCCTTTTACTCCGATGCGATCAAGGCGTCTGTGACGGATGAACATACACTCTGCTGGGAGATCCCTCGCCCCGCTGGAGAAAACGCGGGGCTTCGCGATGACGCCTTCGTGGTGGCCCTTCGCTTTTTTAGTAATCATTCCTGCCATCAGCCTCTATGCCGGGGGCGTCATCCTGACCGCAGCCGTTTTTCAGGCGGAGGGAAGGATCTCCCGCGCATATGCTGCCGATGGCCACGACTCCCCCTTGAACCTCGACTAACCTCCCAATTTGCCGCTCAGCCAAACGCATGCATATAATCCAGCTTCGACATCAAACTGTTCGAGGCCACTCCCTTGCCCATCGGAACCGCGTTTCACGAGAGAACATTCCCGCTCTGCCAAAGCCTGAACTACCGCGAATGGTCGGGCTACTACACGGTCAGCGTCTATGAGGTGCATCACGAGCACGAGTACAACGCCATCCGCAACGCCGCGGCGCTCATCGACATCACGCCGCTCTACAAGTACCTGATCACCGGCAAGGACGCGACCAAGTTGGTGAATCGCGTGATCACGCGCGACATCAACAAAGTCAAAGTGGGACAAGTCATCTATTGCTGTTGGTGCGACGAGCAGGGCAAGGTCATCGACGACGGCACCATCTCGCGGCTCGAAGAGAATGTCTATCGCTGGACGGCGGCCGATCCCAGCCTGCGCTGGTTCCGCCAGAACGGCCTCAACCTGAACGTGCAGATCGAAGACATTTCCGAGAAAGTCGCGGCCCTCGCATTGCAAGGTCCCACTTCGGCCAAGTTGCTGAAGACGGTAGCTGAAGCCGACATTGCTAACTTGAAGTATTTCCGCGTCACGCATGGAAAAATCGCAGGCATCCCCGTGGACATCTCTCGCACCGGCTACACCGGCGACCTCGGCTACGAAATCTGGGTTCCCTGGAACGATGCGGTAAAGGTCTGGGATGCTCTCGCTGAGAAGGGCAGGCAGTTCGATTTGCACGCTGCGGGCATGCTTGCGCTTGACGTGGCACGGGTTGAAGCTGGGCTGCTCTTGATCGAAGTCGACTACACCAGTTCAAAGAAAGCTCTCATTCCCACGCAAAAGTTTTCGCCCTACGAACTGGGCCTTGCCAAGATGGTGCATCTGGAAAAAGAAAACTTCATCGGCAAGCGTGCGCTTGAGCAGGACGCGAAGAACGGCGTCCCGCGTCAGCTCGTTGGACTGGAAGTTGATTGGACCGACGTGGAATCTCTCTACGAACGCTATGGCCTAACGCCGGCCGCGCCCAGCCAGGCGTCGCGCGTAGCGGTCCCCGTCTATTCGGGAGAGCAACAGGTGGGCAAGGCAACGACGACAAGCTGGTCGCCGATCCTGAAGAAGATGATCGCGCTGGCCAGTATCGAGGCCGAGTACTCGAAGCCGGGAAACCTATTGCAGATGGAAATTACGATCGAGGCGATCCGGCTGAAGGCGGATGTGAAGGTCACGACGCTGCCGTTCTTCAATCCTCCCCGGAAAACTGCCACTCCGGTCTAGCAGGAACGTGTGGGGACGGGCGATTCGCCCGTCCATGCCGAAAGCAGTTCGGCCGCGGAACCTCCCCGCAGATTGATCAAGTGATATCCGAATAGGAAGACGAGATAAAGTCAGGGCGCTGCCAGAGCTTCTCATAGCACTCCATGCATACCCACTCGCGGCCGTTGGTATGTCCGGTGCCGTGCAGATCTTCCGATTCGAACAACTCCCAGCTACAGATTGCGCACCGATCTTTTTTCCACCCGTCTTTGACGACTTCGAAGTTCGCAGAGTCCTCGGCCAGCGAGAGGTCGAGGGAGATCCTGCCAGTCCTGCGATTTACCACTGCGTCCCGTGATTTCCACGAAGCTTTATGCCAATGCCAGTTGTGACGGCGGCAGCGTTTGACTCCATCGTGGATGTAGTCGGCATTCCACCACAGGCCATGAATCTGCACGGTCTCGGTAATCGAGGAACGCAGACGGCGTGAAAGGTCTGAGCCGGTGGCAACTGCAGGCTGTGCGCGTTCGGCCTCCCGCTCGAATTGCTTGCGTAGCCTGCGGACGTCGCCACCCAGTTCACGCAAAAGCTTGGAAGTTCGACATTCCTCTTCCTGAATCAATCCCAGAAGCAGGTGTTCGGATCCCAATGGGTTTGCTGTTCAGACGGTCGGCTTCAACCATGGCGCAGTGCAGAACGTGCTGGCTGGCCGCGGTCAGTGGCAGATCAACACTGGTGGATATCGATTTATGCCGCGGAAGCCAACTTTCAACTCGACCCCGAATAATTTCCGGCTGTGCCCGCGGTAACCAAAGGTTGCCGACGAGCCTCTCCTCACGAACCAGGCCGAGCAACAGGTGTTCGGTGTCAATCTCCGGCGCTCCGAACTGGCTGGCCTCGTAGCGCGCGCAAAAGATTACCCGTCGCGCTTGCTCTGTATATCGCTCAAACATTGCTTACTCCACAACCGGTCTGCGGCTGCTGTGCTTCCAGTACAAATACCCCGGCACGCCAATCAGCACGATGAGAGTCCCCGCCATCGCTTCCTTGGGACGCGTAAAGATCGTGTTCAGCGTCCACGCGGTTCCCATGAGCACATAAATTCCCGGCAGCCAGGGATAGCCCGTACAGCGGTAAGGGCGCGGAATCTCCGGCCGCTTCCAGCGCAGAACAAACAAGCCAATCACGGTCAGCGTGTACGACAACACCATGCCGTAGATGACATAGGTGTAAAGCTGGTCGTAGCGTCCGCTGAGCGTGAGCGCGCCGGCCCAAAGCCCTTGCCCGATCAGGCCGAATGCCGGGGTGCGCCACCTGGGGTGAATGACCGCCATGCGTTTGAAGAAAACGCCATCCTTCGCCATGGCGAGACAAACCCGAGCACCCGACAAGGTGCAGGTGGCCGCGGCACTGAAGCACGAAACCGCGATCATGAGCGAAAGCCAGATTGCCGCTCCTGGCGAAAACAGCGCGGCTGCGGTGGCGTGGGCGATCGTTTCGTGGGCAGCGATCTCTTTGAGCGGCAGCGCATAAACGTAGGTTACGTTCATGGCCAGGTAAATCACTCCCACCGCAAGAATGCCAAGTACCATCGCTCGCGGCACATTGCGGCGCGGCTCTTTCACCTCCCCCGATACCCAGGTGATGTAGACCCACCCGTCATAAGCCCAGAAGACTGCAATAAGAGCTACGCCCATCGCGGAAATCAGCTGCCGCGGAGGCAGTCCCATCGTTAGTCCAGTCTGAGTGTGGAAGTGCGACCAGTCGCCCTTTCCGACGGCGAGTCCGAGAACCACAAAAGCTGACATTGCCAGGAATTTCGTCAGCGTCGAGACATTCTGCAGCAACGCTCCCCAGCGTAATCCCACAACATTCACGTAAGTGAGGATGGCAATCAGTAACAGGCCGAGCAAGTGAGCACGAGTGACGGTAACGCTAGCCATCGAAAAGACGATGTGCTGTTGAGACACGATCGGGAAGACTTGCCCGGTGTAAGCTGCCGACGCGACCGAGAGCGCGGCAATCGTGCCCCCGTTCGCTACGGTGAACAGCATCCATCCATAAAGAAACGCCACCACATCGCCATAGGCTTCGCGCAAGTAGATGTACTGGCCGCCCGACTCAGGGAACATCGATCCCAACTCGGCGAAGGCGACGCATCCGAACAGGGAGACCACGCCGCCGATTACCCACACCAGCAGGAACAGCATGGGTTGCGGTAGCGGCCCGGCAATATCCTTGGCAGTCAGAAAAATCGATGACCCGATAATCCCGCTGACCAGCAGCAGCACCGAGTCCAGCAGGCTGAGACCGCGAACCAAGGTAGGCTGTGAGGTGGAAGATTGATTTTCAGTGGCCGGGGCGATGGTGGTAGATTCCATTATCCCATTCCGAGTTCGTCGGCAGGCTCCAGCGCAGTGCCGCACCGGCGGCAGATGACCGAGGAACAGTCTCCACAAGTCAGAGGATCGGTCACTTCCTCCGCGCAGTTGGGGCAATAAAGCGGCCCGGGCTCGGGTTCAGGATTCTGGGGGCGTGTCCCCATCAGGAGGAAAACTGTAGCACAAGTCGTCGTTCACGTCTTTGGAGTCTAGGTTGCAGATGAAGGCTGGATGTGGCGACGTTCTATTTCGAAGCCGTCCTCCTAATTTCGAAGGCGTCATCCTGAACGGAGCCGTTCTTCCGATGGGATGAGACGGCTGGTCTCGCGGAACGAGCATAAGATGCTGTCCGCAGCGCACTCGAAGTGCAAAAGGAGACCAGCCGATGAAAAAGATTAGCAGAGAAGGGGAGTGGAAGCAGCGACCATATCGCACGGTGGGGGTGGACTTGGGAGACCGGTTCAGCCGCTACT
>QIAM01000050.1:2805-3190 GCA_003225555.1 Acidobacteriota bacterium | reverse complement strand
CGATAATCCCAAGAAGATCGGCTTCCTCTCGTTCCAGCCGGTGTCCTTTACCGGTAGGGATGAAGCCATCACCGACGAGCGCCGCATTGCACAGCGCTACACGCTCTCGCACCTGGCGCATGACGTGAAGAACCAGACCGGTCTGGGCGAGCCTTCTCGCGACTGGTTCCCGATCTCGTTCATGGGGACCTTCTCCGACTGGGCCGACCTCATGCACGTCGAGGACAAGAACAACGACTGGGGCCAGCTGAGTTGTGGGTGTCACCCTAATTGCGGCACCGGCATGGCTGTCATGATTGACAAGGAAACCATGGAAGCCGTCCCGGTCACTGCGTTTCTGCATGGGGATCAGCTCGCCAAGGACATCGCTAAGGTCAACGACGCC
>QIAM01000050.1:0-2653 GCA_003225555.1 Acidobacteriota bacterium | reverse complement strand
GCGGAAGTACGGCAAAGTCACCGCCGACCGCACCATGGCGGATATTGAAAAGCGCCGCGCGGACCGCTGGAACTTCCTGTTAATCGCGGGCATGTGGTTCCAGGATCTGTTCAACTACGATTTCCGCCGTACCTAGCAGTGCATCATTCCCTACGCCACGCAGGAAGGCGAGATTTCCTTCTGCGCCTATAACACGGGCGTGGGCTGGCGCAACATCATCGAGAAGATGCACATGACCTCCACCCTCACCAAGTGGTATGAGGAGCATGGGCGGCATGAAATCTTCGCCGGCGGCAAGAAAGTTCAGATGGAATCCACCGAGCACTCGCTGGTGCTGAAAGATGGAATCGTCACCAAAGAAGAGCAGCGCGATCTGGACAAGCTGGGAATCGCGAAGAATGCCCGTGAAGAGAAGCTGCGCGCGCGCGACGCCAAGCAGAAAAACGATCCCGCTTACAACGCCCGCATGGCATCGCTGTATCGTGAAGTCGTGCTGAAAGAGAAGCCGGTTGTGGCAGAGAATGGTTTCATCCCGCTCGGTGCGCTGACGCCAGCCAACGGCAGCAAGCCTAAGCCGGAAGTTGGAGAGCCGGTGCTGGGCGACTAGCAGCCGGTTTTCAAAGTTTCAAGGTTGAAAAGAAGGCCGTTCGAAAGAGCGGCCTTTTTCTTCGGATGCAGTTATCGTTTCGTCTCGGTCTTGCGTGGCACAGCGCTTTCCGCTGTGACTATCGCGGCGGCTGGCGCAGGGACCACCGTCGCGGTTGCCGGTGCGGGACTACCATCTCTGGGCGCGCGCTGGGACTACCATCGCCGCTGGCTTGCTGGTTCTACCGTGGAAGAGTGGCCCTTCTAGGGCCGCGTCCCGGGCTGGATGAGAAATGGCCTTCAGGCCCTGTGCCGCTGGGGCTGAAAGCCCCGAGCTCAGGTGGGTTGTCGAACGCAGCGCTGACCACCCCTCTCGGCTTTCTACTCGAAGGGGTTTACGATGCGCACCCCATCCAGCTCTCGCTGTCGTTGCAAGTCTTCGGAGAAAAGTACACTGCAGCCTGCCTGTTTGGCCGATCGCAGGATCAAGGCATCCCAAAAGGAAAAGCCATGTAGCCTGTGGAGATCAATGGCGGCGAGGATGTCCGCCACCTCGGGCGAGGCCACGTCGAACTCGGCGAGCAGCTCGACTTTGCGGCGGGCAGTGCGCGCATCCACCTGCAGCTTCCGCGTAATGGTGACGAAATACTCCTGCAGCACCTGCAGCGACACCACACCGGTTCCCGCGCGGCGGTGCTCGGCAATCAGGCCGAGGGCGCGGCGTTGCTTCGCCGGCGCAGCCTTGTCGTCCGCATAGATGAGGACATTGGTGTCGAAGAAGCTACGAGCGCTCATGAATCTCGTTTCGATTGAAGCGCCAGCCGCGCGAGTGGCCCTTGCCAGAAAGACGCCGGAATTCCTCGATACTCTGTTCGGCATCGTCGCCGCCGGCCAGCTTTTGCAAGTAGTCGCGAATCAGCTGATTGAGGCTCTTGCCCAGGGCATCCGCCCGCTTCCGGGCGC
Source organism: Acidobacteriota bacterium (assembly GCA_003225555.1). Lineage (GTDB taxonomy): Bacteria > Acidobacteriota > Terriglobia > Terriglobales > Acidobacteriaceae > Sulfotelmatobacter. The sequence continues at coordinate 1,105 of QIAM01000050.1, read as the reverse complement.
GTGCGACCAACTGCTTATCCACTGAAAGGGTGATATTCATATTACACAGTATATGTGCGCATGCATTATGTGTCAACGGTAAACGGGTCACTTTAAAATGTTATGCGTGCTCTTGCCGCTGTCATTCCGAGTGGGTTTCGAGCCCACGAGGAATCCCTACTCCCGGCCAGGAATTAGGGATGCTTCGACCTCCCTGGCCGCTCGCAAGAGAGACGCCCGGGTCCGCTCAAGATGACAAGGAACCGCAGGTTTCCATCTGGCAAACTGACCCCATTACCCGCGGCGCTGCACCGCTCGCTGTTCTGCAGCGAAGGTTTTTATAACTTTAGTTCATAATGGTTCTTTGGGAGGGCACGGCTTCAAGAGCCTCCCCTGTCTTGCCGAAGCCCTGAGCGAAGTCGAAGGGGAAGCGTTGCCGTCACGTCCCTTTACTTTTTCATTCCGTCCCTAACGACGGCAGCCCGTGTAAGGGATTTGGCAAACCTTCTCCGTGGACGCCATGACCAGCGCCATTTCGCTCTCGCGGAAAAGCTTTTGATGTTGACGTCGACTATATCTCGGAGGCTGTCATCCCGAGTGGCCTTGTCATCTCTCGAAGGCCGTCATCTCTCGGAGGCTGTCATATCTCCGAGGCCGTCATCCCGCGGAGGCCATCACCCTCGCTTCGCCCAGGATGACAGCGCCGGACTTATGCCACGAAGTTGGCGGGACATGACACTAGCCGGTTGCGGGAAAACGCGGGGATTGGCACAGTTGTGGAAGGGCACGGCTTCAGCTGCGGAAAAACTGGCACATGCATGCAGCACCGTGGAAGAGCGGCCCTTCAGGGCCGCGAAAGCCGTTCCGAATCAGCGACGGCTTTAGCCGCTGTGGCAACGATTTGTCGCGCAGGCGCGTGTTTCCGCAGCCTGTTCAGCCGTGCCATAAGTGCGCCAGATCAAATGCACGGCGCGCCTGAAGGCGTGCCCTCCCATGGTTGAACCACTCCAATTAGTTCCGCAGCCGGCTAGTGTAGTGTCCAGTTAATTCGCCTCATATCTTCGAGGCTGTCATCCTGAGGGGCCTGCAGGCCGCGAAGGATCTATGCAGTTGATTTATCTCGGAG
>QIAM01000009.1 GCA_003225555.1 Acidobacteriota bacterium | reverse complement strand
ACTGTGTTGTGCTATCTTCAGACATTCAGAAGCCTCTTTTGTTGCCGCAAACAGGTCTAGTCAACATGTTTGTAACAGAGGAGGCTTTTGTTGTCTTCAAATATATGAATAATGCGCGCTAGGTGCCGATCACCTTCTCCATCGTAAACAGCGGCGTACCAAACAAATCATGCGGCCCATCATCGGTACGCCGAAAGCCAGATTTCTCATACCGTCGGATCGCCGAAGCAAGAAATGGCGTTGTACTCAGAAAGAGCCGCGTAAGTCCTTCGCCGGCGGCCCACTGTTCAACTTCCTGAAGCAGTCGGCATCCAGCCCCCGCTCCACGCGTCGCAGGCAACACCGCCATGCCCCTGATATAAGCCGAGGCTCCCTTCCTCACAGCAGAGACCGTTCCCACAATGACGCCGTCGGACAGAGCCACCCACAGCGGTCCCTCCCGCATGCGCGTTTCGAGTAGCGCCGCCGAAGGCGTGGTCGCTGCAAATCCGCCATCTGTATAAAGAGGCTTGAACTCCACAAAAGACTGGTAAAGCAGCTCGGCAATCGCAGCGCAATCCCCGATCCGGGCACGCCGAATCTGAACCTGCACTTCTCGCATTTCTTCGCGCTCTCTGCGGCCGTTCTCGGCGCTCTCTGCGATCAGGCTCTCACCGCCGGCATCCCAGCCTTCTCCATCCACGCATCAAACTCCCTCAGCGCCAGCTCACACTGCAAGCGATGCCGCTCCTTGCGGTCGCGAACCTTCTTGTCCAATGCCGGCAGGAGATCAAACGTAATGTTCGCCGGCTGAAAGTTCCGGGGATCGGCGTGCGTGACGTAGTGCACCAGCGATCCAAACGCCGAAGCTCGCGGAGAAGGCAGAGGATCGAGTCCAGAAGCCATCGCTGCCGCGTGCATTCCGGCCATCAGCCCGGTGGCGATTGACTCCACGTATCCTTCCACCCCACAAATCTGTCCCGCAAACAGAACGTAGGGATGCGCTTTCATCTGCAACGTCTCGCGCAGCAGCGTGGGAGCATTGATGTAGGTATTGCGGTGAATCTGCCCGTAGCGGAAAAACTGCGCGTTCTCCAGACCCGGAATCAGCCGCAGCACACGCGCCTGCTCGCCAAATTTCAGATGATTTTGAAATCCCACCAGGTTGTAGGAGTCCGCGCGCAGATTCTCCTGGCGCAACTGTACCACCGCGTATGGCATCTTTCCTGTTCGCGGATCCATCAAGCCCACCGGTTTCATCGGCCCAAAGCGCAGTGTGTCCCGCCCGCGGCGCGCAATCTCCTCAATGGGCAGGCAGCCTTCAAAGTAGTTCAGCTTTTCCCAATCGCGCTCTTCGACCGATTGCGCTTCGAGCAGCGCATCATAAAAGCGTGAGTATTCGCCCTTGGTCATCGGACAATTGATGTAGTCCGCCGATCCTTTGTCATACCGCGCCGCCAAATACACGCGCGTCATATCGATCGAATCGGCTTCGACGATCGGGCTGATCGAGTCATAGAAATAGAGATGGGGACTATGTGAATTGTGTGGGAGCGGGCGACTCGCCCGCTCGGGTTCTGCCCTTTCTTGCGGCTCACTAAGCCGCGCAATCTCTTCCGCCAATGACTCCGAAGTCAGTGGCCCCGTCGCGACGATCGTGACCTGTTCACCAGCTTCGTCAACCGACGTGATCTCTTCGCGCCGAACCGTGATCCGCCCCTCACGAGTAATCGCCTCTGTTACCCGCGCCGCAAACGCGACGCGATCCACCGCCAGGGCATGTCCCGCCGGAACCGCACACTCCCGCGCAATCTCGAGCAGCAGCGATCCCGCCCGCCGCATCTCCTCCTTCAGTAGCCAGGGAGCTGTATTCTCACTATCCGACTTCAGGGAATTCGAGCACACCAATTCCGCGAAGTCCGCCGTCTGATGCGCCGGCGTCGACCGCACTGGGCGCATCTCGAACAACTCCACGTTGATGGCCCGCCGCGCGCACTGCCATGCCGCCTCGCTTCCGGCAAGGCCAGCCCCGACGACTCGGACAACATTTTTCATTCTAGAGGTACAGGTTGTGAAAGCTCGCCGCCACTACGTTCCAACGTCAGTGCAAAATCGGAGTTGCGTCCGTCCCAACGCACCTCCACTGGCCATCCTTGAGGACCCAGGTATCGATAAATCGCTCGCGCCTGGAGTAGGCCTTCCCGCCCTCCACTCCCTTGGCGCGAAACACTCCTGTCGCAATGGCGGTATTTCCGAACACATGGACGCTCATCGACTCCGGCACTACTTGCTGCTCCTGCGACCCCGCCTGGGAAGGGGACGACTTTATGCTGGCCAGGAACTCCGCCTTAGTCTGCACGGACCCATCATCGTTGACCAGCACAATGCCGTTGTCGAGAAGCGAGCCCAGCGCCTTGGTATCGGCGGATTTGTATGCCTGGTTGCAGGCTTGCTCCAGGGCAACGATCTTCGATTTCGTGTCCGATTTACTCTCCTGCTGAGCCCAGACAAGCATTCCCGCGGCCCACATCACTGCCATCAACACGCCGGCAACTTTCATCGTGTGAACCTCCGAACGAAGTGTACCGCCCGTTTCGTCATTTACTGCAGGAGCCTCGCGCAGCCTGCGAAATCCGAGCATGCTTTCTTACGTGGTCTTCCCAGCAAGCCGATGCAATGCTTCATCCCTCAGTAAAAGCGGCCGCCATTGATCGCGAAACTTCGCACCCAGCAACTTGTACATTTCAATCGCCTTCTCATTCCAGTCGAGCACTTCCCAATGAACGCCGTAGCGGTTTTCCTGGACGGCAATCCGCGCCACTGCCGCCAACAACTCTTTTCCGATTCCTCGCCCGCGAAACTGTTCGCGCACAAAAAGATCCTCCAGAAACAATCCTGGCCCCGCCCAAGTCGAATAGTAATCGAAGATGAGGGCATACCCGGCCGCCTGCCCCTCCCACTCGGCAATCAGTGCGCGGAATTTCGGATTTGCTCCGAACCCATCCCGCACCAAATCCTCCTCTTGAATTTTCACAAGATCCAGTTCGTGCTCGAACTCCGCCAACTTACGAATCAGAGCGCAAAGCAGACCTGCATCGGCAACGGTTGCAGGACGAATCGAGAGCATTGCTGGTGTAAAACTCCTAAATCAGTGATTCGACGTCGACCGCTGTTTGCTCGCAGCCCCGACGGACACTCCTCTGAGCGTTCAGGTACCGAGGGCCTTCCTCATCCTCTGCCACGTTTCTTCCAGCATCTCGGGCAGAACCCGCGTCTCGCACACCACCGAGACGAAGTTCGCGTCAGCCACCCAACGCGGCAGTACGTGCATGTGAATGTGTCCCGCGATTCCCGCGCCCGCGGCTTTCCCAATGTTCATGCCCAGGTTGATTCCATCCGGGTGATAGAGTTCGCGCAGCGCCGACTCCATGCGCTGGGATAGTTCCATCATTTCGTTCGCCGCGTCGGCTGGCAGCTTTCGCAGTTCGTCCAGATGCGCGTAGGGGACGATCATCACGTGGCCGGGCGTATAGGGATAGGCGTTCAGGATGACAAAGCCATGCTGGGCGCGATGGACGATGAGCGCCTTGTGGTCGTCTCCGGCTTGTACGGCGTCGCAGAAGACGCAGGCCGATGTCTTCTCCGTTGTCGAGACATACGCGTAGCGCCAGGGAGTCCAGAGATAATCCATAGTCTTGGGCAGGGTAGCAGATGTGGGCTTGGGCGGGGAACTTGGGCGGCTGCGTTCAGTAGGAACAGAAGCAGGAGCTGTGCCTTGGACTCCTCCCTGCGCTCGTCGGGACAGCCGGGGCGGCTGTCTCCACGTGGTCCGTGCTGATCGAGAGTTACTGGTCGTCGCTTGAACGATGGCAGGCGGTACTGAATTGCGGGTTGCAACGAGTGTGGAAGACGTGCGATCCGATGAAGTATCCGAGAGCGCTACCGAGAAGCGTGTCGGACGCCCAGTGATTGCGTCCTAACAATCTCCCGCCTGTCACGGCCGTGGCCGCTCCATAGGCCAGAATTTTCACCCACGGTTTCGGATACTCGTGAGCAACTGTGCTGGCCATGGCCCACGTAAACATCGGGTGGCCTGCTGGAAATGACGTGTTGACGGAGTGATGTTTGCCAAAATCGCCCATGCCATTTCCTTCACCGGGACGCTGGCGTGCTCCAATGAGTTGCATCGGCGTGTAGATTAGAAAGGTGTTGACCAGCGTTTCCAGTTCCAGATACCCCATGTCCTTGGCCTTGGAGTTGTTGGTCTTGAAGCCGTAGATCCAAGTTGCTGTCAGCGCGCCAGAGAGCGTGCCGATCGCCACATTCGAAATGTTAGAGTAGAGGTTGACGTTCCCTCCAGGCAGATGCTTTTCAATGCGCCGGTCCGTGGCTAACAACGCTCCAAAGCCTCCCAAAACCAGGAGATGCCATTTGAAGTTCGAGGGTTTGAAAGGAGCCAGGTACAGACTCTTCTGATCCTGCAAGGTTCGTCGAACGCTACGACGAACGAGGCCTTCCTCCGGTTGAATCGACCTTGTGGAGTTCTCCCGCGCGTCAGCCTCGGGCAAGTCCGAGGGGGGGAAGTGGAGTCGAGCCAGATCCAGAGCGGGCATTGTAACGCCTGCGCGCTGCAGATTTAGGCCAGACGCAGCTTGAGAAAATGCAGCGTCCGGAAGCAGACTCAGAAGCGCAACCGAGGCGAAAGTTATAATCAATCGCTTTAGAGACAAAGATGAACTCCCGCGAAGCCGGTAATGTTACGCCCGGATGAATAAGGCGATCTTTAGAAGGCGGATATGAAGAAAGAGTTGGCGGCAAAACCTCGTCAAATCTTCGATTTCGGACGTCTCACAGGAATTCCGGGTCCGATTGACGCACTCGGATCAAGCTCACCGTATGCAATGAAAAAAAGAGTTCACTGCAATCCCGAATTGCGTTTGACACTGTTCGGAAGCGGTTGCTATAGTCGAAGAGTTCCCTTTGGACGCGGGTTCTCTGTAAAACGTCCGGCAGCTGGGATTGTCACAAGTCCACTCGCCAGGGTGGGCCAAACACAACCTAACGACTCACTCCAGCAGTCCGCCGCAGATCCCGCATCCCCCGCACCGAGTGCGAGGCTCAGTAGAGAGGCATGACCTTGTTCGACGACACCACCGCTCACAACTCCGACTCCACCACTATCGTTTCCGAACCCGAGCCAGCGACGACCGAGCAGCACGTCGCTACTTCCGACCAGCACGCAACAGCTCCAGCTCACGCGGATGAGAAGCCCTCCGGCGCCGGCGAAGACTTTGCCTCCGCGCTCGAAACCTTCACCACGGAAGCCGAAGAAGCCGTCAGCGAAGATCGCGTGATCAAAGGCACCGTGCTCAAGCTGACGGGCACCCACGTGGTCGTCGACATCGGCGCCAAGTCGGAAGGCATGCTGGCACTTTCGGAGGTTCTCGACCACGAAGGCAATCCCAAGTTCAAGCCCGGCGACGAAATCGACGTAATGCGCGACAAGGGCGAAGCCGAGGAAGGCTACATCAACCTCTCGCACCAGAAGGCGCAACGCATCCATGCCTGGGACGAAATTGAGAAAGCCCACCACGAGAAGAAGCCAATCAAGGCCGTCGTCATCGATCGCATCAAGGGCGGTCTCACGGTCGATATCAGGGGCGCCCGCGCCTTCCTGCCAGGCTCGCAAGTCGACCTGCGTCCCATCCGCAATCTCGATGGCATGAAGGGTCAGACCATTGAAGTCGCCATCATCAAGCTCAACAAGAAGCGCGGCAACATCGTCGTCTCGCGCAAGGAGTTGCTGGAAGGCGAGCAGAGCGAAAAGCGCTCGAAGACCCTCGAGCATCTCGAAGAAGGTTCAATTCTCACCGGAGTGGTCAAGAATCTAACCGAGTACGGAGCATTCGTTGACTTGGGCGGACTCGACGGTCTGCTGCATATTACGGACATGTCCTGGGGACGTCTGACTCATCCCAAAGACTTGGTCAACGTCGGCGATCAGATTCAGGTCAAAGTTCTCAAATACGACAAAGAGAAGCAGCGCGTCTCACTAGGATTCAAGCAGCTCACGCCTGATCCGTGGCTCGACGCAGAGCACCGTTATCCCGTAGGGGCGCACGTTTCCGGGCGCGTGATCAGCGTGACCGACTACGGCGCGTTCGTGGAACTCGAGCAAGGAATCGAAGGGCTGGTCCATGTCAGTGAGATGACGTGGTCCAAGCGCATGAAGCATCCCTCGAAGCTGGTCAATGTTGGCGATCACGTCGAGTGCGTGGTGCTCAACGTGAATCCCGGCGAGCGCCGCATTTCACTCGGCATGCGGCAACTGGCGGCCAATCCCTGGGACTCGCTGCACGAGAAATTCCCTGTCGGCATGACCGTGGAAGGCCGTGTCCGCAACCTCACCGACTTCGGAGCCTTCATCGAAATCGAAGATGGCATCGACGGCTTGGTGCACGTCAGCAACCTGAGCTGGACCAAGCGCGTGAAGCATCCTTCCGAAGTCCTGAAGAAGGGCGACCGCGTGAAGGCAATCGTGCTGGCGATCGAACCCGATAAGCGGCGCTTGTCGTTAGGCGTGAAGCAGCTCCAGCCCGATGTGTGGGAGTCATTCTTCCAGACTCACCACATTGGCGATGTAGTTCACGGCAAAGTCCTGCGGGTAGCAGCTTTTGGCGCGTTCGTGGAAATTGCCGAAGGCGTTGAAGGTTTGTGCCACAAGTCGGAAGCATTGGACGGCAACGGCCAGCCTCTTCATCTTGAGCCCGGAGTCGAGCACGAATTCAAAATCATCAAGATGAGTCCCGAAGAGAAAAAAGTCGGACTCAGCATTCGCGCCGTCGGCGAAGAAGCCTCACGCTCGGAAGTAGAAGCCTACAAGCAGCCGGTTTCGAGCACCAGTTCAACCATCGGCGAGCTCATCAACTGGAAGCGCGCCAGCAACGAAGGCAACTGAAGCTCCGGCCCCACCCACCCACCTGTCATCCTGAGCGGAGTAGCAGTTTCGCGAACAGCGAAGCTGCTGCGCAGTCGAAGGATCCCTAAGTTTCCCAGACCAATGCTCTCCACTTCCGCTGTTTGGCCCCTCCCACCGCCCTGTTCTAGAATCATTCGTTTGCCCAAAGTCATCCATTCCTAGTGAGGATCACAACTTTGCCCGAAACCACATACGACATAGCCATCATCGGCAGTGGCCCCGCCGGATACACGGCCGCCATCCGCGCTGGCCAGTGGGGCCTCAAGACCGCACTCATCGAAAAAGACGGCTTCCTCGGCGGCACCTGCCTGCACGTCGGCTGTATTCCGACCAAGGCACTGCTGTTCAATGCCGAACTCTGGGACCACCTGAAGGACGCCAAGGAATTCGGCATCGAAGGTGTGGACGCGCGCAAACTGAACTGGAGCGCGATTCAGGAGCGCAAGCGAAAGATCGTCGCCAAGCACGCAAAGGGCCTCGAATTCTTGATGAAGAAAAATAAGGTCGAGACCGTGAAGGGCTACGGCAAGCTCACGGGCTCGGCGCAGAACGGCATACACACCGTCGAAGTCACGAACGATGGCAAGGCGACTCATCTCCAGGCAAAGAACGTGATCCTCGCCACTGGCTCCGAGGCTCGCATGTTGCCGGGCCTCGAAGCCAACGACCGCGTCTTGACGAACATCGAAATCCTCAGCCTGAAAGAAATTCCAAAGTCGATTGTCATTGTTGGCGCTGGTGCGGTCGGGGTCGAGTTCGCCTCGATCTATCGCTCGTTCGATACCGAAGTCACGCTCATCGAAATGCTGCCGCGTTTAGTTCCCATTGAGGACGAAGAAGTTTCCAAGGAACTCGCTCGCGTCTTCCGCAAGCGCGGCATCAACTTCCACACCAGCGCAAAGGTCGACAAGGTCGACAAAACGAAAGCAGGAATCGCTGTCACCATCACCGTCGACGGCAAACAGCAGAAGATCGAAGCGGACAAGATCCTGATCGCCGTTGGTCGCAAACCGCGTACCGACAATATTGGCCTGGAGCGTACAAAGATCAAGCCCGACCGCGGGTTCATCAAAACTGATTCATGGATGCAAACCTCCGAGCCCGGAGTCTACGCCGTCGGCGACATCGTGCTCGGCACGCCGCAACTGGCGCACGTAGGCTCCATGGAAGCGATCGTCGCGGTGGCGAAAATTGCCGGCAAGCCCGGCAAGCCGATCAACCCGGAACACATTCCCGGTGCGACGTATTGCCATCCCGAAATCGGCAGCGTAGGGCTCACCGAAGCCAAAGCTCGCGAAGCCGGATACAACGTGAAGGTCGGCACGTTCCCCTTCACCGCCAATTCGCGTGCATCGATCGTCGGCCAGCACGAAGGCTTCATTAAAATTGTCTCCGACGCCGACTACGGCGAGATTCTCGGGGTCCACATCATCGGCCCGCAGGCAACGGAACTGATCGCCGAAGCCGTCACTGCCATGGAACTAGAAGCGACAGTCGAAGATTTGATGTGGACCATCCACGCTCACCCGACGCTGGCTGAGGCCATGCTGGACGCATCAAACAGTGTGTACGGAATTGCGATCAATGCCTGAACTTCATGGCTACGGACTCCACGGATGGTCACGGATAAGACCACTCTTGTCATCCTGACCCTGAACCAGTCGAAGGGGAAGGACCAATGCAATTCCTCTGTGCCCTCTGTGTGCTCTGTGGGGAAGGATTTCGGTTTTGATCCGTGTAGATCTGTGGCGAAAAGACTTTGATCTCCGTCATCCAACTCGGCACCGTCGATTACGCCACAGGCCTCCACCTGCAAGAGCAGCTAGTCGACCTGCGCAAAGAAGAAAAGATCGGCGACGTCCTCCTCCTGCTCGAACACAAGTCCGTCATCACCCTAGGTCGCAACGCGAAAGCCGCCAACGTAATAGCATCGCCCGAACTCCTCACCCAGCGCGGCGTCGAACTCTTCGAATGTGACCGCGGCGGCGACGTCACCTTCCACGGTCCCGGCCAGTTAGTCGGCTATCCCATCTTCGATCTCAGCGGCCACGCCACCCCAGACGGCAAACGCAAGACGCTAGGCGCAGTAGAATTCGTCCGCCGCCTGGAAGAAGTCCTGATCCGCACCTGCGCCGACTTCGCAATCCCGACCAAGCGACTACCGGGCCTAACGGGCGTCTGGACGGAAGTCGAGAGCAACGATGCTCACATAGAGACAGCCGCCTCGGCTGTCCAGCGAAGCGAAGCGAGCAAGCTCGAGAATGACCGGGAAGGGCCCGACTTCAGTCGTGCCGACATAAGTCCGAATGAAGAATCGGCTTTAGCCGCTGAGGGTCGCTCGGAAGCCAAAATCGCCGCCATCGGCGTCCACATCTCCCGCTTCGTAACCTCCCACGGATTCGCCCTCAACGTGAACACCGACCTCAGCTACTTCAACTTGATCGTCCCCTGCGGGATCATGGCAAAACCCGTGACCTCCATGCAGCAAGAACTTGGAAGAGAACTCGAACTCAACGCAGTCGCCGAATCCATCTCCCGCAACTTCGGCACCATCTTCTCCAGCCAGATGCTCTGGGTCGAAACCCTGGAGGCCCTGCTCGGCCACAAAGTTGGAGTCCCGGCGCAGCGCCCCGCAGAATTTCGCAAATTGCACAAAGAAGACGACACGACGTGGGCGTAGCGCCGGCATCCCGCCGGCTGTCGCGGGCGCATCCTGCCCTCGCGGTTCGCGGTGGCATCCCCCTGCCGCAGTCCACCTAGCCCTTCCCCCCACTCTCGCGATACCATCAATGCATCGCGCTCTCGCGGCGCCATCACATGGCGATCAAGAAAAAGAAGTCCAAGCACAGCCCCAACGGCCGTTCACGCAACGGATCGGGCGCCATCCATGCTCGTGTGGGAACGGCCGCCCTTGGCCGTTCGGTCGAGCGAAGCTCGACAGGCTCTCCCAGCCAGGATCTCCGCACCTACTCCATTCCCGACTACCGCCTCGAGCGTCCCGATCTAACCGTTCGCCAAGCAGTCGAAAAAGACAAAGACGGCACCGAACACGTCCACTACGATGTCCAAGGAGACCTGAACGCCCCAGTCCCTCCAATCCGCGACTCCAAATATCTCGACAAAAAGCAATGCATCGAGATCTACCGCTACATGCTGCTCAACCGGAAGATGGAGATCGCGCTCGAAAATCTCTACAAGCAGGGTAAGGTGGTCGGCGGAGTTTATTTCGGACTCGGCCAGGAAGCCTGCTCCTGCGCCTCCGCCTACGCGCTCGATCAGGACGACTGGTTCGCGCCCATGATCCGCAACCAGGGCTCGCTGCTGGTGCGCGGTTTCGCAGCCAGCGACACCATGATGCAGTACATGGCCAAAGCCGATTCACCCACGCGCGGCCGCGACGGCACCTCGCACTTCGGCGATATCGAAAAGCGCAACATGGTCTCGCCCATCTCCATGCTCGGCGATCTCATCCCCGTGCTTTCCGGCGTGGCGCTGGGCGCGCGCCTCCAGGGACGCAACGTCGCCGTCATGACCTACATCGGCGACGGAGGCCAGTCCACCGGCGTCACCTACGAAGGCATCAACTTCGCCGCCGTGCAGAATCTCGGCCTCGTGCTAATCGTCGAAAGCAATCTCTGGGCCTACTCCACGCCATCCGAATTGCAATACCGCTGCAAAGACCTCGCCGAACGCGCCATCGGATACGGCATTCCCGGCGTGATCGTCGACGGCACCGACGCCTGCCAGGTCTACGACGCCGCCCGCGAAGCCGTCGAACGCGCCCACCGAGGAGAAGGCCCCACCCTGATCGAAGGCAAGATGATGCGCATGAAAGGCCACGCCATCCACGACGCGGCTGCGTACGTCCCGAAGCCGATGTTCGAGTTCTGGAAAAAGCGCGACCCCATCGCCCGCTTCGAGAATTATCTGGTGAAGGAAAAGAAGTGGCTCACTGCGAAAGAAAATGCGGAATTGATTTCAGACGTCGAGCGGGTGATCGAAGCCGAACGCGAGATCGCCGTGAACTCACCCATGCCTACACCGGAGTCCGCCGAAGGCGGTGTCTTCTGCGAAGATGGCTGCCATGAGATCAAGCCGAAGTATGGGATGCCGAAAGTGAAGAAGGGTAGCGCCAGGTTCAAGGAAACTGAAGCGGCTGTGCATTTGAAGTGAGGCGAGGTGGGATTTGAGGAATCGATTGATTCCATTGGTGCTGCTTGGTCTTCTGCTCCTCTGTGCAGCTCAGCAGGCGTGAGTACGCGACCTGACTGTGACTTCGTGGCGCGTGCCAAACAAACCACATTCCCCCTCCGCGGCACGAAAAATCTCCTATCGTGAACTCGGGCATCTCGCTTCCTCTGTGCCATTGGAGGCTGTCCGGACGACCTTCTCCCCGTCGACTTCCCAAGGTACGCGAACAGAACTCTTACCGGCATTCGTCAAGCGAATAACAGCTTCAAAGGTGGCGCCGCTCTGGAGTCTGCTGGGGGCGAGTCCGACGACGCTCAGTCGTAGATCTTCCTTTGTCGGTTTCTCCCCTACCGACGCGACGATTGCCCCATTATGAGGTCGTAGACCTAAGCTTGGCACTTGCCCACCGGACGCCGACGCACTGCACCCGTATCCCTCAAGGCCTCAGGCGCGCTGTTTGCTGATCCTGACTTGAACGTGGGCGGCATGGAACTCCTCCCAGGGCACTGGGTAGACATCAGGATTAAGGGCGCGGTTGAGTGCGCGTTCACTGGACCGCTATGCATTGATTTCGCCGCTGACGGCAACGGGGAACTTGTAACGAGGTGGTACGAAAGGGTAGCCACACACCGTGTAGACGGCTGCGACGAACATCACGGGAACTTCGTCAAGCGCGAGCTAGAGTCGGTACCGCTGCGGGTTGCAGTTCGAGCATGAGACCTTGAAACCTTGAAACCTAACCTATGCTCCTCACCTACCTCGAAGCCATCTGGGAAGAAATGCAGGTTGTCCTACATCTTCTGGCTCGGGCGCGAACCCACTACCGGTATACTTCTCTCCGATGCCCGATCCGCACAATAACGATTACCACCCTCTTCCCGTCGACACGGTATATCACGCGATAGTCGGCGATGCGAATCCGAAAATGGTCAGGTTGTGCCTTGAGTTTCTTGCTGCCCGTCGGAAACGGATCTTTGCAGAGCGCGGTGACTTTCTCGGTGATGCGCCGCTGAAGCTGCTTGTCGAGGTCCCGAAACTCCCGGGTCGCAGATGCCGTGAATTCGAGAGCATAGCGCATGGGCGCTGATGAGAAACTACAGGCCCAGCTGCTTCTTTACCTTTGACCAGGGAATCGTTGGCTCGTTTAGCCGTTTGCGTGCTTCCTGAACATCGATACGATCCTCAAGTTCCTCAAGAAAGTTGTAGTCTTCGATCGGGATGATTGCGGCCACCGCCTTTTTTCCACGATGAATGATCACTCTCTCCCGCCCGAACGCAGCACGGTTTAGAATATCGGAGAAATTCTGCCGCGCTTCGCTGGCGGTAAGTTTGTCAAGCATTTCGAGTCTCCCTCTTGCGTATTGTACGTAACGTAATATAGTAACATTTCGTACAATTTGTAACAAGCAATATCATACCATAACCCTATGCAACTAACCTACCTCGAAGCCATCCGCCAGGGAATCTGGGAAGAAATGGACCGCGACCCCTCCGTCTTCTGCCTCGGCGAAGACATCGGCATCTACGGCGGCGCCTTCAAAGTCACCGACGGATTCATCGATCGCTTCGGCCCCGAGCGCGTCATCGACACGCCCATCGCCGAATCTGCCATCGTAGGCGCAGCCTTCGGAGCGTCGCTCACCGGCATGCGTCCCGTCGCCGAATTCCAGTTCATGGACTTCATCGGCTGCGCCTTCAACCAGATTAGCAACATGGTCGCAAAGACGCACTACCTTTGGGGCGCACCCGCCCCGCTCGTCTTGCGAGGCCCCAGCGGCGGATACGTCCACGGCGGCCCCTTCCACTCGCAGAATCCCGAAATGTGGTTCGTTCACAATCCCGGCCTCAAAGTCATCTGCCCAGCCACGCCCCACGACGCCAAAGGTCTGATCAAAGCCGCCATCCGCGACAACAATCCCTGCATCTTCTTCGAGCACAAATATCTCTACCGCCGCATCAAAGGCGAAGTTCCCGCCGAAGATTACGTCGTCCCCATCGGGAAGGCGAACATCGTCCGCGAAGGCCGCGACCTCAGCATTATTACTTATGCCGCGATGGTTCACTCTGCTCTGGAAGCTGCCGAGGTTCTAAAAAACGACGGGATCGAAATCGAAATCCTCGACCTGCGCACCGTCTCCCCGCTCGACCGCGAAGCCATCGCGCAGACGGTGAAGAAGACAAATAAAGTCATCATCCTGCACGAACATTCCCGCACCGGAGGCCTGGCCGGAGAAATAGCCGCCATCATCAACGAGGAAGCCTTCGACGACCTCGACGGCCCCATAGTCCGCATAGCCGGCCTGGATTCCGCAATCCCGTTCTCCCCCCCGCAAGAGCATCACTTCTTACCGAAGCTTGAAGACGTAGTCCGCGAATCCCGCCGCCTGAAAGCCTATTGATCCACGTAGCGGCGGACGCATTCGTCCGCCCGCAAAAAATTGTGGGGATACAGCAAGCACCATGTGGGGACAGCCGCCCCCGGCTGTCCGTCGAGCGAAGCTCGACTCTCTTGGCACGCTCTAACAGGTCTCCGCTTCGCTCAACGCGACTATCACCCGACCGACTAGCGCCCAACCCCGCCCATCTGACACAATGTTCGCTCTGGAGGCTCCATGGGCAAGTTTATTCTCGGCGTAATCATCACGCTGATCGTACTCATCCTCGGCGGACTCGGATTCGCCACGCTAGGTTTCTTCCCCACCCAAGCCAACGTAGCCCCCCCCCGCTGGGAGCATCACCTCGCCAACACTGCAGTGGACGCCTCCATGGAGCGTCATGCTCCCCATGTCACAAATCCCGTGCCGCCCACCGACCAGAACCTGGAAGAGGGCATGAAGCTCTACACCATGAACTGCGCCCTGTGCCACGGAGGCCTCGATCTCAAGCCCGCCTCCCTGGCCAATTCGTTCTATCCGCCAGCTCCAAATCTCCCCACCCACCCGCCCGACGATCCTGAATGGCACCTCTTCTACACCGTCCGAACCGGCATCCGCTACACCGGCATGCCAGCCTGGGACAAGACTCTAGGCGAGCCTGACATCTGGAAGATCACATCCCTGCTTTCCCACCTGGAAAAACTCCCGCCCGCCGCGCAGGAGTACTACAAAACGAACTTCGGGGTTGTGCCCGGCGGTGAGAAAAAAGAGGGGATGAAGGACCGGGATAAAGATTAAGAAGACATGTCTCCTCAGGCGTCCCCAGTCGAAGACGTGCAGCTCGTTTCCGACGTTCGTTCCGGTTGCAGGCGTCGCCGCGGTGTCTAATGGGATCTGTATCCGCGGTTTCGGCGATATCGAGGAAAACGCAGGGCCTGCTCACGCCTCGACGGAGTGAGCGAGTTGATCACAGATCTCGTGAATGATTTCTTGCCGGATCTCGTATTCGAGGAGTTCGGTGTCGGTTGCTCCGCCGAAAGTTCGCGACTGTAGAACCTCGGATTGCTTTCTGAGTAGCTGACTGAGTTCGGCCCGCAGTTCTTCGACGCGATAGGTTTCCATGGTGCCTTCTTTCTTGGGCGAAGCAGCACCTTGGTCAAGATTCGGGCTAATACAGAAGTGTCGCAAGAACCGCCGCTTCGTCCAATACCGTACATACAGTACAAGTCTTACGTTTGACACCGTACATACTCTAATGTGTCGGGGATTTGTAAGCCCCTGCAATCAATTGGCTTAAACGAGGTTCGTTTCCCTCAAGAATTCGGGCAACCCCGCAGTTTTTTCGCAGGACGCTCGAAAAATGTTCATGCGATCGTTCGTGTCGTCGCTCAGTCCGCCGTTAACCCCGCATTTCCGCGGAAGGCCTGACCGGTTCCATGGCGTGCCTGAAATCATGACGAACTTGTTCTTCCTGTTTTAAGGCTATGTTGAGTTCCTGAACGATCTGCAGCAACTCGTCGGGATCCTTTGCCTCCAATGCCGCGCGGCATAGCTCTCTCCAGTTCTTGCGCTGTTCATTAGCCATACTGTATTCGCTCCGAAAGGTCTGTCTTGCGAGTGGTAAATGTTAGTTCGGACTTCGCCAAGTGAGTTCCACAACACATCCTTCAACGCAGGTTCATTGGATGATTGGCAGCCGGGGACGACGAGGGGAGGGCATGATCACCCGGCTGCCCAGGCGCTGTTAGAAACGGACGACGATCCCAGCGGATGGTTGCGCCGTGTGGGTCCAGCTGTCAGTGCGCAGGCTTGCGAGTCCGAAGTCCGGATTCCTGTACACAAAACCTCTGTATTCAGCGCGCAAAGACAAATGTCGCGTGAAGGCATAATCAGCGCCGCCGCCGTACAGGAAGGCACCCGTTCCCTGAGAGCTGGCGCCAGCCACCGATCCGCCAAAATTGCCCGTGGGATCAAAGATCAGACCGCCGCCCCCGGCGAGCGCGTAAGTGCTGATCCCTCTGATGCGCAGTGGAAGTTTCACCACCAAATCTCCAGTAACTGTGTGCACGTTGGCTTGGACTCTGGATTCTCCAAAGCCGCCGAAATATCTTTGAGTATTTCGATCGAATCCATAGTTCCCTTCGGCAGCGAGCCAACGGTTGATGTTATAGCGGTATCCCACCTGGAATCCGCCGGTGTCTGTGGTGTTCCGTGAGATTCCCTGGCCGTGCGTGTCCTTGGTGAAAAAGCCTGTGCCCTGCAGACTGACCTCCGAGCGGCTTTCCTGGGCCGCAGCTCCCAGAGTTAAGAGCATGGCAAAACTTGCAAGCAAAATCGCAGTTCGTCGCATGATGTGACTCCTTCATCCTTGAAGATGTGCTCACTTGAAGATGTGCTCGCGATCCCGCGACCGCGATGTCCACGGTGCGTGAATCGCGCCTTGGAACCAATACAGGCAGATGAGGTGCCAAAGTTGTGCGGCGTTGGTTCTGTCCGGAAATACTTGACGGACTGCGGGTTGCTTAGCTGCAGCTGGAGATTGCCCGAGGTGGCCTGTCAACTGTATCGACACACGGTTTGACAGGTGACAACGGCTACGACATTTGTAGCACCTTTCTGGTGTGTCGCTACATCAGATGCAGCATATGCCGAACCGGGCGGTGGTCCGTCGTTTGTCTATCACCGGGTCCGTATTGCCCGACGTGTTCGTAATCAACTTGTGACAAGCGGCAAGCGTCTATGAGCACTTTATCCGCAACCATCTCAGAGGAGTACACACAACGCTATGAAGCGCTGTTTCGCGCGACGAACGCGATTGGCACATGCTGTGACTGTGATTCTACTGCCGACGTGCTCGTTCAAGCGCTACGCGAAGTCATTACCTTTGACTATCTGCAGCTCGTCGCCTTCGAAACTGACACCAGGACGGTTGGATGGCATCTTCTTTATTCAAATGGCGCAAGGCAGAGTCTTGCTTTGGCAGACGTGATCGTGGAAGGCACTCCAATTGAGTGGGTCCACGAATCCCAGCAGCCCCTCGTCACCGCGAATTGGAATGAGGAGACCCGCTTTGCGAAGCACAGTGAGTCTTTAAACGAGCTGGGCATTGCGTCGACCTGTATCTTGCCACTGGCGAGGGGACAACGCCGGCTCGGTGTGCTGAGCATAGGCAGATCGCGTCCGGACGCCTACCCCGAGGACGAAGTCCGCTTCCTTTCCCTAGTGGCCGACCAGATTGCGATGGCGATTGATGCTGCGGTGAACTTCCATTTGTCACGGCAAGCGCAGGATCGCTTGAAACTCATCCTCGATCTAACCAATCAGGTCGTTTCGAACCTGAATTTTCAGGAACTGCTGCGGACGATCTCTGCGAGTGTTCGCCAGGTCATGCGGTGCGACGCCGCAGCGATCATGCTGCCCGAGCCAGACGGCGCGCATTTACGAGTGCATGCTCTCGACTTCCCAGATCGCAAAGGATTTTTCAAGGAAGAGACTTTGATTCCAATTGAGGGTTCGATGCCCGGTGAAACCTTTCGCAGCGGCAAGCCGTGGATTTTGAACCGGCTTGATCCCGCCGAAGTGCCTGCTGAGATGTACGCCAAGGCGGCGGGGGAGGGTGTGAATTCGTTTTGCCACGTGCCTCTTATTAGCAGGGGTCGTGTACTCGGCGTGCTCGTCCTGGCGAGCCGGGAAGAAAATGCTTTCGAGCGGGAAGAGGCGGCGTTTCTTTCTCAGGTCGCACGGCAGGTCGCGATCGGCGTGGAAAACGCCCTGGCGTACGGTGAAATCGCCGATCTCAAAGACAAGCTGGCGCAGGAAAAGCTGTATCTGGAAGACGAACTCCGCGGCGACATGGACTTCGAAGGAATTGTGGGGCAGAGTTCGGCTCTCCGCCATGTCTTGAATCTGGTGGAAACCGTGGCTCCCAGCGACTCGACGGTGTTGCTTCTTGGCGAGACCGGTACGGGCAAGGAATTGATTGCGCGCGCCATCCATGAACGCAGCCGGCGTAAAGAGCGGACCTTCGTGAAGCTCAATTGCGCCGCGATTCCGACCGGGCTGCTGGAGAGCGAGCTTTTTGGACATGAGCGAGGCGCCTTCACGGGCGCGATCGCGCAGAAGATTGGCCGCCTCGAACTTGCCGACCAGGGCTCACTCTTCCTGGACGAGGTCGGTGACATTCCTGTCGAGATCCAACCCAAATTGCTGCGAGCGTTGCAGGAACGCGAGTTCGAGAGGCTGGGCAGCAACCGAACCCAGCACGTGGATGTGCGACTGGTAGCGGCGACCAATCGCGACCTCGAAAAAATGATGGAGAATCGCGAGTTCCGCAGCGACCTGTACTATCGCCTGAACGTGTTTCCGATCCGCATTCCCCCGTTGCGCGAACGCCCGGAGGATATTCCGTTGCTGGTTCGCTACTTCACCCAGAAGTACGGCCGCCTCATGAACAAGAAGATCGAATCGATTCCCAGCGCGTTTATGAGGAAGCTCTCGAGCTGGCATTGGCCGGGGAACATCCGTGAGCTGGAAAACTTCATCGAGCGTTCCGTGATTCTTACCCACGGCACGGCGCTGCAGGCGCCGATCGCCGAACTGAGCAATAACGGCAGAACCACTCCGGGGGCTGGAACGCGGGAAGCGAATCAACGCGAGGAGATGGTGCGCATTTTGAAGATCACCAACGGACGCGTGGCAGGCCCCGACGGCGCCGCGGCCCGCATGGGCCTCAAACGCACGACCCTGATTGCGCGCATGAAGAAGCTGGGCGTCGACCCGCGAAGAGTGTTATGACGTCTGACAAGTGTCGACGCTCGTGACAGTACCTCTCCACCCTTAGCACGGACGAGGTACGCTGTACACCTTTACGTCTCATTGAGTTTTGTGAGTTGACCCATTTCTCGATCTTGGCCCTTCCCTTGCTCTTAGCCGTGGTGTGATCGCGTCACTTGCATTAGCGACCGTTTGCGGCGCTCCAGTTTTCTTCATGCTGGTGTTTCTTCGCGCTCTTTTGAGAGAGGCAAGGCCCCGTGTTCGATCTACGGAAATTCGCCTCCCGGACGGACGGGAGAGAATCAGCGGTGCTCTAGTTTCGATTGAGGATGGTTCGAGGTGCTTGGACCGGGTAGCGTAGTGTCGCATACCCCGAGATGAGTCCAGTTCTTCGGCAGCCTATTATAGTATCCCAATCTCGGATACCAGACCGGTGCCCGATTGCGCGGTCATCCTTAACCTTACTGCTGCTTCCGCATTTCGTACCTCGACCGAAGCTTCCTGAGTTCTGTTTCCAGCATTGACAAGTGTCAACTGTGGTTTTGACACCATTGACACAATGCTCTGACGATTTTGCTCCGATCAGTTGTTGCAGCACTTTGCGGGCCTGCGGCTTTGGCAAGCGCGTTGCCTTAACTCATTCGTCCTGAGATCCACCCATGTTCAAGATTTCCATCGTCGATACCCCGGCTCAACGCAGGCTGGTAGTGGAAGGAAAGCTCAGCGATCCCTGGGTGGCTGAACTTCGCACCACCTGCAGGAATGCCAGCCGCGATTTGGACGGACGCAAGCTAGTAATCGATCTGAACAGCCTGACTGTCATCAGCCGCGAGGGAGAAGACGCGATTCTCGATCTGATGAAGGAGGGCGCAAAGTTTTCCTGCGCCGGCATTCTTACTCGACACGTGCTCAAGCGACTTGCCCGAAGATGTCGATGCCAGCCGTGACGGTATCTGAAAAAGCTAAAAGGATCGTGGTTGTCGATTTTTACCAGGCTCAAACGACTAATTAAAGACGGAGGTAAACATGCCAGAGGCAAAGCACATCACGAGAGCCGCGGCGTACGCAAACAGCGACGATTTCCGCCGAATCTTTGACGAAGACATGAACAGCCTCTATCTGCTCGCGTTTCTGCTAACCGCGGATCGTGAGAAGGCTGAGCAATGCTTTGTCGCCGGCCTGGAGGACTCGGTAGAAGGCAATCCCGTTTTCAAGGAATGGGCGCGCTCCTGGGCTCGACGGGCGATCATCCAAAATGCGGTGAGGGTAATCAACCCACAGCCAGCCGAGGGAAGTGGCCGTTCGCGCTCTGCCTCGGTAGATAGCGATGACAGAATGCTGCAGGCCGAGCAGCACGTAGAGATTGCTGCGGTCCTCGGACTCGAGCCGTTCGAGCGCATTGTCTTCGTGATGGCGGTACTGGAACGCTACTCCGATCATGAGTGTTCACTGCTACTGGGTTGCCCACGGCGGGACGTGCTCGCCACGCGCACTCGCGCTCTGGAGCAAATTGGAAGCGAGGTTGAAAGTCTCTACCAGCAACTTACTGTCAATTCAGCGAACCAGACTGCCGAGCGTCACGCGGCATTCGTGCAAGGCTGATAGCGTGAGAAACCTATAGGAATTTTCTGATGTTTCAGGGGTGACGTTTCTTTGACAAATTGGTGACAACAAGCTCGAGGCCGCAGCGCTAGGATGGCGTCTCCCCCCGGCAGTTGGGAGTTTGCAGCTGACCAAATCTTCGAAAGGGCCTCACCACCATGAAAACCTGCGCTGCCGCTTTCCCGACCCCAGGCGTTCTGCTCCCGCGTCTGTGCGCTGCACTCCTGTTGCTCTGCATTTTCCCGGCGCGAGGCACCGCGCAAGTCGAAGCTCCGGACAGTTCAGCTACACCCGCCGCTTCCGTCATTGTGAACAGCAAGTTCGGCGGGCAGATCTTCGGCTTCGACATCGACCAGAACGGCACCGAGGGCGTTTTGAGCGAGGCACAGACCTTGTCCAACGGAAATGTCCTGGCCGCGGTGGAGACCTTCGATCAGAAGACAGGCAAAATCCTCAATGTGCTGGTGAAGACTACAACCCAGGACGATTTCATCACGCTCGGTGTAGTGGGGACATCCGTCGGGTTCGTGGAACGTGAACATGTAGTCAGCTTTTTGAACATTCAGCGGAGCTTCCAGGTGATCAATCCCTTGAGCGGAAACAAGTTCACCGGTAAATGGACGCCGCCCATCGACAAGAAGCATCTGATCACCGCGGTGAGCCGCACCCAGGGAACCTCGAGTGTCGCGGTCTTTGCCGAAGACAACAGCGGAAATTTCACTCCGAATGTTTTCAGTTCAAACGTGGCGGCCAACACATTCGGCCCGGTCATCAGAATCAGCGATTCCACCAATTTTGGGGGCGCCCCGCCCATTGCTCTCAACACTCAGACGAACCAGGCAATTCTTGGAGGCGGGAAGGGATGCTTCGGGTGCATTCCCGTGATCGGCGTAGCGGATCTGACCAAGAGCACCTTCTCCGAATTTAACGGCCTCGGGTTCGGGTTCATCAACGGCATCGCGGTCGACTCGGCGGACAACATTGCTTGCACCACGACCGAAGACGACGCCAGTGTCGAATTCATCGACCTCAGTACTCAGTCAGGGTTCACCGTGGTACTGCCGAATTCCGGGCAAAATCAGTTCTTCAGTGGCGCGGACGTCGAATTTGATCCCATCAACAAACTCTTTCTGGTCGCCCAGTCCAATTCGAGTTCGGCATCCAGCGGCAGTTCGATCTATGTCTACGACAAAAATGGTGTTCTTCAGAAAACCATCAACGGATTCAATTTCTCCAACGCGTTCAACGTGATTCCCGCGCATATCGCCCTGAATCCGGGCACGCGAAGCGGATTTGTGGATGGACCAGCCACAAATGTGACTTCGATTCAGTCGTTCACGTACTAGCTGACATCGCCGTGGCCGCACGAAACAAGCCGGTGGGGTCTTGTCAGGCGTGATTCCCCCATTTCGAAGGAAATCAGCTTTTTAACTGATAGTGGGTTATATTTTCTGCTTGACTGGCCATGCCGTCCCAGTCGACCATCTCGGCGAGGGTTGAGCAGGACATCTTTAAACGGCCAGAAATCTTGGGGGGCAGCTGATGACGGACCGTCTTCTGCGTGGGGTGGTGTTTGTTCTGCTTCTGATCGGCTTCATCGCCAGCATTCCTTCATTCGCTCAGAAAATTACCGGCGACGTATCCGGGACGGTCACCGACGCAAGCGGCGCGGCCGTTTCCGGAGCCATAGTGCGCGCCCAAAATACCGGGACGGGCGAGAATCAAACTGCCACCACCAACGAAACCGGTTTTTTTCGCATCGTCAATCTCAACCCCGGGCAATATCGCTTGTCGGTGGAGGCGTCCGGATTCAAGACGATGGAGCGCCAGGCCAGCGTTGATATTGCGTTGACGACCCAGGCAAACTTTTCTCTGCAAGTGGGGTCAAGGACCGAAACGGTCGAAGTTCAGGGCGTGGCTCCGTTGGTTGAGTCAACAGAAGACCGGCTCAGCACGCTCTTCGTGGGCCGTGAGGTTGCGGACCTTCCCAATAACGGCGGCGATTTTAACAATCTTCTCGACGGCGTGCCGGGTGTGCAGCGCAGCCCCGGCGGCGGTTTCCAGAGCCTGAACATCAACGGGCAACGTGCTACCTCAAATAACTTCGCAGTCGACGGTATTCCTAACAATGATCGATACTACGGCGAGTCGTCGTTGGGTCAGGCGGCCATCTCGGGTACAGCCGCTGCTCTGATTCCGTTGGATGGAATTTCCGAATTCAACGTGCAATCGAACCCTGGCGTGGAGTTCGGAGTCAAGGGCGGGTCGGTCATCAATATCGGGCTGAAGAGCGGAACCAACCAACTTCACGGCAATCTTTTCTGGAATCGTCATACCGATGCTTTTGACGCTAGAAACTGGTTTGCCAGTTCGGTGACTCCGTTTCGACTGAACCAGTTCGGGGCGTCCGGTGGCTTTCCCATCAAGAAAGACAAAGCCTTTTTGTACATGTCGTACCAGGGATTCCATCTCAAAGATGTCTTCCCGGCGACCGTGAATTTGCCCGCGCAAGCACAAATCAACGACGCCTTAGGATGCGTACAAACGGGAATTAATCCAAACACCACCGGTGATCCGACTCCCGCCGCCTGCATCAACACCGGTCCCGGAGCAGGACCGGATCAGATCGTTGGTACGGCTGACGACGGCACCCCCAGTACGATAGGCGCGAATCTACTTTCGTTTGTGCCGCTGGCGCCCAGCCCTGGAGTGCCCGTTAACATCGCGGCCAACAATTCATTGGACTTGAACAATTTCCATGTCAAATTCGACTACCTGTTCAGCCAGCAGCATCGCGTTTCTGTGAAATATCTATTTGGCGATAGTCTTCAGAGCCAGCCGCCCGCACCGGGCGTGCCCCAGTCGGTTGGACCATTGGCCACCAATGCAAACATGTGGAACTCTGTCGCTCCCACTCGAGCCCAGTTGGCGGGAGTCAACTACACATGGACAATCAGTCCTACCAAGGTTCTCGAGAGCCGCTTTGGCTACCAGCGGTTTTCTCAGCGTATCGGTATTAACAACAACATTGATCCCGAGGCATTGGGCTTGAATACCGGACCGCTGGGTGCTGGTCCGAATGACAAGGAAAATTTTGAAGTTCCCACGCTCTACGGCTACTCATGGGGAAACACCGCCTATGGTTTTGTGGGTGGGGTGCAGGGCTACCCGATCGTTACTCGTCCAGATGCTTCCTACGATTGGCAGGAGCATTTCACGATGATCAAGGGCAACCACACCATCAAAGTAGGCGGACAGTATCAGGATGCCTACACGAAGTCGCGTCGCGACCGGGCGCATTCGGCCCTATATTTCTATTATGGTGGCTCCTCAAATAGTGCCCAGGTAGCAGATCTCAACCAATTGCTGTTAGGACTGGCAAATGGCGCAGGGCGATCCTTCGGAGTCACCAACCGGCACATTTTCCAAAAGTCGGTCGGGCTCTACGTGCAGGACAGTTGGAAGATGAAGCCCAACTTCACCTTGGAGGCAGGTGTCCGTTGGGATGTTTCTGGGGCATTGGGAGAGCGGGACAAAATAGGTGCAAATTTCTTGCCCGACGATCCCAAAGCCGACGCGAATGGTTTTGTCAGCCTGGCGAAGCAGCCACTCTACAACGTTGACAAGAATAATTTTGGTCCGCGAGTCGGTTTTGCCTGGGACGTGTTCAAGAACGGCAAGACGGTCTTGCGCGCTGGCTATTCCCTGAACTACGACCTAGCGAATTTTGGGACCATCGCAGCTCCGCAAACCTACTTCAATATGTGGAGCGGTACTCGCTCCGGGTTCTTCACTCAGTTCGCACAGGGCATCTTCGCAGTGAGCGAGAATATTACTCCGTCGGCCTATACCGACCCCGGAGGCATTCTCGCCAGCAACTCACTGTGTTTATCCTATCTCTGCATGGCCCCGGGCCTAGACATCTACGGCCCAAGCGTTACGCCCAGTCCCCCGTTCAACGTCGTGCAGTTGGTGCGCAACTTCCAGACCCCAATGAACCACGCTTACAATCTGACGATTGAACAAGCGTTGAGCAATAAGACGGCGTTCAGCATTGCCTACGTAGGAACCAAGGGGCGCGATCTAGTTAACTGGAGAGACCTTAACGCTTGCCCAGTGAGCACGCTGCCGTGTGATAGCACCCGTCAGCCGTTCGGAACCCGATTCACTGACCCCAACACCGGAGCTCCGTTATACAACCACATGTTGCAGCTCAACAACGATGGCTATTCGAATTACAACAGCTTGCAGCTAGCGTATAAGGTGCGCGAAATGCACGGTTTTACTGGGCAAGTAAACTACACATGGTCGCGCGCTTTTGATACCGGTTCAGCCAATCGAGGCGGAACGTTCCTGTCGGATTATCAGAATCCCTACAACGTGAGCAAGGCCTATGCACCATCTGACTTCGACACACCGTGGAACATCAACTTCACCGCGGTATATGACCTGCCAAAAATTCATGGCTTACCGAAACTGGTGGGAGAAGGATGGTCCATAAATTCGCTCTTCCGTGCCCAGGACGGACGGCCATTTAGCGTCTATCTTCGCGGCGATCCTTCCAACCAAGGATTGAGAGAAACCTATGCCGACTACACTGGCGCGCCGCTGGACTATCACTTTCACATAAAGAACGTGGAGGACAACTTCTTCAACACTTCCGCCTTCGTGGCACCAGCTGACGGGAGTCTCGGGAACACTACTCGTAACCGAGTTCGCCAGCCGGGAATTGCTCAGTTGGACATGGGTCTCTTCAAGAGCTTTAAATTTACGGAGCGCTTTTCAGTAAAGTTCAAATGGGAGATTTTCAACGTCCTGAATCATGCGATGTTTGCCTACGAGACTGGCAATATCAACAGCAGCGGCTTCGGGAAACTCTTTGCCACGCCCGACGTTGGACTTGGTTTTAATCCAGTCCTCGGCACGGGCGCGCAGCGCAACATGCAGTTTGGCCTCGCCGTGGATTTCTGACGCCGGCACGACTGAAAATCGCATCCGGGAGTTTACCGATGGTAAACTCCCTTTTTGTTTATGCCGCGTTCATCCCTTCTTCTCTTCTTGCTCTTGCTCGCTGCACGTCTGTCCGTCCAGGCCGAGGCACCCAACATCGTCTTCATCACCGTCGACACCACCCGCGCCGACCGCATGGGCTTCCTCGGCAATACCCACGGGCTCACACCTAATCTAGACCTGCTGGCGCGCCAGGGAGTGGTGTTCGAAAGGGCCTATTCCCAGGCGCCGCTGACGCCGGTTTCGCACGCCACAATTTTTACCGGAACGTATCCCCAGTTTCATACCGTGACCGACTTTGGCCATCCATTACCTGCCCTGTTGCCTTACTTGCCCGAGATCCTGAAGAAGAGCGGATATCACACGGCCGCATTTATTGGCTCGCTGATCCTCGATCCTAAGGCCAGTATGGCGCCCGGATTTGATCGCGGCTTTGATTTGTTTGACGCGGGCTTCCGCATCAAGCGTGACCGCGACGAGGACCGTTACCAGACCGTCGAGCGCCGCGCTGGGGACGTGGTCGGTCATGCGATCAAGTGGCTGAATAACAACCGCCAGCCACCGTTCTTTCTATGGGTACATTTATATGACCCGCACGCTCCCTATGACCCGCCAGCCCCTTACGACAAGCGTTTTAAGGATCCCTACGAAGGCGAGATCGCCTATGCGGACGCCTCGCTAGGCAAGCTGTTCACTTATCTGCGGCAGCATGGCTTGTACGATCGCACTCTGATTGTGATGATGTCCGATCATGGCGAGTCCCTGGGCGCTCACGGCGAGAGCATGCACGGGATTTTCCTCTATGACGAAACCATCCAGGTACCGCTGGTCTTTAAGCTGCCGGGTGAACTCCTCGCCCGCCGCCGCGTAAGCTCGCGGGTGCGCCTGGTAGACGTTGCACCGACCCTGCTGAACATGCTGAGCCTGCCTTTGCCACCGACGTTTCAGGGCGAGTCGCTGGTGCCGGTAATGAAGGGTATCCAGAAAGGAGCAGACGACCTGCCCGCATACGCCGAGACGGATTATCCCCATCGGGCGTTTGGATGGAGCGCATTGCGTGCGCTGCGAACCGGGAAGTATCTTTTCTTACGTGCTCCCAGGCGCGAGCTTTACGACCAGTCCCAGGACAAGAGCGCAGCCCACAACCTGGCGGCATCCTCGCCCGCGGTCACCGATACTTTGCAGTCTCAACTGAACGATTTTCATGACAAGACCACCAGCTATCACGAGGGCACGCCGCAACCGAAACTGAGTTCAGAGCAAGCTGAAAACCTCACCGCTCTTGGCTATGTTGCTTCCAATTCCGCCGGTCAAACCCAGGATCCCTTTCAGGGTGCGGACCCAAAAGACAAGATCGGAATCTCGAACGTCCTGCAGGATGGGATGATTGCCGTCGAAGATGGACGATATGAAGAGGCAATTCCGCTCTTAAGGCGCGTCCTCGAAGATAGCCCCCTGGTGACCGCGGCACAAATGCAGCTGGGAATTGCCCTCGCCCGCATGAAGCGCTATCCCGAAGCTATCGTGGCCCTGCGCAAAGCGGTGGAACAGTTGCCCGATTCCGTTCAGACTCAATATGAACTGGGGCTTGCGCTCTACGAAACCGGCGCCTGGCGGGACTCGGTGCCGTACTTCGAGTTTGTCGCGAAGAAGCGTCCCAAATGGCCGGACGCCCAATACTCCCTGGCTTCGGTTTACGCCCGCACCCAGCACGTGCCCGAGGCAGTCGAACTGCTGCTCGCCGTAGTTCAGCTCAATCCTCAGCACTTCCGCGCCAACCTGCTGTTGGGCCGCATTCTCACGCTGCAACACCATGCCAGCGAGGCGCTGCCTTACCTGAAGCAGGCGCAAAGTTCAGAGCCCGATAACTTCGAGCCCCACGTCTTCATTGCCGATGCCTTGGACCAACTCGGAGACTCGCAGACCGCCGCCACCGAGCGGGCGCGGGCCGAAGTACTGAAGCAGCGTGCCAAGCCATAGCGCGACAGTGCGTGCTAAACTTTCGCTCTAATCGACTTCAGGGAGGCCGCGTGCTCCGACTCACGATTGTGTGGATGTCTTCGCTCGCCTTGTTCCTGCTCCCCTCCATTGCGCAAAGCCCGGACGTCCCCGAACCCGGCTCTGTCGATGCAATCGCGGCGGCTACGACCGATCCACATTTCGTCTCACCCTGGGTCTCCTATTTCCCCCAATCAAGTACGGTTCCCTCTCCCGCGAAATTTCTGGGCCGGATCATGGGTGCTCCAGGAGAACTATTGGGGACGCAGAAAACCTACGCTTACGCCCATGCCCTGGCTGCTGCCAGCCCTCGCGTTCGCGTCTTCACGCTCGGGCGTAGCGAAGAAGGGCGCGAAATCCTCATGCTCGCCATCGCAGACGAGGCCGGTATCCGTGATCTCGATCGTCTGAAAGCGGCCACCGCGGCCTTGGCGGATCCGCGCCGTACCAGCGAAGCGGCTGCTGAGAAGCTGATCCAGACTTCCCGTCCTATTTATTACCTCAATGCTGCTCTGCATTCCGATGAGACCGGGTCAACCGAAGCCATGATCGAACTAGCGTACCGGCTGACTGCATCGGAGCAGCCGATGATTCAGCGAATCCGGGAGAATGTAGTCGTGCTGATCAATCCCATTTCCAATCCCGATGGCCGGGACAAAATGGTGGACTGGTTCTATCGCTACCTCAAAGGCAAGACTGACCGCCCCTCTCTTCCCCGCCAGTCGCCGCCCTACTGGTCGAAGTACACCTTCGTCGATATCAACCGCGATACGCACCAACAAACCCACGAAACCACAAAAGCCGTGCATCGAATGTTTTATGAGTGGCACCCAACCGTGGTGCACGACCTGCATGAGGGTGTGCCCCTGCTGATGACGTGGAACGGCACCGGGCCTTACAACCCCAACGTTGATCCGATTACCTATGCTGAATTTCTTGAACTCAGCTTTCACGAAGTGAAGGCTCTCACGGCGATGGGGATGCCTGGCGTTTCAACATGGAATTTCGGCGAAGCATTTGCTGACCTGTATCTCGATTCCGTCGCCATGAATCACAACAGCATGGGACGCGGCTACGAAACCTTCGGCAACGGCAGTGCGGAAACTGAGCGCCGGTCCGTGCCTAAATCCGACTTAACGATGGAATGGTACCGCCCGGTTCCTCCACCGGCAGAGGTTACCTGGTCGGCTCGCGACAATCTCAACTACCAGGAAACTGCCGCCCTCGCCGCCCTGGACGAGACTGCCCTCCATTCCAAAGAAATGGTGCGCAATTTCTACAGAAAGGGATGGAATTCCTGGCAGAAAGGACTGACCCAGCCGCCGTACGCCTTTCTGATTCCGGAAGGTCAGGGAGACCCCGCCCGAGTCGCAAATCTGATAGGACGGCTGGTGTCCCAGCACATCGAAGTTGACCGCGCGCAAAGTGCCATTCAACTGAAAGACGGCAACTTTCCAGCTGGAACCTACGTGGTTCGCCTCGATCAGCCCTATCGTAACTACGCTGTCGATCTGCTCACCCCGCAGCATTACCCGAAGGACGGAGAAGCTCCCTACGATGACGTCTCGTGGGAACTTCCCGCTCATTACCATCTGCAGGCAATGCCCACTGCGGATGCGTCCATTCGCAGCGTTTCGCTGACGCGGTTGACCAGTCCGCCACATGCAACTGGACGCGTCACCGGCACGGGTCCCACTTACCTGCTGAAAGATACTGGACAGGAATCGCTTCTCGCTGCACGTTATCGCCTGACTAATTTCGAAATTAAAATTGCTGAACGCGACTTTGAGCAAGGCGACACGAAGTTTCCCGCCGGATCATGGATTCTTGCCGATCAAGTCGGATTGCATGAGGCCATCCTCTCCGCCGCTTCGGAACTGGGCCTGGACTTTATCCAAGTTTCTTCCGCACCGGATGTGCCTTCTCACAAAGCGAAAGCGCCACGCCTTGGCGTGTGGGTTCCGTGGGCGGATACTGATTCGATCGGATGGATACGTTACTCGCTGGATCAGCGCAAAGTTCCCTACACTTATCTGCGTGACGAAGATATCCGCGCCGGCAATCTACGAGCGCGCATCGACGTTCTGCTTTACGGACACGTGGACCTCGAACTGGCGGAGCAGATTGAAGGTCTGCCGAAGATCTGGTCGCGGATGCCCTTCAAGAAGAGCGCTCAGACGCCCAGTTTCGGCACTCCCGCAGAATCCGATGACATCACAGGCGGCATTGGCTACGAAGGGTTCGCGCAGATTCAGCATTTCATCGAAGACGGAGGGCTGATGGTGACGCTCGGCAGCGGGAGCATGCTCGCGTTGGAAGGCGGGCTGGTGCGTTTCGTCCGCCGTTCTTCCGGCGGTGTTCCCCGCAGCACAGCGGGCGGCGGCGCAGCCTCGGCAGCCGCGGCGCAGCAGGCAGCGACGCGGACTCCGGGCGCCCATGTTCGGGTGACGTTCGACCGCGCGGACCATCCCATTGCATACGGCTATCCCGCGCACACCTACGTCTTCCGGCAAAACTTTCCGTTGTATGACATTCCCCGTCACTGGCTCCGCATGGCCTATTGCACTACCTGCCTGGACGGTCCCGAAGACCGCAGCGGGATGGTCATGGAATGGGGTGATACCGATGGAAAACCGTTCGTCGAAAGCGGCCAGGCATGGGGAGAAGAGAATCTGATTGGCCGGCCTGCAATCCTCGACATGCCGGTAGGGAAGGGACACGTCGTGTGCTTCAACTTCAATCCGATGCACCGCGATATGAACCTCGGCGACCAGCGTTTGCTTTGGAACGCCCTGCTCAACTGGCAGGCAATCGTTGCAGGTCAGCCGAAACCGGCCACACCGCCGGCGTCTGCACCTGCACCCGAAGAGTGAGAGATCGCTCCTTCATTTCACCCAGAATTCCTCTGTGTCTCTGTGACTCTGAGGTGAAAGTTCGATCGGCGGAGTTTTTATGACACCCGAATCGCACGCGGCGCTTGCCGAGATTCGTGACACCCTGCTCGAAACCTACGCAATCAACGACTCAATGAACCAGCTCATCCTCTCCCATCTTGACCCTCGTGCGTGGCGCGCCCAGCCGCCGGGTCAAAAGGGCAATGGCCGGACCATCGCGGCCATCTTCGCGCACTTGCACAACAACCGTCTCAAGTGGCTGAAGAGTTCCGCGTCGCATCTGAAGTGTCCCCCGCCGCTCGATCCCCACCGCTGCACCATGAAGCAGACTGCTGCCGCGCACATGAAAAGCGCAACGCAGTGTCTGCGCATGTTGTCGGATGCTCTCTCGGCCGCTCCGAATCGCCGCGTTTCAAAGTTCTCTCGCGACGGCTGGGCGCCAACCTGGGCCGCCGGAGGGACGATGTTCGCTTACATGTTCTCGCACGAGGCCCACCATCGCGGTCAGATTCTGATGCTGGCCCACCAGCTTGGCTACCGCGCCCACAAAGCCATGTACGGCATCTGGCAATGGGATAAGCTCTGGAGGCAAGCGGGCCTTACCAAGCGTCCGCGCTGAACCTGATTGCGTTCAAGAATGCAGCGCGCCGCTTGAAGGTTCCACAACGACCTGCTTCTTCCTAAGCCGGTACAGCAACACGCCGATCAGCAGCACGATGCCGGTTGATCCGACGATCTTTACGAAGGCCAGCGCTTTGTTAGGCTCGTCGGCGGCCGGAATCACAGATAAGGCGATGGTGAGCAAGGTGGTGCAGAAGCCCACGCAAGCCAGTATCAGGGCGAGCGGCTTGCCACCCGGCACGCGAATCACGCCGGGTCCGGCCGGCTCACGTTGCAGTTTGAACATGGCGGCGAAGAGATAGAGGAAAGGAATGAAATACGTGATCACGCTCATGCTGACCAGAACGTCGTACGCGCCTTTGACGCTGGTGCCCGCCTGCCCCAAAACAATAAAGACCACGCCAAATACGGCTTGCGTCAGGAGAGCAAACCAGGGCGTTCGCCAGCGAGGATGGAGCGCTCCGAAAATCGGGGGCAGAAAATGATCGAGGCCTGCCACAAAAGGCAGGCGCGCGACTGCAGCAAGATAGGCTCCCGCGGCGCCCAGGTTGCTGAGGACGATCAGGACGGCGGCGAAAGGAATAATGCCATTGAATCCAATCCGTTGTGTCGTCTTGGAGATCGCCTGCATCAGCCCCTGCAAGTTGCTCACCTCCGACCGAGGCAGCGCGAGCAGCACGGCGACAGTTCCTAGGACGTAACACAATACGACGGTTGCGCCGGCGGTAAAGAGTGCCACCGGAATGGATCGCCGTGGATTCTTGATTTCGTCCCCCATAAAGGATGCGGTTTCGCTTCCGGCGAATGCAAAGATCAGCACCGACCAGAAGAGGACATCCTGGAGCCTGAAGCTGGGAACCAGCGCGCCGGAAGCGAAGGAAGTGGCGGAACCGAAGCGATGCCACGCAATCAGGCCCAAAAAAACAATAATCGCCACCGGCACCCACATGGCAAGCGCCCCAAGATTATGCAGCCACGTGCCAACGTCCAGGCCAACGATGTTCAGGATTGCCACCACCACCAGCGCGAGCACGGAAAATACTATGTAATAAGTCGCGTCGGATGAGAGATGAATCGCGCTACGCGGAAGAATGTACAACGCGTTGCCGGCGGCAAAATAAAGAACGGTTGGAAAATATGGCAGATTGCATGTCCAGTATGTCCAGGCGGACATGAATCCGGCAAAATCGCCAAAGGCGTGTTTGCTCCAAACGTACAATCCGCCTTCGTTGGGATACCGCGAAGAGAGCTCGATGACCGAGAGCGCAAGAGGCGTGTAGAAGAGAAGCCAGGCCCCGATCCAAACTGCGATCGCACTTGGCCCGGCGGCGGCAGCGGTGGCAATCCAACGCAGGCTGATGCCGGTAACAACGTAGAAAAGCACCAGGTCGCGGAAGCCGAGCACCCGCCGGGGCCGTTGCGGATCGCTCGCCTCGGCAACAGAAATACTCGGCCCGGCGAGGCTCAGATTTTCGGGCGGCGGTGGTTTGTTCACTGGTTGAATTCTTGACTCCGTCTCAGGCTACTTCTTCACAGCGCCCGCCACCTTGTCATGATCGTAGTATTCATACGCCGACATTGGTTTTTCACCACCCTTCATCCACAAACGTGAATCTTCCGGCAGCTTGCCCAAAACCCGAGCCATCTCCCGTATATGAACGGCAACGGCACCGCAGCAAGCCCCGATGTAGTTGATCCCAATCTCGCGCGCTCGCAGCGAATAGTCGGCCATTTCTTTGCGCGTGAGTTGCAGCGGGTCGAGGGCAAGAGGAAATTCCGGCAAGCTGGTGAAGTCCGGCTTCTCCTTCGGCGTGCGGTAGGCAGTGGGTTGACATCCAAGATAGCCCGACACCGCCCGGCGCATCTGCTCCATGGCAGGCAGCATGTGTTCCGGCGGCCGCAAGCAATTCATGCCGACGACGTCGGCGCCGGCACCGAACAATGCTTTCGCCGCCTCGGCTGCCGTCTTTCCCTCGGCGGTTTCGTCTTTGTTCTCGAAGCATATGGTCACCATGGCGGGCAGCCCAGTCTTCTTCGCCCGCTCGATCGCGATCAGAGCTTCGCCCAGCCAGGAAAAAGTTTCCCCGATCACGAAATCAATGCCCTCATCTACTTGCACCGCCAGTTGCTCATCGAACGTTCGGCGGACCCGGTCGGCGGCGGACGGACTATCGGGCTCGTACATCCATGTCAGACTGAGATTTCCCGCCACTAGACATCGATCCCCCGCAACTTCACGAGCGATACGGACAGCGGCACGATTCAAGTCTTCCAGGCGATTCTCCAGGCCTACGGTTGCCAGCTTGTCGCGACTGGCATAGAACGTGAGCGCCTGCAGAACGTCAGCCTCTGCTTCACGGAATTCAATGTGCAGTTCGCGGAGGGCGGCGGGATACGTGAGCGCCACCTCAGGTGTGAACGGACCCGCGCGAACCCATCCGCGCTTTTCAAGCTCCAGCAAATAGCCGCCGTCGCCGAGGACTGGTCCTTCTTTCAGCCGCTCCAGAAGACCTTTCTTTTTCATGCATCGCTCCTTTTCCTGATTTTTGCGCTGATACTCTATTACGCGTCAAAGCGCCGCTTCTTCACATCTCGCAAGACCTGATGAGCCGCATTGTGACCTGGAGCTCCAGTGACTCCGCCGCCCGGATGCGCTCCCGCTCCGCATAGATACAGCCCCGCAATTGGCGTCCGGTACTGCGACCACCCAGGTACCGGACGCATGAAGAACAATTGTTCGAGCGTCAAGTCCCCATGGAAAATGTTGCCTTCCGTCAGACCATAAGTCCGCTCCAGATCAAGCGGGGTTAGGACTTGTCGCGCCACAATCGCATTCGGCACATTGGGAGCATACTCGGCAATTTTCTTCACCACGCGATCGCCCAGAAGTTCACGCTTTTCATCCCACGTGCCGTCCCGCAGGCGATAGGGCACATACTGCACAAAGCACGTCAGAATGTGCTTGCCCTCCGGGGCAAGGGAAGCGTCCGCGTTGGAAGAGACAACACAATCCACCCAAAGTTCCTCCGGGATCTCTCCGGACCTGGAGATGGCATAGCAGCGCTCCGCAAACTCAAGCGACGAAACCAGAGTGTAGAAGGTTCGCTCCAAGGGAGTGGCGTTTGCCGGAGTTCCGGTGAACCGCGGTTCCTCCGCCAGCACCATATTCACCTTCGCGCATGGGCCATCCATCTTGATTCCCCGCACCGCACGGACAAAATCCTCGGGAAGTTCGCTGACTGGGATCATCTTCAGGAACGTGCGCTTGGGGTCGGCGTTTGAGAGCACGAGACTGCAACGAATCTCCGTTCCATCTTCAAGAACCACGCCGCGAACCCGGCCGCTCCGCACATCAATCTGTGCCACCGAAGCGGAAGTCCGAATCTCTGCACCGCATTGTCGTGCCGCTGCTGCAAGCGCCTGAGTGATGGCGCCCATCCCGCCCATCACATGCCCGTAGAAGCCCTGCAATTCATGTTCTCCCCCGCTCAGCAAGTGAAAAAGCAGACCGATCGCAGTGCCGGGTTGAAACGGCCCGCCATGCTTGCCGTAGACGTTGTTGGCGAGAAACAGGGTCTTGATTTTATCGGATTCATAATGGCGATCCAGAAAGTCGCCCAGACTCCCGGTCAAGAAAGAAATGAGCTGCGAAATTTCCAAGTTGGAGATCGCCCGGAATCGTTTGGCAACCCGAAAAAGGTCCGACCACCCCTGCAGGCTGTGCGTATCGATTTCTGGCGGCGGCTCCAGAAAGAACGGCTGCAGGTAACGAGCCAACTTCTTCAGCTGATCGTCCACGCGCACAAAAGTCTCAGCGTCTTTGAAAGATATCTTGCGAAATTCGCCGGCAGCACGATCCCGGTCCGCCCACCATGGCACGACTTGTCCATCGGAGAAAGGGACCTGAATTGCGGGATCGCACGGCACCATGCGCAGCCCGTACTTCGGCAGATCAAGATCGCTGATCACTTCAGGCCGCAGCATGCTCGCAATATAAGAGGTAGTGGACACGCGGCAGCAGGGAGCAATTTCTTCCGTCACGCAACAACCGCCCACGACATGCCGACGTTCAAGGACAAGCGTCGACATTCCGGCACGCGCCAGATAAGCGGCGGCGGTCAGTCCGTTGTGACCGCCGCCCACCACGATCGCGTCGTAACGCTGTCTGGAGTTGGGAGCCACCCTGCCAGTGTGCCCCCAGTCATGTGCAGTCCGCGGGCAGCCTACAGTACCGCAAAAACTCCCGAAATTAAATGGAAATCAAAATAAGGCTAAAGAGTGACATTCAGCCGAAGGCATGGATCAATACATGAAGTTCCTCGGCGCGCCTGGCTGAGCGCTCGGCCGCCCCCGTCTGAGGTTACCCAGGCAGAATCCCTCATAAAGGAAAGTGCGGTTATTGCTTTCAGGCGATGCCTATGTGCCTTCATGTTCCTCGGGTTTCTTGAATAGCTTGTGAAGTATCTGTCCTAATTCATCCACGGTATCGGGTTTCAGAATCAAATCGTATAGGCTGAGACTGCGGACTTTCTCATTGTCGTCCGAAAGGATGTGTCCGGTCGCGATCAAGATGGGTAGGCCAGGCCGGATTTGCAGAAACTCGCGCGCCAGATCGATGCCGGACATCCCGGGCATGGAAGGATCGTTCACAACCACATCGAAATTCTGTGGTCCTGACTTGAACATCTCCAAGGCCTTCTCCACAGTCAAATGGCGTGCCCGAGAACCTGCGTTGAAATACGGGTCTTTCCTGACCGTCGCGATTAACAAGGACGGGCACGCGCGGATCATCATCATGCGCCCGGAGACCATTCTCCACTCGAGGCCGAATACATTTTCGCAGACTGCTTCTCGTTCAATCGAATTCCTCTTGCACTCGGGCGGCGGACCATACATATTTCAACAGTTACGCAAAAAGGCGCGTTATTATTTGAGCGACGGCCAGAATGTTGGCCGTCCTTCATGCAGGCGCTAAACCTAAACAGCACCCTACCTGCCAGTCGATTCCCAGAACCTGCCGATGTGTACGTCTGCGACAAATGGGAAGAGATATAACCGAGCACCTTCATCGAGGCCGACCACACGTCTGGAGGCCACTTGGTGCAGCGCGATATGCCTGTGTTTGTGGCGTAAAGTACGTTTCTGGCGCTGCTGAATGGGACACTTTGGGCAATTGGGAGAGAAGAAATCGTCTACGACAAACGGTTGGGCTGCTGGTCATTCTCGGCTTTATTCCACCTCACGCTCGTTCGTGGCGGCATCGTCTTGACAGTTCTTGCGATCTTGTCTGCCAGTCCCGCGATTGTTTGCTTGGCGCTATTCGCGGCTACTTCACTTGATGCGATTGAAATATTGACATCAATCTGTCGCACAAGCCTGAGCCGCATCTGGCGCATTCGTTAGGTCATTCCCGCCAACTGTCGAAAACAGGCCTCTCACAAACCCTCCAAAGCCGTATTCTCCCACTGCCCGTCCTCTCCCACGGCTTGCATCACCCAGACGGTTTGCCGTAGTTCCAATCCTGCGGCATGGGAGGCCATCGCCATGGGCAAACACAGAATCAAGCCGAATTACCGTCGCCGAGTGCTTCGGCTTCCAGACTTGGATCATTGTAAATTGGCGGTACTCAACAGCCTCGGCTCGCCAGCCTCGCGCTGCGTTTACGAGTACGCCATCGAGCAATTCATCAGCTGGTACTGCTCCGAACCCAGACTGGCCGTCAATCGCATCGTAGTCGCTCGCTATCGGATGCACTTGGAATCACGCGGTCTGGCTGCAAACACCATCAACCAACAACTCGCAGCCGTGCGTCGCCTGGCTCACGAAGCCGCCGACTCGGGCTTGCTGAGTCCCGAGTTGGCCGCGGGGATTAGCCGCGTCAAGGGTGTCAAGCAACTCGGATTCCGGTCCGGGAATTGGTTGAGCGCGGAGCAGAGTTCGGAAGTGCTCAAGCATGCGGGGGGAGACACTATGCGCGCCAAGCGCGATTATGCGATGTTGGCCATGCTGTTCGGTTGCGGCTTTCGCAGGTCGGAACTGGTCGGTTTGGAGTTGGACGACATCCAGATGCGCCAAGGACACTGGGCCGTTGTTGATCTGATTGGCAAAGGTGGCCACATTCGCACCGTGCCCATTCCGAACTGGGTGAAAGCCGCTCGATCACTGGACACGAGCCGCTGGGGTTTGTGAGGGCAAAATTTTTCGAGCGGTCGCCAGGCGGGGAAAGGTGTGGGGCAGCGGCCTCTCGCAGAACGTTGTCTGGTACCTGGTCAGAACCTGCTGCGAGAGAGCAGGCTTGGAGCACATTGCACCGCATGATTTGCGGAGAACCTGCCCGAAGCTGTGCCACAGCAGCGGGGGCGAACTGGAGCAGATTCAATTCTTGCTGGGGCATGCATCCGTTCAGACAACCGAACGCTATCTCGGCTGCAAACAGAATCTCGGACATCCAGTGAACGACCTTTTTGACCTAAGAACGGACGGGCGGCCGCAGGAAAACGATGATGAATCCGCCCCAGTGAAACCGTCCGACCCTGTAGAAAAGGCATCAGGGCAAGGGGTAGAATGCTCGCACGGAGGACCGGCACATGACCAGCCTGTCTGCGACTCAAAACAGCTATCCCTACCAGAACGAACCGATTTGGTCGAGATCAGAAAAGGTCATCGCCCGCACAGCCTTCGACGCTGCCCTGGGGCGAGAGCTGCACGAGGTGATTCAGCAAGCAAAGAAGATGGCCAGCCAGATCCAGCAGTCGTCGGATCTGTGGGACTTGGAACATTACCTGACCCAACGTCGTAAGGAGATCGACCGCAAGTACGACTATCGCTATTCGCGACTCACGCAGGTGTTCGGGAGACTTTTGTACGAAAAGCGACTCGGGGAGGAAGAGTTGGGCGGCTTGCGGGAGGACAAGCTGCAGAGGATCCGTTTTCTCGCCAAATTCTTTGCGGAAGACGCGGCCTGACCTGTATTCTAAGCGCTATCGCCTTACGTCAACAATATAGATTTGAGTGTTGGTGTAAGCAAACCTGCGGCAAGACAGGTCGTCCTTACCCGGCGGCACGCATGGACTTGCTATCTAAACTGAGAGGTACGCGAGCGCGTATTGTCGTACCGCCCTCTGGTTCGGATTCGACTGAAAATGTTCCCTTTAGGAGTTTCAGTCGCTCCTCCATACTGATGAGGCCGAGCCCTCCCCTCCGATCGACGACTTTATCTGGCGTGCAGTGGAGTAAATAAAGTCGCCGTGGTGAATCTGAACAGGTAGGCAAGTGGACCGCGCGGATTCGCACTCAGACCCTGAAGAACGTTGAGTGAGCCTTAGTGGTTGCACCCGATCCGGCCAATGCATTATGAAAAAGCGCCCCGCTTCAGAAGGTCGACGCTGGATGTGGGCGCTGCCTCCGCTGCGCTGTGCAGGGCTTCGCTCCGCTACGGCGGCGCTAAGGGGTAGCTGCATCGGTGTGTCCGGTGTGAGAGGACTGCAGAAGGACATAGGCAAAACGGCTAGAACTCACTCGATCTTTGGACACTAGCATGACAGAGCCTTTTTTTACCGACCAAACGCCAGTCACTGACGAGGTGCTCAACATTATCGCCCATCTTCCGACACGGAGCCTGACCTCGGTTGCCGCCAATGGATTTTTCAAGAAGATGACCGATGCGGATTTCGTGCGCCTCGCCGTTCTGCTGGCGCAAAAGGGATATGAAGAAGGAGGTTGCCCGATTGGCGGCGTCATTGTCAGCAACGCGACACGCCAAGTTCTGGGGAAGGGCCACAACACTTTAGTGCAGGAAAACCATCCGTATAATCATGGTGAAACTTCCGCCATCCGCGATGCAGGACGAAGAGATTTCAGCCTGACAACGATCTTTACGACACTCAGCCCATGCGACATCTGCGCTGCACTGATCTACATGCGCCAGTTCAACCGGGTTGTAGTTGGTGATGTCACCAATGCCTCGGGCAACGAGCAACTGCTCCGAGACAAAGGCTTGCGGGTGGATATTCTCGAAGATCAGAAGGGCATTGCACTCTACGCGAAATATCGCCGTGAGAAGCCGGATCAGGACATTGAAGACTGGAAAGGTTTGGCCGAGGTGCGCAGGCCTCGTACTTAAACCCACTGCCGACGGTCGATGAGTGCGTAATCGGGCGTTTACGACAGTAATGCCGCCGCTACTGCGGGTTCGGCGTTACCGGGGCACTGGCAACCTGATCCAGGAAAGCGACGTAAGCCGCGAGGAGGCGGTATGTCTGGTAGTAGTCGTCCGGCCGGATGGCTGAAAGTTTGTCTTTCGAGGTGTGAAGGATGCGGGCGTTCCAAGTCTCCTGCGTCAGCGAATGAATCGTAATCCGGGGAATCTTGCGCTCGGAAAACTGCTCTGCGTCGGTGCTGCCGATCTGGTCCACATTGACACCGGTGACGGGTATGTTCAGCTGTTTCGCTAGGGCCATGATCGCACTAATCAACCGCTTGTCTGAATGGCTGGCCCAGATCTCGGTGGGAGCCAAGCCAAGTGTGTCCATGTTGACCATCGCGTCGGTCGCAGCGACCTGTTCATTGGTCATTTGTCGGACATAAAAACGCGATCCCACTTCACCCTGCTCCTCGTCGGTGAACCCAATGAAGACGTAGGTATGCTTGCGTGGCTCATTCTTTACCGCTTCGTACAGAGACGGCAGCAGCGATGCGCCGCTCCAATTGTCGACGACTCCATCACCTTCGGGCACGCGATCGAAGTGCGCTCCGATAATGATAACCTTGTCAGAGCTACCTGGCAGCATGCAGATCACGTTGGGCTGTTTCGATTTCTCTACCGGCTGTTCGGAAAGGTGCTTGTTGTCGCAACCGGCTTCCGCGAACATTTGCTTGAGCGTCGATTCGCGTTGCTTGTCATCGCCGCCATATCTCACGAGGCGTGCTTCGACGATGTCGCGCAAAACCAAGCTGTACCGGAGGCTCTAGCCAGTCGCGGCGATCCAAGGGTACATCAACAACACCATAGCCGCGCTGAGACAGAACTTGGACCGAGTGAACAGATTAGTTAGACATACGACCTAGAATACGATCTCGAGGCCCCAGCCAAAAGATAATAACTCGCGTCTTTGGGTACAAATGGCAGTCTTTCAGATGCCTGTTGTAAACAGGCGTGGCTGTTGAAAAACTCCCTACTCCGAAATTCACGAAAATAAAATTGCGTCAGGAAGCCCTACAATCGATTTCCTCGGGTCGCCTAGATATTTTCTATCCCCCCAATTCTGCCCCTTTCAGGGGAAAAGGGAGTTTTTCAACACCCACAGGCGTTTGCGCTCAAAATGCCCTGCTGGCGGTCGATAAGCGAGGCGATGTAACGCCAACTACGAGTGAGCGTATGGATTCGGAGATAAAATCGGCGCTCAATGGCGACGATGTCCTTCAAGATTGACGGCCGCTCTATCCTCCCGCCGGCAGTGGGGAGACTACGGGCACATTCTGCAAAACGGGATTGCGCTCGAAAGGACACGCCCCCTATATCCCCCCGGTTACGCTGCCCGGCTGGGCGGCACTTTCGCGCTTGTATTTGCCAAATCCTGATCTATAATCCGCCGCCGGAGGGTAACCATGAAACGCTTCTATTTTTCACTCGCGCTTGCCTGCTTGCTCGCAGGCACACTCTGGGCCGCGGACGATCCTTTTTGCGGGAAATGGAAACTCAACATGGAGAAAAGCAAATTTGCCGGCGAGCAAACAAAAATTGAGGATCTCGGCGGCAACAAGTACAAATGGACCTCCGGCAATGTGTCCGACACGATTACTGCCGACGGCAACGATCAGCCTGTCCACTTCGGCAGAACCATATCGATCGCTCCGGAAGGAGCTAACAACTGGAAGATGGTGATCAAGAAGGATGGCAAGGTCCTCAGTTCGATGACCCACACTCTTTCGGAGGACGGGAAAACGCAGACGATCAAGGGAACGGAAACCAAGCCAGACGGCACAACCTCGGATTTCAACGTCATGTTGAAGAAAGTGGGGAGCGGTTCCGGCTGGGGAGGCACATGGGAAAGCACTGACGTGAAATTCACTTCTCCTGATGAGTGGGATATTGCGGCCTACGATGGCGATGGTTTAACTTTCAATACTCCCGCTTATCAAGATGTTCTCAGCATGAAATTTGACGGCAAGGATTACGAAGAGAAGGGCCCGAACGTCGCACCCGGTTCCACGTCCGCCGGCAAGCGTGTGGACCCGCACACTCTGGAAGTTACCGACAAGGTGAAGGGCCAAGTGATCGATCAGACGAAATTCGAAGTCTCTCAGGATGGGAAGACGCTGAAGCTTACGATTCGCGAGAACGGCCAGCCGAAAGCTTTGACCATTGTCTACGACAAGATGTAGGCCTGGCGGAGGCAATTTCGCATTCATGAAGGCAAGCACAGTGACTGCTCGTTCAGGGGAGGACTGTCATGACCAAAGCTGAGCGGCGGTAAGCTCAAAAGGCTGAAATCCGAAATTAGCAAGGTAGGCGATCCACACGTGACGCTATCGGGCCAGCTACAATCATTGACCCCAATGAGTGCTTCTATTGATTTCTCGCCAGTTATCATCACGGCA
Source organism: Acidobacteriota bacterium (assembly GCA_003225555.1). Classification (GTDB taxonomy): domain Bacteria; phylum Acidobacteriota; class Terriglobia; order Terriglobales; family Acidobacteriaceae; genus Sulfotelmatobacter. The sequence continues at coordinate 15,529 of QIAM01000009.1, read as the reverse complement.
CATCAGGTAGCTCAACTTGGAACACGGCTGGTCGTCGTTACCGCCGCCTTGACTTCCTGGCGAGGCTTGTCTGGGCGACCTTCGCTTTATTCTGCTTCGGTCTAGGTTTCGGTCTCGAGTTGGCGCGGATCGTGTCGGCGTTCGAGGACAGCACGTCAGACAGTTCGTACGCCTCCCGAAGCCAGTCGGTGATGGGCGCCTCCACCTCGTCCCGGTGCCTGATCTGAATGACGTGAACGACCTTGGACTTCGATGCGCGATCGACGCGTCGCACCTGAGAAGCCTTCAGCGCGCGGCCAAGGAACACGCAGACTTCCAGGAATTTCCTCTTCGGACGCACGAAGAAGTAGCACGATTTGCGCGAGAACATCACCGATTTGTGCGAGGCGTAGATCCGCTGATCTCCGAAAGAGACGGCAGTCTCGCGCAGCCGCGCCCAGGCGTCCTGGAGATCTCCCGACAGACCCTGCGTGAGGGCAGTTTCGGTCGTGGTCCAGCAGTCATGCTCCTCCCCTTCCTCGACCCACTGCTTGCAGTGGTAGCACTCTCGACCTGCCATGTTCCCATTGTAGCGAGGGAGCGGGGTCCAACCCGGCTGTGGTGGGAAACTGAGATCAACTCTCGCAAACAGCATTGAGAATGGCCGATCACGGTCAATGAGTTATCGGGATATTCCGCCACTAGACCAAGACCTTTGCGCGGGAGAGCCGAAGGCCGTACTACTGGCTTTCATTCCATACATATAAGAATTCGGCATCACTGGCGGTGGCAACATTACGGTCGCCTTTATGAATGGCCCGATTTAGTGCGGACCGCACATTTTCCTTGCTTTCCTCTAGTTCCGCCAATGGCACTTTGAGCGCAACCCCCACGGGTAGCTGATCGAGATCGGAGAGAATTTGGGTAACAATCTGCTTGTGCTTTCCGTTTCGCCCTTGCGGAACATCCACCTGCGCCACTGTCTTGAAGTTCATCGCAGCTTTGTTGCCCCGGGGGCTCATCAGGTACCTCCTCTGTAGGGACATCATTAAACTAACCTAACGCAATCGTAATATGACACGACCATATCGTACAAGCACAAAATCGAATCGTTAAACGAGGCTTGCTAACGTGGGCGTATCGTCCAGTTGACCGATTCACAAATCCCGTTAATTCAGCAACTTAAGACACTAAAGCGGGGGGCAAAGATGGGACAAAAGATATACCCCGTACTGCTTCTGGACTGCTACGGTTGGGGGGTGATTGAGAGGAGCAAAATTCAATGCGAGCGTCGAAAACATACTTCGAGCAGATTCCGGTGGAGACAGTGAAGAAAATTATTACAGAAGTCCCTGCGAACAATGCTATCGGAAATGACAGTGTGAGTGATGAAACGCAAGACCATGTCACGCCTCCGCCGGAAGGCTGGCGTGAAGTGGCGCAAAAAGTCCAACAGGAACAGGATCCAAACAGGATGATCGGACTGGTCCAGCAACTCATTGCTTCGCTCGACGAAGAACAACGCCGCAAGCCTCTACCGCATACGTCAGACGGTCGAAATCTTTCGCCGGTCAGTGGAAGCCGCGACAAGACAAAGGTTGCGCCAACTCTCTCTAGACCACGGCGGGACGCAGAGGATCAACTATGAAGCCTAATCGAACGTTTGAAGATGAAAGCGCGGTAGACCTCAAGCGAGCCGAAGACGCGCTGCGCGAAAACGAAGAGCGTTATCGTACCTTGTTCGATTTGGCCCCCGTCGCCGTCTATTCCTGTGATGCCTCAGGTGTGATCCGGGAATACAACAACCGTGCAGCGGAACTATGGGGTCGCAAACCGCAACGGGGTGATACCGACGAGCGGTTCTGCGGCTCGTTCAAGCTGTACCGCCCGGACGGCAGTTTCATGCCACATGAGCAATGTCCCATGGGCGACGTGCTGATTGGCAAGGTACCGGGGACGCATGATGCGGAAGTGCATATTGAGCGGCCTGATGGCTCGCGGATTATCGTCATCGTGAATATTGCTCCACTGAAGGACGACCGAGGAGAAATCACAGGAGCGATCAACTGCTTCTACGATGTCACCGAGCGCAAGAAGGCTGAGGAAGCATTGCGCGAGAGCGTAACCGAACGCGTACGGGCGGAGGAAGCCCTACGTGAAAATGAAGTTCAGTTGCGACTTGCAAACGAAAAGCTTGAATCGGTAGTCCAAAAACGCACCGCCTCGCTCCAGCATCTCTCAGCCAAACTAATGCGTTCACAAGACGAGGAGCACAGAAGAATTGCGCGTAACCTTCACGACAGTTTGGGACAGTATTTGGCGAGCATAAAGATGAACTTGGAATCGCTGAGTCGTGCAGATGCGCCGAGCAAAGAAGAAGTATTGTCCGCCGCCTTGGAATCGGTCGAGCGAAGCATAGCCGAAACTCGCACTCTGGCGTGTCTCTTACATCCTCCCCTGCTAGACGAGGTTGGGTTTGCCTCTGCAGCCCGCTGGTACATTGATGAATTTGGGAAACGAAGCGGAATCAAAGCCAAACTGGACTTACCCGACGGCATTGATCGACTCCCAGAATTAACAGAAATTGCCCTGTTCCGCATCTTGCAAGAGAGCCTAACGAATGTTCATCGCCATTCCGGTAGCTCGTCAGTTGAAATCGGCCTGACCGTCACCGGAAACCGAGCTCTGCTGAGCGTGCGCGATTTCGGCCGGGGAATGCCCGCTCGGTTAAGACAAGGTTCTGACCTAAATGGCAGTCATGTGGGAGTCGGTCTTAGCGGGATGCGCGAGCGTGTCACCGATTTGGGTGGGAGTCTCGATATCGAGTCCAATTCACACGGAACCGCAATAATCGTTGCCCTCCCGCTGGCTGCTGTGCAGCCTTCCGGCGAGTCACGTGCCAGTCAAGGGAATCTCGAAAAGAGTGCTGCCTGAAGGTAGCCATCCCAATTTTGAGGAAGTCTTCGAGGCCTCGCTTCGAGGAGCGGGATTCAAGCGCGGCAAGGTAGGTGTAGAAATCGCATAAAAGGGCGCACCTTTAGGAGTAGGTTGTGAGCGCAAGCATCGGGTGCCAATGGTTTCGGGTAGCAACATGGAGGTGATCTTGCGGCCAGAAACCAAAGCGGTCTGAGGATAGATGTCGCAATCGGATGTCGCTCATTGAGGGTTTTGAGCGTAATGGGGATGTTTCATTCTCGGTAAAGATGTTTGTCGGGGACAACCGCCTCTTTCAACGATTTCACAGCGGGCTCTCGGCGATCCGAACGCTTAGGGGGGACGATCTTGAAGATCGTACCGCAACCGCAATAGTCGCCGCCTTCCGCGGTCACGCCGTAGATCAGTGCCGAACCGTACAAACAATTGACAACAACGCTTCCGAACGAGAATGTTGCCCCATCATGATGAGCATCTCTCCGAGAATGGTGGTCCAGCAGAGCATGGATTTCTTCCTTGTACCACGCTTCTGCCACCACTCCGTGTGCTAATCACAGTGACTCTTTCAACACCCACAGGCGATAGCACTCATCCTATTAAAGAGGATGTCAAGAAAAAATTCTTCTCCGTCCCCCGCGAGGGACACGAGGCTGGTAGCTTGCATCCAGCCCTGCCTCCTTACTAGCGGGGCTTTTGGTTTTACCGCTGTGGATCGCCGCGTATTTCAGCGGCGATGCCAACCCCAGTTGATCTCCCTGACCTAACGGTTTCATGGAGCAGTGGCGCTTGACGCCGCTCGGTACCGAAGCTACGCAAGCCAAGGGTTGGCTTAAGTGCCCACCACGATCCTATTTGAGACTTGAGGCCTATGGCTTTGTTGGGTTATCCGAGGGCATAGGATTGACCCGGAGTCTCGGTACTGCCTGACAGTACACGAACGCCTAATGAGTGCATGGATACTCTCCCTCGAACCCGAGCATCGCACGAACCGATTGGCTACCATCGCGGCACGTAAACCTGGAGGATCACCTGGGTTCTCTGAGATGCTCAAGCTGCTTGCGGCTTCAGTGGTTCGGCGTCGAAACGTTCCTCCTTCTTCCAAAGTGTCAAGGCAATGGCCGCGATCTTACGTGCCAGGGTGAGACACGCCATCTCGGGCCTCATCCCTTTATCCAGCAAGGCCACATAGAAGTCGCGCAGCGGGCCCACCCCACAGCTGGCCCGGGTAGCGGCTCCCTTGAAGATCTCTTTCATCTCATGGTTGCGATTCTGATTCAGACCACGAATCGGTTGTGGTTTTTTCGAGCGTTGCAGTTGTCCACGGACATAGCGGTATTGCGCACTGTCGTGCGTCTCCATGCCCAGGCCGCTGTAGGTCCACAGTTGTCGCTGGCTGCGGAATCGATGCGGAGTTTGCATCAGCTCCAGCAAACGGGCGGCGCGAATCGGTCCGATGCAGGGGACCTGGCGCAGCAGTTTCGCCGCCTTATGTTTCCGGCTCTCCGCCAACAACTCGGGGCGTAGGGTTCGCCGCAACGCCTGCAATCCATCCAGTTGCTGATAGAGCAGCTGGGCGATGGACGCCGGCATGCGGGATCTTGTGCAACCATTCCTCGCGATAGCGCGCAGCATAGACCTGGGTCCCGGAACAGGCAATCCCCCAGCCGCGATACCGCGATACAACGCCTTCAGCCGATTCATCACCCGGTCTAAATCTTTACTGATGGTCTGATAGCTGCGCGCCAACTCGCGCAGCGTCCGTAGTCCGTTTTCTCCGTGGTAGACCGGTCGTAGCATGCCGGTACGCAGCAAGTCGGCCAACTTGCGCGCATCCACCTTGTCACTCTTGCTGCCCTCCTGCTGCGCAATAAACGGCAGCGACGAAAATCCACTGGGGTTTTGCTGAATATAGCTGGACAGTCAAAAGGGAAGGTGTCTGTAAACTGATAAAAGAATGGCTCCTCAGGTAGGACTCGAACCTACAACCCTCCGGTTAACAGCCGGATGCTCTGCCATTGAGCTACTGAGGAGTGTTGGGGGGCGTGCGGGAGCACGACCTTTCACATCATCATAGCATTCTGGGTTGGGGTCTGAAAACTGCTTCGGCTTCTGGTAGCTTCTGGTAGGCTTACGGGTTATCGAGGTGTTTATGTGGGGAGGATTGCGTTTGTTCTCTGTTTTCGCTTCTTTTCTATTGCTGCCGGCTGCGGTGTATTCGGCGGATGATTCCGCGTCTTCGGGTAAATCGACAGCCTCTCCTCCGGTGACTGCCGTCAAGCCTATCGAAGAGACGCTACATGGGACAAAAATCGTTGACAACTACCGGTGGCTGGAGGATGGGAAGACTCCGGAGACGCAGAAGTGGGTGGAAGAGGAGATGGCTTACACCCGGACGGTGCTGGATCCGCTTCCGGGGCGCGCGTCGATTCACAAGCGGCTGACGGAGTTGCTGTCCATCGGCAGCATTACTCCGCCGCAGATTGGAGGGAAGTATTACTTCTACACGCGGCGCGAGGGGATGCAGAATCAGCCGGTGCTTTATGTGCGCGAGGGCGGCGACGGCAAGGACCGCGTTCTGGTCGACGCGAACGCGCTCGCGGCGGACGGGACCATTGCGCTTGACTGGTACGAGCCTTCGGAGCACGGGAAGTATCTTGCCTATGGCACTTCGCCCAGCGGCTCGGAGATGAGTACGCTGCACATCGTTGAGACCAAGACGGGCAATCTGCTGCCGGATACGATTGAGCGGACGCGGGCGGCCAGCATTGCTTGGAAGCATGACAACTCCGGCTTCTATTACACGCGCTATCCGAAGAAGGGCGACGTGGCGGAAGGGCAGGAGATGTACAACCGGCACGTGTTCTATCACGAACTGGGCAGCGATCCGGCGGAGGATCCCTTGATCTTCGGCGAGGGGCGAGATGCGGAGGACTGGCCTAACGTGAACCTGTCCAACGATGGGCGCTGGCTGTTGATCAGCGTCGAGCAGGGTTGGACGAAGTCGGAGCTGTTCCTGATGGATTTGAAGGCCGGTACTCCGGCGACGCGCGTGACTACGGGAAAGAATTTTCTTTACGGCGGGTCGGTTTACAACGGGCGCCTCTTTATTACTACCAATGAAGACGCTCCGCGGTACCGCGTCTTCGTCGTCGACGCGGGGAATTATGAACGCGCGGGTTGGAAGGAATTAATTCCTCAGACGGATGCGGTGTTACAGGGCGCCGCGGTCTGGGGAGGCAAGCTCTTCACGCAGTATGAACAGAATGCCACGTCGCAACTCAAGATTTTCGACCTTGACGGAAAGAAGCTCAGCGATGTGGCACTGGCTGCCATCGGCACCGTGTTCGGGTCGGGCGGCAAGTGGGATCGCGACGAGGTCTTTTACGGCTTCCAGTCGTTTACGTTTGCTCCCGCGATTTATCGTTATGACCTGAAGGAGGGATCGACTTCGCAGTGGGCCAAGGTGGACGCGCCTTCGATCGATCCCTCGGGCTACGAAGTGCAGCAGGAGTGGTATCAGTCGAAAGACGGGACGCGCGTGCCCATGTTCGTCGTCCACAAAAAAGGATTGCAGAAGAACGGGCACAATCCCACGCTGCTCACGGCCTACGGAGGCTTCAACATCAGCCTGACGCCGACGTTCAGCCGCACCGCATATCTGTGGATGGAGCACGGCGGCATCTATGCCGTCGCCAACCTGCGCGGCGGAGCCGAGTTCGGCGAAGACTGGCATCGGGCCGGCATGCTCGACAAGAAACAAAACGTTTTTGATGATATGACGGCCGCGGCCGAGCATTTGATTGCGGAGAAATATACCGACAAGAATCATCTCGCGGTGCAGGGCGGATCGAACGGCGGCCTGCTCATGGGCGCCATGATCACGCAGCGTCCCGACCTGTTCCGCGCCGTGGTCTGCCAGGTTCCGCTGCTCGACATGCTGCACTACCAGAATTTCCAGATTGCCAAACTCTGGATTCCGGAGTACGGCAGCGCGGAAAATCCCGAGCAGTTCAAGTGGCTCTACGCCTACTCGCCGTATCACCACGTGAAGGCGGGCGCGGAGTATCCCGCAATCTTGTTCATGACTGCGGACACTGATACGCGCGTCGATCCCATGCACGCCAAAAAGATGGCGGCGCTGATGCAGGCCGAGGCGAAGAATGGTGCGAGCCACGAACGTCCGATCTTATTAAGGATTGAGACCAAGGCGGGGCACGGGGCAGGGAAGCCGGTCACCAAACAGATTGAGGAGTTCACGGATGTTTATTTGTTCTTGTTTTGGCAGTTAGGGGTGAAGGAGTAGTCGTTTGCATCGCTGAGGCACGTAGAGAGGACCTGTGTTCGCTACGTTTAGGAGAGTTCTCACCGTCGCTGCCGTTTGCCTGCTGCCGCTTCTTGCTTCCGCGGCCAACGGTCGATCCGCGGGCAACCATCCACCCAAAAACTGGCGCGTGCTGCTTAACGAGGAGCTGCCATTATTGGGCCATCGGAACTGGATCGCAGTTGTGGATTCGGCTTATCCATTGCAAACGAGTGCGGGGATTGAGACAGTCGATACCAACGCCGATCAACTTGAGGTGGTTAAGGCGGTGCTTGACCAGGTGGCTAAGGCCAAGCATGTTCGTCCAGTGATTTTCACCGATGCGGAGCTTAAGCGGGTATCCGAAAGTGATGCCAAAGGAGTGACCGCTTATCGTGAAGCGCTGACCACCCTCGTAGGGAAAACCGAAGCGCAGTCTTTGCCACACGAGGAGATCATCTCCAAGCTGGATGAAGCGGGCAAGACGTTCCATATTCTAGTCTTGAAGACGAGGCTGACGATTCCCTATACCTCAGTCTTTATCCGGCTTGAATGCGGTTACTGGACCGCCGGGGCCGAGAAGAGATTGCGAGAAGCGATGGCAACGCACTGAGCTCACGTGTGTGGCTGGGGAAAGGCAAGAGTGAGAGTTCTAAGTGGTTAGCAGTGGGAAAAACCCCACCCTCTCGCAAAAGGCGCGAGAAGGGTGGGGCACCCCGACATCTTGTCTCTCGACCCTGACATCTTCGTTTCCCTGTCTTTATTTAACTTCTTCACCTTTTACTCACATTTACTCCCGGGGGGCCCCGTCCTTGTCTCTCCGTTTTTTGGAGAGACAAGGCGGGGGTTTTGATCTGGACCGGTGAGTCGCAACGTTACACCCATCCGCTCCCTTTTTCTTGCGGTCCACTGGGACTCGATTTCGACTACACCTTCGACTCCGGAGACATAGTGGCGAAAGCTGCTCCAGGGCCAGTCTTCCGGGTCTTGGACCAATCCGCGCTTCACGGGATTGCGGTGGATGTAGCGCAGCTTTTCGATGCGCTTGGCTTCGGTCCATACGTTGAAGTCGTAGTAGCGAGCCTGCCAAAACCGTTGGCCGTCAGCCAGATGGTGTAACTGGCGGGCTAAATTCTGCTTGAGCATTTGAAGTGCGACGGAGAGTAGTGGGATTGTCTGGGGAGGGGTCGGTTGGGTGGAGGACTTGGGCGGTAGAGATTTGGGATGGGGAAAATCCCAGGTCTCGCAAAGGCGGCGAGACCTGGGGCACCCGGCGGGAATTGAAATCGGGCTGGGACTGGTGGGGCCCTCATCATCAACGAACAGAAACACCTGGCAAGTGCTCAATAATGCTTCGACATGAGATCTTTGTGGGAACTCTTCTGCGATGATCCGCGTATCTCCGGCTAGGGTCTCACTCCGCCCCGGAGGTGTTCCATGGCCGGAAAATCGCTTGTCCGGTTCACGCTGCACAGGACAGTTCTTTTCTGTTTATTGTTGGTTCCTTTCGCCGCCGCTTCAGACCACTGGGACTATGAGGAATCCCACAGCGACGTCCGCGATTTTGTCTCGGGCGGCACGCTGCACGTCCGCCTAAGCGTCGGCGATCTGCGCATCCTCCGCGGGGAGTCGAACAAGATTCGACTGCACTATACGGTCAAGTCCCGCCGGGAGAGCCACGTCAAGAACGCTAAGGTGGATTTCGAGGTTCGCGGCAGCGACGCCTCGATCGCGTTTCACGCATCGGGCAACAACACGCAGTTCGACGTGGAACTTGAGGTGCCACAGAACACCAACCTCGACGTTCATGAGAAGGTTGGCGATCTGACTGTGGAGGATATCGAGGGCGACAAGGAACTGACCCTCAGGGTCGGCGACATCCGCGTGGATGCTGTGCACTCAGGCTATCGGCTGGTGCATGCCAGCACGAGCATCGGGGATGTGAACAGCAACGGCTACGGCGAGACTAGCGGGTGGCTGGGCAAGACGCTGAAGTATCACGGCGACGGCAAGTATGAGCTGCGGGCGCACGTTTCGGTGGGGGATATTACTCTGGAAGGGCGATGATTCGCGTACGGGCGGACGAGAGCGTCCGCGCCTACGTGAATCATTTTAGCGATACCAGTTTCTCTACGAGTTCCGAGTAGTCCTTCTTTTCAATCCCGTGGACCTGCTTGTTGTACTCGTCTACCTTGGAGGAATAGTTCATCGAGCAGAATTTGGGGCCGCACATGGAGCAGAAGGCGGCTTCCTTGTAGTAGTCGTCGGGTAGGGTTTCGTCATGCATGGAGCGGGCGGTTTCGGGGTCGAGGGAGAGGGCGAACTGCTTTTCCCAGTCGAATTTGTAGCGGGCGTAGCTGAGGGCGTCGTCGCGGTCGCGGGTGCCGGGGCGTCCGCGGGCGATGTCGGCGGCATGGGCGGAGATTTTGTAGGCGATGATGCCGTCCTTCACGTCTTTTTCGTTTGGTAGGCCTAAGTGCTCTTTGGGCGTTACGTAGCAGAGCATGGCGGCGCCGTACCATCCGATCATGGCTGCGCCGATGGCTGAGGTGATGTGGTCGTAGCCGGGAGCAATGTCGGTTACCAGCGGCCCCAGCGTGTAGAACGGGGCTTCGTAGCAGAGCTCGACTTCTTTTTCGACCTGTTCCTTGATCTTGTCCATGGAGACGTGGCCGGGGCCTTCGATCATCACCTGCACGTCGTGTTCCCAGGCTTTTTTGGTCAGTTCGCCAAGAGTTTTTAGTTCAGCGAACTGAGCTTCGTCGCTGGCGTCGGCTACACAGCCGGGGCGCAGGCCATCCCCCAGGGAAAAGCTGACGTCGTATTTCTTGAAGATCTTGCCGATGTCGTCGAAGCGCTCGTAGAGAAAATTCTGTTTGTGGTTGTAGGCCATCCATTGGGCGAGGATGGCGCCGCCGCGGCTCACGATTCCGGTGATGCGCTTCGAAATCAGCGGAAGATACTGAATCAGCACTCCGGCGTGGATCGTCATGTAGTCGACGCCCTGGGCGGCCTGCTCTTCGATCACTTCCAGCATCACTTCGGCGTTCAGGTCTTCTACACGTTTTACGCGTGCTATGGCTTCGTAGATTGGCACCGTTCCGATCGGCACCGGCGAGTGGCGCAGGATCGCTTCGCGAATTTCGTGAATGTTGCCGCCAGTGGAAAGATCCATCACGGTGTCTGCACCGTAATGCACCGCGGTGTGCAGCTTCTTCAGTTCCTCGTTGATCTCGGAAGTGACGGCTGAGTTGCCGATGTTGGCGTTGATCTTGCACAGTGAAGCCACGCCGATGGCCATCGGCTCCAGTTCCGGGTGGTTGATGTTCGCGGGAATGATCATGCGCCCGCGGGCCACTTCGTCGCGCACCAGTTCCGGCGCCAGCTTCTCGCGGTGGGCGACGTAGCCCATTTCTTCCGTGATTACGCCCTGGCGGGCGTAGTGCATCTGAGAGAAGTTGCCGTTTGTGTTCTCTTGCTTGCGGCGAATCAGCCACTCGGCGCGCGGCGTGGGAACGCTGTAGGCGTTGCCGTTTGAAGCGTTGGGGGGAGTCGCGACTGAGCCGGCTTCACGGAATCTCGTCATCAGCAAATTATACCCGTCTCAGCGCAGGGTGGAGGCACGAGCTAGGGGATTTGCATGGCGCATTCGATCGAGGTGCAGCCTCCGGGGCCTTTTGTGCGAATGTTGCCGACCGCATTTTTGAGGTGAAGCGCGGTCATGGCGGCGGGGTAAGCCCACCAGAGCTTGCGGATGATCCAGTCGCGGGGAAGCCAGTCGTGGGGCTTCTTCATTTCATAGGCGACGAGCAACGCGCTCGCGTACAGGGCCGCGTCTTTCGCAATCAGGTGCGAATGCGAGGGCGTGCTGGTGATCCAGGGAGCGCCCGCCGCAAGTTCGCGTTCTACGACCATGGTTCGCGTGGTGAAGCGCAGGCTCTCAGCTACTCCCAGCGCGCTCATCACGATGATGAATTTCTTGTCGATCACCCTTGGCGGTTTAGGCGCGGCCGAGGGAGCGTCGGGCTGAACGATGCTGAGCGCACTCGGGGCGTTGGGCAATTCGTTGGCTTGCAGGTCGTTGGGTACGGTCTGTGCCGCCACAACGCTGACAACTGCAAGCAGGAAGACGAGCACTCGGGCTACTGGCAAACTGATGTTCCTCCAATTCGTGGTTGAATGGCGTTACTCAAAGACTGGACGTGGCCCCGAGATGGTTTTTGCGGTCAGCTCTTCGCCAGCGATCACATACGGAGCAAGCCTTCCTCCAGTGGAGGGAGCGGCTTTCTCAATGAGATAGGAGTGGTTTCCCCGATTTGGGAGGGGTGGTCAGGATTGGATGTGCAAGGCTTTTCCGGATTGCGTCTCTAATGTTTCCGAAATCTTCTAATCTTTCCGAAACTTTTCCGATGCAGGCGGCGATCCCGAGCGCGACTGTCCTTGGCTTTGCAAGAAATTAACTCTTTTTGGGCACACCTCTCCCGTTCTTGCCCGTCCAATTCTTTTGGGCTTAGAATCACGAGACATTCCTTAGGAGTCTTCATGCGACCTTCCCATCTGTTCGTAGCCGTCGTTTTTTGTCTCGGCCTTTGCGCTGCCAGCTTTGCGCAATCCGCCTCGAACACGAAGCCGGCCCCGGGCTTCAGCACCGACACCATCGACAAGACGATCGATCCCTGCGTGGACTTTTACCAGTACGCCTGCGGCAACTGGATGAAGCAAGCCGAGATTCCCGCCGACCGGCCGGCGTGGCAGAGTTTCTCTGAGCTCGACGAGAGCAATCTCAACATTGAACGCGGCATTCTGGAGAAGGCTGCCGCCGGCGGCCCCGGGCGGGACGCCATCGATCAAAAGATCGGCGACCTTTACGGCTCCTGCATGGACGAAAAGGCGGTCAACGAGAAGGGAATTGCTCCACTGAGGCCCGAGCTCGACCGTGTGGCCGCGGTCAAGGACAAAGGCGCGCTCATCGACGAGATTGCGCACGTGCATGTCGTCGGTCCCAGCCCGCTGTTCAATTTCTATTCAAACTCCGACTTGCATAATGCCAACACGGTGATCGCCTACATCGATCAGGGTGGGCTGTCGCTGCCGGACCGCGACTATTACATAAAGGACGACGTACGCATGGTCGACATGCGCAAACACTACGTCGATTACGTGTCTGAGATGTTCACGCTGGCGGGGCAATCCGCAGAGCAGGCGGCGGATTCGGCCAAGACCGTGCTGCGTATTGAAACTGCTCTGGCACAGGCTTCCATGGATCGCACGCTGCGCCGCGACCCCAAAAACCGCGACCACAAGATGAAGCGCGATGACGCCGTCGCAATGGCGCCCAACTTCTATCTGAATCGCTTCTTTGTCGCGGTCGGCGCTCCCAGCTTTGCGGAGATGAATGTCGGCAATCCGGAATTTTTCAAGCAAGTGAACGGCGTGGTCGAGTCTGAATCGCTGGATTCGTTGAAGACCTATGTGAGCTGGCAGGTGCTGCGGGCGGCCGCTCCCTGGCTCTCTCAGTCCTTCGTCGATGCCAACTTCAAAATGCGGCAGGCTTTGACCGGCCAAAAACAGATCCAGGACCGCTGGAAGCGCTGCGTCGATCTGGTTGACGGTTCTCTGGGCGAGGCCCTGGGCCAGCGTTACGTTGAACTCACCTTCGGCGCGGAGGGTAAGCAGCGCATGCTCAAGATGGTGGATGCGCTGGAGAAATCTCTCGGCGAGGATATCCAGGAGCTCTCTTGGATGTCCGACGAAACGAAGAAGCAGGCTAAGGTCAAGCTGCAGGCCATCCGTAATAAGATCGGCTATCCCGACGTGTACCGCGACTACAGCTCTGTGGTCATCAAGCGGGACGACTTGCTGGGCAACGTGGCGCGGACAACCGAATTTGAATCGAAGCGACAGATTGCCAAGATCGACAAGCCGCTGGACCGCAAGGAGTGGGGTATGACTCCGCCCACGGTCAACGCCTATTACAACGGCTCGTATAACGAGATTGTGTTTCCCGCCGGCATTCTGCAGCCGCCGTTTTTCGACAAGACTATGGATGACGCGGTGAACTTCGGCGGCATCGGCTTGGTCATCGGACACGAACTCACGCACGGCTTCGACGATCAGGGACGCAAGTTTGATCCTACGGGCAACCTGCGCGACTGGTGGACCGAGCAGGATGGCAAAGAATTTGAAAAACGCGTCAGCTGCGTTGCCGACGAATACTCGATCTTCGTCGCCGTCGACGATCTCAAGCTGAATGGACGTCTCACCTTGGGAGAAAACACCGCCGACAACGGCGGAGCCCGCATCGCGCTGAGGGCGCTCGAGCACATGATCGCCGATGACAAGACAGGAAAGGAAGGCCGGAAGATCGTCGGCTACACCCCCGAGCAGCGGTTCTTCCTTGGATTCGGGCGGGTGTGGTGCGAAAAGCGACGTCCGGAATACGCGCGCATGCAGGTCACGACCAATCCCCACTCGCCGGGGAAGTATCGCGTCAACGGCGTCGTGCAGAACATGCCGGAATTTCAGAAGGCTTGGGGCTGCAAAGCGGGACAGCCTATGGTGGCGGAGAATGCTTGCCACGTTTGGTGAGCTCCGAAGACTGAAAAAATGGGCCGGAATTGTTCCGGCCCATGTTCTCGTCCGATTAAATTTGCTGCTTTACGTTCCTGGGATGCCAAGAACGACCTTGGCTCCCGTCGCTCGGCACGTATCGACCGCCTGCACGACGTCGGCAAATGTTAATCGCGCGTCTGCTTTCAGCAGAATCACCTTGGCATCGCCTTTCTGGAAGTGCCGCCTTAATCTACTTTCGAGAGCAGACCGGGGAATCTCATCGCCGTTGATCGTCAGCAAGGGCGGTTGCTGCCCGGAGTTGAATAGTTGTACGACAGTTGCTACCGTGCCAGCGGGCAGTGCAGGATCAACCAGCACTTCCAAACCTTGTGGAGGCACTACGGTGCCGGACGCAGACGACCCTGGTTGGGATGTCAGCAGGACTGGTGCTTCGAACGCGACCGCACGTCCAGCCTCAATGACTGTCTCCACATTGGCAAAGGGCACGCGCGCATCGGCCTTGATGTAGAGCTTCTGCTCACGGTTCCGAGGCCGACTCTTCATTGCGCCCTCTAAACCGGCGGGAGTGACCGGATCGGTGCCAAAGTAAGTCCTCCCGTCTGCCGCTACCGTGACAATCCAGGCGTCTTCATTGTCCGCCGCCGGCATCGGTGCGGCGTTGCTGGTTACAGGCAGCTCCACGCTGATCCCTTTTTGCAGCGCCTGAGCCGCGTTCTCGGATGGTCCAGTTCGGCGGACCAGTTTCAGTCCCGGACCCGAGTTCTCGGGCGCTGTGACCACAGATTGCGCGGCCACAGAAGGCGCGGTAGCTAGAGTTACTGCGATCAGACACACTTCGAGTAAGTGCTTCATACGTTCTGCTCCTTGTGCGCCGGTCAAAACCGGCGAGGTGTTGTGAATGAAAGTTTCATACGTTGAAGGACTAGCGAACCACAACGGCCCCGAGTCATGCGGAGCCGCCCGCGAGGGCGGCGACGAAGCATTGACAGGGGAGAGTACGGGCCGGGTATTCAGCCGCGTAAGGAACTCACTCCGGGATGCCGACGCCGTAAGGAGAAGCGGAAGGCCCCACCCGAGGCGCCGATATCGCGAGGTGCCTCGAGATCCCGCGCGGTCACAGACCCCGTGCACGTACGGAAGCACCTCGCATGGGAACCGGGAGATCCCGCGTTCACCCCAGACAGAAGATGTCTGGGGACGCATCGGGAAGTCTAAGGACGCACGCCGATGATGAACGAACACGGGAAGTCGGACAGACCAGTAGTACCTGCGAAGTCCCCGAACAAGGCTGGGCAACCGGCGGCGGAGGGGACGGAGGGAAGCGGTCTGACCAAAGGGAACCCGCAACAGCAAAACGCGTCCCGGACACCGAGCCGGACGGACGCGCCCAGTGCGCTGCAGCGGGTACGTCAAGCAGCAAGTAAGGATAAGGAAACGCGGTTCACAGCGCTTCTCCACCACATCTACAACCTGGAAACGCTGCGCATGGCCTACTTCTGTCTGAAGAAGGAAGCCTCGCCCGGTGTGGACGGAGAGACATGGCGGCACTACGGCGAGACTCTCGAGGATAATCTCCAAGATCTCTCCCATAGGCTGCAGCGAGGAGCGTATCGGGCCAAGCCGGTGCGTAGGGCGTACATCGACAAGAGCGACGGGCGGAAAAGACCGCTCGGAGTTCCGGTGCTGGAAGACAAACTCGTCCAGCGCGCGACCGTCGAGGTGTTGAACGCTATCTACGAAACC
>QIAM01000051.1 GCA_003225555.1 Acidobacteriota bacterium | reverse complement strand
ATTCCAGCGAATTATCCGGTGGTGGGGGATGACGCGTTCCGCACGGCGACGGGCGTGCACGCGGCGGCGATCGTCAAGGCCTATCACAAGGATGATGTCGCGCTGGCGAACACGGTGTATTCGGGTGTGCCTTCGCATATGTTTGGGCTGGAACAGATTATTGATATTGGTCCGATGAGCGGGAAATCGAATGTGCTGTTCTGGCTGGAGCGGCACGGCATTGCGGTGAAAGAAGATCTTGTGGAGCGCATCTATCAAAGGGCCAAGCAGAGCGACCACACCCTGAGCGAGGCGGAGATATTGGAGTGCGTGCCGGAGCCGGCGCGGAAGAACTGATCTGATTTCTCCCAGAGAAATTCCTTCGCGTTTGTCATCCTGAGCGGAGTGGCGTCTTCGCCAACGCGAAGACGCTACGCAGTCGAAGGATCCCTACCTAACATGCGCTGCCGACGGGTTCTCCTCTTGGTATAGGGATCCTCGACTCCGCAGCTGCTTCGCATTCGCGAAGCATCTGCTGCGCTCAGGATGACAGGGCGTGGGGAATAGTGCCCAAAAGGTCGGGTCTTTCTGACACATCTGGTTACCACCCTCCGGTAATCGCCCGTTTCCGCGCTTGCCAATCCCCATTCTTTCCTTCGCGTTGTAAGATGACGCAATACTTCCCATGAGCCCTACTCCTCCGCGCGCGGACATGTCGGACCTTGCGCCCACGGTGCAGCAGGAGGTGGCGCGTCTGGCGGCCTCGCCCGAGGTGCGGTCGGCGTTCAACTGGTTTCGCACGCAGGAGCCGCAACTTTCGCACTGGCAGATGGAGATGGCGCGGATTGCGGCGCCTCCGTTTGGCGAGTCGGCGCGGGGGGCCTGGCTGGCGGAGCGTTTTCGCGAAGTCGGGCTGGATGATGTCCGCATCGACGATGTGGGCAATGTGTTTGGGACGCATCCTGGATTTGGGCGGCGCTATGTCGCCTTGAGCGCGCATATCGACACCGTCTTCCCGGCGAACACGCCGTTGAATATTCGGCAGCAGGGAAGCCGGCTGTACGGGCCGGGAGTTTCGGACAACGGGGCTGGGGTGACGGCGATGCTGGGGATTGCGGCGCTGCTGCGGACGGTGCGCGTCCGGCATGCGCTGCCGTTTGTGTTTATCGGGAACGTGGGGGAAGAGGGCGAGGGCGATCTGCGCGGGATGCGGCACATTTTCTCGACGCCGCGATGGAAGGATTCAATTGCCTACAGCGTGGTCCTCGACGGCGCCGGTGCGGACACGATCGTGGCCGAGGCGCTGGGCAGCCGTCGGTTTGAGGTCATCGTACGCGGCCCGGGCGGACATTCGTGGAGCGACTTCGGAGCGCCGAATCCGATTGTGATTCTGGCCAAGGCGATCGAGATGTTTACTGCTACGCCTGTGCCCGCGACTCCGAAGACGACGTTCAACATAGGGGTCATTCGCGGGGGAACATCGGTGAATTCGATTCCGGAGTCGGCATCGATGAAGGTGGATATTCGATCCACGTCCATGGCCGAGATGGAGCGGTTGGAGCAATCGATGCGGCTGGCGCTCAACCGCGCTGTGGAGGACGAGACCATGGCCGCGGAGATGCGGTCTTCGGCGCAGAAGCGGCCTTCGGGTGTGAGTTGCGAGGTGGTGGTGATTGGCAGCCGTCCGGCGGGTGAGTTGCAGCCGGGAGCGCGGATTTTGCAGGTGGTGCGGGCAGTGGATGCGCAGTTGAGCAATGCGGCCCAGGTGCAGCGCGCTTCGACCGATGCCAACATTCCCTTGTCGCTCGGGCAGGAAGCGATTGCGATTGGCGGCGGCGGATCGGGCGGTGGGGCGCATACGTTGCAGGAGTGGTTCGATGCCAATGGGCGGGAGTTGGGGCTCAAGCGGATTTTGTTGACCCTGCTCACGCTGGCAGGAGTGGGGGAATGATGACAGTCGTGACCTCAGGGGCTAAAGCCCGGAATCATTTTGCCGTTCTTATCGTAGCTCTAAAGCGGTGCGCCACCCAAAAGAGAAGCGATTCAGGCCTGGGCAGGTACGAGGCGACGCTGCGTTTGGGAATGGGCCGATCGTGCGCCCCTCAGCGGCTAAAGCCGCAGGTCATTGTGCGGCGTTTACGGCGCGGCTTGAAGTCGTGCCCTTTCAAAGCAGACTTGAAGTCGCGCCCTTTCAAAACGCTGGTCTGGACGCGTCTCACAGTGGTTGCGTGCCTGGTTGCTACGGTTTTTCCCGTGCCGAGCTGGTCACAGGAGCAGGCACCGAATGCCGCCGCGCCAAGTGCCACGACGACGGCGGCTTCCGGGCCGAAGGCTGACGTCATCTTTGTGCATGCCAACGTCTACACCGGGGTGCCGGCGAATACGGCGTTCAGCTCCATTCTTCGGGAAGATTCGATTGCGGTGCGGGGGGATCGCATCCAGGCGGTGGGGAAGAGAGCTGATATCGAAAAGCTGAAAGGGCCGCAGACCCAGCTCATCGATCTGGACGGGCACTTTGTCATGCCGGGATTCAACGATGCCCATATGCACCTTGCCGATGCCGGCTTGCAGAAGCTGACGGTGGACCTGACGGGAGTGAAGTCCCTGGACGAGATGCGGGAGCGGGTGCTGGCGAAGGTGGAGAAATCCAAGCCGGGAGAATGGATCCTGGGCGGAGGATGGGACGAAACCATCTGGCCGGTGCAGACCCTGCCGAGCCGCTGGGATCTGGACGAGGTTTCGAGCGGGCATCCCGTATTTCTGGGGCGGATCGACGGGCACATTGCGGTGGCGAACACGCGGGCGTTGCAGCTGGCGAGCGTGACGCTGGCCAGCCGCGATCCCGAGGGTGGAAAGATCGATCGCGACACCAACGGGCAGCCCACCGGCATCTTGCGGGAGACGGCCCGGGGGGCTGTGGCACAGGTGATCCCCAAGCCTACGCATGACAAGTTGCGGCAGGGCATTGAAGTTGCGTTGGCGGATATGGCCGAGCACGGGGTGACTTCAGCGCAAGACTTCTCTACCTTTGAAGATTTCCAGATTTACGAGGAGCTCGAAAAAGAGGGAAAACTGACGGCGCGCATTTCCGAGTGGCTGCCATTTGACGACCCGGTCGAAGACCTGAAGAAGGAGCGCGATTCGCATCCCCAGTCGGATCTGATGCTGCACACCGGGATGCTGAAGGCATTCATGGATGGATCGCTCGGGTCGCACACGGCGGCGATGCTCGAGCCTTATGCGGATGATCCGAAGAATTCAGGGCTGCCGCGACATGAGGCCGACAGGCTGAATGAGATGGCGAAGGAACGCGTGCTCGCCGGCTTCCAGCTTGGCTTTCATGCGATCGGCGACAAGGGCATCCAGATGGCCCTGGACGCATTTGCCGAGGCGGAGAAGGTTGCACGGGAAAATAAAGTGAAGGCAGCCAATGGCGGCAATGACTTCCGCTTCCGGATTGAGCATGCGCAGGTTACGACTCCAGCCCAGTTCGCGCGCTTCAAACAGTTGAAGGTGATCGCCTCGATGCAGCCCAGTCACGTGCTCACCGACATGCGCTGGGCGCAGGACCGATTGGGGCCGAAGCGGGCGGCGACCTCCTACGCGTGGGCGACGTTCCTCAACAAAGGGGTGACGCTGGCGTTTGGCACGGACTATCCGGTAGAGCCGGTGGCGCCCTTTCGCGGACTCTACGCAGCCGTGACTCGCAAGAGCGAGAACGGCAAGCAGGAATACTTCCCGGAGCAACGGATCACCATGGACCAGGCCATTGCCGCGTACACGACCGGGGCAGCTTTCGCGGAGTTCGAGGAGAAGGAAAAGGGCAAACTGGTGCCGGGCATGCTGGCGGACTTCGTGGTGCTGGATCGCGACGTGACCGCGGCCGCTCCGGAAAAGGTTCTGGCGACCAAAGTGCTTCGGACTGTGGTCGGGGGCAAAACAGTCTACGAAGCGAAATAAGAGTCTCCTCCGCGTAATTCTTTCCTATTACGGCGTATATCGGCGCGTGACGCATCAAACGAATTACCCGTTTGGCGCGTCTAACAGAGTGTCCCACGGAGTGAGGCACAATCCCCCGCTGAGTTCGGTGGAGATGTACGCAAGATCTTTCGCTCCGCCTGAAGAACGGCTGCGCTCAGGATGACTCCGGAAAAAGATTAAAGATATCGGTGCTGGAGCTGAAAGTGCATTTCTACTGAGCCTTTGGGCAGAGTCAGGTGTTGCTTACAAACGGGTATAATCTAAGGGGTTGCCAGTTCCCGGAGGGAAAGTGAAGCTTATGGATTCGCGCGCAATTTGGATGCGCCTCAGGGCCCGTCGTTGGGTCTACACATTCAGTATTCTGGCCACGCTGTCGCTCGGCATTCTGATCGGGACGGTGGTTTCGTCCAGTGTCAAGGGCAAGGAGGGGCAGAAGTCGAGCGATGCGACTCCGCTGTCCGTCCCCTCGCCGCATGAGATGTCGAACGCGTTTTCGCAGATCGCGAAGCAGCTGGAACCGAGTGTGGTCAACATCAATACGGAATCGACCGTCAAGAGTCCGCACCGTCGTCGCGGGGTACCGCAGAATCCTGACGATGAGGATAACGGCGGTGGTGGCGGTGGTGGCATGGACGACTTCTTTAACCGCTTCTTCGGGGGGCCGGGCGGACAGAATCCGTTTAACGGGGGTAACGAAGGGCCGATCCGCGAGCGCTCGCTGGGCTCAGGCGTGATTGTCGATCCTAAGGGTTACATCCTCACCAACCGGCACGTGGTTGATAAGGCCGACCGCATCCGCGTGCGCTTTCAGGACGATGCTGCCGGAGTACAGCACGACGCGAAGGTGATCGGAACCGATCAGGAAACCGATCTGGCGGTGATCAAAGTGGAGACCGACCGCCCCTTGCCGGCCGCCAAGATGGGCAATTCGGACAGCATGGAAGTGGGCGACTGGGTGCTCGCGGTGGGCAGTCCGTTCGGCCTGTCGGAGACAGTGACCGCGGGAATCGTTTCGGCCAAAGGCCGCGACATCGTGCCGGGACGGCAGTTCCAGACCTTCATTCAAACCGATGCGGCGATCAATCCTGGCAACTCTGGCGGGCCGCTGGTGAACATGAGTGGCGAGGTCATCGGCATCAATACCGCGATTCTCAGCGAGACCAATGCCTACGCCGGCGTGGGATTCGCGCTGCCTTCGAATACGGTTGTGCAGGTGTACAACCAGCTGACCGGTCCGGAACACCGGGTATCGCGCGGATCGATCGGCATCATGTTCTCGGGACAAGATAATCCCGCGATCGCTCGCGTCTACGGCGGAGGGCCGGGTGTCACAATCTCGACCGTTGTCGCGGGCAGCCCGGCGGATCAGGCGGGGTTGAAAGTCGGCGACACGATCACTGCCGTAGACGGCAAGAAGGTGACGAAGGGCTCCGAGTTAGTGTCGGACATTGCGGCGCGCAAGCCGGGATCGAAGGTAACGTTGAGCTTTGTGCGAAACGGCAAACCGCAGGACGCCAGCGTCACCATTGCGGATCGCGCCAAGCTGTTTGCTTCCCGTTTGGGCGAAGATCAGGGCAATGATGATGAAAGCTCTCCCAAGCAGAGCAAGTTCGGAGTGACCATACGCAAGCTCACGCCGGATATCGCCGAGCGCTTGGACGTGCCGGCGGGTAAGGGCGTCATTGTGCAGGATGTGAAGCCTAACTCCTTTGCCGAAGATGTAGGCCTGGGACGCGGCGACATCATCCTCGAGATCAACAAGCAGCCGGTCAACAGCGAAGAGGAATTCGCGAAGGTGGAAGCAGGCCTGAAGAGTGGCCAGGATGTGGTGTTCCTGGTCCGGCAGCGCGGAACCTCGCGACAGGATGGAGCTATTTTCCTTCCGGGCACACTTCCGTAACTTCGATTGGCCCAACCGGAACTGGTACTGTACGCCTTGAGCGATGATTACAGCGCCGGGGCCAGTTGGGCCTTTTACTGTCTTGCGGAAGGATCGAGGGTAAGGGAATTTGGGAAGTGTTGATGAAATTTCTACTAGGAGTTCGTAAAGCGTGTTCCGGCGTAGTTTGTGTGCTGTTGCTGGTGTGTCTCGGAATTTCAGCGGCGCATGCCCAACCGCAGACTTCGACCGCGAGTTCGACGAGTAGCAAGGCCACAGGTAGCAAGACGAAGACAAGCTCGAAGAAGAAACATCACAAAACGACGACGCATTCTGCCGGCAAGAGCGTCCCTGGCACTAGTCACTCCGTTGCCAGCAAGAGCAAGCGCAGTTCACGGCGCCGGCCGCGGGGGCAGCAGAAGATTGATTCCGAGAGGGCGCAGGCTATCCAGGAGGCGCTAATCCGCGAGCACTACCTGACGGGCGAACCGACCGGCACCTGGAACCAGGCCAGCGAGGACGCCATGCGGCGCTACCAGGCGGATCACGGCTGGCAGTCCAAGACGGTGCCGGATTCGCGCGCCCTGATCACACTCGGACTGGGACCAAGCCACGAGCATTTACTCAATCCGGAAAGTGCGATGACGACAGCACCGACTGCTACGCGCGCGACCTCTTTGAACCCTGTGTCGCACAGTGCACCTCCGCTCGCGCCGGCGTATAAGACTCCGGCCGCTGATCCGGTGCCCACGACGAGTTCTACGCCTAAGAGTAGTTCCAGCCCGCAGTAGATAAACCAGCAATTGGCAATTGGCAGTTAGCGATTAGCCTGCCTCAGGGGCTGAAGCCCGCATGAATATTGTGTCTTGGCGGCACGGCTCGAAGCCGTGCCCTTCCCAAAACCATTTACGGGATTGAGTTCATGGCTGGTGGCTAACGGCAAACTGCTAATTGCTGCCCTTGCGGTAGCTTCCGGTCAGCGGGCGGGGGAAGTAGGGTAGCGGTTGGGAGTTGATGATGGCGCGGGGATTGCCTTCTACCAGCGCTTGCGCGACTTCATGGCCGACCATTCCAGCGGCGGCGTCTCGGGCAGTGGAGAGCACGGGAATGCGCTTCTCAGTGTCGTGTGCGTCCGTTGACAGCACGTGCACAGCGTCATGCTCGAGTAGCCACTGCGCGACGTGCCGGACGCGTTCTCCCCAGAATCCCGTCAGGGCTGATCCGGTCATCTGAATTACACAGCCCTGTTCGGCCCATTCCACGACGCGCTGCGGACTCTCACGGAGAATCGGGTTGCGCTCGGGATGCGTGATCACGCAAGTCATGCCGGAGTCCCCGAGCTTCAAGAAAGAGTCCGTAGTCTGGAGGGGGACGCTATAGTTGCTCAACTCGACCAGCATGTAGTGCGTGCCCTCGATGGCGTAGCGCGAGGGGTTTGCCAGAGCGTCCTGCAAGTTGTCGTAGGAGAGATGAAAGTCGCAGCCGAGCCCCAGCTTCGGCGAGTCGCCTACCAGTTTCTGTAGGTGGTCGAGAAGTCCCAGCAGGTAGGGACGGTCATAGTGATACCGGTCGTTGGCGTGGGGCGTGGCGACCTGGTGTGTAATGCCGTCGGCTGCGGCCATGCGGCACATGGCGACGGCAACGTCCCAGGATTTTGGGCCGTCGTCTACTTCGGGAAGAATGTGGGAGTGAATGTCGACCACGATTGTAGGAACACGGACACGCTACCGGGGCTGCCCCTTTGTTTGATTTAAGCAGATTTGGGGAGAAAGAGAAAGCCGGGCGCGCCATGGATCAAGAGCCTCCTTAACAGTGAACGGCGAGGACACGAAGTACCCTTCACCAGAGCGTAGGTACTGCCCGCGAGTTGCGGATTTGCGCGTCCGCGGTCAGGAGCGTGAGTCCTTCTACGAGGGCGGTTGCTCCGATGATGCGGTCTCCTGGATCCTTCGGGTAAGCAATGGGCAGTGAAAGGGCGCTCACACAAATTCTGGCAGTAATGGGAAGAACAATGAAGCGATTCTCAACTTCAGACAGAAAGGATTCCAAGCTGATCGAAAGCCCAACCTGCTTCTTGCGGAACATCGTGGACAGTTCATACAACGTGAAATCGGAGATGGCAAGTCCTCCGTCGCCTCGCCGGGCTTCATCAATCGCAACTTTCGCTTTCTTCGAGAGCCGCACGTCGTCCGAGGCGAGCCAAACAACGACATCTGTATCGAAGAGGATCAATAAAGATCTCCCCATTCTTCAGGAGTCAGAATCGGGGACACGGCATCGCCAAGAATGCGCACCTTGCCTTTCAAGAAGCCAAATATATCGTCAGTGTCTTTGTCTGCCGGGACAAGCTTCGCCACGGGCTTGCCGCGTTTGGTGATCAGCACGGATTCGCGCTTGGACTGAACTTCATCCATGACCGCCAGGCAATGGACCTTGAATGCTCCCGCCGCCATCTTTTTCATGAACGAGCATCCTTTCAATCATGGTCATTACACCATAGTCATACACTGGAGTTGACGTGCAACACGTGGGAATATGGCATTTGCCAAGTCCTACGCTTCCCGCTAGATTAGTTTGCCGCCCGAGAATTGGCGCCCGACGATTCATGAATAACCCGACTCCGATTGCGCTGTTCACTCTTGGCGGGGTGGTGCTGTGCTGGATGGTCTTCGCTGCCGTCTTTCTGTTGCGTAAGCGGCCACCGAAAGAGCAGGAAGCCAAACGCGACCGTATGTCTCTGCTGGGCATTTTCCTGCAAATGTGCGCCTACTTCCTGGTCTGGTTCCAGCCACCGGGCAAGCCTTTCCTGCCGCCGGTCGCCGCACTCTCTGGAAGCATCGGCATCTTAGTTTCCGCATGCACATTAGCCCTCGCGGTTGCATCCGTATGGCTGATTGCTTCCGCGGTTCGCACGCTGGGCAAGCAGTGGGCGATTGCGGCACGGCTGGTCGAAGGCCATAACCTGATCACTTCCGGTCCGTACCGCTTTGTACGCAATCCCATCTACACGGGAATGCTCGGCATGCTGGTGGCAACGGGGCTGGCGATGGAGCACTGGACGGCTCTGATTGTGGCAGTCATTCTGTTTGCCGTGGGGCTCGTCATCCGAGTGCGCAGCGAGGAGAAGCTGCTACGGGCTGCGTTTGGCAAGGAATTCGAAGATTATGCGCAGCGCGTGCCAGCAGTGATGCCGGGAATCTTCTAACGAGCCGTTCCCCAGCTTCTACGAAGATCCGGCCGCCGGAAATTTTGCCAATAGATCGCAGATCGTGCTGGTGTCGGTCAGCAAGGAATCTCCCATGTGGGTCAATGACGCCAGGCTGTGGGCGGCGGCCTGCGAATTGCCAAAGCCGCACGCGTCTTGAACTAGAACCGGCACCAGACCAAGGTCGGCTCCATGCCGGCAAGTGGGATCGATCCCGATTTCGAGCGCGATGCCGGCAACAATAAAACTGCGAATCCCGCAGTCTCGCAGAGCCATCTCCAAAGGAGTACCGACAAAAGCTGACATTGCGAGCTTGTCAAAGATTGCCTCGCTGGGCAGCGGCTGCAACTCTGGAATGATCTGAAAGGTCGGGCTGTCGCGGAGAAACATGGGCTGAATCTTGTCCGGAGAGTCTACCCGCTGCCAAGCCAGGGCGGTCCGGAATTGAAAGGCTCCCATCAAGTTCTTGGGCAACGACATGTGCCGGGTAAAAAATGTACGCATCCCGATTCGCCGTGCCGACTCAAGAATCAGGCGGACCCGGCGGACAATTTCATCGCCATTCGCAATCTGGCGGGTGATCCCAGCCTGCATATCGTAGATAAGCAGTGCGGTATTGTCGGGTGAAATTACCTCCTCCAAGGTTTGCGGTACGGTGAATCCCTGGACCTTCAGCATGCCTATTCCTTTCGGTTTGGTGGCAGCGAGCCCGGCGGCAAATCAGGCTTTTCCGTAGCGCTTCTGGATGAACTCCGCAATGGACGAATAAGCGCTGGCCAGCGTCTTTTCATCCGGCAAAAACACAATGCGGAAGTGTCGCGTGCCGGGTTTCTGGCCAAAGCCGGAGCCGTGCACGACCATGACGTGCTTCTGTCGGATGAGTTCTTTGACGAAGACTTCGTCGTTCTCGGGGATGTCGATGCGGGGGAAAGCGTAGAACGCGCCGCGTGGGGCGACGCAACTCACCCGGGGCGTGGACTCGCACCATTTTTGCGTGAGATCGCGGCGGGAGCGCAGCTTGCTTCGCACTTCAACGAGATGATCCTGCGGGCCTTCGAGCGCGGGCTTGATGGCGTACTGCTCGGGGTGATTAGCGCAGAGTCGGGCACGCAGCAGGCGGTGAATGCCTTCGGTGTACGGCTTCACGGCGGCGGCGTCGCCGGAGACGATGCCCCAGCCGATGCGCCATCCGGGGACGAGGTAGTTTTTCGACATACCGCCGAAGGTGATGCAAGGGACGTCGGGCGCGACCGCCGCGAAGGCGGTGTGCAGCGTGTCTTCAAGAATGAGCTTGTCGTAGATCTCGTCGGCGAAGACAACCAGATTGTGACGGCGCGCTATCTCGGCAACTTGCTCCAGCATCTCACGTGAACACAGCGAGCCCGTAGGATTGTTGGGGTTGATCAGCACAATCCCGCGAGTGCGCGGGGTGAGCTTGCGCTCGATGTCGGCGAGTTCGGGCTGCCAGGCGTCTTCTTCGTTGAGGTCGTAGGCGTTGAGCGCGATACCCAGCTTGCACAAGACCGCCGAGTAGAGCGGGTAGTCGGGACTGGGGGTGAGGATGTCCTCGCCGGGATTCACCAGCGCGGAGATGCAGAGATCAACAGTCTCGCTCACGCCGGAGGTGACGAAAACATCTCGCACGGTGGAGACGCCCTTGCGTGCGGCCTCGCCGCGAATTGCTTCGAGCGCTTCGGGAATTCCGGGAGACGGCGCGTAGCCGTTCTTGCCCTCGCGCATGGCCTGATAGACAGCATCAATGATGTGCGGGGGTGTCTGGAAATCGAAGTTGAGGGGATCGCCTACGTTGAGCGGCAGCACTTTGTGGCCCTGCCGAATGACTTCATCGGCCACGCAGGCCAAGTCACGGATGGCGTAGCGAACGTTGGCCAAGCGCTTGGCGGCAGAGATTTCGTGGGCCTGAGTCGCGGGCATGAGGAAGGCTCGCTTTCCGCCTTGATTGTACTAAGGATGAGACGAAAATCTAGCGGTCGAAGAAATTGAGGACGATTTCCTCTTCGGTCTGCGTCGGGCCTGGGGCATACTTCCAGTTCTTCACAGCCTTTATCCCACTCTCCACGAGGATGGGATTGCCTCCAATTACCTTGATTTCGCCGACCGTTCCATTTGCGGCTACGGTTACCTTCAGGCGAACCAGTCCTTCAATGTGCAGATTCCTGAGCGTTTGAGGATACGCGGGCTTCACGGTGGAAATGACCTTGCGTGTGGACCTTTCGGCTGTCTGTGCCGGGGCGCAGGGAACAACGAACAGCAACAGGCAAACCAGCGTCAACCTCGTGGATAGGAATCTGCGCGCGGCTTGGGCTGTGGTCCCGGATAGATGTGCTCGACGTTCTTGCAAGGCAACACCTCTAGCGGCTGAATCGGGAAGGGGGGTCCTGTTGAGGACAGTAGGGGCACGAAAGGCATCGGGCAAGATTACCGAGGTACTTAGCCAAATTGAGGGACGCTGGCGGGATGGGGCGGGAAACAAATGCCGCCGGAAGTTGGTTTCTGGCGGGCGTTTCGATCAGACGGGTTTGCGACCTCTACTCCGGTCGGTCGATCTGGGCTTTCTGCAGCTTGTCGGAGTAATCGACGTAGACCGACTTCCACTCGGTGTAGAAATCAATCGCGCCAATGCCTCCTTCGCGATGGCCGTTGCCGGTGGCCTTGGTGCCGCCGAAGGGAAGGTGCACTTCGGCGCCGATGGTGGGCGCGTTGATGTACGTGATGCCGGCATCCAGGTCGCGCATGGCGGAGAATGCCTTGTTCACATCTTTCGTGTAGATCGATGATGACAGGCCGTACTCGATGTCGTTCGCAATGTCGATGGCGTCTTCGAGGCCGTCGCAGGGAATGATTGAGACAACGGGGCCGAAGACTTCTTCCTGCGCAATGCGCATCTTGGGAGCGACTTCGCTGAAGACCGTCGGCTCCATGAACCAACCGTACTGGTACTCGCCCTTGTCGAGGCGATGGCCGCCCGTGAGCAGCTTGGCGCCTTCAGCCCTGCCAATTTCGACGTAGCTGAGATCGGTCTCGAGCTGCTTCTGATTGATGGCGGGTCCCATCTGCACGGTTTCGTCGAGGCCGTTACCGACCTTCAGCTTCTTCGCGCGGTCCACGTAGCGTTCGACGAACTCGCGGTAGACGCCTTTCTGCACGATGATGCGGCTGGTGGCGGTGCAGCGCTGGCCGGTAGTGCCGAAGCCTCCCCAGAGTCCGCCTTCGATGGCGAGGTCAAGGTTGGCGTCGTCGAGGACGATCATGGGATTCTTCCCCCCGAGTTCGAGCGAGCAATGCTTGAAGCTCTGAGCGGCGATGCCGCCCACGATGCGACCAACTGCGGACGAGCCGGTCAGCGAGATGGCGCGCACGTCGCGATGCTCGGCGAGCGGCGTCCCTACCTCCGCGCCGAAGCCGGTCACGATGTTGATGACGCCTTTGGGAAGTCCGGCATCGACCAGCGCGCGAACCAGGTTGAAGGTCGACAGCGGCGTGTCCTGCGCGGGCTTGATGACGCAGGTGTTGCCGCAGACGACGGCGGGCAGCAGCTTCCACGAGGAGATCGCCATGGGAAAATTCCAGGGCGTGATCATGCCGCAGACGCCGATGGGCTGCCGCACCGCCATCGCGAACTTGTTGGGCATTTCCGAGGGCGTGGTGGGACCGAACATGCGGCGCCCTTCGCCGGCGTTGTAGTAAGCAGCGTCGATGGCTTCCTGCACGTCGCCGCGGGTCTCGGCGAGCACTTTACCCATTTCGCGGGTCATGTCGCGGGCATGGTCTTGCTTGCGCTCAATCAGAATCTCGGCGGCGCGGAAGACGATCTCCGCACGGCGCGGGGCGGGGACGAGGCGCCACTTGGTGAATGCTCGCTTGGCGGCAGCGACGGCCGCGTCCACGTCAGCCTTGCTGGATTTCTGGAAGATGCCGACTACCTCGCGGGTGTCGGCGGGATTGCGATCTTCAAACGTCTCTCCGCTCGAGGACTCGACCCACTCGCCGTCGATGAAGTTCTTGAAAACCCGAGTCTGGGTGTCGCTGAGGGTGGCTGGGGTGGCCAAAGTCTCGGTTGCCATGAGGTCTCCTTATGAATGCCCAAAGTATTGATGCTACAGCCGGGGTGGAAGGCGCGGCAAGAGAAGCGAGCCATCCCCTCGATCGCCAACCTGTCTGTCATCTTGAGGACCGCGGCTTTTGCGGGCCGAAGGACCCATGTACCGGCTGGCAGCGCCAACACTGCTAGCAAGTACTTGGGTCCTTCGTCGGGAGTCTCTCGCTTTCGCGATAGACTCCGCTTCCTCAGGATGACAACGCCATGGGACG